>JBBJOW010000001.1:0-71573 GCA_037724045.1 Solirubrobacteraceae bacterium
CGCCGCGCTCGATCACGAGCGCGTGCAGCAGCACGAGCATGAGCGGGTGCCGGCGTGCGGGCTCCAACCTCCGTAGCTGCTGGGCTGTCATCCGGCGTCCCATCGACTCAAGCGTCCGGCGGCGCGCCGGCGCGAGCGCGCTGACGTCGATCCGAGTCGCGCCGAGCTCGACGAGCGTGCGGTAGTGCCTGACTTGGCCGAGCAGCTCCTTGACGCCCGCGCGCGAGGCGCGACGGCGCAGGTCCGCCAGCTCGCTGGACTGGCCGGCCCCGCCGTCCAGCAGCGCGTCGAGCTCGCCGCGGCGCCCGTCGGCGAGCTCGTCGGCGAGCAGCTGTTCGATGCGGCGGTGCGCGTCAGCGCGCGCGGTCGCGATCATCCGCGTGAGCGTGTCGACCGGCGGGCGCATTACCCGGCGGGCGCGCAGGTGCTCGCCGGCGAGGTCCAGCAAGGCGGCCGGCGAGTCGTGCTCGACGGCGCGCTCGGTGAGCCAGACCGCGAGGCGCTCGCGGTCGCTGTCGTCGGCGCGTCGCCAGCCCAGATGCGTCATGGCGAGCTGGACGTGATCGCTGCGCGTCTGCGCACGCGCGCCGTAGGCCAGCAGCTCGTGCGGCGCGGCGTCGACCTGGCCGGCGACGAACACGAGCGCCTCGTCGGGGACCGACGCGATGTCGTCGGGAACGAACCCCAAGAACCGCAGGGCGCACAGCGACACGGCGAGCCCGACGCGGTTGTCGGGCCCGCGCTGGTCGAAGATCAGGACGCGGTCGCGGTCAGAGAGCGCGAAGCAAGCGCGCAGGTCCTCGATGGCGATGCGGTCCGGGAAGCGCTCAAGGCGTCTGCGCTCGGCGTCATTCGGATATCCCACCCGGCCCTCCCTCGTGGTCAGTAGTCGATCTGCAGGTCCTCGACGGCGCGCTGACGATCGGCGGCCGACGGCAGCGTGTAGCGGCGCGTCGTCTCGAGCTTCTGATGGCCGGCGAGCTCGGCGACCATCACGAGATCGTTGCCGCGCCGCACCAGCGCGGTGAGGCAGGTGTGGCGCAGTGTGTGCGCCGACAGCTCGAGGCCCGCCGCAGCCGCGACGAGCCGCACGTCGCGGTCCGCCGAGCGAGCCGAGAGCCGGCCGCCGGTCCTGCTCACGAACAGTGCATGCTCGCCGGCGGCCGCGACGTCCTTGCGCTGCTCGAGCCACTCGTCGAGAACCTGACGCACGAGCGCGTTGAGCGGGACCTCGCGCTGGACCTCGCCCTTGCCGATCACCACGAGCAGACCCTTGCGCGTGAGGATCCTGACGTCACCGACGTCCAGCGCGACAGCCTCGGAAATTCGCAGCGCCGTGAACAACATCAGCATCACCAGCGCCCGCGCGCGCACGGGAGCGCCCTCGGCGGCGCGCAGCAGGCGCCGCTGGGCTGCTTCGTCCAGCGCACGCGGCGCGCCCAGCGTCGGCTTGTCTCGGCGCACGTGCGGACGGCCCAGCCCGAGGCAGCGATACAGCGCGTCCAACGAGGCGAGCGCGAGGTTGACGGTCGACGCGGCCGCGCGCTTCTCGACCTGCAGGTAGCGACGGAAATCCCGGGCCGCATGATCGCGCGCGAGCGGGTCGGTCAGCGGGTCGCCCTGCCAGCCATCGCGATCAGGCGTCGCAGCGAGCCACGCGCAGTACACGCGGACGTTCCGTGCGTACTCGCGCCGCGAGCGGTCCGCCAGCGGCCGGCCGGCGAGCCAGCGCTCGAACAGCTGCGGAACCTCGGCGAGCTCGACCGCGTGGCTCATCAGGTCGGCGAGCCTATTTGTCGCCGCGGCGGAAGGCTCTTCGTGCTACCTCACAGACCCGGTTTGTCGCCACGATCGCCGGTTCGGCGGCGACAAAGAGCAGTTAGCCGCCACCGCCGCGGTTCGTCCTCGGACCATCGGCACGGCACGCACGCGAGTTCGATCGTGGCATCGACCCACGCTGCTGCTTATGCCTCAGAGCAGCGTCACTGATTACGCCTCCGTCGCAGCCTCAGACCAAAGATCGTCCCAACGGCGGCTACCACGATTCCGCCACCGAAGACGAACGCAGCCGTAACGAACCCGAGGTTCGTTGCGACGAGGTAAAACGCGATCCCATAGAGCGCCCAGAACAACACCTGACTCTGGATGAAGGCGTACTTCTCCGCGCCAGACATGTCCCTCCATCGACGTGAGCGGTGCCCTTCGGTGCGCGTCGGCATACGGAGGAGGTACCCGTTTTTGCTTTCGCTTTCGCCTGAACGCGACACTGCTGCTTCTGCCTCAAAGCAGCAGCCTGAGAAACTCCGCTTGTGAGGAAGGCTTGGGATCCAGATCGCTGGACGTTCAGGGCCGACGAGATCAGCAACTCGTGCTGGGAGGCCGTGGCGGACGATCAGCAGGGAACAGTGATCCGTCGAGTGGACTCGGCTTCTGACCCGGATGAACTCCTGAGCCGGGTGAAAGACGAGGCCGCTGAGATCACGCGGCGGCGCCACGAGGCGGCGTCGAGCGACTCGACGGAGGCCTAACTCCGCTGCTGCTTCTGTAGCCTCAAAGCGGAAGCCGATGGGCTACAACATCGGGGATGGGGTCGGGCAAGGACTGCGACGTAGCTGAACAGGCTTACGAATCGGCTGAGCAGGCGTACCTCGCTGCGATCCGAGTCGGTGCAGGGCCTGGCGAACTCGCCCGAGCGGCTACCGAGCTCGAGGCGCACGCTGTTGCTTGGTCGAAATCGGCCTACGCATGGTTCTTCAGGCGAAGGGATGCGGGCGATGAGTACGCCCGTGATACCGAGATTGAAGCCGAGATCGCGGAGGTACTCGGAGGGCTCTGGCGTGAAATGGCAGCCGCTCATTCTGCTGCGACAACCTTGTAGCGGCGACTGCTGCTTTCGCCTGGCACCGGTAGCTGGGCCGGCTGCCGTATCTGCCTCGAAGCAGCATCTCAGTGTTGTTCGCGGTAGCGCCGTTCAAGCTCACGGCTGACTTCCTCGTCCCGATGCCCATGGACCTGGCTCCAGATCTGGTCGGTCTTGTCATCGGTGAGGCTAATGAGCGCGCACCAGATGCCGTCAGCCGTGCCCGGTTCGTTGCGGAGGATCAACGACTCAGCGGCGGCGTCGGTGATTGCCGTGTCGTAAGCGTCTAGGGCGGCAACAAGAGCCTCGGTCACGTACGGTCCTGGAGCTCGACGCAGTCCGAACGCGGCACGAGTGGCGACTAGCCAATCGTCAGATCGCAGGTTCGATATCAGCCGCTCTACGTCCACCCTTGCAACCGTACCTCGCTTCCGCTTTCGCCTGGTTGCGGACGTCTCCGCCGCGGCGCCACGGCGCCCGTAATGGACGACCAGCGGGATCGGACCGCGGCGCGACAGCTCGTTGCCGCTCTCAGACGAAGCGGGAGTCCCGAAAACGATCCGCGATCGCGTCTACCGCCCCGACGAGCGTGCGCGCCGAATGGCGACAAACACTAAGCGTTGGATTTCGGGCGGATGATGGCGCCACCCCGTCACGGCACCGAACTGGCTGCGCGCCTACGAAGACGGGCGTGCGTCCTTCGTGGTGCTCGCCTCGACGAGTGCCCGGGCGCTTGATTGGGTTCCCCTGACGGCACTTCAGCAGCTCGCCGTAGACGTGCCTTCCGATCCCGGCTATCTCGCGGACTGACCGTCTCAGGGCAAGAGGCGCCGCCACGCCGGGTCGCGATGCAGTCGCCGCGGAGGAGGGTCAGCCTCTATGGCGTACGTGGCCCGGTGGGGAGGGTGGACAGGCGAGACCAATCCACCTCCAGTTCGATCCCGAACTCGCTCAGCTCGAGTGTGCTGGACCACCTGCTGGAGTGCGCCAGGGCGTCATCGGGTCCCTCCCTCAGCCGGATACGTCGGATGTAGCCGTCGTCGTCGACCCACACCTCCACCGGGATTCGCTTCAGGTCAGCGAGCCACATCGTTCCCGTAGGCAGCCTGACGTTGTGACCGACAGCCTCGGCCACCCGGTTGAGGTCGGCAACCGCCGAGAACCGCCGAGACCGGCCGCCCTCGCGGTCGACACCGGGCAGTTCCCGGGCTTCCACGACGCCGCGGACGAGGTCAAATAGCCACAACGGTTGCTCCACCGGGGCCTTGCCGGCCGACAGGCTGTCCACAGCGCTCCCAGACGTCCCGTTCCAGGACCGGTCTCCGGACACCATCACGGCTTCTGGTTCGCCTGGGTAGCCGTACATACATCGGTGCGCTCCGAACTCGATGACGCCGGTCGCGACCGCGTACGGCGCTCCGATCTTGTGCATCCAGCGGACGGCGAGGCGCATGATCCCCGACAGCAGATGTGGCAACATCACATCCCAACAGCGCCGCTTCAGGCGACGCCAGCGCGAACCATCCCGGCTCCGCGTCGACTTGGAGTTCGACGACGCCTCGCGGTTGGCGCCGTCAAGCATGTCCTTGGGGGAGAACTGATTTTGCAGCTCAATCCGCGCGCTCCCGCGCCTCAGCGTGCGCTCGAGCGCGGCCACCACCTCCTCGCCAGCGGTCGCGGACTCTTCATCCATCACCGCCAGTATCCCACCCACCGGATCGCCTCGGACCTGCTCGAGGCCGCGAATCCGGAGCGGCCGGCGTCCTTAGGCGTGCGTCCCGACGGCGACGATGTACTCCTGCTCGAAGTAGGAATCGCCGCCGCCGTCGCCGCGGTCCCACTCCTGCGCGAAGCGCGCCATCGCCTCCTCGAGCTCCTCCTCGCGGCCGTTGGCCGCGGCGTTCTTGCGCGCGGCCAGCGTCGGCCCGTAGCGCTCCTTGAAGTGCTCGACGTACTCCTGCGGCTGCTTGAAGGCAGTGATCGCCAGCACGTCCCGGTCGAGCGTGTGCAGCGCCACGCGGTCGTCGAATAGCTCGCGCAGATGGTCCTCGCTGCCCCACAGCGGCGGCGGCGACGCGCCGGGCGGCGGCGGCGGGGCGAACGGCCCCATGGTGCGAAAGAGCGCGCCGATCATCCCCTCCGGCGTCCAGTTCAGCATCCCAATCGTGCCGCCGGGCCGGCAGACCCGGACGAGCTCGTCGGCGACGTCCTGGTGATGCGGCGCGAACATGGCCCCGATCGAGGACATCACCACGTCGAAGGAGCCATCCTCGAAGGGAAGGTGCTCGGCGTCGGCCTCGACCCACTCCAGCGATACGCCGGCGTCGTCGGCGCGCGCGCGGCCGGCGTCAAGGAGCTCCGGCGTGAGGTCGCTCGCGATCACCTGCGCGCCGGTCGCCGCTGCCGGGATCGACGCGTTCCCGGTGCCCGCTGCGACGTCGAGGACGCGCATTCCCTCGCCGATCCCGCAGGCTTCGACCAGCCGCGGGCCGAGTGGTAGTAGGAAGGTCTCCACCATCGAGGGGTAGTCGCCCGACGCCCACATCTTCCGATGGCGTTCCTTCAGCTCGGTATCGCTCATGGTGCGGCGAACGTACCGTTAGAGCAGCAGCGCGTCAACCAGGCCGCCGGCGGGGACCGACGGGGAGGTGTGGGGGGCCACGATGAAGGCGTTTGCGCGGGCGAGGGCAAGGGTCATGGCCGAGCCCTGCTGCTCGGTCGGCGTGGCCAGCGGGATGCCGTCCTCGCCGGGTGCGAGCGTCGCGGTCAGGTAGGTGGTGCGGCCGTCCTCGGGGGCGATCTCCCGGGTGGTTCGGACCCGCACACGAGCCTCGGCGGCGTCGGTCTGGCCGGCCAGGCGGCGCAGCAGCGGCTCGACGAAGACGAGGAAGCTGACGACACCCGAGAGCGGGTTGCCGGGCAGGCCGAAGGCCCAGCCGCCGCCGCCGGTGACGCCGCAGAAGAGCGGCTTTCCCGGCTTGACGCGCACGCGCCAGAACAGCTCCTCGACGCCGGTGCGGTCGAGGGCGCCCTTGACGTGGTCGTGGGCGCCGACGGAGACACCGCCGGCGACCAGCAGCACGTCGGCCTCGGCGAGGCCGCGGCGCACGCGCGCCTCGATCTCCTCGGCGTCGTCGGGCGCCGTGCCCAGGTCGACGCACTCGGCACCGGCGCGGATGACCAGTGCGCGCAGGGTCACCGAGTTGGACTCGTGGATCTGCCCCGGCCCGAGCGGCTCGCCCGCGGGGACGAGCTCATCGCCGGTGGCGAGGATCGCGACGCGCGGACGGCGGAAGACCGCGACCTCGGCGAGCCCGGCGGCGGCGACGGCGGTCAGCGTGTGCGGGCCCAGGCGCTCGCCTGCGCCCAGCAGCTCGGTGCCGGCCGCGACGTCCTCGCCGCGGAAGCGGACGTTGGTGGCGGGGGCAACGTGATGGTCGATGTCCACACAGCCGTCGCCGAGGTCGACGACGACCTCCTGACGCTCCACGGCGTCGGCCCCCGGCGGCAGCGCGCCGCCGGTGAAGATCCGCGCGCACTCGCCCGGGCCGATCGGGAAGTCGCCTGCGGCGCCCGCAGGCACCTCGCCCACGAGCTGCAGGCGGGTGGGTGGGGACGATGTGTCCTGGGCGCGCAGCGCGTAGCCGTCCATGGCCGACCGGTCGAAGCCAGGGATGTCGATCGGGCTCGTCACCGCCGTCGCGAGCACCCGGCCGGCGGCGGCGTCCAACCCGACGATCTCCGCCTCCAGGGCGCGGGCGCGGGCCGCGATCAGCGCCCACGCATCCTCGCGCCCGAGCACTAACCGCCGATCTGGGACATCGACCGCGCGGGCTGGATGAACGCGGGGTCGTTGATGTGGTGCTTGAGCTCCTTCTGCCACACCGCCGCACGCACGATCGCCTCGAGGTCGTCGTCGGTCGCGCCCTCGCGCAGCGGTCCGCGCAGGTCGGTCTCGTTCAGCGAGAACAGGCAGGTGCGCAGGCGGCCGTCGGCGGTGAGGCGGATGCGGTTGCAGTCCGAGCAGAAGGGATGCGAGACGGGCGAGATGAACCCCATCGTGCCCTTGCCGTCGGCGAAGCGCCAGCGCTGCGACGTCCCCGACCGCTGCCGGCCCATCGGCTCCAGCGGATAGGTGGCGTGGATGATCGCGCGGAGCTCGTCGTTGTGCAGCACGCGGTCCGGGCCCCAGTTGCGGTCGGCGTCGAGCGGCATCCACTCGATGAAGCGCACCTCGTAGGGCTTGCGGCGGGCGAGGTCGGCGAAGCGCAGCGCCTCGTCCTCGGTGAAGTCGCGCAGGGCAACCGCGTTGACCTTGATCGGGCGCAGCTCGGGGTAGGCCTCCGCGGCCTCGAGCCCGGCGAGCACCTCGTCCAGCGCGTCGCGGCGCGTCATCTCGAAGAAGCGGTCGCGGACCAGCGAGTCCAGCGACACGTTGAGCCGCCGCAGCCCGGCGGCGACCAGGGCGGGCAGCTGCTTGCGCAGCAGGTAGCCGTTGGTGGTCAGGGATATGGAATCGACTACGGGGCTGAGCATGCCCACGAGCTTGTGCAGGTCGCGGCGCGCGAGCGGCTCCCCGCCGGTCAGCCGGACGTCGTGGACGCCCATCGACGCGAGCAGCCCGACGATCCGCGCCATCTCCTCGTAGGACAGGACGGCGTTGCGCTCCAGCCACGGCAGCCCCTCGGCGGGCATGCAGTACTGGCAGCGGAAGTTGCAGCGGTCGGTGACCGAGATGCGGACGTCGCCGATGGTGCGCCCGTGCCCGTCGATGAGGGGCTCACGCGAGGCGATAGTCACCGGACTTCCCTCCCGTCTTGTCCAGCAACCGGACGGACTCGATCGTCACGCCCTTCTCGACGCCCTTGACCATGTCGTACACGGTCAGCGCGCCGACCGAGGCGGCGGTCAGCGCCTCCATCTCGACCCCCGTGCCCGAGACGGTGCGCGCCTCGGCGACGACGGTGACGGTGCCGGCCTCCGCGTCCACCGTCACCTCGCAGTCGGCGTGCGAGAGCGCGAGCTGATGGCAGAGGGGGATGAGCTCGGCCGTGCGCTTGGCGGCCTGGATGGCGGCGATGCGCACGACACCGACGAGGTCGCCCTTGGGCAGGTCGCCGGCGAGCACCTTGGCGGCGGTCCCGGGACGCATCCGCACGACTGCGCGGGCGCGCGCCCAACGCTCGGTCAACGGCTTGGGCGACACGTCGACCATGCGCGCGTTGCCCTCCGCGTCGAGGTGGGTGAGCCCGCTCTCCACTCCGCAGGAAGTCTAGGAGTCGGTGGAACGATTCGGCACGCCCGGACCATGCCTGGATACACCGATGACCGGTGGTTCCACGGCGCCGCAGGGCGAGTCAGGGGTCGCCGGCCGGGCACCGACAGGGTGGCGCCCTTTGGGTGACCGGCCGGCGGCCCCCGGCGAAGCCATGCGGGGCTGTGGGGCCGCCGGGATCGGTGTATCCAGGCTAAGCCCGTGGACACTGCGCCTGACACCCCCCGAACCCTCGGAAATCCAGATGGATTCCCTTCGAATTCGTGCGGCGCCAGACTTGGTCCACGGGCTTTCCGGACGCGCCTCGATCGATCACCCGACTCCTAGGCTCGAAGGCGCCATGCGCCTGACCGTCCGCCTCTTCGCCGGGCTGCGCGAGCGCGCCGGCGCGCCGACCCTCGACCTCGAGGTGCCCGAGCCGGGCACCGTGGCCGACCTGCTCTCCGCGCTCGACGCGACGCCGCTGGCCGGCCTGCCCGAACGCAGCTTCATCGTCGCCGTCAACCGCGAGTACGCGGGGCCGGAGGTCGCCGTGGGCGCGGACGACGAGGTGGCGCTCATTCCGCCGGTGTCGGGTGGCGCGGAGAACCTCGTGCGCGGCGTCCGCTTGACCGAAGAGCCGCTCGACCTGGCCCGTCTCGCCGCGCTCGTCCGCGACCCGCGCGCCGGTGCCGTCGTCACCTTCGAAGGCGTCACCCGCGAGGTCAGCCACCTCGACTACGAGGCCTACGCCGAGATGGCCGAGCCGATGCTGCGCTCCATTGCGGCGGAGGAAGCCGAGCGCCACGGGCTCACCGCGATCGCCGTCGAGCACCGCGTCGGCCGGGTGCCGCTCAGCGAGGCGTCGGTGATCGTCGCCGCGTCCGGCCCCCACCGGGGAGAGGCGTTCGCCGGCGCCCGCGCCGTCATTGACCGCCTCAAGGACGAGGCGCCGATCTTCAAGCGCGAGGAGGAGCGCTGGATCGAGGGCGCGCTCCCCTCACCACAGGGTCTGGAACAGAAACGAGACGGCGACGCCCTGGACGGCGAGCGCGGCGACGGCCAGCCGTAGGCGCTCGGGCGGGACGACCGTCGCCGCCGCGACGCACGCGAGCGGCACCAGGAAGAGCCAGATGCGCTCCGTTTCCGCCTTGGTGAAGCCCAGGCCGGCGGCGACGGCCACCACCGACGCCAGCGCGATGGCGACGGCGTTGCCGCGGCGGACGGCGAGCAGCCACGCGGCGGCGATCGGCGGGCCCATGCTCAGCGCCCACGCCACCGGCGAGCCGATCCACCAGTACGCGTACGGCCGGATGCGCGCGAGCGAGCGGTCGTAGTAGGCCTGGGTGGCACTCAACGTGCCGACCGGGTCGTAGCCGGCGACCGCCCAGACGGCGCCGTTGAGCGCCAGCACCGCCGCCCCGGACCCGGCTGCGAGCACCGCCGCGGCCCGCAGCCCCTCGCGGCGCCACACGACGACCGCGGCGAAGAAGCCAACGGCGAGCAGCGACCACGCGTAGAAGGTGAACACGGCGAACAGGGCGACCCCTGCCGCACGCGCGGCGGGTCGCTGCCAGACCATCAGTGCGGCGGCGCCGGCGCCCATCGCGGCGAGGATCGCGTCCACCGAGCTGATCCCGAAGAGCAGCAAGCCCGGGGAGAAGGCGGCCAGCACCCCGGCGATGCGCGCGCGGTCCTCGGCGATCCCGCACGCGCGCGCGAGCGCGTAGGAGAGCGGAGCGGTCGCCGCCACCGCCGCGACGCACACGGCCGCGAGCAGCTGATGCGTGTCGATCCCGAGCCAGTGCATGGTCAGCACGAGGCCGGGCGGGTGGCCGGCCACGTTGATCGGCAGCGACGGCACGAGCTCGGCGAAGCGGTCGAGGTAGAAGCCGGCACCGTACGCCAGCGCCGGCAGTCCCGGCAGGTACTCGTTCTTGGCCTCGAACGAGCCCTCCGGACCGAGGTCGAAGACCACGCTCCAGCCCTGCGGACCGAGTGGGATCGCGTTGAGGGCGAGCCCGGTCACCGCGGCGAGGACGAGCACCGCCGCCACGAACGCGCGCACCGGCAGCGCCAGCAGCCGCGGCGCGAGCGCGGCCGCCGCCGCGACCATCGGCACCGCGAGCAGCGCCCAGGGATCCGCGCGCGGCAGCCACGCCATGACGAACGGCGAAAGCGCGGTTCCCATCGTCTCGTCGTTGAGCCGGACGCCCAGGCCCCAGCCCAGCGTGCCGGCTGCCGCCGCCGCGGCGACGGCGAGCAGGACGCGCTCGCCCTGCGACCCTGTGGCTCGTGTGGCGCTCACTCGGATTGATTGTCGCGGTGCTGCTCGCAGGCTGCGGATCGGCGGACACGCTGCCGCCTCCCGCGGCGGGTGCGCCGCCGGTCGTGCGGGCGCCCGGCGGCGAGGCCGTGCTCGACACGCGCGCGCGCACCATCACGGTCGGCGGCATGCGCGCGGACGCTGGCGTCGGCCCCACCGCGATCGCCGAGACCGAAGAGCACGTCTACGTCACCGACACCGTGCAGGACGCGCTGCTGGTGTTCCGCAAGGAGCCGAAGCTCTCGCTCCAGCGGCGCGCCTACCTGCCCGGCGCGCCCGTGGCCCTCGAGGTCGACGAGGCACGCGACCGGCTGCTGGTGACCCTGGACGCCACCGGCGAGATGGTCGCCGTCACGCTGGACGGTGCGGTCAAGGCGCTTCAACCCTGACGGGCGCGGCGCACGGCGAACACGATCGCGGAAATCACGAACATCGCGGCGCTGACGACCAGCCAGCGTGTCACGTAGCCGTCGTACTCCTGGCCGGAGGCCCGGGTGTAGGACCCCTCGCCCTTGTTGAGCACGGTCGGGGCGAAGACGATCGCCAGCAACAGCGAGAGCCCGAGGGGCACACGCACGTAGTTGATACCGGTCCCGCCCATCCCGAGCAGGCGCCGGCCGGCGCCGTCGGCTCCGGAGTAGAGAGGCCACAGCACGGCATCGTGGACGATGACGGCGGCGATCAGCCACACGATCGCGTTGGCCGCGGCGCCGAGGGTGAAGATCTGCACGATCGCGTAGGCGGTCAGCGCGAAGAGGCCGATGTGCGCCACCAGATGCAGCGGGTTGTTGCCGTAGAGCTTCTTCATGCCGTGAAGGTCATCTTCGCGACCCACTTCGTGTTGTGCACGCCGGGCAGCGCGGGGACGATGATCCGGGCGGGGAAACCGTGGTCCAGCGAGAGGTCTTCGCCCTCCACCTGCAGCGCGAGCATCGAGCGCGAGTCGTGAATCTGGTCGCGCGACAGCGACGTGATCGCGAACGGCGCGCCCTGCTGCAGCGACTCCACGAGCACCTCGCTCGCGTCGGGCACCCCCGCCATCTCGGCCAGCTGGGCCAGCGTCACGCCCGTCCAGCTCCGGGTCGCGCTCCAGCCCTCGACGCAGGCGATCGGCAGCGACTGCGTCGACTGGGGCATGGCCGCGAGCTGCTCGCGGGAGACGAGGGTGTCCTCGTTGAGGGCCAGCCGCCACGACGAACCGGTCATATCCGGCGTGACCCCGGCGACGGCCGCCGTCTTGTTGACCGGGAACCCGCTCTCGCGGCGCGGCGCGAGGAAGGCGAGCTTGCGAAACGGCCCGCCGATCGCCTGTCCCGCGTTGCCGACGACGACCAGGCCGGCACCGGCGCCGGTGAAGGCCAGCAGCCCGCGCCGCGAGATCGTGACCGGCCCGGGGCGCGCGGCCTTCAGCGTGTCGGGCTCCTCCTCGCGGCGGCCAAGGGCGACCGGCAGCTTGAGCCCGAGGTGCACCAGGAAGGAGCCGAGGAAGATGACCGCGCCCCAGTAGTGCGCGACGACGAAGTTGAAGTCGAACGGGTACCAGTAGCCCGCGTTCACGAGGCCGGTGACGAGCAGGAAGATCGTCGAGGACACCAGCAGCGCGATCGACACGCGCTCGAGCGCCTGCGCGGGAGAATTGACCGGCGGCCACGCGAACAGCCGCGGCATGACCGACCACAGCTTGGCCAGCACGATCGGGATCACCGCCAGCCCGATGGTCACGTGCAGGCCCTGCGTCAGGACGTATATCCACGAGGGGCTCGTGAACCAGTCGAAGGTCAGCGGCAGGTCGCGCGACGGGTCGACGAGCGCGTTCATCGGCAGCGACGGGTTGTACGCCGCGTGCGACAGGAAGCCGGTGACGAGGACGATGGTCATGCCGACCAGCAGCGTCAGCCCGAGGATCGCCGTCAGCCGGCGCCCCCGCAGCGGCGACTTCCAGAACTCGGCGCGGAACGGGCCCGGCGGCGGGGTGTCCGGGAACGGCTTCAGGCGACCCATGCGAACCACCGTCCTCCGATGCAGCGCAGGTCGGCGACATCGGCCAGCTCGCGGATGCCGTCGGCGTCCACGTGCGCCCACGGAAACCAGAGGCTGGTCACGTCGCCCTGCTCGAGCCGGACGCGGCCGCCGCGCGTGCCCGCGCCCGGCGGCTCGACCTCGACGATCGCCGAGCCGCCCGGGCGCAGGAGCGTGCGCACCCGCGCCAGCAGCACGGCCGCGTCGCCGCCGATGCCGATGTTGCCGTCCAGCAGCAGCGCGGTGGCCCAGTCGCCCACGCCCGGTAGGTCGTCGAAGACGCTGCCGAGCACCGCGCGGCGTCCCCGCCGGCGGGCGAGCCCGACGGCGACGGGGGAGAGATCGACGCCGAGCGCCCAGTGACCGTGCCGCGCGAGGGCGTCCAGCAGGCGACCGGGTCCGCAGCCGATGTCGAGCACCGGGCCGACCGCGGCCTGCGCGACCGCCTCATCGACGAGGTTCGACTGTCCGAGCCAGCGATCGAGCGCGAGCGGGGTGACGTGCCCGTCGTCACGCCGCAGCACCACCTGCTCAGGCGGCGCCACGAGGAGCTCGTCGTACATGGCGGCGGGGTGGACGCTCACGCGTCCGGCACAGTTGAGAACCGGTGCATCGGGGCCGGTATCGGTTTCCACACCATCGTTACGCGATTCGTGGCGCGATCGGATGCTTACCGACCGCACCCGCGCCACCGAGTGACTCAGGCAGCGACGCCAAGGCCGCGCAGGACGGTGGCAAAACGGCCCTCCGGCGCCAGAGCGGCGACGATGTGCGCATCGGCGATCGTGTCGACATCGCGCAGCTCGGGCAGGAGGGCCGGGTCGTAGCCGAGCTCGCGCAGGCGCTCGAGCTGACGCGCGCCGGTGTCATCCGCGCTCATCGGAATGTCCGCGAACGCGCGTGCGTCGGGGGCCGGGAGGCCGAGCCCCCACCAGCCGCCGTCGGGCGCGGCGCCGAACGCACACGGATGTTCGCGCGCGGCGTCGAGCAGCGCCGGCGTGAGCTGGGGCGTGTCCATGCCCACCAGGAAGGCGCGCTCCGCGCAGTCGTCGAACGCCGCGGCGAGGCGCTGCGCGAGTCCGCCGCCGCGCTGGGGGACGACCTCGAAGCCGGGCGGCAGCCACGCGCCGGGCTCGCCGTCGAGGGCGAGCACGCGACGGCTCGCCCCGCATGCCGCCACGGCCTCCAGCGTGTCCGCGAGGGCCGCCTCGGCGAGCGCGGCCGCCTCGTTCGGGGAGCACGGCGGGGTCAGCCGCGTCTTGGAGCGCCCCGCGACCGGCGCCTTGGCGATGACGATCACGGCGGTCATTGCGCGAGCACCGCGCGCATGTCGCGGATGGCGCGCACGGTCCCGCGCACGGTGCCGGTGACCTTGGAGCGGCCCTGGCGCGGCAGGTAGGGGACGTCGACCTCCTGCACGCGCCACCCCGCGCGCTGTGCGCGGAGGACCATCTCCAGCGGCCAGCCGAAGCGGCGGTCCTCGATGCGCAGCGCGAGCAGATCCTCGCGGCGCGCGGCGCGCATCGGGCCGAGGTCGCGCAGGTCGAGCCGCCGGGCGAGATAGCGGTTGGCCACGCGGGCGTGCAGGGGCCACGCGCCGGGCTGGGCCTCGCGCGCGCCGAGGACCAGGTCCGCCTCGCCGGCCAGCACGGGACCGAAGACGCCCGCGAGCTCGCACGGGTCCAGCGACGCGTCGCAATCCATGAAGCAGACGACGTCGGCGGTCGCGGCGCACAGGCCTGCGAAGCAGGCGGCGCCGAAGCCGGGCTGCGGCTCGTCGACGACGGTGGCTCCCAGCGAGCGCGCGAGCGCCCCCGAGCCATCCGTGGAACCGTTGTCGACGACGATCGGCCGGCAGTCGGCCGGCATGCGCTCGAGGACCCAGGGCAGGGCCTCGCGCTCGTTGAGGACGGGAAGCACGACGTCGACCATCAGATGCATGCGGCGGTATACAGGAGCACGCCGCCGTTACGGTGCGTCGGATGTTCGTGCTCGTGACGGGCGGGGCCGGCTTCATCGGCTCCCACGTGGTGGACGCCCTGCTCGCGGCCGGGCACGAGGTCCGCATCGTGGACTACCTGCACCCGGCCGCGCACGACCGCGAGCCGAGCTACGTCGCCGATGTCGAATGGCTGCGCGACGACCTGCGCGCGGGTGCCGACGCTGCCGTCGCGGGCGTGGACGCCGTCCTGCATCAGGCGGCCATGGTCGGCCTCGGCGTCGACCTCTCCGACATCGCCGCCTACACCGCGCACAACGACCTCGGCACCGCGGAGCTGCTGCGCTCCCTGCACGCGCGCGGCTTCGACAGCCGCATCGTGCTCGCCTCGAGCATGGTCGTCTACGGCGAGGGCCGCTACGCCTGCCCGGCCCACGGCCGCCAGCCCGCGCCACCGCGTGCGCCTGGCGACCTCGACGCCGGCCGCTTCGAGCCCGGGTGCCCAGTCTGCGGCGGCCCGATGGAACCGCAGAGCGTGCCCGAGGACGCGCCCGCCGACCCTCGGAACGTGTACGCCGCCACCAAGCTGCATCAGGAGCATCTCGTGAATGCATACGCGCGCGAGACGGGAGCGGCTGCCGTGGCGCTGCGCTACCACAACGTCTACGGCCCGCGGATGCCGCGCGACACCCCCTACGCCGGAGTGGCCAGCATCTTCCGCTCACGCCTGGAGGCGGGCGCGGCGCCGCGCGTGACCGAGGACGGCCACCAGCGCCGCGACTTCGTGCATGTGCGCGACGTGGCCGCGGCGAATCTCCTCGCGCTCGAGTCCTCCGAGACCGGCGCCTTCAACGTCGCCAGCGGCGAGCCGCACAGCGTGGGGGAGATGGCCGCCGCGCTCAGCGCCGCCATGGGCGGCCCGGCGCCGGAGATCACCGGCGCCTGGCGCGCGGGCGACGTCCGCCACGTCTTCGCCTCGGTCGACCGCATCCGCGCGGAGCTCGGCTACACGCCGGGAGTCACCTTCGCCGACGGGATGGCCGAGTTCGCCTCAGCTCCGCTTCGTTAGGGTCCGAAGCTGAATTAGATGCGCGTTGGGCGCGCGAGCCGTGGATGCCTGGGGCCGCACGATTCCGGAGTCCATGCGTGCATCGGCGAGGAATCGGGTGGCGCGCCGCGGATCGCCCGCCCAAACCGCATAGTTATTCATCTACGGGCCCTTAGCCCCAAGTCGCCGAACGGCTCGTCGCGCTCGCGCACGGCCTCCCGCCAGCCGGCCTCGGCGGCGCGGGCGCGGAAGGCGTGGCCCTCGGGCGTGTGGCGCGTGATGCCGTCGAAGACCGTCCCCAGCACCTGGGTCGTGTGCAGGCCCTGGGCCATCAGCTGCTGGTTGAGCAGCAGCTTCATCATGACCAGCTGGTTGACGGGCAGCCGGGCGATGCGGGCGACGAGCGCCTCGCAGCGCTCCTCGAGCTCGGCGGCCGGAGCGGACTCGATCGCCAGCCCCCAGTCGACCGCCTCGGTTCCCGACAGGCAGTCGCCGGTGAAGAGCAGCCGCGCGGCCCTCTGCGCGCCCAGCTTGTACGCCCACAGCGCGGTCGTCGGGGAGCCCCAGACGCGGGCGGGCGGGTAGCCGATCTTGGCGTCGTCGGCGATCACGACGAGGTCCGAGCACAACGCCATGTCCGTGCCCCCCGCGACACAGAAGCCGTGCACGCGGCAGACCACCGGCTTGTTCGCATGGAAGAGGCTCATGAACGCGCGCACGTTGCGGCTCATCGCCTGGTAGTCGACCACCGGGTCCCAGATGCGCTCGGGGTCGTGGTTGCGCGCCTGCGCGGCGACGGTGACTGGGGAGAGGAGCTCGTCCCCGCCGGATCCCTCCACGCCGCCGAGGAAGTGCTCGGCCCAGTCCGACAGGTCGTAGCCGCCGCAGAAACCCGAGCCGGCACCGGCGAGCACTATGACGTGCACCCCCGGGTCGACGTCAGCCTGCTCGACCGCGGCGGCGAGCTCGCCCGGCATGGCGGCGGTGATGGCGTTGCCCGAGGCGGGACGGTCGAGCGTGATCCGCGCGACGCGGCCGTCCACCTCGTAGCGGACGTCGGTCATCCGGCCTCGCTTTCGCTCGTCACCGCAGCGGGCTAGCGCCCGCGCTCCGCGTGGCGCTTGAGCTGCCCCGGGCGGGCGGTGACCATCAGCTCGCGCACGCGGCCCTCGACCGGTCCGCGGACGAGCATGCCGAGCATCATGCCCGGGTCGATCTCGAGCGCGTACGTGGCGGTCGTCGTGCCGCCGGACTCCGCGAAAGACCAGGAGCCTTCGAGCGACTTGAGTTCGCCCTTCTCCTGCTTCCAGGACAGGCCGTTGGGCTCGTCGTAGCTGAAGCGCACGCGCGACTTGACGGTGCGGACCTTGGCGTCCGTCGCGATCTCGGCGACCAGCGCGCGGCCCTCGCCGTCGCGCTCGAGCACCTCGACGCCGACGACGCCGTCCTGCCACTCGGCGATGGTGTCCACGTCGGCGGCCAGCTCGTAGCAGCGAGCCAGTGGCGCAGCGATCTCTGCGGAGGCGGAATCGATCATCTTTCCCATGGTCGACCGACGATAAAGCAGGGGGCCCGCCCGACGGGTCATCCCGTGTGGAGCCATGCCCCGTCGTGCACCCCTCGAGCCGAGTGAACGTCTATGTTTCGGCGCATGAGAGGAGGCCTGTTCGCTGCGACGCTCGCCGCCGTGCTGCTCGGAGGGGCCACCGCGGAGGCGGCGCCCAAGATCACCACGCTGTCCAACCGCGCCGACCTGATCTCGGGCGACGACGCGCTGCTGCCGCGCTGCTGATGGCGCGCAACGTGCTCGGCGAGGAGTTGGCCGTCTGCGGCCTGGATCCGGTGACCGGCTGGATGCGCACCGGCTGCTGTGAGACCGACGCGCACGACGTCGGCTCGCACACGGTCTGCGTGGTGATGACCGACGATTTCCTCGAGTTCAGTGCCGCGCGGGGCAACGACCTCTCTACGCCGCGGCCGGGCTTTGCCGGCCTGCAGGCCGGCGACCGCTGGTGCCTATGCGCCAGCCGGTTCAAGGAGGCGCTCGACGCCGGCGTGGCACCGCAGGTCATCGTGGAGGCCTGCGAGGAGCGCGCGCTCGACGACGTCCCGCTGGCGGCGCTGCGCGCGCACGCCTTCGACTAGTGGGCCGCTGCTTACCACTTCGGGCCGCTCTCGCCGAGGCGACCTCGCTCGTCCTCGGGCAGCTCCGGGTTCGTCGCGCGCCACTTGCGGCCGTCGATGACTTCCGAGCGAAGCGAGGTTGGATGGCGGCCGTCGGCGGTGGGGATCGGGACGAGGCGCAGCTCGCGGACGGGCAGGTCGGGTGCGAGGAGGTCGGCCACGGAGCGCGCGTAGGCGGCGGCGATGACCGCGCGGCCATCCGCACGAGCGTCGCGCAGCCGTTCGCGACTGTCGGAGCGGCCCGCGTAGGCCCAGACGCGTCCGGGCGGGTCGACCACGCCGGCGGTGACGTCGACGCGGTCGTAGTTGTGCTCCCGGCGGTCGAGCTGGGCGAGCTCGGCCTCGAGGACGACACCCGTCACGGACGCGTCCGGATCGGGCTCGATGTCGAGGAAGGCGACGCACACGTCGGGCCGGCTGCCATCGGGCGCGAGGTAGCGCTTGTAGCCGGGAATGTCGACCGTGTTGTCCATGGCCACGCCCCACACCCGGCGCCAGCCGCGCAGCACGGCCGGGGCCGCGCCGGAGTGCTCACCGACGAGCGACCCGTAACCGAACACGAAATCGCCCAGCTCTGCACGCTCGTCCACAACGGCGCCCATCATGCCGCGTCCAGCCACCGGCGGCGGGTAGGTTGACTCACATGGCGCAAAAGTGGACAGCGGCGGACATCGGCGACCAGAGCGGCCGGACCGCCGTCGTCACGGGAGCCAACAGCGGCATCGGGCTGATCGCCGCGCGGGAGCTCGCGCGCGCCGGAGCCCGTGTGGTGATGGCGTGTCGCAACCTGGCCAAGGGTGGCGACGCCGCAGCGCAGATCCAGCGTGACGCGCCCGGGGCCGACCTCGACGTGGCCGAGCTCGACCTGGGTTCACTCGAAAGCGTCGCCGACTTCGCCGCCGCCTACGACTCAGACCTCGACCTGCTCGTCAACAACGCCGGCGTGATGGCCCCGCCGCGGAGCGAGACCGCCGACGGCTTCGAGCTGCAGTTCGGCACCAACCACCTCGGGCACTTCGCCCTCACGGCGCAGCTGCTGGACCGGATGAACGGCCGCGAGGACGCCCGCGTGGTCACGCTCTCCAGCGGCGCGCACCGGATCGGCAAGATCGACTTCGACAACCTGCAGCGCGACCGCGGGTACAACCGCTGGACCGCCTACGGGCAGTCCAAGCTCGCCAACCTGCTCTTCGCGCTGGAGCTCGACCGCCGGCTGAAGGCGAGCGGGTCGGCGATCAAGAGCGTCGCCGCGCATCCCGGGTACGCCGCCACCAACCTCCAGTCCGCCGCGGCGCCCGTCTTCGACCGGCTGCTGATGCGCGTCACCAACACCGTCATCGCCCAGAGCCCGGAGATGGGTGCGCTTCCCACGCTCTACGCGGCGACCGCGCCGGGGCTCGCCGGCGGGGAGTTCATCGGACCCGACGGCCTGCTCGAGCAGCGCGGGCATCCGCAGGTCGTCGCGCCCAACGACGCCGGCCGTGACGAAGCCGTCGCCCGCCGGCTGTGGGAGGTCTCCGAGGCGCTCACCGGCCAGGCCGTGCCGCTGGGATGAGCCTCGCGGCCGTCGTCGCGGCGGCGGCCGCGCTCGCCTCGCCGAGCGCCGCCTCGGAGTGGACGCAGCTGACAGACTCGCCGCTGTCGCGCACCGAGGTGGCGGTCGCGCGGGTCGGTCGCTTCGCCTATTCGATCGGCGGCTACGAGGCGACCTCGCGAGCGACGACCGCCGCGGTCGAGCGCTACGACCTCCGCGAGGATGCGTGGTCACGCGTCGCCGACCTGCCGGTGGCCCTCAACCACGCCGCGGCGGCCGCGCTGGGCGGTCGCGTCTACGTAGCCGGCGGCTACCGGGCGGGGCAGAAGCCGGTGCCGGCGCTGTTTCGCTACGACCCCGCGCGCGATCGGTGGTCGCGCCTCAAGCCGGCGCCGACACCGCGCGGCGCCCTCAGCCTCGCCGCGGCGAACGGCAAGCTCTACGCCGTCGGCGGCGCGACGGGCTCCGCCGGCTCGGGCGCCCTGCGCACCCTGGAGGTCTACGACGTAGCCCGCCGGCGCTGGGCGCGCGCGCCGGCGATGTCGGTGGCCCGCGAGCATCTCGCGGTGGCGGCGGTCGGCGGGCAGGTGCTCGCGTTTGCCGGTCGCGAGAACGGCCGGGGGAACTTCGTCGTCGTGGAGGCCTACGACCCGGCGGACCGGCGCTGGCGGCGGCTGCCCTCACTGCGCAAGGCGCGCGGCGGGATCGCGGCGACGGCGGTTGGCGGCGGCCGCGCCGTCGTGCTCGGAGGGGAGGAGCCGGCGGGCACGATCCGCGAGGTCGAGCTGCTGTCCCGCGACCGCCGTTGGAGCGCGCTGCCGGACCTGCCCACGCCGCGCCACGGCCTCGGCGCCGTCTTCTACGGGGGGCGCGTGTTCGCGATCGGCGGTGGCGATCAGCCCGGCTTCTTCTTCACGGGAAGGGTGGAAGCCCTGCAGATCCGGCGATAAGCAACTAATCCCACCGATCAAGTCTTGTACACCGGCTAACTTGGTTCGGTCATGGACCCCCTGATCATCTTCTTCGGCCTCGGCGTCGGGATCCTAATCGGCCTCACGGGCGTCGGTGGCGGGTCGCTGATGACGCCGCTGCTGCTCATCGTCGGCGGCTACAGCCCGACCGTCGCCATCGGCACCGACCTCGCGTACGGGGCCGTGACCAAGACGCTCGGCGGCTGGCAGCACCTGCGCGCCGGCAACGTGGACCTGCGCCTGTCGCGCTACCTGGCCTACGGGTCGGTGCCCGGCTCGATCGTCGGCGTCTACACGCTGGAGCGCCTCGACGACGTCTACGGCGACGAGTTCGCGCCCATCCTGCTCACCGCGGTCGCCGTCGCGCTTGCGCTGGCCGCCGCCGCCAGCCTCTACCGCTCGCTGTTCCGGCCCGGCCTGGTCGCCAAGGAGCGTGACTCGGCGTTGCTCCAGCGGCGCGTGAGCCGGGTCGCGACGGTCGCGATCGGCGCCGTGCTCGGCTTCATCCTCGGCCTGACCTCAGTCGGCTCCGGAGCGCTCATCGGCCTGGCGCTGATCCTGCTCTACAAGCTGCGGCCCCGCCGGGTGGTGGGCACTGACGTCTTTCACGCGGCGGTGCTGCTGTGGACGGCCGCGCTTGCGCATCTGGTCGGCGGCAACGTCGACTTCGGGTTGATGGGGACGATCCTGATCGGCTCGCTACCGGGCGTCTGGATCGGCGTCAAGCTCGTGCCCTACGTGCCGGTCGCCGCGCTGCGCACGACGCTCGGCGCCGTGCTGGCCGCAGCTTCGCTGGGCGTCTCCACCAAGGCGGGCGCCGATATCCCCGCTGCGGCGATCATCGGCGTGCCGCTCGCGATCGGCGTCTTTGCCTATGTGCTGCACCGCCGCCGCGAGCAGCAAGGTCTCCTGTCGGTCACGGACCACTAGGCCTCATCCCGTCGCAGCCCGAAGGCGCCCGGGCCGGGGCCCGGACGCCGGCGCCGCGGTCAGCGGTCGCTGGTCGAGACGCCCGTGTTCTTGGTGCGCGTCTGGGTGTTGGACTGCGTATATCCGGATTCGTGATCCAGGTTTCCATAACCGCCATTATCGAGCACTGGATCTGAGAACACGTCTACTCTGCCCGCACGATGCCCATCCTGTCGGTCCTGCTCGCGGCTGCCACCGTCGCATCGCCCGCTCCGGCGCACACGGGCGTCGTTTCTGAGCCAGGCATCCGCCACGCACCGGTCGTCCGCTTAGTCACCTTCGGACACTCCTGGGTCGCAGGCCGCTACCCCGACCCCGCCATCACGCCCTGGCCCGACCGCGTGGCCGCATCCCACGGCGTGTCGCTCGCCAACGCCGGCGTCGGCGCAACCGAGGCCTCCCAGACCCTCGACGCCGTACTTGCCTACCAGCCGCGCGCAGCTGACGAGGTGGTGATCGAGGCGATGCTCAACGACGTCCGCAAGTACGGCGACGCGGGAATCCCCGCCTTCAAGCGCACAGTGCGTTCGATGCTGCGGCACCTCACGATGGCACCCGTGCGTCCGGCACGCATCGTCATGGTGAGCGACGCGCCGATCACGCTGTGGCAGACGCCTCCCGGCAGCCTTTACGACCAGGGATCGGACCCTGAGCTTCACGCCTACGCCGACGCGCTCGAAGCAGTAGCGTCGAAGTTCGCGCGCTTCAACGTTCGCATCCTCGACCTGTCCCGCCGCTGGGCCGCCGATGAGTACATCGCCTCCGACGGGATCCATCCCAGCGAGGCGGGCACCGCGCGCATCGCGCAGCGGGTCGCATGGGCGTTGGGGTCGTTGGGCAGGCGCCGGTGACGCGTACCTGACCGCGCTTGCGCAGGTGTGACGTTGACCGGGTGACGGACGTTTTCGAACGCTGGACGACTGTTCTCCGCTCGGCCGACGATCCTGCCACCATGTCGCTGGCCTGTCGCCGAAGTCCAAGGAGAGCCCATGCACCGCCGTTCCGTCCGCAGCATCGTCGTCGCATTCGCGGTAACCACCCTGCTGGCGTCTGTCGGAGCCGTCAGCGTCAGCGCCGCCAGCTATCCAAGCGAGGTCAAGCAGTCGTTTCAGAAGTCGTGTGTGAAGGCGGCCAAGAACGGAGGCGTGTCGACGAAGAAGGCCGAGGCCTACTGCCGCAGCGCGTTCAACTGCATCGAGGACAAGCTGAGCCTCAAGCGGTTCACGCAGCTGACCCAGAACGGCAATTTCGCGAGCAACAAGAAGGTCCAGAGCTGCATCGAGAAGGCCTCCGTCAAGCTGGAGTAACCGATCGCACTCGCTGCGAAGGCGTGGGTCAGCCTTCGGGTCGCGCGGTGCCGAAGCTCCATAGGTTGCCCTCCAGATCGCGCGCGCTGTAGCCGCGCTGCTCACCGTCGAACCCCTCGTCGGGCTCGCTGAGCGCTTCGGCGCCGGCCGTCGTCGCGCGTTCGTAATGCGCGTCGGGATCCTCGACCACGACGTAGACCCAGCCCACGCCGGCGTGCGCGCCGTGCAGGGCCTCAGGCACCTCCGGCTGGATCAGGATCATGCCGTCGCCGTGCCGCATCACGGCGAGGCCGACGGCGTCCTCGTCGTCACGTTCGACGACGACGGGCTCGAAGCCGAAGGCGAGTTCGAGGAACCCGAGGGCAGCGTCGACGTCCCGGTAGGTCAGCGACGGGTAGACAGCCATTCGGCGAAGATACCTGAGTGGATATCATGGGCTCGTGGACGTCGGCAGCGATCTGCGTACCGCTCGGCGCAACGCGGGCCTGACTCAGCGCGAGCTGGCACTGGTCGCCGGGACCTCCCAGGCCACCATCTCCGCGTACGAGAGCGGGCGCAAGGTCCCGTCCGTGATCACGCTGGATCGCCTGCTCGGCGCCTGCGGCGCCTCGCTGGCCGTCGGCCGTCCCCGGCTCGAGCGCTCCGGACGCCACCTGGCGGAGGTGCTCGCGCTCGCCGAGGCGCTCCCCTACCGCCCGGCTCCCGAGCTGCGCTTCCCGCGGCTGCCGACAGCCGCGTGACGCTCGGCGAGCGCCTGCTCGCGCTGCACGCCACGCTCGAGCGGGCCGGCCTCCCCCACGCCTTTGGCGGCGCGATCGCGCTCGCCTATGCGACGGAGGAGCCGCGCGGCACACGCGACCTCGATGTGAACGTGTTCGTGCCGGCCGCGGAGGCGGCGCGGGTGATCGCGGCGCTCCCGCCGGGCGTGACCTGCGCCTCGAAGGACGAGCAGGCGCTCGTCACGGCAGGTCAGGCACGTCTGTGGTGGGACGACACCCCGATCGACGTCTTCCTCAACTACGCGCCCATCCACGACAAGGCGGCGCGCCACAGGCGCCTCGTCCCGTTCGAAGGCCAGGACATCCCGGTGCTTGGCCCGATCGAGCTCGCGGTGTTCAAGGCGATGTTCGACCGCACGAAGGACTGGGCCGACATCGAGGCGATGCTCGCCGCGGACGCCCTCGACGTCGAGGCCGTCACGCGGGAGCTGATCTCGATGGTCGGTGCCGACGATCCACGCCTCGCGCGGCTCGCCGCCGCCGCAGCCGCGGGCTAGGGCGCGAGCTCGACGATCTGCTCGTAGGTGCCGCGGTCGTAGAACGGCAGCTCCGGCGGTGTGCCCGCGCCCTGGGCGATGACGTCGTACATCGCCCGCGGGGAGCGCCACTTCGAGGGGTCCGGCGTGCCGAACTCGCGCGTCATCGCGCGGAAGGTGGCGGCGGCGACCCGGCGCAGCGCGGGTCGTGAGAGCGTGCGCAGCGCGTAGGCCTCCTTGGAGGTGATGTCGAAGACGTGCGAGTTGCCGGGGCGGTCGTTGAAGACGCCGGCGCCCTTGCCGAGCGGTGCGACGGCGCGCCTGGCGGCGAGCGACTTGAACGACTCCCACGTCGCGACGCCAGGGTCGACGGTGTTCTGGTCGTCGACGGTGTCGTAGTCGCCGCTCCAGGAGAGCAGGGTGTCGAGGACCTTGCGACCTGGACCGGACGCGCCGCGAGCGGCGCCGCGCAGGACGGGGCGCGCGAGCGGACGCTGCTGGGCGAAGGTGCCCGAACGGCGGACGGCGAGCTCGGCCGCGGCGAAGGTCGGCTTCCGGCGCACGTTGCGCACCTGTCGATCGAGCCAGCCGACGCGGTGGTAGAAGCCAGTCGCGCGCTCGGTGGCCTCGCCGTCCCCGGTCGTCCATCCCTGCGACGGGATGTTGTTCCAGTTGACCAGGTAACCCTGCTTGGGATTGATGACCGAGGGCAGCTTGGCGCGCGGGATCAGGCCTCCCCACTCCGCCTCACCCGTGCCCGGCAGCGGCAGGCGCTGGTCGAACCCGGGCGGGCGGCGCTGGATGAGGCCCGGGTGCCAGTAGCCGATGTTGCCTTTGGAGTCGGCCGCCATCAGATTCTCGTTCCAGGTGAGCTTGCGCACCGCGCTCTGGACCTGGTTGATGTTGTCGGCGACGTTGACCGCGGCAAGGCCCTCTAGCGTCTCGAGCTCGCGGTTCCAGATCGCGTAGCGGCGCGCGTAGGCGATGTCGCCGGCGCGGACCTGCACCGGACCGTGGATCGTGCGGCAGATGCGCTCGGTGCGCGAACCCGAGCCGGGCACGGTGCCGCCGAGGACGTCCGAGGGCGGCCCCGAGAAGGTGAAGGTCTCGTCGCGGCAGTCCATGTCGCGCACCTTGCCCTTGAACCGATACTTCTCGGGCTCGCCGGGCACGAGCTCCTCGGCGTACAGGTCGTCGTCGTCACTGAGCCCGCTCGTGATGCCCCACGCGACGTCGTCGTTGTGGCCGATGGCGATCACCGGCGCTCCGGCGGCGGTCACGCCGCGCACGTCGAGGCCGGGAGCGTGCACCTCGAGCTCCACGAACAGCTCGGGAATCGAGTAGCCCAGCTGCGGGCCGTTGAAGAGGATGCCGCCCCTGCCGCCGGGCTTGCGCACCGCGAACATGTAGGAGCCGCCCACGCGGCCGATCCGGCCCGGCGGCAGCTCGGCCGTGCGCGCGTCCTGCACCTCGGGCAGCCCGCCGACGAAGCGCAGCGAGCGCTTGCGCGCGGAGCGGGCGCCGCGCGCGGTGAGCGGCTTGCCCTGCGCGAACAGGCCTTCGCTGCGCGGGATGGTCGAGCGCTGGCCCTTGATGGAGATCGGCAGCAGCTTGTCGAGGACGCGCGGCGTTCCGGAGCGCTGCGCCTCGAGGTTACGCAGCTCGGCGCCGTCGTCCGACGGGACCGTGCGGGCGAGGAAGATGCCGACGCTGAGCGTGTCGTCGGTCCGCCACGGCGTCACGTTCGTCGCCGTCGCGGGGAACTCGGCCGGGAGGTCCTGCGGATTGGCGTTGACGTGGTCGACCCAGACGTTGATGCCGTCGCGGTAGGACTCGATGCGCGAGCGCAAGGCGGTCGGCAGGCGATCGAACTGCTCCTGGCGCTCCGCAGGGGTGTAGAAGTCGCGGCGAGCGGCGAGATCGTCCTCGAGCGCCCCCTCCCCGGTCAGGTCGGCGAGCCGGCCCTGCGTCGCGTGGCGGAACGCCTCGAGCTGGAACAGCCGGTCCTGCGCGACGGCGTAGCCGGCGCCCTTCCAGGCGTCGAGCTCGGTGTCGCCGGTGACGCTCGGCACGCCGTAGGCGTCGCGCTCGATGGTCACGCCCGCGAACGGCGTCTCGGTCTCCGCCGCCGGCTGGCCGAGGCCGAACGGCTTGCGCGTGAAGCTCGTGAATAGGTCCGTCTGGTCGTAGAGGTGCGGCGAGCCGCTCCCGGTGGCCACGCCGGCGATCGACACGAAGCCGCTCTGCCCGGGCGGCAGGACGTTCTCGGCGCGCACGACGCGCGCGTCCGCACTCGTCGCGACGCACAGCGCCGCAGCCAACACCACCAGAATCGAGCCGAGCCTCATACGCGGCGAATCTACTGCGGACCCGACCGGAAGGCGCCGCTTACAGCTCGACCGGCTCGCGGCTGAGCGCGCCGCCGGCGTCGCCGGTGTTGGGGGTGTCGCGCGGCTCGATCAGCAGGACGTAAGCCTCCTCGTCGGCCTTCGGGCAGTGCTCGACGCCGCGTGGAACCACGAAGACCTCGCCCTCGGAGAGCTCGACGTCGCGGTCGCGCATCTGGATGGTGAGGCAGCCCTCGAGGACCATGAAGAAGTCGTCGGTGTCGTCGTGCTTGTGCCAGACGAACTCGCCGAGGACTTTGACCACCACGAGCTTGTTGTCGTTGAAATGGCCCACGATGCCCGGCTGGTAGTGCTCGTCGAGTAGCGCGAGCTTGGCGGCCAGATCGATCTTGTCTTCCATGGGGTCGATTCCGACGCCGTCAGGCGGCGACCCCGTGCTTGGCGGCGGCGCGGTCATAGTTGAGTCGTAGCAGCGCGAGCACCTCGACGACGTCCGCCTCCCCCTCGATACGCCGGGAAGCCCAGCCGGGACGGTCGATCGGATGGCGCTCGACGCGTCCCGCCCGCATGAGGTCCTCCCACTGGCTGCGCGGGAAGCCAAAGTGGGCGACGCGGTCGCCGTGCAGGTGCCCGATCTGCCGGCGGCCGACCGAGAAGCCCCACTCCCCGCGCTCGCCGTAGCCGGCGCTGACGCCGGGCCAGGAGGTGGCCTCTGCGGTGATGCGTTCGTTGGCTCCAGTCATTCGCCGACAGTAAGTCTTCAAGTGCGCTTGAAGTCAAGCGATCTCGTCAGCAACGCGGGGTAGCGACATCATCCGAGCGAAATCCAACGCTTAGGGTTTGTCGCCACTTGCTCCGAATCACGTTTCCCGACGCTGCACGAGCACGCAGCGAATTGCCGCGGATTCAGCTCGTCGCCGTCGCTGCGGACAGTCCTACACCGCCGGGGAGATACTTGGCGTGCGCACTTGCGCCGGCTCGAGGAGCCCTGCTCCTCGTCCAGAGCAGCGCTCGTCAATAGGCGCAGTGCGCCTCGTGTCCAGGGCAGCCGCGCCGATCGGGGTCGTCCGTTCTTGCGCCAGACGATGCGGCGTCCTTGCACCGAGTGCGTTGGCGAGTGCGCTCGTCAGCCCTCACCCGGAAGTGTTCGGCCCGGACATCAACCTTTCGGACGTCCCCGCGCGTCACATAGATAGATAGTCGACGACGCGATCGTACCTTCAGACAACGACTTCCCCTTCGAGCAGTACCTCCGTGACTCGTTTGCCGGCATGGTTGCGCGGCTCCGAAGCAGCTTCTCCGAGCGGGTGGCCGCCGAGGACATCGTTCAGGAAGCGCTGATACGGGCCTGGCAGATGGCCGCACGCGGGGAGGAGATTCGCTCGCTTGATCCGTGGATGAGTGCGGCGGCAACGAATCTCGCCCGATCGCGGTGGCGCTCGATCCACGCAGAGGACCGTGCGCTCCAGCGGCTTGCCAGCGATCGCGTGAGCGATTCCTCGGAGGCCTTCCAGGCGCCAGGCGCCTCGAGCCTTCCCGGAGCGCTCGCCTTCGCGCTGGGACAGATCTCTCCCCGCCAGGGTCAGATGGTCGCCCTTCACTACTACGGCGACCTGTCCGTGCGCGCGATCGCAGATCGGCTCGATCTCAGCGAGGGAACCGTCAAGCGCACCCTGCACGACGCCCGCGCGGAGCTCCGCCGCATGGTGGGACAGGACCAGCAACTCCAACCACAGAGGAGAACGACCATGACTGGATGGCACATGGCAGGCAGTCAGCCGCGGCAGTACGAGCCTGCGCTCGCAGACGACGCGACGTACGAGGGACAACCAGTCGTCGAGCTGCGGTCCGTGGTGGACCGGGCGGACGGGTTCGGCACGCTCATGCAGACGTTCTCCGCCGAGCAGTACCGCGGGCAGCGCGTCCGCTTCTCCGGAGCGCTGAAGAGCAACGACGTCGAAGACAGGGTTGGGCTTTGGATGCGCGTCGACGGGCAAGCGGGGACAAAGCCGCTGGCGTTCGACAACATGGCGGACCGTCCGATCCGCGCAACCACCGACTGGGCGCACAACGAGGTGGTTCTCGACGTCCCAGCCGAAGCGCAGGCCATCGCCCTCGGCGTCCTCCTCGTCGGCAAAGGTGAGGCCTGGATCTCTGACCTCAACGTCGAGACGGTAGGACCCGAGACCAAGACCACCTCCGCGACGGAGGCGCTTCCGGCCCGACCCCAAAATCTCGACTTCTCCGAACCTCTCTCCTGACAAGCGCCACGCGGCTTGTGACCGGACCCCGAGTCGGGCTGGACCGTCGAGCTCCCGCGCTACCGGGATCCCTGCGGGTGAGCGGGCGCCGCGAGCGCTGCAGGAGATCCAGCGTGTTCGCAGCGCAGGTTATGGGTGCGAGTGTTGGTTGCACGCGAGGGGGGCGCCTGCTGCGACCGCGGCTCAACGCGGCCGCGCGGTGAGTGCAGCTTGTCGTCCCAAGCGGCGGTGGGGCTGCTGGCGGCTAAGCCGCGGTTGCGCCCAGCCGCTCGACGGCGGCAACGTCCAGGTCCACTGAGAGAAGCGCTGCGAGCGGGACCCACATCACGCGGGCCCCGCCTGTAGGATACTTCTGCGGGATGATCGTGATGAGAGCAGGGGCACTCGCCGCAACGTTGCTCGCACTCGTCGCTGCGGGCTGTGGTGGTGATGAAGCGTCCCCGCAGGCAGAGGCGGACAAAGGCCAGCGTGAGCGCAGCACCGCAACGGGTGACGAGGCGGAGCCGGAGCGCCGAGGTCGCGTCGAGAAGACGCGGCCTGAAGCCGACCCGCCCGACAGGAAGGCGCGCCCTCAGGCGTCGCTCGGCGACGCGAAGGACAGGAAGGCGATCCGGGAGTTCCTGGTCACCGACTACGTGAGCGACGACGTCGCGGTCGCCTGTACGCGCGTCGTCACCCGGAGGCTGATGAAGGAGGTCTACGGCGGCGAGTCAGGGTGCAGGAAAGTAGTCGAGGCGGACCCTGGCGGCCAGCGGGTGGATGTCTCGATGATCGAGGTGCAGGGCGAGCGCGCTTCGGCGCATGTCCGCTGGACGGCGGGCAAGCCAAGCGGCGTCGAGGGCACGATCCTGCTGGCCGACCAGGACGGGGCCTGGCGCGTCGACGATCTCTCGTCGGGGTTGCTGCGTTCGCTGGTCAGCGTCTCGTTCGCCAGCGCGAACGCGAAGGCACAGAAGACGCTGATACCGGACTTGAGCGCGCTGATACCGGGCTTGAGCGCCAGCCTCAGCCTGCGCATGTCGCGCGGGTTGATCGACTGCATGAAGCGCGAGCTCATGCACATGCCTGAGCGCAGCATGCGGAAGGCGGTCTACGCCTTGGTCCGGGAGGGGGCGCAGGCCCAGCGCCTGTACGTCCGACTGCGATCGAGCTGCGCGGGGACCGTCAGGGAGAGCCTCACCCAGGAGCAGCGCGACGAAATCGACTTCCGGGTGGGCTACATGGATTCGTGTGTAAAGCAGCGCCCTGGCGACCGCTATCGCCGCCGCTGCCTGTGCACCGTCAACAGCCTTCTTCGGGCGTACGACACTGATGCCTTGATTCTCATGGCGGAACTCCGACGCCCCTCTGACGAAGCGGCCATCAAGCGCGCGTTCACACGATGTGCGCCGTAGCGATGTGGTGCGTCGGCACGTTGCGCGACCACCGGCGAAGGTAGGAGTCCGACGTCCGCTGGGCGACTCCACCGAAGCCGCGACGACGCGAGGATCGCATCACATTCTCAGGCCGCACGACGGTGCGGACGCGTTCTAAAGCGCGTCGGTGGGCGGGCGCCGTCGCTGAAGGTCGCCGTCCCCTCTTGCACGATCATGATCTCCGCGTACGGATGTGTATGGAGGGCCGGCCCGTGGCCGGGAGCCGCGTCGACGAGGATCAGCGAGGCGCCCGGGTGGCCGTGGCGCGGCCGACCAGCTCGACGGAGAAGTCGCTCGCGGCGAGCGGGCCGTCGGGATCACCTTCATGCGTGCGCGTACTCCGCCGGCTCGTCCTCGGCGACGGGCGCCTCCTCCGCGACCTGCCGCGGGCGCAGGAGCGTGAGCGCGGCCGTCAGAGCGGCGAGAACGAGCCCGGCGCCGACGAGGTAGGCCACGTGGTATCCGCCGTTGAGCGCCGCCGCCGCGGTCTCTCCGGACGCGGCGAGATCCTCGGTCCTGCTGGCCGACAGGGTTGCCAACACGGCGAGCCCGATCGCGCCGCCGACCTGCACCGTCGAGTTGATCAGGCCGGACGCCATCCCCATGTCCTGCATCTCGACGCCGGTCATCGAGAGCTGCATGAGCGACGGGAACGCGATCCCGGCGCCCAGGCCGATGAAGGTCACCGGAGCGAGGACGTCGGTCAGATAGCTGCCGTCGACGGGGGTGCGCGCGAACAGCAGCAGCCCGATCCCGACGAAGACGATGCCCGGCACCGCGACCCTCGCCGCGCCGAAGCGCGTGACCAACCGCTCCGTGTAGCGCAGGGAGATCGTGCCCATGACGATGGTCGAGGGCAGGAAGGCTAGGCCGACCTCGAGCGGGCTGTAGCCGAGCACGCGCTGCAGGTACAGCGCGCCGAGGAAGAACATCGCGAACATGCCCGCGACGACGAGCGCCAGGGTCACGTTCGCGCCGGTGACCGTGCGCACCCGGAACAGGCGCAGCGGCATCAGCGGGTTGGAGATCCGCGCCTGGCGCACCACGAACGCGGCGACGAGCACGACGGAGACCGCCAGCAACCCGAGCGTGCGGAAGGCCAGCCAGCCCTCCTCGGCGACGCCGATGATCGCGTAGACGCCGATCATCAGCCCGGCCGTGCACAGCACTGCGCCGGGGATGTCGGCGCCGCCGGCCATGCCGAGGCCCGGGCGCCCGTCGACGAGCCGCAGCGCCAGCACCGCGGTCGCGATGCCGATCGGGACGTTGATGAAGAAGATCCAGTGCCAGGAGATCGCCTCGGTCAGCGCGCCGCCGGCCAGCAGGCCGATCGACCCGCCCGCCGAGGCGACGAAGCCGTAGACGCCGATGGCCTTGGCCTGCTCGCCCGGCTCAGGGAACATCGTCACGATCATCCCGAGCACGACCGCAGAGGCGGCAGCCCCGCCGGCTCCCTGGATGAAGCGAGCGACGATCAGCATCTCCTGGGTCTGCGCGACCGCGCACAGCAGCGACGCTGTGGCGAAGACCGCGAGCCCGCCGAGGAACACCTTGCGCTGGCCGATCAGATCACCGAAGCGCCCCGCCAGCAGCAGCAGCCCGCCGAAGGGGATCAGGTAGGCGTTGACGACCCACGAAAGACTCGACGAGGAGAACCCGAGGTCGTCCTGGATCGAGGGCAGGGCGACGTTGACGATCGTCGCGTCGAGGACGATCATCAGGACGCCCGCGCACAGCACGTAGAGCGCGAGCCAGCGGTTTCTGTCGGTTGCTTGGTCGGTCATGCGAAGGACCGTAGCACAGTGATTGGATCTTCCAACTCGCCAGTTGGATAAGTCACTACACTGCACTCAGTGGAGGCGAGGAAACGAAGCTACGGGGACGTCTGCGGCGTCGCGCGTGCCCTGGACCTGGTCGGAGAGCGCTGGAGCCTGATGATCGCCCGGGAGCTGCTGCTGGGTCCGAAGCGGTTCACCGACCTACGCACCGGCCTGCCGGCGATCGGCCCCGACGTGCTCGCCCAGCGCCTGCGCGATCTGACCGGTGCGGGCCTGCTGGCCAAGCGGCAGCTGCCGCCCCCGAGCGCCGCGCAGGTCTACGAGCTCACGGAACTCGGCGCGCGGCTCGAACCCGTCGTGATGGCCCTCGGCAACTTCGGCTCGCATCTCCCCATCGGCGCCGACTGTGCGATGACGATGAGCTTCGACGCTCACATTCTCTCCCTGCGCACGCTGTTCGCGGCCGACCGCGCAGAGGGCTTCTCCGCGCGCGTCGAGCTGCGCCTGGACGGCGGCCCGATCTACCGGGCGCGCGTCCACGAGGGCGACCTCGTGCTCGAGCAGGGCGGCTGGGACACGCCCGACACCGTCATCGAGGGCGACCCCGGCGAGCTGCTCGGCGTCGCCCACGGTCGCCTCGCCGTTGCAGACACCGGACTGCGCGTGACCGGCGACCGGGCGGTGGCCGAGCGCTTCCTGACCCTCTTCCCTCTCCCCGACCCCGCGCTCACGTAGCGGTCTGCACCAAGGGCTCGGCCCGCAACGCAGCGACGACGGGCTGTGCCGTCCACTCGGCGGGCGGCTGCGCTCCGGTGGCGATCGGGGTCAGGCGGCCCCAGACGTCGAGCTCCCCGGCGGCGGTACGCAGCAGCAGCGGCTCTCCCGGAAGCGCGCTGAGCTCGGCGCCGGCGCGGACCGCCGCGCAGGCGACCGCGGCGCCCAGCACCCGGAGCGCCAGCCCGTCGAGGTCCTCGGCCGGCACGTCTGCGTCCGCGCCCGCGGCCGCCCGCAGAGGCTCACGCAGGTCGGCGAGTGCAGCCGCCGCCTCGCCGGCTTCGCCGAGCGTGCGGGAACCGAGCACCGCTCCGAACCGCTCGACGTCCTGCTGCAACACGGAGTGGTGCACCTCCGCCGCGTCCTGCCAGTCCGCGACCTCGAGCCCGCGCACCTCCTGGCCGAACTGGGTCTCGAGTAGCTGGCGCTCGAGCTCCGCGACGTCGTCGAGCAGCGTGATGGCCGTCTTCTCCGGCTTGGACGGGACGCTCGGGTCCACGGGCACGCCGAGCGCCTCCAGGCGCTGGCCGAGCGTCGGATGGCTCGCATAGGGGTCTGGCTCCCCCGCCGCCATATCGCCCGGCACGGGTGTCTCCAGGACCCCGCTGATCGCGCGACCGGTCAGCATCCGCACCAGACCGGCCGAAAGTGGCGGCCGGCGGCGGCTCTGCAGCATGGGCACCACGTCCTCGTTCCAGAACATGTCCCACAACGGCGCGACGGCATTGATACGGCGCAGAGCGCGCCCGGCCGCGTCGGCGGACGTGACCCGTGCCGACAGCGCGTCGGCGGCGAACTCCTGCCGGCGGCTCACGGCGTTGGTGAGGCGCAGGAACAGCAGTGCGTAGCCACGAAACGGCCACGACAGCACGGAGCGCCGGAACCACGACTCGGAGCCGACGAGCTCGTGGACGGCCTTGAGCACCGCGACCCGCGTCCGCCAGATCCAGCTCGAGAACCGCGTGTCGCCGGCGACGTAGTGGCCGTGCTCATGCGCTACCACGGCGCGGAGCTCGTCCTCGGCGAGGACGCTGACGAGCGGCAGGCCGAGCAGCATGATCCGCTCGCCCCGGTGCTCGAGCACCGATGCGTTGACGTCGAGATCGAGGTAGACCTTCTCGGGCGGACGGTCGCCGACAGTGTGAGCGACCTCGTCGAGCAGCGCGCGCAGGCGCGGTTGTGCGTCCCGGCCGAGCTCCGGCCCCGGCGCGGCGAAGCGGGCTCGCTCCGGAACGATCGCGCGCAGGATCGCGATACCAGCACCGATCAAGGCAATGGCGACCCAGATGTTGCCTCTGCCTTCTGCGGCCCAGACGACGATCGGCAGGACGATCAGTCCAAGCGCGATCGCAACCGCAAGCGTGTAGAAGGCGACGGTCAGCGCGATCGCCAGAGCGATACGCGAGCGCAGAGAGGTCATGTCCGTATTCAACGGATTCATAGACCCTGTTTCGGAGTGGGCCGGTCGGCGTACGGACGACCGGCCCGAGGTGAACGGGATCCGCGCAGCCTTCAAGCGGCGACCGTCGTAATTCGGTTGAGCGCGCAACTGACGTCGCGTCAGCCTCGATCCCGATCGCGGCCCCATGGAGCACAACTACCGCAACTTGGGGCCCGAGATGGCCGGCGAGTTCCCGGGGCACGAGCGTCTTCCTGCGCATCGACGAGGACGTCTTTCACTCCTACTCGAGCTACGCCCGCGGCGCAGAGGACACGGCCAGCTCCTATCAGCTGCTCGACCTCACCCCGCTCGGCCGCCAGGAGGAGTGGGAGCAGCCCGCCGGTCGCGCGGACGCGGCCCGCTCGGCCCACCCGGGCTTTGAGATGCCCCCGACGGCAACGCCGTGACCTTCTGGGCCCCTCTGGTTCAGATTGACCGCATGGGCAGGGCTTTCGCGACCTTCCGGGCCGTAGCCTGACCAAGAAACGTTTGTTTGGGGCAGTGGCGCATCAAAACAGCCGTTTTTGGGTTCAAGGAGTCCTATGCGCAAAACACTTGTCGCCCTTCTCGGGGCCATATCCCTTCTCGGTGCCTCCTCGGTGGCACTAGCGGTGACCATCACAGGCACCGCTGGCAATGACACGATCATTGGCACCAACGCCTCGGACTCGTTGAGTGGCGTCGCCGGCGACGACACAATCTCGGGTCTCACTGGTGACGACACGATCTCGGGCGGCATCGGTAACGACGTCCTTTTCGGTGAGGGCGCGTGCCCGCCGGAGTCCGGTCCGTCCGGCGCCTACTATTGCATCGGCGCAGCGCCCGGCGCGGACACCATCAACGGTAACGAAGGTGACGACCGCATCAGCGGCGGCGACGGCAATGACCGGCTCAACGGCAACGCCAACAATGACATCGTCAGCGGCGACGGCGGGAACGACAACATCAACGGCGACGCCCTCGACGACCGCGTTGATGGCGGCGCCGACGCCGACCGCGTCGACGGTGGTACGGGTCGGGACGTCGTCACGGGCGGCGGCGGAAACGACAGGGTCCTCGGTGGCGGCGCTAACGACACGGTCGCTGGCGGCGGCGGCAACGACAAGGTGTTCGGTGGCCCGAGCCGCGACAAGCTGTTCGGCAACGGCGGCAAGGACCGCGTCAGCGCCAACGACGGCAAGCCGGGCGACCGCGTCAGCTGCGGCAAGGGCAAGGACAAGGCGATCATCGACCGCGGCGACAAGGTCTCCAGGGACTGCGAGACGGTCAGGCGCAAGAAGTCGTAGTCGAGCAGGCCCCGCCGGTCGATGTGCGACCGCGGGGCCTCCTCCGCCGCGGGGATGAAGGTCCAGAAGGCATGGGAGACGGTTCTCGGCGGCGGCCTCCACCGGCCGTCGAGCGTGAACTGGAGCGCCTGGTTGCGCGCCGCAACACCGGGACCACGCGTGAGCATCACGAGCACTGAAACCGGCTCGTAGGCTCAAGCGCGTGTCCTCCCCTGCAGTCTCCGTTGAGTCTCTCGTGCGCGAGTTCAAGGGCGGCATCCGCGCCGTCGACGGGCTCGACCTCCAGGTCGCGGAGGGCGAGATCTACGGCTTCCTCGGACCCAACGGCGCCGGCAAGACCACCACGGTGCGCATCCTCACCACGCTGCTGCGCCCGACCAGCGGCAGCGCGCGGGTCGCGGGCCACGACGTCGTCTCCGAAGCCGACAAGGTGCGACGCTCGATCGGCGTCGCGCTCCAGGAGGCCGCCATCGACCCGCTCATGACCGGGCGCGAACTGCTGCAGATGCAAGGCGCGCTGCACGGGCTCAAGCGCCCCGCCGCACGTGAGCGCGGGACGACGCTGCTCGAGCGCGTCGGGCTCGTCGAGGCCGCCGACCGGCGGGTGGGGGGCTACTCGGGCGGCATGCGCCGCCGGCTGGACCTCGCGCTCGCGCTCGTGCACCGTCCCGACGTGCTCTTCCTCGACGAGCCGACCACCGGCCTCGACATCACGAGCCGGACCGCGCTGTGGCGCGAGGTCCGTGCGCTCAACGACGAGGGCACGACCGTCTTTCTCACCACCCAGTACCTCGAGGAGGCCGAGCAGCTAGCCGACCGCGTCGGCATCATCGCCGGCGGCGGGCTCGTCGCCGAGGGCACGCCGGCCGACCTCAAGGGCCGAGTCGGCAAGCCCACCGTGCACGTGCTCGTCGGCAGTGCCGAGGCCGCGGCGCGCGCCCGGACCGCGCTCGGCCGGCTCGGTGAGGTCCAGGCCGAGGACCGGGCGATCCCCGGCCTCGTCGCCCTGCCCGCCCCCGACGGCAACGGCTCGCTGGCCCCGGTGGTGCGCGTCCTCGACGAGGAGCACATCGAGGTCGAGTCGATCGAGGTCAAGAGCCCGACGCTCGACGACGTCTTCCTCGCCGTCACGGGCACCAAGCTCGAGGGCGCCGACGGTGATTGATTACGCCCCGGTGGGGCGGGTTCTCGTCGCCCTGAGCAAGCGGTCGGTGAGCACGCAGTTCCGGCGGGCGCAGCTGGTCATGCCGACCTTCGTGCTGCCGCTGATGCTGATGGCCGTGATCACGAGCGGGACGGGCGCCGCGCGCGACCTGCCGGGGTACCCGACGGTCGACTCCTACCTGTCGTTCATCATCGCCGGCTCGATCATCCAGGGCGCGCTGCTCGCCGGGCTGACGACCGGGATCGCGCTGGCCTCGGACATCGAGTCGGGCTTCTTCGACCGGCTGCTGGCCGCGCCGGTGCCGCGCTCGACGCTGGTCCTCGGGCGCCTGAGCGGAACGGTCGTGCTCGGCGTCATCCAGTCGGCGTTCTTTCTCGCGGTCGCCTTCGTCTTCGGCGCGAGCTATCCAGGCGGTCCCCTCGCCATCCTGGCCACCATCTGCCTGGCTGCGCTGACCGCCGCCGGCATCGGCGGTCTCGCTGCGGCGATCGCGCTGCGGACCGGTTCGCTGTCGCTGATGCAGTCCATCTTCCCGTTCGTCTTCGTGCTGCTCTTCACCGCGCCCGCGTTCTTCCCGCGCGAGCTGCTCACGGACACGCTGCGCGACGTCGCGGTCTACAACCCGCTCACCTACGTGGTCGAGGGCGCCCGCGGTCTGCTCGGTGGCAACCGCGAGCTCGGCGATCCCTGGCTCGGCCTCGCTGCGGCGGTCGGGCTGGTGATCGCCACCACGGTGCTGGCGACGGCGGCGCTGCAGGAGCGGTTGAGAAGGACCTGATGATCGCCGCCTGGCCGCTCACCCTCGCGTTGTGGCGCCGCTCGCTCAACGAGGTCACGCGCGTGCGCGGGGCACTGCTGCCGGCGACGATCGCACCGCTCGTCTTCCTGCTCGGGATGAGCGGGCAGTTCGGCAGTCTCACTGACCTCGAGGGCTTCCCGACGGACTCCTACCTGTCGTGGATAGTGCCGCTCTCGTGCCTCCAGGGCGCGGGCTTCGCCGGCGCGGCCACGGGCGTCAACCTCGCGCGCGACATCGAGCAGGGCTGGTTCGACCGCATGCTCGTCTCCCCCGTCCCCCGCGGCGTGCTGATCCTCGGACCGATCCTCGGCGCGGTCAGCCGCGCCATGGTGCCCGTCACGGTCGTGCTCATCGTCGGCCTGGCGATCGGGGCGGAGCTGACCGGCGGCGTCCTCGGCGTGGTCTCGCTGTACGTGGCCTCGGCCGGCTTCTGCGCGGTGGCGGCGCTGTTCGGCGTCTTCGTCGCCGTCACGCTGCGCACGCAGCAGGCCGGCCCGCTCATGCAGCAGGGCGTCTTCCTCGGGGTCTTCCTCTCCACCGCCTACACGCCCGAGGTGCTCCTGCGCGGGTGGCTGGCGGACGTCGCCCACCTCAACCCGGTCACCCAGATCCTCGAGTTCGGCCGTCAGGCGACCGTCGAGGGCATCGAACCGAGCTTCGCGAGCACCTGGCCGGGACTGGCGGCACTGGCAGGCATGGGCGTCGTCCTCGGGTTTCTCGCCATGTTCGGCCTGCACCGGATGAACCGCTGATGTCCTCCCGTCGCGTCGTCTACTCCACCTCCGACGGGGATCTGCGCAAGGCGCGCGACCCGCGCGAGCGCGAGCGGCTCACGGCGGAGCGAAGCGGTGGCGAGGGCGCAGCCCGAGACCGGAGGAAGGTGCGCGTGCGGCGCGAGGTCGGCGGCCGCCGCGGCAAGACGGTGACCACGGTGACCGGCGTGCCCGTGAAGAACGACGAGCTCAAGCTGCTCGCGGGGAGGCTCAAGAAGCGCTGCGGCGTCGGCGGGGCGGTCAAGGACGGCGTCATCGAGCTGCAGGGCGACCACCGCGAGGCCGTCGTCGAGCTTCTTCGCGCGGAGGGCTTCATCACGGTCCTCGCCGGCGGGTAGGGTCGCGCCGATGACGTTCCATCTCGCGCAGCCGAATTTCGGCCGGACCAGGGGTCCCTTGGACTCGCCGCAGCTCGCGCCCTTCATGGACGCGCTCGTTGCCGTCAACGCGAACGCGGACTCCGCGCCCGGCTTCGTCTGGCGCCTGCAGACCGAGGAGGGCGACGCAACCGCGCTGCCGTCCTTCGACCGTAACTGGGGGTTGAGACCGCGAAGCGTCTGTAAGGGGGCGAAGCCCCCTTGGGTCAATCTGTCCGTCTGGGAGTCGCTGGAGGCGCTGCGCGACTTCGTCTTCCGCGACCCGGCCCACCTGGCCATCATGCGCCGGCGACGCGAGTTCTTCGACAAGGTCGACCTCGTCAACGCGCTCTGGTGAGTGCCCGCCGGCCATCTCCCGTCGCTGGAGGAGACGAGGAGCGCTACGCGCACCTGCAGGCGCACGGCCCGACCCCGCACGCCTTCGGCTTCCAGCGCCACTTCCTCCCGCCGGACGCCGACACAGAGGACGCGATCACCGGCGATGGCGACCTCTGCCCCGCCTAGGCGGTGCTGTTTGAGACGTTCCGCGTGTCCTCGGGAACGCGCTTGATCGACGTCGTATCGATTCTGCCTCGTGCCATGTCCTTGGGCATGACGACTGGAACGCCAGAGGGATCGTCGATGTATTCGGCCGAATGGAGCTGAGTGCCGAACGGCCCGGTCTTGATGAAGCCGCCCGCAGCACCGACGAGCTCACCGAGAATGGTCTCCCGCCAATCGTTCGTCACGCGCTCTCGTCCGTCACGACATCCATCAGCTCTCGCGCGAAGTATCTCCGCTGCCCGCGGATGCCGGCCGCACCCTCGGTCAGGACCCCCGCGCCCTCGAGCTGGCGCAGGAGCCGGAGGGCGGTTGGGCGGGTCACGGCGAGCCGGTCCTCGACGAGGCGCGTCGTGACGATGGGGTTCTCGCAGACCAAGTCGACGAGGCGCATCGCGTTGGCGGCGACCTAAAGACTAACCGTCTCTAACGCAAGGTGCAGGTAACGTTAGAGTCCGAGCCTGACCAGAACGACCGCGTGCTGGTCAGCGTGAGGTGAGCTGCGTGAGCACGCTGTCGAGTCCCGCCTCGAGCTGCGCCGCGCATGCCGCCAGCTCCCCGCAGCTCGAGGTGGGCGGCCGCGAGCTTCTCCTCGAACACCTCGTCGTCGAGATCCTCGACCTCCGTGCCGACGTAGCGGCCGCTCGCCGTCTTCAAGGCCATGTTCGACCGCACGCGCGACTGGGCCGACATCGAGGCCATGCTGGCCGCCGGCACGGTCGACCTCGACTCCGTCCGGGCGGCGCTGCACTCCATGCTCGCTGCCGACGACGAGCGCTTCGCGCGCTTGGACGACTCCGAGCGACGCGCGAAGTGCGGGTGAGGAGCGGCCGGGCTGTTCATCAAGCCGAAACGATGTGGCCCCTGAGGGGAAACGGGCGTCGCGGAGGATGCTCGGGTGGCCGCCGGGCACCCCACGCTCTGCCCGTACTGCGGTACGGGGTGCGGCCTCTCGGTCGAGGTGGAGGACGGCCGGGTCGTCGGCGTCGGCGGGGACCCGCGCTACCCGGTCAACCGTGGGAAGATCTGCCGCAAGCCGACCGAGCTGGGCTCCGCGGTGCACGCGCCCGATCGGGCGACCGTGCCGCTGCTGCGCTCCTCGCGCGACGAGCGCTTCACCGAGGCGAGCTGGGACGACGCGCTCGGAACGGTCGCGGGCCGGCTCGAGCGCATCGTCGGCGAGCATGGGCCGGACTCGGTCGCCTTCTACATCTCCGGCCAGCTGCTGACCGAGGACTACTACGCCGTCAACAAGCTCGCCAAGGGCTTCGTTCAGACCAACAACGTCGACTCGAACTCGCGGCTGTGCATGTCCAGCGCGGTGGCCGGCTACACGGGGGCGTTCGGAGCCGACGGGCCGCCGCCCGGCTACGCCGACCTCGCGCAGGCCGACTGCCTGTTCCTGCTGGGCTCGAACGCCGCGGCCTGCCACCCGATCCTGTGGGGGCGCATCCGCGAGCGCCAGGACGAGGGCGCGACCGTGATCGTGGCCGACCCGCGGGCGACGCCGACCGCTCGCGCCGCCACCCTGCACCTGCCCGTCCGGCCGGGGACCGACCTGCCGCTGCTCAACGCGATGCTGCACGTGATCGCCTCCGAGGGGCTGCTCGACGAGCGCTTCGTGGCCCAGCACACGACGGGGTTCGGCGCGGCGCTGGCCGCCGCGGCGGAATGGACCCCGGCGCGGGCGGCCGAGGTCTGCGGCGTCCCGGCCGAGGACATCGTGCGCGCCGCGGAGCGCTTCGGCGCGGCCGGCGCCGCGATGACGCTGTGGTCGATGGGCGCCAACCAGTCCACCGTCGGGACGCTCAAGAACCGGGCGCTGATCAACCTCTGCCTGGCGACGGGAAACCTCGGCCGGCCGGGGTGCGGCCCGCTCTCGCTGACCGGCCAGCCCAACGCCATGGGTGGGCGGGAGGTCGGCGGTCTCGCCCACCTGCTGCCCGGCTACCGCCGCGTCGACGACCCGGACGACCGCGCGGCGATGGCCGCCCATTGGGGCGTCGACGGCCTGCCCGAGCGCCCGGGGCTGACCGCGACCGAGCTCGTCGACGCCCTGCTCGACGGCCGCGTTCGCGCCGTGCTGGTCGCGGCCACGAACCCGATCGTCTCCCTTCCCGACGGCGGGCGCGTGCGCGAGGCGCTCGAGCGGGCGGAGCTGCTTGTGGTGCAGGACTGCCACCACCCGACGGAGACCTCGGCGCTCGCCCACGCCGTCCTGCCCGCCGCGGCGTGGCCGGAGAAGCAGGGGACGATGACCAACTCCGAGCGGCGCGTGGGGCTTGTCCGCCGGCTGGTCAAGCCCCCGGGAGAGGCGCGTCCGGACTGGGCGATCTACGCCGGCCTGGCGGCCAGGCTCGGCCACGGCGCGGCCTTCGCGTGGTCGTCGCCGGCCGAGGTCTACGACGAGTTCGCCGCCTGCACCGCAGGGCGCCCCTGCGACGTCTCCGGCATCTCGCACGAGCGCCTGGAGCGCGAGGGCAGCGTGCAGTGGCCGGCCCCGGCGGGGCCGGACGGTACAACGACCGAGCGCCTGTACTCCGACCGCCGGGCGCACACGCCGGACGGGCGCGCGCGCTTCGCCGCGACGCCCCACGCAGCCCTCGCCGATCCGGTCGACGCCGACTGGCCGCTGCTGCTCACCACCGGGCGCCTCGCGGACCAGTGGCACACCATGAGTCGGACCGGCAAGTCACGCGCGCTGCGCGCCGCCGCCGGCGCCCCGGAGGTCAGCGTCCATCCCGAGGACGCCGGCGCGCTCGCCGACGGCGACGAGGTGCGAATCCGCTCGCGCCGAGGCGTGGCGGGCCTGCGGCTCGTCCTCGATGCCAGCCTGCCGCGCGGCGTCGCGTTCGCGCCATTTCACTTCGGCGCCCTGCACGCGCCGGCCGGGGCGGGGGCGCTCAACGCTCTGACGATCGCCGCGGTCGACCCGACCTCCAAGCAGCCCGAGCTCAAGGCCGTCGCGGTGCGGCTGGAGCCCGTCCGCGCGCTGCGGGCCGCCCGGCCGGGTCGCCGGGTCGTGATCGTCGGCACCGGGATGGCCGGCCTCGCCGTCGCCGAAGAGGTGCTGCGCCGCGACGCCCACGCGCGCATCGTCATGCTCGGCGAGGAGCCCGAGCCGGTCTACAACCGCATCCTGCTGTCCAAGCTGCTGGCCGGCGAGGTCGGCCCCGGCGATCTCGAGCTGCGCTCGCGCGGCTGGTACACGCAGCGCCGCATCGACCTGCGCGTCAGCTGTCCGGCGACGAGCGTCGACACCGCCGCGCGTACGGTCACCGATGTGCGCGGCGCGGTGCACCACTACGACGCGCTGGCGATCGCGACGGGCTCGCGCCCCTTCGTCCCGCCGACCGAGGGCGCCGACCTCCCCCATGTGCACTGCTTTCGCACCCGCGCCGACGTGACCGCGCTGCAGGCCGCCCGGGGCCGGCGTGCGGTCGTCCTCGGCGGCGGCCTGCTCGGGCTCGAGGCCGCGGCCGGCCTGCGCGCGCGCGGCCTCCAGGTCACGGTCGTGGAGGCGGCGCCGCACCTGATGGGCCGTCAGCTCGATCCCGCCGCGGCGGCGCTGCTCCGTGCCGACCTCGCGGGGCGCGGCATCACCGCCCACCCCGGCCGCCTCGCCCGCCGCATCGCCGCGGACCACGTCGAGCTCGATGACGGCACCGCGCTGCCCGCCGACCTGGTCGTGGTCTCCGCTGGCGTGCGGCCGGAGACGACGCTCGCGGTCCGGGCCGGGCTCGAGACGGCGCGCGGGATCGTGGTCGACGACGTCCTGCGCACCTCCGCACCCGCCGTGTTCGCCGTCGGCGAGTGCGCCGAGCACCGCGGCGTCGTCCACGGCCTGTGGGCGCCGCTGGCCGAGCAGGCGCGCGTCGCCGGCGCGGCGATCGCCGGGGACCCGGCCGCCTTCCACCCCGTCGCTCCCGCGACGACGCTGAAGATCGCCGGCGTCGACGTATACGCCGGCGGGCGCCCGGAGGCGGCGCCGCACGAGGACGAGGTCGTCCTGCGCGACACGCGCTCCGGGACCTACCGCAAGCTCATACTCGACGGCGACCGCCTCACCGGGGCGATCCTCATGGGGGCCGCCACGGGCGACGCCCGCCGCTGCTCCGCTGCCCTGCGCGGAGAGCTGGCCGTCGCCGAGCTGCTCGAGCCGCCGGCCGCTCAGGCCACTGAGGAACCCGATCCCGACGCCCTGGTGTGCTCGTGCAACGCCGTCACGGCCGGAGCCATCGACGAGGCGATCCGCTCCCGCGGCCTGACGACCGTCGCGCAGGTCGCGAACGCCACGCGCGCCTCCACCGGGTGCGGCGGATGCGCGGGCAACGTCCGCGAGCTGCTCGCCCGCCACGCCTAGAGCCGAATGGTTGTGGTCACTGGGCTGATGTGGGATGTCCACATGACTGACGTCGGCGTCCGGGAACTCAAGCAGCGACTGTCGGAGTATCTCGACGCGCCGAGCGGGGCGAGCTGGTGCTGGTCACCGATCGTGGGCGCCCGAAGGCGATGCTGGGCCCCCTGCCGGGGCGGGCGCGCCTGGAGGAGGGGATCGCGGCGGGCTGGATCGCGCCGGGATCGGGGGCACTCGCGCCCGTTCATCGCTGGAGGGGGAGCCGGTCCGTTCTCGAGGTGCTGAGCGAGGACCGGGGCCGGTGAGTCTGTACGTCGATTCCAGCGCCCTGCTCAAGCGTTACGTCGACGAGCCGGACTCCGAGGCTGCCGGGGCGCTGCTGCGCAGCGACGACTCTCTGTTGACCGCCCGCCACACCGTCGTGGAGGTTCGGCGCAGTCTGGCCCGTGTGCTCGGCGAGCGAGATGCCTCAGAGGCGCGCGCGGCGTTCGCGCGCGATGTCCACGCACTGTCACTGATCGAGCTGGATGTGGACACGTGCGAGGCCGCGGCCACCATCGCCGAGGCCACTGGTGCGCGGACGCTGGACGCGCTGCATCTCGCCGCCGCGCAGCGGGCAGGGGGAAGCGCGGTCCAGTTCCTCACCTTCGACGTCCGTCAGGCACAGGCCGCGCGCGCGCTTGGCTTCACCGTCGTCGGGGCCTGAGCCCGCCGGCTCGGCATCCTGGGGGTCATGACGCCCACCTATTGGGCTTGGCAGGGGAGTTCAGTGAGATCGCGTTCTTCGTGCCCATGGTCGCCCTCTCCTTCGCCGCGGGACTCGTGTTGCGACACGGTTGGGCGTTGCTGCTGCCGATCGGGGCTGCAGACGTCTACCTGATCATCGCCTACGCCGTGATCTCAGGCGACGCCTCGACGGAATGGGACAGCCTCTCCAGAATTGTCGCAGTCTGGTATTTCCTCGAGCTCGTCTTCTTGTCGGAGGTCGGCATGGTCGCGGGCATGGCTGTGGGCTCGGCGTTCGCGTGGCTTCGCCGAAGTCAGATCGAGGCGCCCGCCAGCGACGGCACGGCGTCCGTGGCGAAGCTGCGGCGCAGGTAGAAGGCCCAGGTCAGGCCGGCGAAGACGACGTAGGAGCCGACGAACACCCACAGCGCCGGCACCGACCAGTCCGCGTTGGACTGCGCGACGGCCAGCTTCTCGGCGGGGGTCTCCGCCGCCTTGACCGCCGCGCTGATCGACAGGCTCGCCTGGCGGAAGACGAGCTGGATCAGGAAGCCCCCGAAGGCGCCGATAGCGCCGGCGATCCCGATCACCGCCGCCGCCCGGCGCTTGTAGGACAGCAGCGTCGGCTTAGGCTCGGTGCCCGTCGTCTCCGCCTCCCGGCGGCCGAGCGCCGCGAAGATCGCCGGGATCATCCGGTAGGTGGAGCCGTTGCCCATCCCCGCCAGCAGGAAGATCCCCATGAAGGCGCCGAAGAACAGCGCGAAGGAGTGCGCCTGCACGCCAGCGATCGCCAGCAGCGTCAGCGCGCCCATGCCGACGAAGGTCGCGAGGGTGACGCGCGCGCCGCCCCAGCGGTCGGCCATCCACCCGCCGAGCGGCCGCGCGAGCGACCCGACGAGGGCGCCCACGAAGCCGAGGCCAGCTAGGTAGGTGGCGATGAACGGGTGCGAGGCCAGGAACTCCGGGAACGTGTTCTTGATCACCAGCGGCAGCGCGAACGCGTAGCCGATGAACGATCCAAAGGTGCCGATGTAGAGCACGGACATCAGCCAGGTGTGCGGCTCTTTTACCGACGCCACGTAGGCCGCCTTGTCGGTGCGCGCCTCCGTGAGGCTGTCCATGTAGAACCACGCCCCGAGCGACGCCAGGGCGATGAACGGCAGCCACACCAGGCCGGCGTAGGCGAGGTGGACTTCGTGCTCGGGCAGCTTGACGGCGGCGAACGGCACGCCGACGACGATCACGAGCGGGACGAGCAGCTGGGACACCGCGACGCCGAGGTTGCCGCCCGCGGCGTTGAGGCCCAGGGCGATCCCCTTGCGCTTCTCGGGATAGAAGAACGAGATGTTGGCCATCGACGAGGAGAAGTTGCCGCCGCCGAAGCCGGCCGTCGCCGCGCACGCCAGCAGCACCCAGACCTGCGTGTTGTGGTCCTGGCCGGCGAGCCAGCCGCTGGGAACGACGATCGCCAGCGCGAGCGCCGGGATGAACAGCAGCGACGCGCTGATCGTCGTCCACAGACGCCCGCCGAAGCGGGGGATCGCGAAGGTGTACGGGATGCGCAGCGCCGCGCCGACCAGGTTGGGCAGCGCCGTCAGATAGAACTGCTCCGGCACCGACAGCACGATGCCGACGTTGCCCAGGTTGAGCACGACGATGCCCCAGATGACCCAGAGGCTGAAGCCGATGTGCTCGGCGAAGATCGACAGCACGAGGTTCTTGCGCGCGATCAAGCGGCCGCCGCCCTCCCAGAAGGCCTCGTCGTCCGGGTCCCAGTGCTCGATCCAGCGGCCCCGCCGGGAGGCGCCTGCAGTGCTGGGGGGAGGGGTCGTCGTCGCCATAGCCCGGAAGCTCCCAGAGCCCGGTATCCGCTTCGTGTGCCTCGCGTGTCCGAACCGGCACGGGGCTGTTTCCGTCGCGTTTCAGGTGCCGGTGAACGCGTCCAGCGCCGCCTGCGCGCGGCCGTCGCCGATCGCGGCGCGCGCGGCGGCCATGCCGCGCAGCACGGTGTCCGCCTGGCCCGTCGCGTGCAGGCGCAGCCCGGCGCTGAGCGTGACGCAGGTGGCGACGAGCCGGTCCGCCTCCCCGGCCACGACCGCGCGGGTCAGCGCGGCCGCGGCGTCGGCGCCCGGCGCGTCGGGGAGCCGGTCGCCGAGCGACTCGGGGAGCTCCATCGGCTCGCCGGCGAAGTGCGCGACGGGCCGCCCGGGACGCAGTACGTCCGAGCCCTCGGGGCCCCGCACGGCGTAGGCGGTCTCGGCGTCGAGCAGCTCTAGCGCGCCGCACAGGCGCTCCGCGTACTGGGCGTGGGTGTAGCCGACGACGAAGCGCCGCGCGCCGAAGTAGTCCACCAGCTTCTCCGCCGAGTGGATCGGCCCGCGCAGCCCGATCTCGTCGCGAATCGCGGCGACCGCGTCCCACCCGTCGAGCGCCGCGCCCGCGTGGACCACCGTGACGCCGGAGCGCTCGAGCATCGCCTCGGACTCGGCGCCGCTCGGCCGCGCCGGCCCGCCCAGTGCGCCCAGCACGTCCGCTGGCGTGACGCCGTACTTGGGCCCGAGCGTCGCGCCGCAGTGCACGATCACTCCGGCCCCGGCGCCGGCGGCCACGACCGCCGCCGCCAGCGACAGCGACGGCGCGTCCACGCAGCCGTCGTAGCCGCCCGCGCACGCGACCAGCGGGCGCTCGGTGCGCGCCTCGAGCGGCTGGGCGCGCTCGCGCAGCGCCTCCGTCAGCCCCGCCAGCTCGTCCGGCGTCTCGCCCTTGATGCGCATCGCCAGCAGAAAGGCCGCCGCCTGCGCGGGCGTCGCCTCGCTGGTGAGGATCGCCCGCAGGGCGTCGCGGGCCTCCTCCCGCGAAAGGGCGCGGCGGCCGCGCTGGCCGGTGCCGATCGCCTTGATGTAGGCGCGGAACCCGGTGTAGGAGGAACGGCGGGGGACGCTCGTCAGGGCGGTCATCTGGCCTCGAAGCGGTAGCCGACGGAACGGACGGTCTTCAGCCGCTGCGCGTGCTCGGCCCCGAGCTTGGCCCGCACGCGGCGCACGTGGACGTCCACCGTCCGCGCGCCGCCGTAGTAGTCGTAGCTCCAGACGCTCGAGAGCAGCGCATCGCGGCTGAAGACGCGGTTGGGATGGGTGGCGAGGAAGCGCAGCAGCTCGTACTCCATGTAGGTGAAGTCGACCGGCTCCCCGGCGACGGTGACCTGGTAGGTGGCGAGATCGATCTCGAGCGTGCCGATGCGGACCACGTCGTCGGCGGAGATGCCGTTGACCTGCTTGCGCGCGCGGGCGATGCGAGCGCGCAGCTCGGCCGGCGCGTAGGGGCGCACGAGCAGCTCGTCGACGTCGATCGCCGAGCCCGCCTCGCCGATCTCGTCAGGGTCGAGCGACAGCACCACGGGCACTTCCTGGAGGTCCGCCGTCCCGCGCAGGATGCTGAGCGAGTCCAGGCAGTCGATCACGATGGCGATGGCGGGAGCGCCGCGGCTGCCGCCCGTCCCCTGGTCGACGGCGAGCGTTCCGTTGGCGTGCACGCGCAGGGGCCGGAAGCCGAGCTCGGCGACCGCGCGCGCGGCCTCGCTGACCGAGGACTCGTCGTTCCCGATGATCCAGGCGTCGCTCACAGCCGGTTCAACAGGGTCGAGCGCTCGTGCTCGGTGACCGTGGCCCGCTCGGCCTCGAGCTCGGCGAGCTTGTTGCGCAGGATGGCGTCGACGATGCGGTCGCCGAGCACGTCGCGCACCAGCTCGGACTCCGACAGGACGCCGATCGCCTCGCCCAGGTTGTCGGGCAGCGGCGGCGTCGCGGGCCGCTCCTCGTCGGGCGGCGCGGGCTGGTAGCCGGCCTCGATCCCGCGCAGGCCGGAGGCGATCGTGCACGCCAGCGCGAGATACGGGTTGCAGCCGGGGTCGGGCGAGCGCAGCTCGATGCGCGCGGCGCCGGGCACGTCGGGCCGGTTGGACGGCACCCGGACCAGGGCGGAGCGGCCGTGCAGCGTCCAGGTCGCCGCCTCCGGCGCCTCGTAGCCCGGCGCCAGGCGCTTGAAGGAGTTAGACCACTGGCAGGTGACCGCGGTGTACTCCCGTGCGTGCGCGAGGACGCCGGCCATGAAGGCCGCGCCGAGCGGTGCCAGCGGCCGGTCCGGATCGGCATCGAAGAAGGCGTTCTCGCCGCCCTCGTCGAGGGAGAGGTGCAGGTGCAGGCCCGAGCCGAAGGCGCCCGTCAGCGGCTTGGGCATGAACGTGGCCAGCACGCCGTTGGCGGCCGCCACCTCCTTGACGGCGACGCGCAGGGTCACGATCGCGTCCGCCATCGACAGCGCGTCAGTGTGGACGAGGTCGATCTCGTGCTGAGACGGCGCCGCCTCGTGGTGCGAGGCCTTGACGGGGATGCCCATGCCCTCCAGATGCTCGATCGCGCGGCGGCGCACGGGCGAGCCGGAGTCCTGCGGGTGGAAGTCGAAGTAGCCGCCCCCGTCGAGCGGCGAGCCGTCGGCTGCGAACAGGAAGAACTCGACCTCGGCGCCGACCTGGGGCTGGTAGCCGAGGTCGGCGGCATGGGCGAGCACGCGGATCAGCGCGGCGCGCGAGTCCCCCGCGGACGGCGAGCCGTCCGGCATGCGGATGTCGCAGAACATGCGCGCGACGCGCTCGTCCGGTGCCCACGGGAGGATCTGGAAGGTGGCCGGGTCGGGGACGGCGATGACGTCGCGCTCGCGGCTGCGCAGGGCGCCGTCGAGTGCGGAGCCGTCGATGCTCACGCCGCGGTCCAGTGCGCCTTCGAGCTCGGAGTCCGGGATTGCCACCGACTTGGGCAGGCCGAGCACGTCCACGAACCACAGGCGCACGAAGCGCACGCCGCGGCTCTTGGCCGTGCGCAGCACGAATTCCGCCTCGGGGGACCCATCGAGCTCCAGCATCGTGTCCACCGTCGCACGCGGCGCGCGCGAGCGGTACCGCCCGCTGGACAAACCCGGCTCGACACCGGGAGCACCGGAAACACGGCCGAAACAGCACGGTCATCGGAGGGCAACGAGACGGGTCTGCCGGCGAAATCGAGGGGCGCGAGGATGCGGCCATGTACCGCTCCCCCGCGCTCGAAGGCGGCGTCGCGATCGTCGGCGGTGGCATCGCCGGCCAGTCGCTCGCCGAGGAACTGCGTGCCCGCGACCCCGAGGTCGCCATCACGATCATCTCCGGCGAGCCCGTCGCCCCCTACGACCGCGTGCGGCTCTCCGAGCTGCTGGCCGGCGAGGACGGCTGCGAGGCGCTGCGGCTGCGCCCGCACGAGTGGTACGCCGACGAGCGGGTGGAGCTGATCACGGGCCGCTGGGTGAGCGAGCTGGACCCCGAATCCGGCGCGGTCACCTTCGCGGACGGCGAGCGGCGGACCTTCGGCGCGCTTGCGCTGGCCACGGGGTCGGACCCGCTGCTGCCCCCGCTCCCGGGTTTGGAGCTCGAGGGCGCGATGGCCTACCGCGGGCCCGAGCACGTCGACGACCTGCGGCGGCTGGCGTCGGCCGATGGCGCGCGGGTGGCGGTCATCGGCGGCGGCCTGCTGGGCCTCGAGGCGGCGCGCGGCGCGCTGGCGCGTGGCGCGTCGGTCACCGTGGTCCATCTGGTCGACCGCCTGATGGAGCGCCAGCTCGACGGGCCGGCGGGCGGGATGCTGCTCGACGCCTTCGAGGCGCTGGGCGTCGACGTGCGCCTCGAGCACGCCACCGAAGCGGTGCTCGGCGAGCCCGGAGGGCGCGTGCGCGGCCTGCGCTTCGCGGGCGGCGACGAGCTGGCCTGCGACGTCGTCGTCGTCTCGATCGGCATCCGGCCGAACGTGGCGCTGGCGCGCGCGACCGGCCTCGAGGTCGAGCGCGGGATCGTCGTCGACGACGGGCTGCGCACGTCGGCGCCGGGCGTCGTCGCCGTCGGCGAGTGCGCGCAGCACGCCGGCACCGTCTACGGCCTCGTGGCGCCGATCTTCGAGCAGTGCCGGGTCGCCGCGGACACGCTGCTGGGCCGCGACGGCGACCCTTACACCGGCTCGCTGCAGTGGGCCAAGCTCAAGGTCGCGGGCATCGACCTCGTCTCGATCGGCAGCGCGGAGGGCGAGCAGTCGGCCTCCGTGGCGGGTCCGGGCAGCTACCGCAAGCTCGTGGTCGCCGACGGCCGCGTCGCGGGCGCGGTCCTCCTCGGAGACATCCGCGGCACCGAGGACCTGCTGCACGCGATCCGCTCCGGGGAAGAGGTCGCCGACCCACTCGAGCGCCTCGCCGCGGCCGCGGCGCTCACCGCCGCCGACCTCCCGGACTCAGCGCAGGTGTGCGACTGCAACGGCGTCTGCAAGGGCGCGATCGCCGCGGCCGTCACCGACGGCGGCTGCGCGACGCCGCGCGAGGTCATGGCCGTCACGCGCGCGGGCACGGGCTGCGGCTCGTGCAAGCCGATGGTGCGCGAGATCGTGCTCGACGTCGCCGGCGACGCGGCCGACGAGCCTGCCTACCTGTGCCCGTGCCGAAAGCAGACGCGCGAGGAGATCGCCGCCCGGGTGCGCGAGGACGGCCTGGACTCCGTCAGCGCGGTCAGCGAGGCGTGCGGCACCGGTCGCCAGTGCGGGGCGTGCAAGCCGGCGCTGGCCTACCTCGTCTCCGAGATCTGCGACAACCGCCACCGCGAGGAGGTCCACGCGCGCTTCATCAACGACCGCGTGCACGCGAACATCCAGAACGACGGCACGTTCTCGGTGGTGCCGCGCATGTACGGGGGCGTGACGACGCCGGACGAGCTGCGTCGCATCGCCGACGCCGCCGACAAGTACGGCGCGCGCATGGTCAAGGTCACCGGCGGCCAGCGCATCGACCTGCTCGGCATCGAAAAGGCCGACCTCCCCGACATCTGGCGCGACCTCGACATGCCTTCGGGCTTCGCCTACGCCAAGGCAGTGCGGACCGTCAAGAGCTGCGTGGGAACGGACTTCTGCCGCTTCGGCGTCGGCGACTCGATCGCGCTGGCGACGGAGATGGAGCGCACCTGGGAGCACCTGCACACGCCGGCGAAGGTCAAGTCGGGTGTGTCGGGCTGTCCGCGCAACTGCGCCGAGGCGACGGTCAAGGACATCGGCGTGGTGGCCGTCGAGGGCGGCTGGCAGGTGCGCCTCGGCGGCGCCGCCGGCGCGACGGTGCGCGAGGGGGACGTGCTGTGCACGGTCGACGACAAGCGAGAGGCGATGCGGGTGATGACCACCTTCCTGCAGTACTACCGCGAGAACGCCGACTACCTCGAGCGGACTTACGACTTCGTGCCGCGCGTCGGGCTCGAGGAGATCCGCTCGGTCGTCGAGGACCCAGAGCGCGGCGCGGCGCTGCTCGAGCGCTTCCGCCTGGCCAAGGCGGCGGTGTTCGACCCCTGGGGGGCGGAGGCGCGCGAGCCCGCGCACCCGACCCAGTACCTCGAGCTCGTGGCGGCGCCGGCATGACCGGGCGCTTCGTCCGCGCCTGCCTCGTCTCAGACGTCCCGCTCGGCGAGGGCCGCACGGCGCTCGTGGACGGCGTCCGCGTGGCGATCTTCCACACCGCCGCCGGCTGGTACGCGACCGACGCGGCGTGCCCCCACCGCGGCGGACCGCTCGCCGACGGGCTCGTCGCCGACGACAGCGTCACCTGCCCGCTGCACCAGCGCCGCTTCGACCTCAATTCAGGGGACGCGCTCGGCCACGACTGCGCGGCGGTCACCCTCCACCGGGTCGAGCAGCGCGGCGACGAGCTCTACGTGTGCGTGCGCACGCGCGTGGCGGTCGACCTGGCGGCGTGACCGCCGCGAGGTGCCCGAGGCGGGCCCGGGCAGTCTGACCGCCCGAAGCCTCGGTGACGCCTAACGCCGTCGGCGAGTCCACGCCGGGGGCGCTGGCCAACGTGAAGGATGCAGCTGACTCTGAGCCGGGCGAAGTGAGCTAACGCCGGACCGCATGAGATCGTAGATCGATCGGGGTTCGCGCTAGCGGGCGACGGAAGCTGAAGCGCGGTTGCCGGAGACCGCGGCGAGGACGCCGAGCGCGACGTAGGTGACTGCGGAGCCGCGCGCGAAGCGCAACCGCGCGCGGGCGCTGCCGCGCAGACGGCTCGCGAGCCTGGACGCGGCGAACACGTAGATCAGGTCGCTGATCACGGCGACGCTCACGTACAGCGTCCCGAGCAGCAGGACCTGCGGGACGAGGGCTGCGGAGGTGTCGAGGAACTGCGGGAAGTAGGCGACGAAGAAGACCGCGACCTTCGGGTTGAGCAGCTGAACCAGGAACCCTTCGGCGAAGATGCGGCGGTCCGAGGCGGGTCGCCGGCCCTGGTCTACGGACCTGCCGACGATGTAGAGCACACCCGGTCCCGGGGTCGCCACGAGCAGGAAGGACACCCCGGCGAACAGCAGCAGCGTCGAAAAGGAGGGCATCAGCTGCGGACCAGCGGTTCGACGCGTTTGAGGATGTCGTAGTAGCCCACGGGTCGGACGCGCAGCAGCCCGGCGAGAAAGGCGGCGTCGGGCCCGATGAGGATGCGGTTGCGCCCCTTCTCCAGGCCGCGCTGGATCGTCTGCGCCGCCTTCTCCGGCGACGTCCGTGCGACCTTGGTGAAGTCCGCGACCAGGCCGGACTTATCGGTGTTGCCACGGTCATCGACGTGGAAGCGCGCGTTCTCGACGATCTTGGTGGCCACGCCGCCCGGGTGGACGGCGACCGCGTCGACTCCGCTCTCGCGCAGCTCGTGGCGCAGCGACTCGGTGAACCCGCGCACGGCGAACTTGCTCGCGCAGTACGCGCTCTGGGTCGGGTACCCGATCAGCCCGAAGACGCTCGACGTGTTGACGATCACGCCGCTGTCCTGCGCGATCAGGATCGGCAGGTAGGCGCGGGTGCCGTGCACGACGCCCCAGAAGTTGACGTCGATCACCCACTCGTCGTCCTCGGGCGCCGCGCCGGCGACGGTCTGGGAGACGGTGACGCCGGCGTTGTTGAACACCGCGCCGATCGGCGCCGGCGCCCAGTCGCGCACCTCGGACGCCAGCGCCATCTGCGCGCCCCGGTCGCGGACGTCGAGCTTGCGCGCGAAGACGGGGGATGGGTGGGGTCCGATCATCTCCGCCGTCTCCTCCAGGCCCTCCTCGTCTGAGTCCAACAGCGCCGCCGGACAGCCCTGGGCGCCGAGGCGCTGCGCGAGCGCGCGCCCGATGCCCGACCCCGCGCCGGTGATGACGACCGTCCGGCCGGCGAGTGGCGCCCGGGCCTTCACGGCCTTTCGATCAGCTGAACGCGATATCCGCCGGAGGTCTCCGGGTCCGTCCACAGGTGGCGCACGCCGCGCAGCTCGACCGGCTCGGCCACCTCCTCGGGCAACGCCGGGCCGGTGAACCGGACTCCGCCTTCGCCGAGGCGCGCCCGCTCGGCGTCGAGGTCGTCGACGCGGACCGCGATATGGTCGATCCGCGCCGGCGCGCCCTCGGGCAGGCGGGCATCGCGGGCATTGTCGAGCGTGAAGAGCTCGAGCTCACCTTGACCCAGGGAGAAGAAGGCGCCCGCGAGCCCGTGCTCGGGCGCCTCGAACTCCCGCTCGGGGGCACCGAGGCCGAGGACATCGCGGGCGAAGGCCTTGGCCTGCTCGAGATCTTCGACGAGGACGCCGACGTGGTCGAAGCGCATGCCTACTCGACCGACTTGGCGATCCCGCTGACCAGGCCGTTTGGCGCCGGCGTCCCCTCCCGCTCGAGCGTGCTCGTGCGCAGCGGCGACACCCGCGCGTAGTTGCGATGGTCGGTGAACGCGTCGAAGACCTTCTCGACGGGGGCCTTGATGGTGCGGTTGATGGTGAAGGATGCCTTCATGCGATCTCCAGGATGAGCTTGCCGATGTTGTCGCCGTCGAACAGCCGGCGCAGGACGGTGGGGAAGTCCGCCACCGAGCCGCTGACGACGTCCTCCTTGGTGACGAGCGAGCCGTCGGCCATCCAGGCCGCGATCTCCTGCGCGGCCTCGCCGTAGCGGCGCGCATAGTCGAAGACCACGAAGCCCTCCATCCGTGCGGACTGCACGAGCAGCATCATGTAGTTCGCCGGTCCGGACATGCTGTCGGCGTTGTACTGGGAGATCGCGCCGCAGATGACCACGCGCGCGCCGCGGTTGATGCGGGTCAGCACCGTGTCGAGGATCGGGTTGCCCACGTTGTCGAAGTAGACGTCGACGCCATCGGGCGCGTGCTCGCGTAGGCCCTTGCGCACGTCGCCGCCCTTGTAATCGATGCAGGCGTCGAAGCCGAGCTCCTCGACGACGTGCGCGCATTTCTCCTCGCCGCCGGCGATGCCGACCACGCGGCAGCCCTTGAGCTTGGCGATCTGCCCGACCATGCCGCCGACGGCGCCCGCGGCGCCGCTGACGACCACGGTCTGCCCCGCCTCGGGGCGGCCGACGTCGAGCAGGCCGAAGTAGGCGGTCATGCCGGTGAGGCCGAGCGCGCCGAGGTACGTCGGCAGCGGCGCGGCGCCGGGGTCGACCTTCTGGACGCCCTTGCCGTCGGAGACCGCGTGCTCGGTGACGCCGAAGCCACCGTGCACGTTGTCGCCCTCGGCGAAGCCGGAGTGGCGGGAGGCGATGACGCGGCCGACGGCGCCCGCACGCATGACCTCGCCGATCTGCACCGGCGGGATGTAGGACGGAACGTCGCGCATCCAGCCGCGCATGGCCGGATCGAGCGAGATGTGGGAGACGGCGACGACGAACTCGCCGTCCTGGGGTTCGGGCTCAGGAGCGTCCTCGACCTCGAAGTGCTCGTCGGACGGAAACCCCTCGGGGCGTGCGGAGAGAAGGACCCTACGGCTCATGTGCGCTGACCCTACGCCACCGGCAATGCTCACCGCCGATCACCTCGGCGACGTAGCGGGTGGCGCGGACTGACCTCAGGAGTCGAGCGCCTCCACGAGCTGGTCCTTGGACATCTTGGAGCGCCCGCCGACGCCGGCGTCGGCGGCCTTGTCCTGCAGCTGCTTCTTGGAGAGGGTGGCCAGGCGCTCGTGGTCTCCACTTTGGCGCTCGCCCTTCATCTTGGCCAGCGACTCCTCCAGCGCGGCCATCAGGTCCGGCGTCGCGGCGGGCTCGCGCTCGGGCTCGGGCGCCTTGACCGTGCCGCCCTTGCGCTTGGCCTCGATGACGTCGAGCAGGCGGCTGCGGTAGCGGTCCTCGTAGCGCTTCGGATCCCAGTCCACCGAGAGCTCCCCGATCAGCGCGACGGTGCGCTCGACCGCCTGCTTCTCGGCTTTGGCCGCCGGCGCGATCTCCTTCGAGGAGCGGACCTCGTCGTGCCAGAGCAGCGTGACCAGCGACAGGGCGCCCTCGCGCGCACGGACGATGACGAGATACTCCTTCGTGCGCATGACGAACCGCCCGAGCGCGGCACGGTCGGTCTTGGCCATCACCTCGACCAGCAGCTGGTAGGCGCGCAGCGTGCCCTCGCTGTCGCCGATCGGCAGCAGCACGTACGGATGGTTGAAGTAGACGGGGTCGACGTCGGCCAGCGGGACGAACGTCTCGATCTCCACGGTGCGCGTCTTGCGCGGCTCGACCGACGCGAGGTCCTCGTCGGTGATGACGATCATCTTCGTGTCATCCATCTCGTACCCGTGCCCGACCTCCTCGTAGCCGACCTCGGTGTCCTCGGCCGAGCAGAAGCGCTTGACCGCGATCGGCCGGTGGGTGTCCTTGTGCAGCTGGCGGAAGCGGATCGTCTGGTCGCGCGTGGCGCTGACCAGCATCACGGGCACGTTGACGAGTCCGAAGCTCAGCGACCCCGTCCACATGGAGCGCGGCACTAGTGGGGCCTCCCGTGGGCTCCGCGCGCGTCAGGCGCGTGGATCGTCGTTCGTGGCGAGGACGCAGGGAGGGCGCAATGGCGGAGCCCTTGCCCCGAGCGAGGACGACGCCACGGGCGGCGAGACGCCCGCCTGATGTGTGTGGGGCCTGCGGGAGGTGCCACCTACTTCATCCCCTTTACGGACGCTTCGAGGGCGGCGAACAGGTCGGACTCCTCGGCCGGCTCGTCGGCCTCCCGCTGCACGACCTGCTTGCCCTTGGCCTTGGCCTCGATCATCTCCACCACCCGCTCGCGGTACGAGTCCTCGTAGTCCTGCGGCTTGAAGTCGGCGGCGAGGGATTCCACGAGCGAGCCCGCCATCTTGACCTCGCGCTCAGACGGACCCCTGCCGGGCTTGTTGAGCTCGAACTCGTCCGGGGCGGCGACCTCGTCGGCGAAGCGCATCGTGTGCAGCCCGAGCACGTCGCCGAGCGACCGCACGGCGACGAGGTACTCGCGGTCGTGGAAGGTCATGCGCCCGATGCCCGCGCGGCCGGTCTCCTCGAGCGCGGTCTGCAGCGCCTTGTAGGCGTCCTCCCCGCCCTCGCGCGGTCCCAGGTAGTAGGTCTTGGCGAAGTAGACGGGGTCGACCTCGGCGATTGGCACGAACTCCTCGATTCCGATCGTCTTCGTCTTCTCCCCCGCGGCCGCCTTGACCTCCTCCTTGGTCAGCTCGACGTACTCGTCCTCGCCGACCTCATAGCCCTTGACGATGTCGGCGAACTCGACGCGCTCGCCCGACTCGGGCTCGATGCGGCGGTGCTCGAGCGGCGCACCGTCGTTCTGGTGGACCTCGCGGAAGCGCACCGTCTTGTTGTCGGTCGCCGTGTGCATCTTGATCGGGACCGTCACCAGGCCGAACATGATCGTCGCATTGAAGATGGAACGCGCCACAGCCCGTTAGTTGTACCCGCAGCAGCAAGCTTTTCCTCCCATGATCGTCCCGAGCAGCCGATGGGCCTCGCGGAGGAGCTCCGCGCCGACGCGAAGGCCGCCGCCCACACGCTGGCCGGCAACGGCGGCACCTTCGGGTTCCACCTCGTGTCCGAGCTGGCCCGGGAGGCGGAGGCGCTGTTGCGTGACACCGCGGCGGCCACACCGGAGTCCCGTCACCGAGGCGCTCGGCCGCTGAGGACGAGGATCGGGACCTCGGCCCGGGCGCCGAGCCGGACCGGAAGGGTGGCGTGGCCGACGCCGCGGGAGACGAACAGGTGGCGGCCTGACTCAACGATGTGGCCCTCCTTATAGCGCGCGCCGTGGCGGCTGGGCATGACCCGGCGGACGAGGGGAAGGTCCACCTGGCCGCCGTGCAGATGGCCCGCAACGGTGAGCGACACGCGGGCCGGGACGTACGGGAACACGTCGGGATCGTGGCTGAGCAGCAGGATCGGCTCCCCCTCGGGTATGCCGGCGAGGGTGCTACCGACGCGCGGGTCGCGCTCGCGCTCGTCGCCGACACCGGCGATCCACAACGGTCCTCCGCGCACGTCGAGGCGGAGGGCCGCGTTCTCCAGCACGCGCAGACCGGCGTGGCGCAGCGTCGCCGCCACGGTGTGCCCCTCGTGGTACCAGTCGTGGTTGCCCAGCACGGCGACCGTGCCGGCGGGCGAGCGGATGGCGGCGAGACGGGTGGCGACGGCCGCCGGATCGACGCGGCGCCCGCCCAGCACGTCAGGGTCGACGTAGTCGCCGACGAGGACGACCAGGTCGGGCGCGGCGGACCGCACCGCGGCCGCGATCTCGCCGACACGTTTCAGGCCCATGCGCGGTCCTCCGGCGTGCAGGTCGGTGACCACCGCGACGCGCAGCCCGTCCAGGCGCGCCGGCCAGCCGGGCAGCGAGAGGCGGTGCTCCGGCAGGCGCATCCGGCGATTATGGTTCGCGACTGTGCGCCGCGATCGAGCGACCGACGCGCTGTACGCGGCCGACGGGGACGCCTTCGTCCCCTCTGCGTTCACCCGCGGGCCGTGGAGCCCCGACCACCAGCACGCCGGCCCGCCCTCGGCGCTGCTGGCGCGGGCGCTCGTGGGAGCGTCGCGGATCGTCGGCGGCCAGACGGTGAGGATCGCCTTCGACATCCTGCGGCCCGTCCCGATCGTGCCCCTGACGATCGCGACGCGACCGCTGCGTCCCGGGCGCAACGTCGAGCAGCTCGAGGCGACGCTCGCGCTCGCCGCGGACGGAACGGAGCTGATGCGCGCCCGCGCGTGGCGGATGCGCGCCGACCCGATCGTGCTCGACGACGGGCTCAGCGACCCCGGGCGGGCGGGGCTCATCGCGCCTCCGGAGGACTTCGAGGCCGCCCCGCGGGCGGGCTTCTTCGGGCCCGAGACCGCCTACGCCGACGCGATCGAGTGGCGCTTCGTGCGCGGCACCTGGGACGCGCCGGGGCCGGCCGTCGCCTGGACGCGCATGAAGGTCGACCTCGTCGCCGGCGAGACCGTCGCGCCGCTCGAGCACCTGCTCGTCGCCGGAGACGCCGCCAGCGGCATCTCGGCCTCGCTGGACTGGAAGACCTGGAACTTCATCAACGTGGACTTCAGCGTCTCGCTGGAGCGCGAGCCCGCCGGCGACTGGATCGCGATGGACGCCGTCACGCGCTTCGGCACCCAGGGCGCCGCGGCCGCCCACTGCGAGTACGCCGACCGCGACGGCCGGGTCGGGACGAGCACCCAGGCGCTGCTCGTCAGCCCCGCGCGCTAGATGACGGAGTGGGCCCGCTGGGCGGGCCCGTGCGTTCTCGTCAGCCGACAAGAGCGCGCAGCTCGCGCACGACGACCATGAGCCCCGCGAGCTCGGCGCCGTCGACACTGAGTGAGCGCATGACCGACGCGAGGTGCTCGGCGCGCGACGCCTTCCGCTCGACGAAGCGCTCGATGGCGGCTGCGGGCTCGAGCTCGGGCGCTTCGGCCAATGCCGAGGCCACGAGGTCGCGGCGCGCGCGACGGGCGTCGTCGCGCAGCGCCTGGACCGCCCAGCGCTGCACGCGCTGGGCCGCCGGCAGCGCGTCGAGCTCGGCCTCGAGCCAGCCGAAGCGCAAGCGGTCGCCCAGCAGCGCGAAGGCGAGGCCGACCTCCTCCAGCTCGCGGGCGCACTCCGCGGCCACGGCGAGCACGTCGGGGGCGAACGCCAGGTCGCCCGTCAGTGCGTGCGCCTGAGCGAGCGTCTCGGGGACGCCGACGGCCTGCAGCCGCTCGACGGCGGCGGTGACGCGCTCCGGAGGCGCGGCCTCGAGCGCGTCCTCGATCGCGTCGAAGCCCTCGTGGCCGGCTTCGACCAGCTCCTGCAGCGGCGCGTCGGCCGCGTGGCGCAGGTACCAGCGCGTCACCGTCTCGACCAGGCGCTCGACACCCTCGATGAGCTCGGTCTCCGCCGCGTCGTCGAGGTCGGCGTCGAGCGCGTCGATGGTCGCGAAGCGCCCGATGGCGCCGGTGACGTCGCGGGCGATCCGGTAGGCCCGGACGACCGCGGCGGGCGTGGCGCCGAGCTCGGCGCACAGCCGGGAGACGAAGGACGGCCCGAGCGCGTCGACGACCTCGTTGGCGATCAGCGTCGCGGTGAGCTCGCGCCGCAGCCGGTGCTCGCCGATCAGGTGGCCGAAGCGCTCCACCAGCGCCGGCGGGAAGTAGTTGCGCAGGTCGCGCGCGAACCACGGGTCGTCGACGAGCTCGGTCTCCAGCAGCGCGTCCGTCAGCGAGCGCTTGGCGTGCGCGAGCAGGACGGCGAGCTCGGGCCGGTGCAGGCCCAGGCCTGCCCGCCGGCGCTGCCCGAGCGCGGAGACGGTGGGCAGCGCGTCGGCCTCGCGGTCGAGGATGCCCTCCACCTCGAGCGCGTCCATGAGGTCGGCGTAGGCGTAGATGCGCGACGGGCAGATGATCAGCTCGCGCGACAGGACCCGCGCCTGGCGGTAGGAGTCCTGGAGGACGTGGGAGACGACGTCGTCGGTCGCTGCGCGCAGGATCGCTGAGCGCTCGGCGCGGTCGATCTCCCCGCCGGCGACTGCGAGGTCGAGCAGGATCTTGAGGTTGACCTCGTGGTCGGAGCAGTCCACGCCGGCGGAGTTGTCGATGAAGTCGGCGTGGATGCCGACGCCGTGCTCGGCGGCTTCGACGCGCGCGTGCTGGGTGAAGCCGAGGTTGCCGCCCTCGCCGACGACGCGGCAGCGAAGGTCGCTGGCGTCGACGCGGATCGCGTCGGAGGCGCGGTCGCGCGCGTCGGCGTCGGTCTCGGCCGAAGCCTTGACCACGGTGCCGATGCCGCCGTTGAAGAGCAGGTCGACCGGCGCGCGCAGGATCGCGCGGATGACCTCGTCGGGGGCGAGCCCGGCGGCCTCGATGCCCAGCGCGGCGCGGGCCTCGTCGGAGAGCGGGATGGATTTGGCGTTGCGCGGCCAGACCCCGCCCCCGGCGCTGATCAGGCCGGTGTCGTAGTCGGCCCAGGAGGAGCCGGCCGTGTCGAACAGCCGCTTGCGCTCCTGAAAGGAGCGCTCCGGGTCCGGGTCGGGGTCGATGAACACGTGGCGGTGGTCATAGGCGGCGACGAGCTTCAGTGTGCGCGAGAGGAGCATCCCGTTGCCGAACACGTCCCCCGACATGTCGCCGATTCCCGCCACGGTGATGACGTCGCGCTCCGGATCGGCGCCCCGCTCGCGGAACAGGCGCTTGACCGACTCCCACGCGCCGCGCGCGGTGATGCCGAGCTTCTTGTGGTCGTAGCCGTCCGAGCCGCCCGACGCGAAGGCGTCGCCGAGCCAGAAGCCGCGGGCCATGGCCAGCTCGTTTGCGGTGTCGGAGAACGTGGCCGTCCCCTTGTCGGCCGCCACGACGAGGTAGGGGTCGTCGCCGTCGAGCACCTGCACGCCGTCGGGGTGGACGATCGCGCCGTCCGCCGCGACGTTGTCGGCGAGGTCGAGCAGCGCGGAGACGAAGCGCCGGTACTGGCGCTCGACCGCAGCCCGCAGATCCTCGGGGCGCTGCTTGAGGTAGAAGCCGCCCTTGGCGCCGGTCGGCACGATGACCGCGTTCTTGGTCATCTGCGCGCGCATCAGGCCGTAGACCTCGGTGCGGAAGTCCAGCCGGTCCGACCACCGCAGGCCGCCACGGGCGATCGCACCGCCGCGCAGGTGCACGCCCTCCATCGCGACGGAGTGCACGAACACCTCGACGTGCGGCTTGGGTGACGGGATGCCGGGCACGTCGCCCGAGCGCAGCTTGATGGCGAGCGCGTCGCGGTCGGGCCGGAACGCGTTGGTGCGCAGCGTCGCGTCGAGCAGCGTGAGCTGGTCGCGCAGGATCCGGTCCTGGTCGAGCGACTCGACGGCGTCGAGGTCGGCGAGGATCTCCTCGCGCAGCGCGCCGGCGTCGCCGTCCTCGATCCCGCCCACCCCATGGCGGAGCTCGAACAGCCGCACGAGCTTCACCGCGATGCGCGGCTGGGCGGCGAATGCCTCACCGTCGTAGCGCAGCCCGAAGCGCGCGCCGGCCCGCTGGCGATAGACGCGGTAGGCACGCAGGATCCCGACCTGCTGCCAGGTCAGGCCCGCCACGAGGACGAGCTTGCTCAGCCAGTCCGCGTCGGTCTCGCCGCGGCGGACGGCGATGATCGTCTCCGCCAGGCGGTCGCCGACCGCGGCGAGGTCCAGCGGTTCGCCGTCGGGCCCCCGCACGCCGAAGTTCTGCACGAACATCTGGCTGCCGTCGGAGCCGGCCAGGCGGGCGGGGCGCTCGTCGTGCACCTGCAGGCCGAGCATCTCGAGGATCGGCAGGATCTCGGTCAGCGGCACCTTGTCGCCGCGCTTGTAGAGCGCCAGGCGGGTGCGCGCCCCCGAGCGGCCTTCGGCGTGCTGGAGCCCGACGACGAGGTCGCGCCGGTCGCGATCGAGGTCCTCCAGGCGCTCGATGTCGCCGGCCGCGAGCGCGGGGTCGGTCGCCGCTTTGTAGAAGTCGGGCAGGCGGCCGCTCCAGTCCGTCGCCAGCTCGCGGGCGCGCGCGCCGTCGTGGCGTTCGCGCAGGACGCGCTCGACCGCGTCGTCCCAGCTGCGGCTCAGCCGCGCGACCTCGGTTTCGAGCTCCTGCAGGTCGGGATCGGCCAGCGCGCCGGACGGGTCGTGCAGGGCGAAGTGCAGGCGGGCGTGGGCGAACTGCTCGTCGACGACCAGATGCGACTCGAGCGTCGCCTCGCGGCCGAAGCGCTCCTGCACGAGCCCGCGCACGCGCTCGCCGAGCATCGCCGAATAGCGCGGGCGCGGGAGGGCGACCACCAGCGCGGCGGTCGTGTTGTCGGCTGAGCGCCGGCCGAGGACGCGGGCCTCGTCTGCCTGCATGGCGAGCAGGACGACGATCATCGCCCGCAGGTCCTCCCAGGGCGCCGCGAACAGCTCGTCCTTGTAGAACGAGCCGAAGATGGCGACGGCGGCACGATGGTCGTGGGAGCCGTCGATCAGCGCCTCGGCCTCGAGGATGCGACGGAGCTTGTGGCCGAGCAGCGGGGTGTCGGCCGCCGGCGACGTGTAGGCCTTGCGGGTGAAGAGGCCGATCAGGCGGCATTCGGCCACCACCCCCTCGCGCTCGTGGCGGACGGCCACGTAGTCCATCCGCGCGTACCGGCGGACCGGTGACAGGCGGTTGGTCTTGGCGACCGTCAGCAGGGCGTCCGTGCCGAGCACGGTGGGCGGCCCGGCGGTGGCGAGCAGCCCGAGGCCGGACCCCTCGACGACCCCCAGCCCGCCATCGGCGACGGTGTACTCGCGGTAGCCGAGGAAGGTGAAGGTGCCGTCGAGCAGCCAGCGTAGGAAGGCGATCGTCTCGTTGACCTCGTCGAAGCCGTGCGGGCCGGCGCCCGAGCGGCCCAGCTCGATCATGCGACCGACCCGCTGGCTCATCGCCGGGAAGTCCGACACCACGCGGCGGACGTCGTCGAGGATCGCGTAGAGCCGCTGCTCGACCTCCGCGAGTTCGGCGTCCTCGAGGCGGCGGTCGAGCTCGAAGTGCATGACCGACTCGCGGCGCGCGCTGTCGCGCGGGTCGGCGACCGCCTCGAGCGTGCCGTCGCCGTCGCGCCGGGTGCCGAGGATCGGGTGCATCACGCGCCGGACGAGCAGGCCGCGCGCCTGCAGGTACGCCGCGACGGAGTCCACGAGGAACGGGAGGTCGTCGGTCGCCGTCTCCACCACCGAGCCGACGGACTCGTAGCCGTGGACGTCGTGGGTCGGCGTGAAGGCACGGACGGTCGCGGCGCTGCGGCCACGGGTGGCCATCAGCTCGTAGGCGCCGGAGACCTCGGCCAGGACCTCCTGCGGGTCCGCGTGCTCCTCGTGGTGGCGCTGCAGGTAGGCGTGGGCGAACGCGCACAGGAGCTCGTCGCCGGCCAGGGAGGCGACGCGCTCTCGCAGGCTCTCCTCCGCAAGGGTCACGCGCGTGGCACGCTACCCGCTCGATGGAGCGCCGCGACACGACCCGATACATGGCGGCGCTCGCGCTGGGCCTCTCGTTCGCCCCGTCGCTGATGCGGCGCCGCCGGCGCGAGCAGCTGGCCGTGTCGGCCGGCTCGGCGGCGCTGGGCGCGGCGGCGGGCTGGGCCGCGGAGAGCGCGGTCGTGCAGCTCGCGCGCCGACTGGAGGGCGGAGAGACGGCGGCCCGGCTCACCGTCGCCGGCGTCGGGGCGGCCGCCTCGCTGAGCCGGCTCGACCGCGCGGGCCCCGCGCTGGCTCTGGTCGGAACCGGCGCGCGGGTCGCTGGCATCGCCGCGCTCATCGGGTGGGCGGCGCCCGAGCGGCGCCGGGTGAGCGGGTTCGATCCGCTGCCGATCGCGGCCGCGGGCGCGCTCGCGCTCGGCGTCCAGGCGGTGCGGGCGACCAAGCGCCGCCGCGGCCGGCCGCCCTTCCCCTATCCGTGCGACCCCTATCCGCCTGGCGCCTCCTACGGGCCGGACTCGCTGGTGCAGCGCCTCGACTTCGAGGGGCAGCGGTTCGTGGCCGGCACGTCGACGGGCCTCGCGAGCGACCCGGTCCGCGTGTTCGTCGGGCTGCGGTCGGCGCCGAACGTCGGCGCGCGCTGCGACCTCGCCGTCGCCGAGCTCGAGCGCCTCGGCGCGTTCGACAAGGCACGGCTGGTGGTGTGCAGCGCGACCCTGCGCGGTTATGTCAACCCGGTCCCGATCGCGGCGGAGGAGGTGCTCGCCGACGGCGACGTCGCCCACGTCGTCGTGCAGTACTTCGACCGCCGCACGCCCTGGCTGTGGCGCAAGGTCCCGATCGCCGCCCAGACGCACCGCGAGCTGCTGGAGCGCCTGCGCCACCGGTCCGGCCCCGAGCTGTGTCTGTACGGCGAGTCGCTCGGCGCGTGGGCGTCCCAGCAGGTGTTCCGCGACGCCGGCCCCGAGGAGCTCGACCGGCGCGGGATCGCGCGGGCGCTGTGGGTCGGCACGCCCCACCTCTCCCGGTTCGGCCGGCGCGCGCGCCGCGATCCGCGCATGCAGGTGCTGCGCACGCGCGACGTGCTGCACGGCGATCCGCCGGATCTGCTGCGGTTCGTGCTGCTGGAGCGGCTCACCGATCCCGTGGTGATGTTCCCGGGCCTCGAGCTTCTATGGCGCCGGCCCCCGTGGAGCAAGTCCCACCCGACTGGTTCCTGGAAGCCGGGGATCTCGTTCGTCCAGGGCCTGCTCGATCTGGTCAAGGCCACGCGCTGGACCGCCGAGCAGCCGAGCGCGGAGGGGCACGACTACCGCATCGAACTGCCGCTGGTCGTCAACCTCGCCTTCGGGCATCGCCGCCCCCGCGAGGAGGCGGAGGCGATCGGGAGGCGGGTCCTCGAGACCGAGGCGGTGCGGGCGGCCAACGTCAGGGCCGCGCGAGCGTCCGCACGGACGGAACGCTCAGCACGCACACCGCGGCGGTCACGCCGATGGCGCTCATCAGCACCAGCGTCTCCTGCAGGCCCAGCACCTCGCTGAGCGGCGCGAAGATGGCCGTGCCGAACGGCAGCAGTCCTACGGACACGAACAGGTCGTAGCTGGCCACGCGCGACACCGCCTTCGCCGGGACGTGCTCCTGGATCGAGGTCTCCCACAGCGTGAAGTACGCGGTCACGAAGATCCCGGCCACACCCTCGAGCACGGCGATCGCGGGCACCGGCAGGCCCGAGCCGAGGATCGCCGCCTGCATCGAGGCGATCAGCAGGCACAGCGCGGACGCGCGGATCGCCCGCCGCGGGCGCCAGCGCAGCAGCAGCAGCTGCCCGGCCACCGCGCCGATCCCGAAGGCCGCCGTGATGATCGCCCACGAGGCCGCGCCGTCGTACTCGGCGTCGGCGAGCACCGGGCCGAGCGCGAAGATCGACGGCAGCACGGCGACGTGGTAGACGGCCAGGCCGACCAGCATCGACAGCACCCACGAGCGCGAGCGGACCTCGTGCCAGCCCTCGCGCAGGCCGGTGAGGAAGTCCGGGTCGGGCTCGATCGCCTCCGCGACCTGCACGACGGTGCTGCGGCGCAGGGCCAGCAGGCAGGCGATGCTGGCCATGAAGGTCGCCGAGTCGACGAGCAGCGCGCCGCCAGGGCCGAGCCCGACCACGAGCACACCCGCGGCCGCCGGCCCGAGCACGATGCCCATTCGTTCGACCAGCCCACGCAGCGCGTTGGCCTCCTGCAGCTGGACAGGCGGGACGATCTCGGGCATCAGCCCGTAGATGGCGGGCTGGAAGAAGGCGTCCGCCGAGCCGTAGAAGAGCCCGATGATCCCGAGGTGCCACCACTCCGCGACCCCGGTGACCAGCAGCAGGCCGGCGACGAGCTGGCACACGAGCCGCACGACATCGGAGGTGAGCATCATCGAGCGCCGGTCCAGGCGGTCGGCAAGCACTCCGGCGACCAGCGAGAACGCGAAGAACGGCAGCGTCGTGGCGGCGGCGACCAGCCCGACCTCCGTGGCGCCCACCCCGGTCGAGAGCACCGCGAACGGCAGCGCGACGAACGTGATGCCGTCGCCGAGCGCCGACAGCGCCTGCCCGGCGAACAGCAGGCGGAACTGCGGCAGCTCCCGCAGCACGGCCGGAAGCCGTGCGGCGAGCCCCAGGGTCACAGCAGGCGCTGCTCCGGCGCCGGCAGGGCCTCGACGGGCTCCACGGTGCCCGCCTCGTAACGGAAGTTGACGTCGATCGGCTCGCCCGTGGGCTTGCCCGGCTTGTCGCCGTCCTCATAGATCGCGTACCGCAGGGTGACCTCGATGTCGTCGGTGCGCTTGACGCGCAGCTTCGTGCTGAGGTCGGTCGAGTCGTTGCCGAGGTAGGTGCCGTCGACGAACCAGAACGCGAGCTCGTTGCCGTCGTCGGTCTCCCCGATCAGCACCTGCAGGGTGTCGTCGGGATTCCAGTCGGCCTTGTCGACGACCTCGAAGCTCTTGCTGGCGACCAGGTCGATGGCCTCCTGGCGCTCGAGCCTCTGCTCGGCGGTCAGCGGAACGGGAGTCGGGTCGGGCTTCGGCGTCTCGGTCGCGGTCTCCGTGGCGGTGGGCTCCGCCGTCGCCGTCGCAGCGGTCTCCTCGTCGGCGTCCCCGCCCGCGGCGCCGCCGATCATCGCGATGACCACCATGAGGACCACGAGCAGCCCGGCGAGCGCCGCCACCGCGAGGATGCGGGCGGGTTTGCGATCCGCCGGCTCACGTCGGCTCGGGGAGGGCTCCGTCATCGCTGCGCGATGTTAACCGTCGGAGCCGACGCTCCCGCCGCAGGAATCGATGCAGCGCGACGATCCGCCCGATCGAGTGTTATGACCGGGGTCGTGCGTCTCACCCGCCGCCGTGCCATCGAGATCGCAGGCGCCGCCACCGCCGTGGCGGCCCTGCGCCCCGCAACCGCCCACGCGGCGACGTTCGCGATGGACATCCCGCTTCCGATCGGCGCGACCGCCGCCGGCGGTCTGAGGACGCTGGCGCCGGTGGCGGCCCCGGGGCGCTTCGAGCTGATCGGCCTGGACTTCGGCCGGGCCGCGCACGTGCACGCGGAGGTCCGCGCCCGCCGGGCGGGCGGCGCGTGGACGCCCTGGGCGACGCTGCACGACGCCACGCAGCCGTGCTGGACGGGGCCCGCCGACGAGTTCCAGGTGCGCTTCGCGGGCGCCGCTCGCAGGCTGCAGGCTCGCTTCGTTCGCGTCGAGGCGCCACCGCGGGCAGCGGTCGCGTCCAAGCGCTCGGTCCGCGCGCCCGCCATCATCGGCCGCGCGCAGTGGGGCGGGAACCGCCTCCCTCCGAAGTCGCCGCCCGAGTACGGCGAGGTCGAGGTCGCCTTCGTCCACCACACGGTGACCGCGAACGCCTACCGGCCCCAGGACTCCGCCTCGATCGTGCTCGGCATCTGCCGCTATCACCGCGACCACAACGGCTGGAACGACATCGGGTACAACTTCCTCGTCGACAAGTACGGGCAGATCTTCGAGGGTCGTGACGGCGGCATCGAGCTCGCGGTGATCGGCGCCCAGTCGCAGGGATACAACTCCCATTCCACCGGTGTCTCCCTGCTGGGCGACTACACGTCCAGCGTGCTGCCGGCCGACGGCGTCGAGGCCGTTGCGCGCCTGCTGGCCTACAAGCTCGCGCTGCACGGCGTGAAGCCGATCGGCCAGACCATGGTGGTCTCCGAGGGCGGCGAGGCCAACCGCTACCGGGAGGGCACCCGGGTGCGGCTCTACCGCATCTGCGGTCACCAGGACGGCAACGCGACCGCCTGTCCGGGCGCGGCGCTCTACGACCAGCTGCCCGCGATCCGGCGCCGGACCGACGAGCTCACCCGCTCGCTCTCCTCGCTCACCCTGCGCGCCGACCGCACCGCGATCGTCTATCCGGACACCACCGTCACGCTGACCGGGACGCTGCGCTTCGCCGACAGGTCCGACCCCAGCGGCGCCGGCGTGCAGATCATCTACGCAGGCGACGGCGGCGGCTCGGAGTCACTGCTGCAGGTGGTGCCGGCCGACGCGCGCGGCGCGTTCTCGACCGAGGTCGCGCTGTCCGCGACCGGCAGCCTGCGCGCCGCGTTCCCCGGCGACGACGTCCGCCCACCGGTCAGCGGCACCCCGATCATGGTCGCGGTCGAGCCGCTGCTCACCCTCTCCGCCGCCCCGAAGCGCCCGCGGGCGGGGCGGTCGGTCTCCATCTCGGGGAGGGTCGAGCCGCTCGGCGCGACCGAGGCGAGCCTGACCGTGCACCGGCGCACGGGCGCCGACGCCGAGGTCGTCGAGCGAGGGCGCGTACCGATCGTCGACGGCGCGTTCGCCACGAGCTTCGTCCCGCCGCACACCGGCCTGTACCGCGTCACCCTGCGTGTCGACGGCACACGCGTGCGCCGCCACTTCCGGGCGGTTTAGATGGTTGATTCCGGATCGTCCGTGGTCGTGCTTGCCCGTCAGGTGGATGCCGGGCGCCGACCGGATCCGAAGGGAATACGGACGTATTCACGAGGATTCGGGTGGCGATCCGGCGCCGCCTGGCGGGCGAGCACGCGCCGCCCGAATTTGGAATCAACCGTCTAGCCCGCTAGCCGTTCTCCCGGTCGCGGCGCAGCCAGTCCGTGACCTTGTTGGTCGCGTCGGTGAGCTGCTCGCCGACCTTGGCAACCCCGTCGGTCGCGTCGGTGAAGAAGCCGCGGAAGCGCTCGGCGTAGTGCTGGGTGGCCGCGTCGGCCTCCTCGCGCGCCCCGGGCTCCGAGCCGCGGCGGATGTAGTCGCCGGCGACGATCCGGTCGTACTCGCCCGACTGGACCCACTTCATCAGCTCGTGCACGCGCTTGACGGAGTGCGGGTGGGTGCGGAACAGCTCGCCGCGCATCCGGGCGAGCTTGTCCCAGCCCTGCACGTCGCGGTACTCAGAGCCCTGGCGGACGAAGGTGTCGACGTTGAGCTGCTCGGACCGCATGCCCGAGCCGAGCACCATGAGCGTGCGGCAGGTGGTCATCGGATCGCGGTTGACGAGCGTCGCCGCGCGGTCGCAGCTGAGCTCTGCGGCGCGGAACCACTCCAACAGCGCGAGGCGGACGGCCACGAGCGGCAGGCCGGCGACCAGGCCGAGCGGCCCGCTCTGGGACAGGTTGAGCAGGATCAGCAGCGCCGTCCGGTACATGACGTGCTCGGCGAGGATGTGCCCCGCCTCGTGGCCGAGGACCGTGCGCAGCTCCTCCTCGTCGAGCAGCTGCAGGGTCGCGGAGTTGACGATCACGAACGGCTTGCCGGCGCCGACCGCGGCCGCGTTGGTGAACGGGACCTGGGTGACGAACAGCTCCGGGACCGGCTTGAGGTCCAGGCGCGAGTACGCGGCGACATGGCCGGCCCAGGCCGTGGGCAGCTGGTCGGGACCGAGGCGGACCGAGCTCGCCATCAGCGACCCGCGGAAAGCGCGCTCGTAGCCGAGCTCGGAGAGCTTGCGCACCACCGTGTCCAGCAGGGGGATGCTCTTCAGCGCCGCGGTGGCCGCGCGGTCGGCGGGGTGCTCGAAGGCCCGCGCCGAGATCTCGGTGAGCCGCTGGTCCTCCGGAAGTGTCGCGGGCATGGCTCCGAGCTTAGACCCGCTGGGCTTTCAAGATCGAGCTCGGTGCGGGCCGGTGCATTGAGGCCGCCTCGAGGGGCACGTGGAGTGATCGGTCCGGGTCGCCGGCGGCGGCGTGCGCTGCACGCGGCCGTCACGCTCGCGCTCGCCTTCACCGGCACCGTGCTGCTGCTGGCGGTGCTCGCCGTGCTGGCCCTTCCCTACCTGATCGTCCTGGCGCCGCTCGTCGCCCTGGTGGCGCTGGGCGCGCCGCTGCACACCCAGCTCGTAGGCGCCGGCCGTCACTCGCGCCAGGAGACCTCCCTGGCGCTCGGGGAGGCGCAGTACGTGCTGTCGCGGCGGAAGCAGTTGAAGCTGCCGATCCCGCAGCCGCTGGTCGGCGGCGGGCGCTTGGATCGCCGATTGCACGACGGCTTCCGGTTGGCCTTGGACAGAAACCGCCGGATCACGTCCTTCCCGGCGCGGCAGCTGGTGTTGCGCGTCGCGATCGAACGCGCGCGAACCTGGTTGCCGTCGATGGATCCGGTGACGGTGCCACCGCAGTTGGCGGCCGCGTTCGCGATCGGCGCGTCGGCGGAGGCCGGGCCGGCCACCAGGGCGAAGGCAACGATCAGCGGCATCAGGCGCATGGCGAGAGCGGCGGGGGCGGACACCCCGAGAGCGACGACGGTTGCGCCGATGGCCACGATCAGCAAGAGGTAGGTGGGCATGCGGACGACTGTATGCACCCGCCCGGCGCGGGACGGCCCTCTCATAGGACCCGCATCACCCGTGGGGCGCACGCGCATCTCCTCGCTGATGACGAGCCGCAGCCCGCTGCGGTCACGCGTGCGCCGCCTCGGCGATGACGCGCGAGAGCTGGCCGCCCTGCCAGGCCAGCGGGGACTGGCCCGGCTCCTCGGTGACGAGGCGGCCATCGGGGAGGGCCGCGGCGTAGCGCTCGGCGACGGCGAACGGATGCACGGGGTCGGCGTCGTCGCTGGAGGCGACGATCGTCACGGGGACCTGCAGTGAGGCGAGGTCGGCCCAGGCCTCGAACGGGCGCGACCGCGGGACCTGCTCGAGCGCGTCGGCCACCGCGTCGAGCGACTCGTGCTCGCCGAGCCGCTGCCGGATGACCCGCTCGATGGTGTCGTGCCAGCGCGGCGGCGACGAGAAGGGCCTGGAGGCCTCGAGGAAGCCCTCGATGCCGCCGGATCGCAGCCCGTGCGCGCGGGCGTCCCAGCTCGCGAACGATGGCTCGCCCTCGGGATCGAAGGCGGGCGTGATGAGGACGGCCGCGCGCACCCGCTGCGGCGCGCGCAGTGCGAACGCGGCGATGGTGTGCGCGCCCATGGACGCGCCGGCGAGCACCGCGGACTCGATGCCGCGGTCGGAGAGGACCGTGGCGAGATCCGTCGCCAGCGCCTCGTAGCCGTAGTCGTCCTGGGGCGCCGAGCGGCCGTGGCCCCGGGCGTCGTAGGCGACCACGCGGTGCCCGCCGCGCTCGAGCGCGCGCGAGCCGTGGACGACGTAGCGGCGCGTGGCCGTCAGGCCGTGCAGCAGGACGACCGACACCCCCTCCCCCGCCTCCTCGATGGACACGTGCACGGCTCTAGCCTTGCAGGCCATGACGGTCATCGACGTCACCGAGCAGACCTTCGAGGCCGAGGTCATCGAGCGCTCCAGGCAAGTGCCCGTGGTGGTCGACTTCTGGGCCTCATGGTGCGGGCCGTGCCGGCAGCTGACGCCGGTGCTCGAGCAGGCGGCCAACGAGCGCACCGGCAAGGTGGTGCTGGCCAAGCTCGACACGGAGGCCAATCCCGGCATCGCACGTGCCTTCGAGATCCGCAGCATCCCCGCGGTCAAGGCGTTCAAGGACGCGCGCCTGGCGTCGGAGTTCGTCGGCGCCGTCGGGCCGGCGCAGGTCAAGGCGTTCTTCGACGCGCTCGTCCCCTCCGAAGCGGAGGAGCTCGTCAAGCAGGGCGGCGAGGAGAACCTGCGCCGTGCGCTCGAGCTCGCACCCGCGAACACCGAGGCCGCGGTCGGGCTCGCGCTCATCCTGCACGCCCGGGGCGAACGGGAGGAGGCGCTGCAGCTCGTCGAGAGCCGCCCCGGCTTCGCCGCCGAGGGCCTCGCCTCCCGCCTGCGGCACGAGGACGATCCCGCCGTCGCTGACGCCTTCGCGCTGCTCGACGCCGGGGATGAGGAAGCTGGTTTGGACGCGCTCATCGCGGCCATCGCGGCCGCCGACGATCAGGACCGCAAGGACGACCTGCGGCGCGTCGTCGTCGGCGTGCTCGACGCGCTCGGCGTCGAGCATCCGCTGGCCCGGGAGTCGCGCCGCAAGCTCGCGGCCGCCCTCTACTGAGCAGCGGTTGTCGCTGCGCAGACAACCCGCTGTCTCACAAGGGGGTACCGATTGGCTGGCAGCGGTTGTCGCTGCGCAGACAACCCGCTGTCTCACAAGGGGGTACCGATTGG
>JBBJOW010000001.1:71673-127865 GCA_037724045.1 Solirubrobacteraceae bacterium
TGGCAGCGGTTGTCGCTGCGCAGACAACCCGCTGTCTCACAAGGGGGTACCGATTAGGTGGGAGACTGCGGCTTGCCGTCCCCGAAGGCGTCTTCGAGGACCTCCAGCGCGAGCAGCTGCGCCGGGGTGCCGGCAACCTCGTCCTCGCCGAGCTCCTCGAGCTGCGGGGAGAACTCGACGGAGACGTCGACCTCCTCGTCACCCGCCTCGGAGTCCGTCAGCGTGATGATGGCTCGCCCGAGACCGGCGGCGAGGTGCTCCGAGCCGATCGCCCCGGCGGCGGTGAGCATCGCCGCGGCGACCCGCAGGTCGTCGACCGCGGGTCCGCGGCCCTCGGGAGCCGCGTGGGCCTGGGCCGCAGCCCACAGGCGCTTGCGGTCCTCCTCGGAGGCGGGCGCGATGCCCGCCGCGGCCTCGATCTCTTCGGGAGTCGGCATGGAGGCGTCCACCGTAGCCAGGAAACTGCGGTGCCGTGCGCAAGGTGATCGCCCACATGGACCTGGACGCCTTCTATGCGTCCGTCGAGCTGCTGCGCAGGCCCGGCCTGCGCGGCAAGCCGGTGATCGTCTCCGGCAATGGGCCGCGCGCGGTGGTCACCACGGCGACCTACGAGGCGCGCAAGTTCGGCATCGGCTCGGCGATGCCAACGTCCCGCGCTCTGCGCCTGTGCCCGGACGCCGTGCTCATCCCGCCGGATTTCGCCGCCTACAAGGACGCCTCCAAGCGCGTGTGGGAGATCGTCCGCAAGCACGTCGAGATCGTGCAGCAGGTCGGGCTCGACGAGGGCTACCTCGACGTCTCCGACCACGTCGCGCCCAAGGCCTCGCTGCGGCGCCTCGTCTCGGAGATCCGCGCCGCGACCGGCCTGAACGCCAGCGTCGGGATCGGGCCCAACAAGCTGGTCGCCAAGGTCGCCTCCGACGCCGAGAAGCCCCGGGGATTCGTGGCGCTGAGCCGGGAGATGGCGTGCGAGCGCTTCTCCTCCGCGTCCCCCGGGCTCATCCCCGGCATCGGACCCAAGACGGTCGAGCGGCTGACCGCGCTCGGCATCACCACGCTGGGCGCCCTGCAGCGCACCGACGAGGCGGCCCTGGCCGAGCGCTTCGGCCCCAACCACGGCCGCGACCTCGTCCGGCGCGCGCACTTCCACGGCTCCACGAGCCTCGAGACCCACACGGTCACCGTCTCGGAGTCCTGCGAGCGCACCTTCGACACCGACATCGCCGACCGCGCCACGCTCGAGGCGAAGCTCTCAGAGCTCTCCGTCACGTTGTGCGAGCGGCTGCAGAAGGCCGACCGCCGCGGCCGCACCATCGCCATCAAGGTCCGGCTGAACGACTGGACGACGGTGACGCGCGCACGCACGATCACCGTCGCCACCAACGACGAGCCGGTGGTGGCCAGGACGGCGCTCGAGCTCCTGCGGGAGTACGACCCCGCGAAGCCGGTGCGCCTCCTGGGCGTTCGCGTCGCCTCCCTGGCACAGCCAGGTGGGGCCGACGCTCAGCTCACCTTGTTGTGAGGATCGTCCCCACGCCCGAGAAGTGCAGCCGCCGAGCGGTTGCCTCGGTCAAGTCGAACTCGCGGGTGCCCGAGTAGGGACCGCGGTCGATGACCCGGGCGCGCACCTCGTGCTTGCCGTGCTTGATGGTCAGCTTCGTGCCGCACGGCAGCGACTTGTGGGCGACGCCGATCGTGCCGTACTGCAGCGTGCCGCCGCAGCCGAGCGGGTTGCCGTACAGGCCAGGCCCGTACCACGACGCCAGCGCGGGGCGGTACACGTTCAGGCGCCCGGTCTTCTTGGTGCGGCCGGCCGACAGGACGCGTGTCTTGGCGCTCGTCGGCGTCTCGAGCCGAGCCCGCAGGACGAACCGTCCGTTGTCGCGGGCGCGGGTGCGCTCGAGCGTTGACCAGCGGCCCTCGGAGAGGGTCTGGAAGCGCACGAACTTGCCCGGAGCGTCGCCCCAGACCTTCGTCTTCTCGCCGGCGCGCACATGCTGCGTGCTGGTGCCGGCCTTCAGCGGCTCGCCCGCGAGGGCGGCGCTGGATGCTGCGATGAAAAGCACACCGGCGACAGCGCCGGCGCGCACGATCGTTCTCGGCATCGAGAACCTCCTGCTCATACGCGACCTTGGGAGCGCCTACGGGGCGTTTACTGCTGACCCTTGTGAGACAGCGTGTTGGCCGCGAAGCGCCAACCGCTGCTCATCTGACGGGCTCGGGAGATCTTCCCTACGGCTGCAGAGCAGCAGCCGATTCGCCCCTGCCGCCGCATTCGCATCGCGGCGACTTTGGGTCCCCCGTCCGCCCGCGCTTCGAGCGCGAGCGGTTCGGCAGGTCGAACGTCTGTTCTTACGGACACAGACGCCCGACGGATGTTGCGCCGACTGTGACTCAGCGCACAGACGCTCAGGCGGCGGCCGGAAGGGCGGCCGCGTCGGACATCTCCATGCGCAGTTTGGCGAGACCGAGACGGATGCGGCTCTTGGCGGTGCCCAGCGGAATGTGCTCCTTGCGAGCGATCTCCTCGGCGGTCAGCCCGCCCCAGTAGGCGAGCACGAGCGCTTCGCGCTGCGGCACGGGAAGCTCGCCCAGCGCATCGCGGATGGCGGCGCGATCGTCGTTGCGCTCGGCGGCGAGGTCGGGCCGGTCGTCGGTGCGTGGTGCCTCCTCGCCGACGACGACCTTGAAGCGATCGGTCATGCGCCCGCGCGATTGCCCTTCCCGAATGAGGTCGATCGCCCGAGAGCGGGCCATGAGACGGAGGTAGGTGCCGAGGTCGGCCCGCGTGGGGTCGAAGGCCTCGGGGCGGCGCCAGATGCGCAGGAAGACGTCCTGGACGACATCGCCGGCCTGCGCGTGGTCGTTCAGGACGCGCTGCGCAGCGGCGAACACCGAACGGTGGTGCTCGTCGAAGGCGCGGGCGAATTGGGAAGGATCAGTGAGGTTCATGGGCTTCAACAAACATTATACACAGTGTTGAAAGTTGGCAAACGTCCGTGTCTCCGGCCAGACTCATCGGGATGCGGCGCCTTCTCCCAGTCCTCGCCGGCGTGGTGATCGTCGCGGCCGGTCTCTTCGGCCTGCTGTTGTTGTTCAGCGGCCGTGACGGCAGCAGCGTCTCGACGCAGGTTGCGACCGGGCCCGGCAGCTTCGAGACCGCGCCCGGCGACCCCCCGACCTCGGGGGAGCCCGGCACGGATAACCTGCGGCGCGAGGGCGCCGTCGAGGACCCGGTGCTGCTGGCGGCGCTGTCCATCGGCGACGTCGCGCTCGTGTACGGCACGCCCAAGCCGCCGCCCGAGCTCGTTGCGCTGCGCGAGGACGCGACTGGGCCGTTCGATCCTGAGCTCGCCGCCGCCGGGCAGATGGCGTTTCTCGTACGCCGGCCGGGCGTCGCCGGCGTGCAGGCGCTGGCCTGGCAGCGCCGCCTGGAGACCGAGAACCCGGCCGATCCCCAGCTGCGCCAGTTCATCGACGCGTGGCTGGGCAAGGGTCGCGGCAATACTGAGTAGGAGGTGTTCCGCTCTTGCCTGGTCTGACCGCTCCCCTGCACGTCGCGCTCGCGCAGGTCAACCCGCGCGTGGGCGACCTCGAGGGCAACGTCACCACGCTGCGCGAGCACCTCGAGCGCGCCCGTGACGAGGGCGCCGAGCTCGTCGTCTTCCCGGAGCTCGCGATCTGCGGCTATCCGCCCGAGGACCTGCTGCTCAAGGAGCACTTCCTCGCCGCCTGCCGCGAGGCGCTGGCCGAGCTCGCGCGCGCCGCGGACGGGATCGTCGCCATGGTCGGCTTCCCCGAGCGCAGCGACGACGTCTTCAACGCCCTGGCGGTGCTCGCCGGCGGCGAGGTCGCTGCGGTCTACCGCAAGAACTACCTGCCCAACTACGGCGTCTTCGACGAGCAGCGCTACTTCCAGGCCGGCGAGCGGGGTGCGGTCGTCGAGCTCGGCGACGCCCGCGTAGGCCTCACCGTCTGCGAGGACATCTGGACGCCCGGCCCCCCGGCCTCCGCCGAGGCGCACGCGGGCGCGCACCTGATCGTCAACGCGTCCGCCTCGCCCTATCAGCGCGGCAAGGGCATCCGCCGCGAGCAGATGGTCGTGCAGCGCGCGCGCGACAACCTGAGCGCCTTCGCGTTCTGCAACCTCGTCGGCGGCCAGGACGAGCTCGTCTTCGACGGCCACTCCATCGTGGTCGACCACGAGGGCAAGGTGCTCGCCCGCGCCCCGCAGTTCACGGAGTGCCTCGTCCACGCGACGGTTGATCTGCAGGCGGCGAGCACGGCGCGCCTGCGCGACGCGCGGCTGCGACCGCCGGTCCACGCGGCACTGCCGGCAGTGGACACGCCGTCGAAGCTGCCGCGCCCGCACCCGGCCGGCGATGCCCCGCGTGCAGAGGCGGTGCCCGTCCTGGACCCCGAAGGCGAGGTCTACGCAGCGCTGGTGCTCGGCACGCGCGACTACGTCGACAAGAACGGCTTCGACCACGTCTGCCTCGGCCTGTCGGGCGGGATCGACTCCGCCCTCGTGCTCCTGATCGCGGCGGACGCGCTGGGCCCCGACCGGGTGACGGCGGTCACCATGCCGTCGCGCTACTCGTCGGAGGGCACCCGCTCGGACGCGAAGGTGCTCGCCGACAACCTCGGCGTCGAGCTGCTCGAGATCGCGATCGAGCCTGCCTTCGCCGCCATCGAGGGGATGCTCGCCCCCGCCTTCGCCGGCCGCGAGCCCGACCTGACCGAGGAGAACCTGCAGGCGCGCATCCGCGGGAACCTGCTGATGGCCTTGTCGAACAAGTTCAACTGGCTCGTGCTGACCACGGGCAACAAGTCCGAGACGAGCGTCGGCTATTCCACGCTCTACGGGGACACCGCCGGTGGGTTCGCGGTGATCAAGGACGTGCCCAAGACCCTTGTCTACCGCCTCGTCGCGCACCGCGGCACGCAGGACGCGACCCATCCGGTCCCGCAGTCGCTGATCGACCGGCCGCCGAGCGCCGAGCTGCGCGACGACCAGAAGGACGCCGACTCGCTCCCCGACTACGACACGCTCGACCACATCCTCGAGCAGGCGATCGAACACGACGCGTCGCGCGCCCAGATGGAGGCGCTCGGCTGCCCCCCCGACGACCTCGAGCGCGTGCTGCGGCTCGTGGACGTCAACGAGTACAAACGCCGCCAGCAGCCGCCCGGCATCAAGATCTCGCCGCGGGCGTTCGGGCGCGATCGGCGCATGCCGATCACCAACGCCTACCGCGGCTAGCCGCCCAGGGCGCGCAGCGCCCGGCCTACGCGCGGGCCGTAGAGCGGGGAGAAGCGGGGGGACTGGTCGTGCAGGCGCGTGAGGATCCGGCGGGCTTCACCCGGGCGGCCGGCGGCGCGGGCGCTCATCCCGGCGTGATAGAGCACGGACGGCTCACGCCACCCCAGGCGCAGCGCGCGCTTGGCCCACTCCAAGCCTGCGGCGGGCCGGCGGGCGCGGGTCAGTGCCCAGCCGAGCGCGTCGGCGGAGCGAATGCTCGGGGCCGCAGCCCAGGTCTTGCGGGCCAGGTCGACCCCGGCGCGCGGGTCACCGTGGTTGGCTTCGAAGAGCGCGAACTCGAGGTCGGCATTGCCCCCACTGTCTGCGATCAGCCTCCGCTGGACGTCCATGAGGGCGAAGTCCCTCCGCGCAGCCCGGGGCCGCCCGGCCGCCAGCTCGGCCTCGCCAAGGCTGACGACGTACTCCGGGAGCGGCAGGCGCTGCACGACCTCGCGCAACCGCCGGATGGCTGACCCCAGGCGCCCGGCAGCGGCGTCCGTGCGCGCGATGCCGGCCAGCGCCGCGGGGAAGCCCGGCTCGGCGCGCAGCGCCGAGCGATAGGCGGCCCGGGCGTCGCGCACGCCGCCACTCGCGAAGTGCAGCGAGCCGAGCAGCGTCTGCACGTAGGCCGCCCCCTCGCCGGCGCCGCCGGCGGCGGAGACGGCGAGCTTCATCGCTTGCACGGCACCCGGAAGGTCGCCGCGCAGCTCGCGCACATATGAGGCGCGCGCATAGGCGGGCACGCCGGGCTTGCGATCGAGCAGCGACTGCAGGGTGCGCGCTGCCTGTCCGTAGCGGCCGAGCTCGACCAGCGCGTCCACGACGATCGGCAGCGGGCTCACCGCCGCGGGTGCGAGGCGACGCGCCCGCCGCCCCAGGTCCAGAGCGGCGCGGAAGTCGTGGCGCGCAAGCGCCAGCGTGCCGAGCCCGGTCACCGCCTCCAGATCCTTGGAGTCGTTCTCCAGCGCTGCGTCCAGTGCGTCCTCGGCCCGCGCGTAATACGTCACGTCGCCCGTCTCACGCACCTTCTGCAGGTAGGCGCCGCCGAGCTGCGCCAACGGCGCCGGCCGCACGCCTGCGCGGATCTGCTCCTGCAGGGCGGCGATCGTCGCGTCGGTGCTTGCCCCCGAACCGGCAACCACCAGAGGCCGTGCGGAGGACCGCTCGTCCGCGCGCTCCTGCGGGCCGTCATTGACGGCGCCGAACACCAGCAGCGCGATGACGAAGGCGACGATCGGCGCGCCGACTGCCAGCCGGCGCGCCATCGGATTCGCCACCGGCGCCTAGCCGCCGGGGATCGGCGGGTTGTTGCCGGGCAGGGTCGGAGCGTGCGTGGGCTCGGTGCGGTCCGAGACGGGGTTGGCGAGGCCGTCGTTGGGCACCGATTGGTACGGGAACGTGTCCAGGAACGCCTGGTCATCGCGATCGACGCCGTCGCCGAGCGGCAGCCGGTTGCCCTTCAGGAAGCCCCCGGCGAGCTGGACGACGATGTCGACCGCGTCGTCCTCCAGGCGCCGGCCGTTCGGGAAGCCGGCGTTGTCCCCGCCGATGACGCCGAAGCGGTTGGGTGTCACTGCGGGCGGGATGCCGAGGTTGAGCTTCAGCGTGTCCGTGGCCAGCGCGTTCTTCTCGTTGATCTGGTTGAGGCCGGGCATGCCGGTGAGCAGTGCCTCGACCAGGTCCGTGCGATCCTTGTCCGGCGCGGCGAGGCCCGTGGCCGCGAGGTTGTTGAGCTGGCGCGCCAGCTCGGGCTCGAGGACGAAGGGCTTGACGAACTTGTCGTCGGCGGTCGGACGCAGCCGGTTGTACCTGTCCTTCAGGCCCGCCGGGAGGAACAGCTCGTTGATCAGCGGGACGCCCAGACGCGAGACCTGCACCCAGCCGCCGCGCGAGCCCTTGGAGGAGCTGAAGCGGGCGTTGGTGACCTCGAACTTGCGTCGCTCGGTGGAGGCCCAGACCCCGACGGTGGCGTTGTCTGCGTCCGGACCCGTGACGGCCTTGCCGTTGCGGGTGACGAGGCGATCCGGGATCTGCATCGTGATGGTCTGGATCGACGTGCCGGACTGGGTGTCGATCCCGCCGCCCGTGTTGCCCGTGCCCTGCCGGACGTTGATGTTGTCGAACGCGGCGCCGAGATCGATGAAGAAGGCATCGTTGCGCTGGCCCACGAAGAGCTTGGTGGACCCCGCGGTGCGGATCGCCTCGTTGGCGACCTTGTTGTAGTCGGGGAACGTCCTGGGCCCGGCGTTGCTCGGTGCGACGGGCAGGTCACGGGCGATCACCTTGGCCTTGATCCGCTTTCCCTTGCGGAAGGTCTCGCGAGTGACCTTGTAGCGCTGCTTCTGGAAGAACCTCGGGTCGTCGATGGACTCCACGCCCGTATCCGCGTAGAGGAACGTCTCGTTGCTCACCTTGGTCTTGAACTCGAACCGGTAGCGGATGTCGGCTTGGCCCTCACCCGTGTTGTCGATCGAGATGTAGTAGCGGGCGCGGTCGTCGAAGCGGAAGAAGTTCGGCCCGTTGGCCGGGTTGCCACCGGGCACCCAGTTCGCCACGACGGTGAGCGCGTCCGGCGCATCGTCGGCCACGAACGCGTACGTGTCCGTGTTGTCGGCGGTGGGGTCGAGCATGATGTTCGGCGCTTCGCGGTGACTGGAGCCGGGGCTCTGGGCGACCGCGACAACCGCTGCGAGCACGACGGCGGCGAGGACGTAAAGCTTCTTCATGTCCGGTTCTTCGCGAATGTGGAGCACGCGGATCAACTGGTGGTCCGACTGAATGATCCGGATCCCGGCTTGCCGAGAAAGCCTTTCGTGTTCCTTCGACGCCTGGCTGCTTTCGCTCTGCTGGTCCTGGTCTCAGGATGCGCGGACAACGATCAGCCCAACCGGTCCGAACCGCCCACTGGATCGGAATCGACGAGTGGGCGCCCTGCCGCTCAGGTGACCATGCGCTCGCCCGTCGACGTGGGCGGGACCCCGACCGCCGTCACCGTCAGCGCGGGGACGGTCTGGGTGGCCGACCAGGCGGGCGGGAAGGTCGTCCGCGTCGATCCGCGCCGCCGGCGCCGCATCGGTCGTCCCGTGGCCGTGGGCGACGCCCCCGTCGCCATCGCGGGCGGCACGGGCGCCGTCTGGGTCGCCGGTGGCGACGGGACCGTTCGCTCGCTCGAGGCGCGCAGCGGTCGCCTCGAGGGACGTCCCGTGCGCCTGCCCGGCGCGACCGGGATCGCGGTCGACGCCGGTGGAGTCTGGGTCACCGACCATGACGCCGGGACCGTGACCCGGATCGATCCCGCCACGCGCCGGCCCGATCCTCCGCTGCGAGTCGGCGACGGCCCTGCGGACGTGGTGATCGCCGAGGGCGACGTGTGGGTCGCCAATGGCGACGCCGGCACGGTCTCGCGCATCGAGCCGGACACGGGCGCCGTGGCAGGGCCGATCGAGACTGGCGGTAGCCGCGTCCTGGCCCTCGCGTCCGGCGAAGGGGCGGTCTGGGCCGCAATCGCGACGAGTCCCTTCGGCGACCGCATCGAGGTGGTGCGGATCGATCCGGCGACCGGCGAACTCGACGAGCGCGCCGTCCCGGTGATGGGTGCGACACCGCTCGATCTGGCGGCCGGCGAGGGCGGCGTGTGGGCCACCGACGTCGGCGGAGTCCGGCCGCCGGGCCCGAAACTCGTCGAAGGCACCGTGACGCGGATCGATCCCGGTGAGGCGGCGGTCGTCGGCAAGCCGCTCCCGGTCGGGGACCGCCCCACCGCGGTCGCGGTCGGGGAGGGCGGCGTGTGGGTGGCCAACGCGGCGGACGGGACGCTTACCCCGATCACCCTGGCCGCGGGGCGCTAGATGGTTGATTCAACCATCTAAGTGGCGGGCGGCTCGCGGACCGCGATGGTGACGCGCGAGAGCGCGCAGGCCTTGCCCGCCGAGGTGGTCAGCTCGACCTCCCAGACCCACGTGGTCTTGCCGCGATGGCGCGGCAGCCCGACCGCGGTCACCGTGTCCCCCGGGAAGACCGGCCGCAGGAACGAGGTGTGGTTGGAGAGCCCGGCGACGAACTTCGCCTCGCCGGTGCCGACGTACGTGCCCACCGACGCCATCGACTCCGCGATGGACGCGTACAGCCCGCCGTGGACGATCCCGAATGGCTGCAGGTGGCGGTCGTCGACGTCGACGCGGGCGCGGACCTCCTCCCCGTCGACGCGCTCCAGTTCGAGCCCGTACAACGCGTCGAAGCCGGAGGTCTGCATTGAGCGCGCGTTCATGCGGGGGGCAGAAGCTATCTGCTCCACTACGCTTCCGACGCTGTGAGTCTCGATGCCCTCGCCCCCGACCAGCGCGCAGTCGTGCAGCTGGTTCTGCAGCAGGATCGCTCGTACGAGAACCTCGCTGCACTGCTGGGCATCACGCCCGAAGCAGTGCGCGAGCGCGCACACCGCGGCATGGAGCGTCTCGCCCCGGGCGAGGCCGTCGATCCGGCCGACCGGGCCCAGATCTCCGACTACCTGCTCGGCCAGCAGTCGGTCACCGGGCGCGAGGCCACGCGGTCGCTGTTGACGAGCTCGCAACCCGCGCGCTCCTGGGCGCTGGCCATCGCCGCCGAGCTCGCCGGGGTCGCTCGCAGCGCGCTGCCGGAGGTGCCGGCCGGCCCGGCAGCCGCCGCCGCGCCGCCCGCGCGTGAGCCCGAGCCCACGGAGCCGGTCATCGCCCATGACACGGACCCGATCCTCGAAGATCCGATCGCGCCGGCGCGCGCACGTCCGCGGCCGCGTCAGCGCCCACAGGCGACCACCGCGCCGGCGCGCGCACGTCCGCGGCCGCGTCAGCGCCCACAGGCGACCACCCCCCCGGCCGACTTCGGCTTCGGCGAGGTGACCGGCAGCAGCAAGGAGCCGGCCAGCGAGATCGCGTCGGACGGCGAGACCGCCCGCACGAGCCGGCTGGGCGGCGCGCTGCTCATCAGCGGCCTGGCTGTCTTCGTCGCCGCGCTGGTGATCTGGCTTGTCGCCCGCGACTCCGACGATCCCGGCTCCGAGACGGCGACGACCGGCACGACCACCGGCGAGGCCACCGCAACGGCGGCGCCGACTGATCCGACCGGCGAGGCCACCGCAACGGCGGCGCCGACTGATCCGACCGGCGAGGCCACCGCAACGGCGGCGCCGACTGATCCGACCGGCGCCTCGGACTTCGTGTCCGCGGGGATCCTCGCGCTCGATCCGCAGGACGGCGGCGACGCCGCCGGGCAGGTGGAGCTCTTCGTCTCCCAGAGCCAGGAGGCGCTGGCGTTCAACGTGATCGCCGAGAACCTCGAGCCGACGACGAAGAACTTCGCCTACGCCATCTGGCTGACCGGCGGCAAGGCGGACCACTTCCTGGGCTTCGCCGACGTCGTCGAACAGTCCGGCGTGCTCCAGGCGTCCGGGCCGATGGAGGACGACGCCGCCAAGCTCCTGGGCTGGTTGAGGACCGCCAAGAGCTTCGTCATCAGTCGCGAGAACGCCGACCCCGGCGCCTCGCCCGCGGACGTCCTGCTCCAGGGCGCCATCGCGGACATCGCCGCGCCCAGCGCCGGCGGCGCGGCTACGCCGACCCCGTAGCGACGCCGCTCAGCCCATCAGCAGCTTCCCGGGGTTCATGATGCCCGCGGGGTCCAGGCGCTCCTTGACCGCGCGCAGCACGTCCACGCCCAGCGGACCGTCCTCGCCGGTCAGCCACGGGGCGTGGTCGCGGCCGACGGCGTGATGATGGGTGAGCGTGCCTCCCGCGGCGAGGATCGCGTCGCAGGCGGCCGCCTTCGCGCGCAGCCACTGGCCGCGAGGGTCGGCGGCGTCGCGACGGCCGAGCGCGGTGAAGTACAGCGAAGCGCCGGTCGGATAGACGTGGGAGACGTGGCAGCCGACGTGCAGCCCGCCGAGCGCCCCCGTCACCGCGGCCTTGAGCGCAGGCAGGCGCGACCAGGTCGTCGCCGTCTCCAGGGTCTCCACGACGGCGCCGCGATCGAGTAGGTCGTCGCGCAGGTGCGGGCCGGCGAAGCGCGAGGCCAGCCAAGCCCGCCCGGCGCGCTCGCCCGCCGGCAGCGCGCGGGTCGCGCGCAGGCGCCGGCGCGCTTCCGTCCGGCGCACCCCCATCTCCGCCTCCCATCCGCAGATCAGCAGTGCAGGCCGCACCCGGCCGAGCGTCCGCGCCAGCCCGGCGCGGCCGGCCAGGGCGAGCGACGCCTCCGTCTCCGCCTCGTCGGAGAGGCGGGCGACGTCGGGGGCGAGACCGTCCTCGGCCAAACCCCGTAGCACCGCGACTCCCTCGGCGAAGCTCGACACGAACCAGCCCTCGTAACGCTGCTCTGCGGCGAGCGGGCGGGCGCGCAGGGTGACCTCGGTGATGACCCCGAACGCGCCCTCGGAGCCGACGATCAGCTCGCGCAGCGCCGGCCCGGCCGCACTGGCGGGCACCTCGCGCGTTCCGATCTCCCCGAGCGGCGTGGCCAGCCGCACGGCGACGACGTTGCGCTCGATGCGGCCGAAGCCCGTCGACGCCTGGCCGGCCGACCGGGTGGCCACGCAGCCGCCGACGGTCGCCCACTCGTAGGACTGCGGGAAGTGGCCGAGCGTCAGGCCGTGCGCGCGCAGGGCATGGTCGGCTTCGGGCAGGCGCAGCCCGGGCTGCAGGCGCACCAGCTGGCCGTCGACGCCGAGCACCGCGTCGAGGCGGCCGAGATCGAGGCTGATGACCGCGTCGCGGCCGCCGCGCCCGGGGGCCACGCCACCGACCACCGAGGTACCGCCGCCGAACGGGACGACGGCGACGTCCTCCTCGTTGCAGATCCGCAGCACGTCGGCGACGGCGGCCGCGGACGCCGGCGCCACCACCGCGTCGGGCGCGTCGGTGCACTCCCCCGCGCGCTGGGCGAGCAGATCCAGATACGACTTGCCGGCCGCACGCAGGACGCGGGCCTCCCGGTCGTCGCGCACCTCGGCGACGGCGGCCAGGCGCTCGCGCACGCGCGCCGCAAGCGCGAGCTCGCCCAGGACCACGTGGGCGAGGTCGACCGGCGCCTCGACCACCCCGCCCTGGAGCCTCAGGTGCTCGCGCAGCCACGCATCGGCGTGGTCGAGGAGCGCGGGCCCCGCGCCCGGCTCTCCCCAGCCGTGGAAGACCTGCTCGCGCCGGCGGATCACCGCGCGACGACTGCGGTGAGGTTCTCGAGCGCCTCGTCGAGCTGCTTGCCCATCGGCCGCTTGAGCAGGAACGGCATCACGCGTGCGGCACCGCGCGGCTTCTGCTCATAGGCGAGCGTGACGCGCGTGGCGCCTCCCTCGGCGTGCTCGAGCGTCGCGACCACGACGTTGCGCTTGAACAGCCGCTCGAACGGCGTCCCCTCGATCTCCTGCGCCCAGCGGCGCTCGGTCGGCTGGAGGTTGGCCTCGACCGCCCAGTCGGTGCGCACCGTGTTCCCGCGCGCGGAGACGGACACGTTGGTCCAGCCGCGCGACGTCACGCCCTCGACGCGCTCGACGCGCGGCCACCAGCGGGGATGGTGGTAGGGATCGGCGACGAGCTCCCACACCTCGGTGCGCGGGGCCGCGACGATCGCGCTGCGTCGTGTGACCATCAGCAGTGGCTCGTCTCGTGGCCGCCCGCCCGAAACGCCGCTTCCGAGCGCAGCGAGGTTGGAGCGGCGTCGGCTGGCAAAGCGGAGGGCGAAGCCCGGTGGCGAGCGACAGCGAGACCGAGAGGGAGGGTGCCATGGCGGAGCCATTGCCCCGAGCGAGGACACAGCCAGGCGAGGGTCGCCGCCCGGCGCTTCGAGTGGGTGGTCGCGGGACGGGCCACTTAGTAGGCGACGAGCGCGTGCACGTCGTAGCCGTCGAGGGCCTCGCGGCCGGCGAGGAACCCGAGCTCGACCAGGAAGGCGCAGCCGACGACGTGCGCTCCGCGGCCCTCGACGAGCTCGCACAGCGCGCGGGCCGTGCCGCCCGTGGCGAGCAGGTCGTCGTGGACGAGCACCCGCGCGCCGTGGGCGAGCGCGTCCGCGTGCATCTCCAGCGCGTCGACGCCGTATTCGAGGATGTACTCCGCCGACACGGTGTCGTGGGGCAGCTTGCCGGGCTTGCGGGCGGGCACGAAGCCGGCGCCGAGCGCCCGGGCGAGCGCACCCCCGAGGATGAAGCCGCGCGCCTCCGCGGCGACCACCAGGTCGACCTCCAGCGGTTCCGCCCACGCCGCCAGCGCGTCGATCGCGCCGTCGAGCGCCGCGGGGTCGAGCAGCAGCGGCGTGATGTCCTTGAACACGATCCCCGGCTTCGGGTAGTCGGGGATGTCGCGGATGTGGTCTTCGAGGGCGATCAACCGGCCGACCGCACCAGCTTGCGCAGATCGGAGACCAGCAGCAGCGAGTTGAGGTGGCTGGCGACGGCGGCGAGGTTCTCCAGGGTCTCGAGCGCCTCGCGCTTGCGGTCAGGATTGCGCGAGCGCAGCGAGGGTGCCAGCAGCGTCTGCAGCAGCTGCGCCTCGCGGTCGGCAGAGGATTTGAAGACACGCAGGTTGCGCCCGTGCACCCCGAAGCGCGCCAGCTCGGCGCACACGCGGACGATCTCGCGGTCGGTGTCGTCGTAGAGACGCGTTCCCGGCCTGCCGGGTGCCCCGGGGGAGCGCCCCTGGTCGGAGATCAGCCCGAAGTCCTCGAGCTCGGCGACCAGTTGGCGCGTGGCGCCCGTGGCGTCGAGCAGCTCGTCGAGCGTCGTCAGCGAGCCCTGGTCGCGGACCGAGACGCCGGCCCGGCGGGGCGCGGCGCTCGACGGGCGCGCCGGTGTATCCGGACCCACCTGCCCTACGTCATCGCCTTCGGTACGACCACGCGCGAGCTCCTGACGGATGACGCGCAGCGGCAGGAACTCGTCGCGCTGCAGGCGCAGGATGGTCCGCAGCCGCGCGACGTCGTCGGTCGAGTACAGCCGGTAGCCGCCGGCGGTGCGCCGCGGAGTGACAAGCTTCTGGTCCTCCAGGTAGCGGATCTTGGAGATCGAGATGTCCGGGAACTCCTGGCCCAGCGCCTTGCAGACCGCGCCGATGGTCAGCGACTTCCCCGTCGACTGGGCAGCGGCGGGGGCCTCCTCGGGGGGGGACATCAGCCCGCCAGGTATGTGAGCTTGTACTTGCCGACCTGGACCTCGTCACCGTCGGCGAGCAGGTGCGAGTCGATGCGCCCGCGGTTGACGTAGGTGCCGTTGAGCGAGCCGGAGTCGTCGAGGTACCAGGCGCCCTGGCGGTGCACGAGCGAGGCGTGATCGCGCGAGACGGTCACGTCGTCAAGGAACACGTCGGCTTCCGGGGTGCGGCCGATCGTCATCCGCCCGCCGCGCAGCGGGAAGGACTGGCCGACCCGGCCGCCGCCCGAGCGGATCACGAGCGCGCCGCCGCCCGAGGTGACGTCCTCGACCTCGACGGGGCGCAGCTCCCCCGTCGCCTCGTCGATCACGTAGGTGGCCGTCGTCCCCTGGCTGGGCTTGGCGGGTTCAGGCGTCCCGATGAAGGTCCCGCAGCGGGAGCAGTAGCTCGCCCCCTCCGCGTTGACGAACCCGCACTCTGAGCAGTGACGCGCCATCGCGGCGCGGACTAGCCCTCGGCGCTGCCGGACGCGCGCCCGGAGAGGATGTCGGTGAGGCGGTCGACGTCCGCGTAGGAGACGACATCGTCACCCGACTCGTGCTTCTTGCGCAAGCGGTTGACGAGCTCGGCGCGCAGGATGTCGATCTTGCCGTGCAGGATCCGCCGCTTGTAAGACACGTCCTGCTCATCCTCAGTGAGCTGCTGGATGAGGTCCTTGAGCTCCTGGTCTGCGAGCGAGCCGAGGTCGGGGAAGGTGTCCATGCTCATCTGGCGAGCATACCAACGCCTCTACCTCAGGTTGAGCGTCTTCTCGTCCTACGGACGACAGAGTCACTGCCGCTTCGCGGCGACACGACTTGCGAAACCGACGCGCGCGTACATCGCGAAGGACAGCAAGGAGAGGAACACGCCGACGTAGAGCATGATCTCGGCGGCGGCGAGCAGGCTGACGAGGCCCAAGAAGATCGCGGTCATGACCGGCCAGACGGCGAGCCGGCCGGGCCAGTTGATGTCGATGTCGACACCCTGCTTGAGGCCGTAGCGGGCCAGGGCGAGCATCGCGACCTCGCGGCCGACCAGCACTGCGAGCGCCCAGCGGGGCAGCAGGTCGAAGTTCCAGCAGACGATGATGCCGCCGATGATCAGCAGCCGGTCGGCGATCGGGTCGATCAGCGTCCCGAGCCGCGAGTACTGGCCGGTGACGCGTGCTGCGATCCCGTCCGCGTAGTCCGTCCACGCGATCACCCCGAACAGGATGGCCGGCCACGCCCCCGTGCCGTCCGAGCTGGTCATCGCCACGACGAAGAAGACCGGGATCAGGGCGAGGCGGACGAACCCGATCGCGTTCGGGATCGTCCACGGGTTCAGCGGGGCGCCGGCGAGCGTGGCCGGCGGAGGCGGACCCGACCGGTCCAGCCCGAAGAAGCGCTGAACCGTCAGGCGCGGACGCTGCCACGCGGACGCGGGCGGCGCCCGGTCTACTCCAGTGTCGCCCACAGCTCTGCGGCCATGTGCGCCGCGTCCTCGATGGAGGGGATGGAACGGGTCTCCTTGCCGCGGCGCACCTGGACCTCGATCTCGCCTGCCTCGAGCGTGCGGCGGCCGACGGTCAGGCGCAGCGGGCATCCGACAAGCTCGGCGTCGGCGAACTTCAGGCCCGGGCCGGCCTCGCGATCGTCGTAGAGGACGCTCAGCCCGGCGGCGCTGAGCTCGCCGTAGAGGCGCTCGGCGAGCGTGCGCTCGGGACTGGGATCCCGCCCGCCCTTGCCGAGCGCGACGAGCTCGACGTCCCAGGGGGCAAGCGATCGCGGCCAGGAGATGCCCGAGTCGTCGGCGTACTGCTCGACGGCCGCGGCCATGATCCGCGCCGGCCCGATGCCGTAGGAGCCCATGACGAGCTTGCGTGCGACGCCCTCGCGGTCGAGGACCGTGGCGTCGAGCGGATCGGAGTAGCGGGTGCCGAGCTTGAAGATGTTCCCCACCTCGATCGCGGGCTCGATCCGGATGGGCTGCCCACCGATCGTGTCGCCCTCCTCGACCGCGCGCACGTCCGCCGTCTCGTAGGTGAAGTCGCGGCCGGGCTCGACCCCGCGCAGATGGTGGTCGGCGCGGTTGGCGCCCGCGACGTGCCCGCCCACCGGCCGCACTGCGGCGTCCAAGATGACCGGGACGCCGGCACCGACGGGCCCGATGAAGCCGGGCGGGCCGATGCGGTCGGCGATCTCCTCGGGGCGGGCGGGGCGCGCCGGCTCCCCCAGCACGTTGGCGAGCTTGATCTCGTTGACGCGGTGATCGCCGCGGACGAGCACCATGATCATGCCGCGCTGCTCGGTGATGACCGGGTACGCCTTCAGGCACGCGCCCGGGGCGATGCTCAGCTGTGCGCTCAGGTCGGCCACCGTGGTGACACCGGGGGTGACGACCTCCTCGGGAGCCGGCAGGGGCTCGGGGAGCTCGACGGTCTGCGCTTCGGCGGAGGCGACCTCGACGTTGGCGGCATAGCCGGGTGCGAGGGCGACGTCGTTCTCCCCCGCCGCGCACGGCGCCATGTACTCGTGGGCGCCGATGCCGCCCATCATCCCCACGTCGGACTCGACCTCGTACCACTGCAGCCCCGCGCGGTCGAGGATGCGCGCGTAGGCGTGGCGGTGCTTCTGGTAGGCCGCGTCCAGGCCCTCGAGATCGAGATCGAACGAGTAGGAGTCCTTCATGATGAACTCGCGGGTGCGCAAAAGGCCGGCGCGCGGGCGGGGCTCGTCGCGCTCCTTGGTCTGCTGGTGGTACAGGATCAGCGGCAGCTCCTTGTAGGAGCGCACGAGCTGCGAGACGTGCCAGGTGACCACGTCCTCGTGGGTCATCCCGAGCACCAGGTCGGTGCCCTTGCGGTCCTTGAGCTTGAACAGCTCGTCGATGCCGTAGCGGCCCGTTCGCTGCCAGACCTCCGCCGGCTGGAGTACGGGCATCAGCATCTCCAGGCCGCCGATCGCGTCGATCTCCTCGCGGATGATCTGCTCGACCTTGCGGTGCACGCGCCAGCCGGCCGGCATGAACGTCCACAGCCCGGCGGCGACCTGCCGGATCATGCCGGCGCGGACGAGCAGCTTGTGGCTGAGCGCCTCCGCGTCGGCGGGCGGCTGCTTCTCCGTGGGGAGCAGGTAGGTGGAGAGGCGCGTCACGTGCAGCGAGTCTAAGCTCCAGGCATGGCCTATTCCGTCCCAGAGCTTCCGTACGACTACGCCGCCCTCGAGCCCCATATCGACGAGGCGACGATGCGCGTCCACCACGACAAGCACCACCAGGCGTACGTGGACAAGGCCAACGCCGCCCTAGAAGGCACCGAGTGGGCCGACAAGGACGTCGAAGAGGTGCTGCAGAACCTCGATTCGCTCCCGTCGGACAAGCAGGGCCCGGTGCGCAACAACGCCGGCGGCCACCACAACCACTCGCTGTTCTGGGAGTCCATGAGCGCCGACGGCGGCGGCGAGCCTTCGGGCGACCTCGCCAGCGCGATCGACGCGAAGTTCGGCTCCTTCGAGGACTTCAAGTCCGCGTTCAAGGAGGCCGGCATCGGGCAGTTCGGCTCCGGCTGGGCCTGGCTGGTCGCCGACGGCTCCGGCGGCGTCGATCTCGTCAAGACGGCCAACCAGGACTCCCCGTTGTCAGACGGCAAGACGCCGCTGCTGGGCTGCGACGTGTGGGAGCACGCCTACTACCTCAAGTACCAGAACAAGCGGCCCGACTACATCGACGCGTGGTTCAACACGGTCGACTGGGACAAGGTCGCGGAGCGCCTCGCCGCCGCGTAGGGGCCCTCTCGCTCACAGGGCGAGGATCGCCCCGTCCTCTCTGATGGCGACGTTCGCCTGGCGCTCGGACTTCGGCCAGCCGTACGACTTCGCGCGGGGGTAGGACGTGACGTCCATGTAGCCGAGCTGATCCTTGACCCCGGACACGAACACGGCGTTCGTGTCCGTGGCGGGGTCATAGACCGTCAGCGCGCAGCTGTCGGGTGCCATCAGGGTGCCCGGCAGCGGGTCGACGCGGCCCACGCGCGCGTAGGCGCCGGTGAACTGGCCGAGGGTGACCCGAAGCTCGGCGGCCGTGCCGCTCGCGGTGGTGTTCCATTCCTTCAGGCAGGTGCGGTCGGCGGTGCTGATCGGCGCCACCACGGGACCGGCGGGACGGTCGGACGCATCGTCGCCGCGCAACAGGTTCGTGATGCCGGCGGCCGCGGCGGCGGCCACGACGAGCGCTGCGCTCCCGGTGAGGGCCCGCCGCGGCACGGGGCTGCGCGTGTGCGTCGGCGGGGCAGGCCTGGGTTCGGCCTCAGCCCCGGTCTCGACCTCGGTTTCCGGGGCGGACAGCACCTGCGGCTCGACCTCCGCGACAACCGCGGCCCGGGCGGGCAGGGGCGAGGAGATGGTGGCGAGCGGGGACCCGTAGACGGGGAGGTCGCGGACCGCCTCCGACGCACGCTCCGGGGCGGGCGCGGACCCGAGGGGGCGCGCGCGGAAGGCAAACGGTCCCGGCTGCACCGGCTCGGGTTCGGGCTTCGCAGCGGGCTCGGGCGTCGCCGCGGGCTCGAAGTCGTCAACCGTCACCACGAACGCCTCGAAGGTGTCCTCCCAGGAGAACTCGATCGGGTCGGCGTCGTCGAAGAGGTCGAGGTCGCTCGGCAGGATGTCGGCCACGAACGGCGCCTCGGCGACCACCTTGCCCGTCGGCCGGGGGGCGCCGGTGACGTGATCGGTCCAACCCGATCCGTCCCACCAGCGCAGGTGGTCGGGCCCGTGCGGGTCGGGATACCAGCCCGGTGATGGCGCGATCGTGGCGGCGACGGACATCTCAAGAATACGGATCGGCTTTTCGTCCAGCGAGCTTTAGGGGTCTTCAGCGAGTACAACTCTGGCGATGGCAGACGTCGGGTCAGAGCTCATTACGCGCCTGCGCGAGATCTGCGGCGAGCGCCACGTCGTCACCCACGCCCATCAGCTCAAGACCTACGAGTCCGACGGGCTGCTGCAGTACGCGGTCACGCCCGGGGCGGTGGTGCTGCCGGGGTCCGCGGACGAGGTCGCCGCGGTCGTCGGCGCCTGTTACGCCGCCGGGACGCCCTTCGTCGCCCGCGGCGCCGGCAGCGGGCTCAGCGGCGGGGCGCTGCCGGTCGCCGACGGCATCGTGATCGCCCTCAGCCGCCTGCGGCGCGTGCTCGAGGTCGACCTCGACAACGGTCGCGTCGTCGTAGAGCCGGGCGTCACGAACGTCGAGGTCACGGCCGCCGTCGCGCCGGGATACTTCTATCCGCCCGACCCGAGCAGCCAGATCGTCTGCACGATCGGCGGCAATGTCGCGGAGAACTCCGGCGGCGCCCACTGCCTCAAGTACGGCTTCACCACCAACTACGTCACCGGCCTCGAGGTCGTGCTCACCGACGGGACCGTCGTCGAGGTCGGGGGCGCACGGGCCGACCTTCCGGGCTACGACCTGCTCGGCGCGCTCGTCGGCTCCGAGGGCACGCTGGCCGTGGTCACCGGGATCACCCTGCGCGTCGTGCCGGTGCCCGAGGCGGTCCGCACGCTCGTCGCCTTCTTCGACTCGCCGCTGGACGCGGGCGAGGCGGTCACGGCGATCACCGGGGCCGGGGTCGTTCCCGCAGCGATCGAGATGATGGACAACCTCGCGATCCAAGCGGCTGAGCCGATGGCCAACGCGGGGTTCCCGCTCGACGCCGGCGCGGCGCTGCTGGTCGAGCTCGACGGCAGCGAGCAGGAGTGCGACGCCCGCTTCGAGGAGGTCGAGGCGTTCTGCCGCGACGCCGGCGCCAACGAGGTGCGCGTCGCTGCCGACGCCGCCGAGGCGGCGCGCTTCTGGCGCGCCCGAAAGGCCGCGTTCGCCGCCATGGGCCGGATCGCGCACGCCTACTACGTCCAGGACGGCGTCATCCCGCGTACGAAGCTGGGAGAGGTGCTGCAGCGCATCTCGGCGCTGTCGGAGGAGTACGGGCTGCGCGTCGCCAACGTCTTCCACGCCGGCGACGGCAACCTGCACCCGCTGGTCTGTTACGACTCCGACGAGGACGCCGAGCGCGCCGCCGAGCTCTCCGAGCGCATCCTCGACGCGTGCCTGGAGCTGGGCGGATCGATCACCGGCGAGCACGGGGTCGGCTACGACAAGAAGAAGCACATGGGCAAGCAGTTCTCCGAGCCCGACCTCGCCGCGTTCCAGATGCTGCGCTGCGCGTTCGATCCGCACGGCCTGGCGAACCCCGGCAAGGTGATGCCGACACCGCGGCTGTGCGGCGAGGTGCCCGGCGTCTACCGGCGCCACCCGCTCGAGGAGGCCGGCGTTGCCGAGCGCTTCTGAGGTCGTGGCCGCCCGGCTGGCCTCCGGACCAGCTCGGATCATCGGTGCCGGCACGCGGCGGTGGGGCCGGGATGTGCACGCTCCGGCCCTCGAAACTGCGGCACTGAAGGGATGGGATCACGAGCCGGGCGACTTCACGGTCGTGATCGGTGCGGGCGAGCGCGTGTCCGAAATCGGTGCGCGTTTGGCTGAGCACGGGCAGATGCTTGCCCTGGACCCGCCGGGGAACGGGACCGTCGGCGGGCTCGTGGCGACGGCGGACTCGGGTCCCATGCGCCACCGCTACGGGGCGCCGCGCGACCTCGTCATCGGCGTGCAGATGGCGCTGGCGGACGGCACCGTCGCGCGCGGCGGTGGGCGCGTGATCAAGAACGTCGCCGGCTACGACCTGCCCAAGCTCGCCGCGGGGTCTTACGGGACCCTCGGCGTCATCACCGAGGTGGCGGTGCGGCTGCACCCGCGGCCGGAGGCTTGGGCGACCGCGGTGCTGCGCTTCGATGCCCCCGAGGCGCTTCAGGCCGCGGCGCTCGAGTTGTCGCGCCGACCGCTGGAGGCTGACGCCCTCGACCTCCGCTGGGACGGCGGCCGGGGCTCGCTCCTGGTCCGGTTCGCCGGGTCGGCCGCTGCGGAACGCGCAGCGAAGGTGGCCGGCGAGGTCATTGAGGACGACGAGGACGTGTGGGCGCAGCAGCGGGCTCGGCAGCGCGGCGACTTCGTCGTCCGTGTGCACGCGCTGCCGACGGAGATCGCGCGCGTACTGCGCGCCGTGCCACGGGCAACGGCCGTCGGGCGGGCGGGAGTCGGCACGATCTGGCTGCGGGTGCCGTCGGACACCGACCCTGCACGCCTAAGGGGGCTCTAGCCCCGCTGACTGCTGCAATCCTTGACGCGCCGGGCCCGCTGCGGGCCGACGACCCCTTTTCCCTCAAAGCCCGACCCGAGCGCGCGCTGATGCAATCCTTGAAGGACCGCTTCGACCCCGAGAACCGATGCAACCCGGGACTCCTTCTCTAAACGAGCTCATCGACGACTGCGTGCACTGCGGCTTCTGCCTGCCGACGTGCCCGACGTACGACCTGTGGTCGGAGGAGATGGACTCGCCGCGGGGGCGGATCGTGCTGATGAAGGAGCTCGCCGACGGCGAGATCTCCCCCGAGCTGGTGACGCACGTCGACCGCTGCCTGGGCTGCATGGCGTGCGTCACGGCGTGCCCGTCAGGGGTCCGGTACGACCTGCTCGTCAACCAGGCCCGCGCCGAGATCGAGCGGCGCTACGTCCGGCCGCGCGCGGAGCGGCTCAAGCGCCGGGCGATCTTTCAGACGTTCCCGTATCACCGGCGCCTGCGGGCGCTCGTGCCGCTGCTGCCGTTCGCGAAGCTCGGCCGCCGCGTGCCCGGTGTCAAGGACCTCGCCATGCTCGCCCCGGACGTGCCACCGCGCGTCGCGCCGCTGCCCGAGCGCGTGGGGTCCGGCGAACGGGTCGGCTTCCTGCAGGGCTGCGTCCAGCGCGCGTTCTTCCCGCACGTCAACCAGGCGACGGTCGAGGTGCTCGTCGCGGAGGGCTTCGAGGTCTTCTCCCCCGCCGCCCTGCAGTGCTGCGGCTCGCTCGAGCTGCACTCCGGTGAGGCCGCGTCCGCGGAGCGCCGCGCGCGCGAGGTCGCCGACGCGTTCGCCGACATCGACACGATCGTCACCAACGCCGCGGGCTGCGGATCCGGCATGAAGGAATATTCCTTCCTCAGTGCCAAAGTCGCAGACGTCACGGAGCTGCTGGCCGCTCGCGAGCCCCGGGCGACCCGCCACGCAATTCCCTTGCGCGTCGCCTACCACGACGCCTGCCACCTCGCGCACGCGCAGGCCGTGCGGGAGCAGCCACGCGCACTGCTGCGCGGGATCCCCGGGCTGGAGATCCTCGAGCCCGACAACTGGGAACTGTGCTGCGGCAGCGCCGGCATCTACAACATCACCAATCCGCAGACCGCGGCCGAGCTCGGCCGCGCGAAGGCCGAGCACCTCATCGCCACCGGCGCCGAGGCGATCGCCGCCGCCAATCCAGGCTGCACCCTGCAGATCCAGTCGCACCTGCGCGCACTGGGTCATCCCCTTCCTGTCCTACATCCGATGGAGATCCTGTGGAGCTCTTTGACGAACAAGCCAATCGCCTCCTGAACCGACTCCACGACGAGCTCGACGCGGAGCGCCGCCGTCTGCTCGCCGCGCGTCGGCGCAACGTGCCGCTGGACTTCCTGGAGCCCAGCGAGGCGACGACGGGCGACTGGCAGATCTCCCCCGCGCCCGAAGCGCTGCGCGACCGCCGCGTCGAGATCACCGGCCCAACCTCGAAGAAGATGGTCATCAACGCGATGAACTCCGGCGCGAAGTGCTTCATGGCCGACTTCGAGGACTCCAACTCGCCGACGTGGGCGAACATGACCGAGGGCCAGGCCAACCTGCAGGCGGCGATCCGCGGCGAGTTGCGCCACAGTGAGGGCGAGAAGGAATACGTCCTCTCCGACGACCCGGCGGTGCTGCTCGTCCGTGTCCGCGGCCTCCACCTCCCACAGCGCAGTGTCGATGCCTGCGGCGCGTTCATGGATTTCGCGCTCTACGTCCGTCACAACCACGCCGCGCTCGCCGAGCGCGGCTGGGGCCCGTTCCTGTACCTCCCGAAGCTCGAGTCGCACCTCGAGGCGCGGCTGTGGAACCGTGCCTTCGAGATCGCCGAGGAGGAGCTCGGCCTCGAACGCGGCACGATCCGCGCGACCGTCCTCATCGAGACCGTGCCCGCTGCCTTCGAGATGGAGGAGATCCTCTACGAGCTGCGCGAGCACGCAGCGGGCCTGAACGCCGGCCGCTGGGACTACCTCTTCTCGATGATCAAGTGCTTCCGCGCCTCGCCCGAGTTCGTGCTCCCTGATCGCAACAGCGTGACGATGGACGTGCCGTTCATGCACGCCTACACAGAGCAGCTCGTCGCGGTCTGCCACCGACGCGGGGCTCACGCGATGGGCGGCATGAGCGCGGTCATCCCCAGCCGAACGGACGAGGCCGCCAATCAACGGGCACTGGAGGCGGTGTCGTCGGACAAGCGTCGTGAGGCCGCCCAGGGTTTCGACGGCACGTGGGTCGCCCATCCCGATTCGGTCGAGGTCGCGATGCGGGAGTTCGAGCGCCCGAACCAGCTCGACAAGCGGCGCGACGACGTCCGCGTCACCACCAGGGACCTGCTCGCCGTCGGCGAGACGCCCGGTGCCGCCACGCGCGAAGGGCTCGCGCTCAACGTCAACGTCGGCATCCAGTACATCTCCAGCTGGCTGCGCGGCAACGGCGCCGCCGGGATCTACGGGCTGATGGAGGACGCCGCCACGGCCGAGATCGCCCGCGGCCAGGTCTGGCAGTGGATCCGCCACTCGATCACGCTCGACACCGGCCAGCCGGTCACCCCCGAGCTCGTCCGGCAGCTCTGCGGCGAGCAGCTCGCCCGCATCCGGGAGGAGATCGGCGACGACACCTGGTTCGACGAGCACGGCCGGCCGGAGCTCTCCCGCGAGCTGTTCGAGGCCGTCGCGCTGTCGGCCGACTTCGAGGAGTTCCTGACCCTCCCCGCCTACGAGAAGCTGCTCGAGATCCACGGGTCAGACCATCCGGCTCCGCCGGATCTCACCGAGGCTTCGCACTGAGCGACGGCCTCGGGCCGATCGTCGGCCCTGGCCTGCGGGTCCTCTTCGTCGGCATCAATCCGTCGCTGCGCTCGGGGGAGGTGGGCCACCACTTCGCCCGCCCGGGCAACCGCTTCTGGCCGACCCTCCACGCCGCCGGCTTCACGCCACGGCGCCTGGCGCCCGAGGAGGACGGATTGCTGCCGTCCTTCGGCGTCGGGGTCACGAACATCGCTGCCCGCGCCACCCGGGCGGCGACCGACCTCGACGACGACGAGCTGCGCGCCGGGGCCGCTCGGCTACAGCGGACGGTCGCCGAGCACCAGCCGCGGCTCGTCGCGATCGTCGGCGTCACGGCCTACCGGATCGCCTTCGAGAACCGCAGGGCGTCGTGGGGCCTGCAGGACGAGGCCATCGGCGGCCGTCCCGTGTGGATCCTCCCGAACCCGTCCGGCCTCAACGCCCACTACAAGCCCGCCGACTTCGCACGGCTGTACGGTGAGGTGCGTGCGTACGCGGACAGTCTTTAGCGCCCTCCTTGTCGCTGTCGCCCTTGCGGGCTGCGGCGGGGACGAGCGCGAGGCCGAGGCGCCCAGCGGCTCGAGCCTCAGCGTCACCGTCCTTCCGGATGGCCCCGGCGGGCCCGAGGAGATCAGGACGACCGTCTGCCCCGCCGACCCGGGCTGCGACGCGCCGCTCGCCCGCACCTCGCCGTCGACGGCCTGCACCGAGATCTACGGCGGGCCCGCGACGGCCACCGTCACCGGCGAGCGCGACGGCCGCGAGGTGGACGCCGAGTTCAGCCTCTCCAACGGCTGCGAGATCGCCCGCTGGGAGGACGCCTCCGCGCTGCTCGGCGACCCGCCGCGCATGAAGATCCCCTGAGGCCTACGGGCGGGTGAAGCGGCGGCCGGCGGTCGGCGAGGCGCCCTCGTCGAGCGCGACGGCCCTCTCGAGCGCGGCGAGCCGCTCCGGCGTCATGTCGCCGGCGTTGGCCGCCTCGATCTCGGCGAGCCACTCCGCGCCCTCGGCGGCGAGCCGCTCGTCGACGACGACCCGCTTGGAGGACGCGTAGTAGTTGTCGATCTCGACGAAGAGCTCGTCCACGAGCCGGTCGGTCGGGACCTTGCGCAGCGGCTGGCCCTTGGAGAAGATCAGGCCGGAGTCCTTGGCGCCGGAGATGCCGAAGTCGGCGCCGCTCGCCTCGCCGAGGCCGTTGACCACACAGCCGAGGACCGCGACCTCGATCGGGTCGGCGTAGGCCTCGAGGCGGCGCTCGATGTCCACCACCACGGTGTCCATGTCGAACTGCAGCCGGCCGCAGGTCGGGCAGGCGATCAGGACCGGCCCGCGCTCGCGCAGTTTGAGCGCCTTGAGGATCTCCCAGGCGACCTTGACCTCCTCCTCGGCGTGGAAGGTCGACAGGGAGATGCGGATCGTGTCCCCGATGCCGTCGGCGAGCAGGGTGCCGAGGCCGACCGCGGACTTCAGCGAGCCCGTCCACTTGGTCCCCGCCTCGGTGATCCCCAGATGCAGCGGATAGGGGATGCGTTCGCTGAGCAGCCGGTTCGCGGCGATCGTGTTCGGCACGTTGGTCGACTTGATGGAGACCTTGAAGTCCTCGAAGCGCAGGCTCTCCATCAGTTCGACGAACTCGACGGCGGCAGCGACCAGCGCCTCCGTCGGGTTCTCGCGCTCGAGCGCGTGGAGGTGCTTGGGCAGCGAGCCGGAGTTCACGCCGATGCGCATGGGCGTGCCGGCGGCGGTGGCGCGCGCCGCCACCTCGGCGACCTTGTCGGGGCCGCCGATGTTGCCCGGGTTCAGGCGGACGCAGTGCGCGCCGGCGTCGATCGCCTTGAGGGCGAGCGTGTGGTTGAAGTGGATGTCGGCGATGATCGGGATCGGCGACTCGCGCACGATCGTCTTCAGCGCCTCGACGTCACGGTCGCGCGGCACGGCCACGCGCACGATGTCCGCGCCCGCGTCGGCGACCTTGCGGATCTGCTCCATCGTGGCACTGACGTTGGCCGTCTCGGTCTTGGTCATCGTCTGGACGACGACCGGGGCGCCCCCGCCGATCAGGACGCCGCCGACGTTCACCTGCCGCTGGGAAGCCATCCCCTCCCAGGGTAGAGGTCCCTACTCCCGCGGCTTGTTGTACATCTCCTCGATCTCGGCCGCGTACTTCTCACCGATGGGCTTGCGCTTGAGCTTCATCGTGGGAGTCAGCTCGTCGCCGCCCGGGGCCCAGTCGCCCAGGATCGTGAAGTACTTGATCTGCTCGACGCGGGCGAGCTTCGCGTTGGCCGCGTCGACCGCGCCCTGGAGGTGCTCGCGCACCTTCGGATCGTCCTTGAGGACGTCAAGCGAGGTCTCCTCGATTCCGTTCTGGCCGGCCCAGGCGGGCGCGAAGTCCGGGTCGAGGGCGATCAGCATCGTGTTGTAGGGCTTGGCGTCGCCGATGGCGCACGCGTTGCCGATCAGTGGCGACGCGGACTTGACCGTCGCCTCGATGTTGGCCGGCGACATGTTCTTGCCGGCCGCGCTGATGATGATCTCCTTCTTGCGGTCGACGATGCTCAGGTAGCCGTCGTCGTCGATCTTGCCGATGTCGCCCGTGTGCAGCCAGCCCTCGGAGTCGATCGCCTCGGCGGTCTTTTCGGGCAGGTTGCGGTAGCCGCCGCCCATGACGACCTCGGAGCGCATCAGCACCTCGCCGTCGTCGGCGAGCCGGATCTCGACGCCCTTGACGGGCGGGCCGACGGTCCCGATCTTGATCTTGTCGGGCGGGTTGACGGTTCCGGCGCCGCAGGTCTCAGACATTCCCCAGAGCTCGGCGAGCGGGATGCCGATGGCGTGGAAGAACAGGATCACGTCGGGCGGCGTCGGCGCCGCGCCGGCGTTGACGGCGACCGCCTCGCCGAAGCCGAGCATCCCGCGCACGGCCGCGAACTTCTCCTGGCCCTTGGCCGCGGTCTCGGCGACGTCGGCGGGCACATCCGCGCCGGCCTGCTGGAGGCGGACCTTCTCGATCGCGGCGTCGAGGTGCGCGCGGTCGTCGGAACCGGGCGTGAAGACCCCCCCGAGCATGGCGCCGCGCAGCTTCTCCCAGATGCGCGGGACCGCAAAGAACCAGGTCGGCTTGACCGACGGCAGGTAGCTGACGATCTCCCGCGGGTTCGCGCAGGTCGTCACCGTCATGCCGAACACGATCGGCAGGTAGTGGTGGGCGGCGCGCTCGGCGATGTGCGCGTGCGGCAGCCAGGAGATCACGCGGCTCCCGGGCGGGAACCGCACGACGTCCTCGATGTTCTCCACTGCGACCATCAGGTTGCGGTGGGTGAGCTGCACGCCCTTCGGCGGGCCCGTGGTGCCCGAGGTGTAGATGAGCGTCAGCAGGTCGCCGGACTCGAGCGCCCGCCAGTGCGGCTCAGGGTCGAAGCCGGGATCGGAGCCCTCGACGTCGTCCCAGGCCACCGTGCTGTCGCCCTGGGCGCCCTCGAGCACGACGACGGTCTCGAGCTCCGGCGTGCCGAGCTGCCGGGCGCCGTCGACCTGCGCGAAGTGCCCCTCCTCGATCAGCGCGATCTTGGCGCCGGCGTCCTGCATCACGTACTGGATCTGCTCGGAGGAGAGCGTCGCGTAGAGCGAGAAGGGCGTCGCCCCGAGGGTCATGACCGCCAGGTCGGCGATGGAGAACTCGGGTCGGTTGGAGAACATCAGCGCGACGGTGTCGCCCTTCTTCACGCCCAGCTTTGCCAGGCCGCCGGCGAGCGCGTCCACGCGGTCGCGCAGCTCGGTCCACGTGAGCGAGAGCTCGTCGTCCTTGGTGCGGACGGCGACCGAGTCGGCGTGGTCCTCGACGGTGATGCGGAAGGCCTCCGCCATCGTGGCGGCCTGAACTGCGCGACGGCCCGTCGCGATGGTGCTGCTCTCCATGATCTCCCTCTCGAACGGCGGCGCTAGACCCGCAAAACCCTACCGGACCGCGGTCGTCACCGAAGCTCGAAGCCGGGCCCGGCCAATCGCTCCAGGTCGTTGGAGAACCCGATCGCGAAGAGCATCAGGACCAGCGCGAATCCGACGAAGCCCGACTTCTCCATGACGCTGAAGGGGATCGGCTTGCGGCGGATCTTCTCGGCCACCGCCCAGAACACGTGGCCGCCGTCGAGGGGCAGGAACGGGAACAGATTGACGACCCCGAGCGACAGCGAGATCAGGGCGAGGACGAGCAGCGCGGTCTGGATGTCGAGCTGGAAGGCCTGCCGCGTCGTCTCGTAGGAGCCGACGATGCCCGAGATGTCCTTGCGCTTCTCCGGATCGAGGATCCCCACGATGCGGTCCACGCTCGTCGTGGTCACCAACCACATCCAGTCCACCGAGCGCCCGCTGGCCTCCACCACGTCCGTGTCGCGGCGCAGCGCCTCCTGCACGAAACCGACCCGCATCCGCTTCTCCGTCGCGTCGTAGACGGGCCGCACCGTCTCCGTGAAAGTCCGGTCGCCGCGTCTGATGAGCAGCGTGACGGGGGTCGCGGCGCGACAGCCCTTGACCTGCTCGCCCTCGCAGCGGTGCGTGCCGATCGCCTCGGAGAACTCGCCCGCGTCGCCGGCACGGCCGTCGACTGCGACCAGGACGTCGTCGGGGCGCAGCACGCCCTCGGCCGGCAGGCCGCTCTGGATCTCGGTGATCGTGGAGCCGTCGACGGCGACGCCATTGTTGAGCGTCAGCGCCGTGTAGATGCCGAACGCGATGACGATGTTGACGAGCGGCCCGGCGAGGATGACGGCGATCCGCTTCCACGGCTTCTGGCGGAAGTAGGCACGGTGCGCCACCTCGGGCGGCAGCTCCTCGTGCGGGTTCATGCCGCTGATCTTCACGTAGCCTCCGAGCGGGATCGCCCCGATCGCGTACTCGGTCTCCCCCTTGCCCTGGCGCCGCCACACCAGTGGCGGGAAGAACAGGGCGAAGCGCTCCACGCGCATCCCGACCAGCTTGGCGACGACGAAGTGGCCGAGCTCGTGCAGGACGATCAGCGCCATGAACCCCAGCGCGGCGAGCAGCGCGGCGGTCATGCGTGCACGCTCACGAACTCGCCGGCGACGTCACGTGCGGTGGCGTCCGCCGCGTAGAGCGTCTCGAAGGAGTGCACGCGCTGCGATCCGAGCTGGTCGAGCGTCGCCTCGATGACCTCGGCGATGCCCAGGAAGGCCAGCCGGCCGGCGAGGAAGGCGTGCACGGCCACCTCGTTGGCGGCGTTGAGCACGCAGGGCGCCGTGCCACCTGCGCGCGCGGCCTCGCGAGCGAGGCGCAGGCACGCGAAGGTGTCTTGGTCGGGCGGCTCGAACTGCAGCGAGCCGATCTCCGCCAGATCGAGCCGCGGCACCGGCACCTCCACGCGGTCGGGGTGGTGCAGGGCGTAGGCGATCGGCACGCGCATGTCGGGATGGCCGAGGTGCGCCAGGGTCGCTCCGTCGCAGAGGGTCACAAGCGCATGTACGAGCGACTGCGGGTGCACGACCACGTCGATGCGGTCGTAGGGGGTGCCGAACAGGTGGTGCGCCTCGATCACCTCGAGGCCCTTGTTCATCAGGGTGGCCGAATCGATGGTGATCTTCCCGCCCATGGACCAGGTCGGGTGCTTGAGCGCGTCCTCGACCGTCACCTCGGCGAGCTCCGCACGCGTCCGGCCGCGGAAGGGCCCGCCGGACGCGGTCACGGTCAGACGGTCGATCGTGCCCGCGCGCTCACCCGCGATGAGCTGGTGCAAAGCGGAGTGCTCGGAGTCCACGGGAATCAGCTGCGCGCCGGTCGCCTCGCTCAGCGCGGTCACCAGCTCGCCGCCGACCACCAGGGACTCCTTGTTGGCGAGCGCGACGTCGATGCCCTCGCTGAGCGCGACGATCGTCGGGCCCAGGCCGGCGCTGCCGACGATCGCGTTGAGCACGAGGTCGGCGCCCGACTCGGCCACCATGCGGGCCAGCCCCTCCGGGCCGGCGAGGACGTCGCCGTCCGTCCACGCCTCGCTGGCACGGGCCGCCGCGTCGGGGTCGGTCAGCGCAAGGCGCGTCACGCGGTGCGTGCGCGCGAGGGCGACGAGCTCGTCGGCGCCGCGGTGGGCGCTCAGCCCGACGAGCGCGAATGCCTCGGGTGCGCGCGCGACGACGTCCAGCGCCTGTCGTCCGACGGACCCGGTGGCGCCGAGGATGACGAGCCGCTTCACGGATGCCAGGCTAGGCAGCGCCGCCTCTGCGGCGGCTAAGGGTCCGTCTCTGAATAACTATGCGGTTTGGACGGGCGATCCGCGGCGCCTGGACCCACCCGATTCCTCGCCGATGCACGCATCGACTCCAGAATCGTGCGGCCCCAGGCATCCACGGCTCACACGCCCAAACCCGCATCTAAGTCAGAGACGGACCCTAAGCGCGTCCGGGCTGCCCGGCGACGGCTCTCATAGCATCGCGCCCCAGACGTAGTAGCCCGCCACGAGCGCGAAGAACGCGGCGTCCATGCGGTCCAGCGCGCCGCCATGCACGCCGAACAGCCGGCCGGCGTCCTTCGTGCCGGCGTCGCGCTTGACCTGGGATTCGAAGAGGTCGCCGACCGGCGCGGCCAGACCGACGGCGATGCCCAGATAGAGCGCGTGCTCGAAGTCCAGCCAGTCCTGGTAGAGCGCCGCGATCTGCACCGCGACGATGCAGGTGACGAACCCGATGGCCAGGCCCTCCCAAGTCTTGTTGGGCGAGACGCGGGGTGCGAGCCTGTGCCGGCCGAACGCGCGCCCGCCCAGATACGCGCCGCTGTCACCGATGAAGGTGCCGACGAGGACGTCGATCACGATGTCGCGGCCGTGTGGGAGCTCGCGCAGCAGCACGGCGTGCGCCACTGCCAGGCCGATCCAGAACACGCCGAGCGTCGTCAGCGACAGCCGCGCGGTCACCGTCGGTCCCCCGGGCTGGGTCAGTGCCAGGCCGAACATGAGCGGGAAGAACGCGACCGCGATCAGCAGCACCTGGTGCTCGCCGCCGAAGTAGGCACCGGCCACGAAGGCCATCACCGCGATGAAGCCCGCGAGCTTGACCGGCCGCACGCGCTCGTACATCCCCCACAGCTCGCCCATCGCCGCGATGCCCAGAAAGAGCGCGGTGGCCGCGAACCACGGCCCGCCGAGAACGATCAGGACCACCGCGACCGCGGCGGCGGGAACGCCGACCGCGACGCGTGCTGCGAAATCTCCCGGCATGAGGTGCGCTGAACCTATCGCCCGCCGAAACGACGCTTGCGCGCGTCGTACTCCTGCAACGCATCCTCCAGGTCGGCGCGCGAGAAGTCGGGCCACAGGACGGGCGTGAACACGAACTCCGAGTACGCGCACTGCCACGGCAGGAAGTTCGAGGTGCGCTGCTCGCCGCTGGTGCGGATGAGCAGGTCGGGTTCGTGCATGTCCGGGGCGTACAGGCGCGCGGCGAACTCCTCTTCGGTGGTCCCGGTGAACCCGCGCGCGGCGTCCACGATCTCTGCGCGGCCGCCGTAGTTGAACGCCACGAAGAGGGTGATGCGGGTGTTGTGGGCGGTCTGGGCCTCTGCCCACTCCATGAGCGCGATCAGCTCGGCGTCGACGCCCTCGCGTCGCCCGATGAAGCGCATCCGCACGCCCTGCTCGAGCAGCTCGGGCGTCTCCCCCAGGATGCGCTGCGCGAACATCGTCATCAGCGCGCCCACCTCTTCGTCGGGCCGCGACCAGTTCTCCGTGGAGAACGAGTAGACCGTCAGCTCGCTGATGCCCAGCGCGGCGGCGTCCTTCAGGCGGGCCTTGACGGCGTCGGCGCCGGCCTGGTGACCTTCCGCGACGTCGACGCCGCGCTGCTGCGCCCAGCGGCCGTTGCCGTCGGTGATGATCGCGACGTGCCTCGCGGGCACGTCAGACTTCGAGGATCTCGGCCTCTTTGGCCTTGAGCGCGGACTCGATCTCGCCGATCTGGTCGTCGGTGAGCTTCTGCAGCGCCTCCTCGGCGCGGTGCTCGTCGTCGGCTCCGACATCGCCCGCCTCGCGCAGCTCGCGCAGGTCCTGCATCGTGTCGCGACGGATGTTGCGGATGGCGATGCGGCCCTCTTCGGCGACCGTCTTCGCCACCTTGACCATGTCGCGGCGGCGCTCCTCGGTCATCTCGGGGATCTGCAGCCGGATGATCGCGCCGTCGTTGTTGGGCGTGAGGCCGAGATCGGACTCCTGAATTGCGCGCTCGATGCCCTTCATCGCCGACTTGTCGTAGGGCTGGATCGTGATCAGCCTTGCCTCGGGAGCGTTGATCGTGGCCAGCTGGCGCAGCGAGGTCTGCGTCCCGTAGTAGTCGACGATGATGCGGTCGAGCAGCTGCGGGCTGGCGCGGCCGGCGCGCACGGTCGAGAACTTGGTCCGCGTGGCGTCGACGGACTTGTGCATGTGCTCGCGGGCGTCTGTCAGGAAGTCGTCGATCAGGCTCATGGCGAAGGCGTGCGCACCAGGGTTCCCACCCGCTCGCCGGACACTATCCGGTCGATGTTGGTCTCGTCGTCCATGTTGAAGACGTGGATGTCCATCGCGTTGTCCATGCACAGCGACAGCGCGGTGGAGTCCATGACCTTCAGGCCCTGCTGCAGCGCCTCCATGTGCGTGATCTCCGCGAGGAACTCGGCGTCGGGGTCCGTGCGCGGATCGGCGGTGTACACGCCCTCGACGCCGTTCTTGGCCATCAGGATCGCGTCCGCGTGGATCTCCTGCGCGCGCAGCGCGGCGGCGGTGTCGGAGGTGAAGAACGGGTTGCCCGTCCCGGCGGCGAAGATGACGATCCGCTTCTTCTCGAGGTGGCGCATGGCGCGGCGGCGGATGAAGGGCTCGGCGACCTCGGCGACCGCGATCGCCGACTGCACCCGGGTGTGCACGCCGAGCGCCTCGAGGCGGTCCTGCAGCGTGACCGCGTTGATGACGATCGCGAGCATGCCGAGGTAGTCGGCGGTCGCGCGGTCCATGCCGCTGGCGACGCCGGCGATGCCGCGGTAGATGTTGCCCGCGCCGAGCACGACCGCGACCTCCACGCCGCGATCGTGCACGCGCTTGAGCTGCTGAGCGATGGCGTCCACCTTCGCCGGATCGATGCCGTACTCCTGGCCGCCCATGAGGGCCTCGCCGGAGAGCTTGAGCAGGATCCGGCTGAAGGCGGGTGCCGTCACCCTTACGCGCCGACCTGGAAGCGCGCGAAGCGCTTGATCTCGACGTTCTCGCCGAGCTGGCCCGACAGCTCCTTGCGGATCTCGTCGATCGTCTTGCCGTCGTACTTGTCGGCGTTGACGTGCTGCTGGTCGGTGAGGGTGACCTCCTCGAGCCACTTGCGCAGCTTGCCCTCCGCGATCTTCGGTCGCACGTTCTCGGGCTTGTCGGCGGCCTGCTGCTCGAAGACCCGCTTCTCGGCCTCGCGCGCGTCCTCGGGCACCTCGTCGGGTGACACCCAGCGGATGCTCGCAATGGCGGCGACGTGCATCGCAACCGCGCGGGCGAAGTCGATGAAGTCGTCGTTGCGCGCGACGAAGTCGGTGTTGCAGCCGACCTCGACGAGCACGCCGACCTTGGCGTTGGAGTGGATGTAGGACTGCACCGTGCCCTCGGAGGTCTCGCGACCCCCGAGCTTGAGCGCCTTGTCGCCCAGCTTGACCCGGAGCAATTCCACCGCCTTGTCGATGTCGCCGTCGGTCTCGGTCAGCGCCTTCTTGCAGTCCATCATCCCCGCGCCCGTCTTGTCGCGGAGCTCCTTGACCATGCTGGCGGTGACGTCAGCCATTCGCGTTCTCCTCGGGCGTCGGCGTCGGCGTCGCTTCGGCCGGCGCCTCGTCGGCGGGGGCGGTGGGCTCGGCGGCGGGCTCCGCAGCCGCCTCGGCGGCGGGCGCCGGCTTTGCCTTCGCCTTCGGCGTTTCGGTCGCGCTTCGCGCGCCACCGCTTCCGGCTGCGCCGGAGCTCCGTTTGCGCGCGCTCGGGGCGGGCTTGGCCGGCAGATCCTCGTCGACCGTGGGAGCGGGACGCGGGCGGCCGGTGCCGTCCCCGCCGCGCTCGATCGGCGTCTGGGCCTGACGGCTCGCGACCGCCTCTGCCTGCTGCTGCTCGACGCGCTCGGCCTGGGCCGCGGCCTCGGCGGCCTCCGCCTCGACGCGCGCGGCCTCCTCGGCCTCGCGCTTGGCGGCCTCCTCGGCGGCCTTGCGGGCGGCCTCCTCGGTCTCCTTGCGCACGCGCTCCTCCTCCACGTGCTGCCAGGCCGCGCGACCTGACCGGATCACGTCGCCGAGGGCGCCGGCGACGACCGCGCAGGACTTGATCGCGTCGTCGTTGCCGGGGATCACGTACTGGATGCCGTCCGGGTCGCAGTTGGTGTCGACCAGGCCGATGATCGGGATCCGCAGGCGCTTGGCCTCCTTGACGGCGATGTCCTCCGTCTTGAGGTCGATGACGAACATCGCGTCGGGCGGGCGCTGCATGTTCTTGACGCCGCCGAGATTGGCCCGCAGCTTCGCGAGGTCCGCGAGCGCCTTCATGCGCTCCTGCGTCGGCAGCAGCGCCAGCTGGCCCTCGCGCTCGTAGCGCTCGAGGTCGTGCAGGCGCTTGATGCGCAGCGAGATGGTCTGGAAGTTCGTGAGCACGCCGCCCAGCCAGCGCTGGTTGACGTAGGGCATGCCGCAGCTCTCCGCGACCTCCTTGACGGAATCGCGCGCCTGCTTCTTGGTGCCGACGAACAGGATCGTGCCGCCGCGGCGGGCGACGTCCTGGGCGAAGGTCTGCGCGTTGCTCAGCAGGTCCTTCGTCTTCAGCAGGTCGATGAGGTAGATGCCCTCGCGCTCGCCATGGATGAAGCGGCGCATCTTCGGGTTCCAGCGGCGGGTCTGGTGGCCGAAGTGCACTCCGGACTCCAGCAGCTCTCTGAGGCCGACTTCGGCCATGTGATTCTCCTTGATCGATTGCACTGCACCTCCGCAGGACCGCTGGCGAGACCCCTATGCGGGGCAGGACTCGGGCGACCGTTTCAGCGAAGGGTCGGGTTTCTGAACGTGTTGAGGGTAGCGGCGAGGTCGTCCGGGAGCTCGGAGCGGATCTCGACGCGCTCGCCTCCCGTGGGGTGGGCGAACGCGAGGCGTCGTGCATGCAGGAACTGGCGCTGCAGGGTGCGATGCGGGGTGCCGTACTCGGGGTCGCCGAGGACGGGATGGCCGATGGCGAGCAGGTGCGCGCGGATCTGGTGGGTGCGGCCGGTCTCGAGCGTGACCTTCAGCAGGGTGGCGTCGTCGAAGCTCTCCTCGATGGCGAAGTGCGTGACGGCGTCGCGCGGGTTGTCGGTGTCGGAGGACATGCGCGTGCGACGACGGCGGTCGCGGCCCAGCGGCGCGTCGATGGTGCCCGCCTTCGCCGCCGGGCGGCCCGCGACGAGCGCGAGGTACTCGCGCTCGACCTCGCGGCGGCCGATCTGGCCGCTCAGGCTCTCGTGTGCCGGCTGGTTGCGGGTGAGGATGAGCAGTCCGGATGTGTCCCGGTCCAGTCGGTGCACCACGCCCGGGCGGTCCGGGTCTTCGCCGCCGGCGACGCGGCCCTGGAGCGCCTGCACCAGCGTTCCGCTGCTGACGGCGCTCGCCGGGTGCACCACGACGCCCGCCGGCTTGTCGATCACCAGGACGTCGTCGTCCTCGAAGGCGACCGCGAACTGTGCGGGAGGGCTGTCGCTCTCCGGGAGCTCATCCGCGCGGAGCACCTCGATCCGCTCGCTGCCGGTGACGAGGTAGCGCTTCTGGCGCACCGCACCGTCGACGGTCACCCTTCCTTCGTTGATCGCCCTCGCCGCCGCAGCCCGCGATCCGAGCTGCTCGGCCAGGTGGACGTCAAGTCGAGTCGGCACGCTTGGGTCCCTCCAGTACGTAGACGAGCGCCAGCACGCCGAAGGTGATGGCGATGTCGGCGACATTGAACGCCGGCCACAGCGGCAGCTTGATGAAGTCGGTCACGCCGTCGTCGCGGACGAGCCGGTCGATCAGGTTGCCGATCGCCCCGCCGAGCAGCATGCCAGTAGGCACGCACACGCCCGGCCGCGCCCGGTTGAGGACGAAGAAGATGACCAGCGCCGCGATCGCGGCCGCGGTCACAATCGCGATGATCGCGCCGCCGCCCTCGAAGAGGCCGAAGGCGACACCCGTGTTGCGCCCGTTGACCAGCTCGACCCCCGGGAAGATCGCGTCCCGCGAGCCGCGGTCGACGTTCGCGCGCACGAGCGCCTTGGTCGCCTGGTCGAGCCCGACGATCGCCGCCGCGAGCGCGCCGGCGCGAAGCGCCGCGCTCACCCGGGGTCGATGGCGCCGGTGATCAGCGCACCCACGACCTGCAGCACGATGAGCGCGACGATCGGGCTGAGGTCAAACGGCCCGAACTGCAGGCCCAGCCGGCGGAAGATGCGCAGGTAGGGCTCGGCGGTGTCGCGCAGGAAGTCGAGCACGGCGTTGGCCGGACGGGAGAACGGCACCTTGACGCCGAGCGAGAACAGGAGGTTCAGGACGATCCAGCCGATCACGATCAGCGCGTAGATCGAGAACGCCGCGCCGACGAAGTCCGCGATCTCGGCGCGAGCGCTCGCTGCGAAGACGACGTTCACCGGGATGCGAACTCCACCACGTCGTCCGTCGCCGCCGCCAGGGCGCGCCGGATGCCCTCGCGCTCCAGCGCGGCGAGGCCGCGGGCGGTGGTCCCGCCCGGCGAGGTGACCGCGCGGCGCACCGACAGCGTGTCGTCGCGGGCGAGCAGCTCCGCGGCGCCCGCGAGCGTGCGCTGCACGAGCAGCATGGCCTGGCGCTGCGGCAGGCCCTGCTTCACCGCGGCGTCCGTCCACGCCTCTGCGATCAGGGCCACGTAGGCCGGGCCGACGCCGCTCACGGCGCCCGCGACCCCCATCAGCGCCTCCGGCACCCGGACGACGGTGCCGAGCTGTGCGAGCAGGGCGAGCACCTCGTCGTCGTCGCCCACGCCCTCCGGAACGACGAAGACGCCCTTGCGCACCGCTACCGCGGTGTTGGGCTCCGCGCGGGTGACCTGGGCATCGGGGTAGGCGGCGCGCAGCTGCGCGACCGTCGTGCGCCCCAGCAGCGACACCACCCGCCCGGTGTGCGGGGCGGCGTGCGCGGCGATGGCCTCCAGCTGCACCGGCTTGTGCGCGAGCACCAGGAGATCGGCGCGGCGCGCCAGCTCGGCGTTGTCGGCCAGCGCCTCTCCACCGAGCTCAGCGACGAGCGCCGCCGCGCGGCCGGAGCCGTTGTCGGAGGCGAGCACGGGCGCGCCCCAGCCCCGCGCAAGCGCGGAGCCCATGTTCCCGGCGCCGATCAGCCCGATCCTCATCCCGGCCCAGAGTATTCTGACGTTCGCTGGCGCCGGCTGACGTCGCACGGCGATCCGCAAGTGTGCCCCAGGCACATGCCGCGGTCGCCGGGTGGCGTCAGCCGGTGATCAGCGGGCGTCAGGACTGGTTGAAGAAGCCTCGTTCGATGAGCCGCGCCTTCTCCTCGGCCGACACCTCGACGTTGCGCGGGGTCAGCAGGAATGTCTTGTCGGCGATCTTCTGCATGCCGCCGTCGAGCGCGTAGGTCAGGCCGGAGGCGAAGTCGATGATGCGGATCGACAGCGAAGGCTCGACGCCCTGCAGGTTGAGGATGACCGGGATCGAGTCCTTGAACTTGTTCCCGACGTCCTGCGCGTCGTTGAAGCTCTCGGGGATCACGAGGTGCACGCGCACGTCTCCGCGCGCCGCCGAGCTGCCCCCGTTGGCGCGCGCGGGCGGGGCGACGCTGCGCAGCACGCTCGTACGGCTCTCCTCGCCGTCGCCGAAGATGTCGTCGATCTCGTCGCGGCGGCGCCGGCTCGAGAGGCGCCGCACGTTCGGGCGCTCGCCGTAGCGGTCCTGGAGCTCTGACTCGGGGTTGCGCCGCGGAGGCTCCGCGGCACGGTCGGGAGCGTCGTCGTCGTAGCGCTCCTCGGCGAGGCCGAAGTAGACGGCGGATCGGTGCATCAGGTCACGAATGGCCATAGACGGTGCAAGCCTTCGCCATGGGCGTGCTTGTCCCTGCTTTTGAGGATAGGACTCAGCCTGGCTCCACCGATCATCGTGGATGAATCGGCGGCGTAGGCCGGGTCAAGCTTCCGAGCGAAGCGAGGTTGAGCGATCGGCCGGGCATCGACGTGGTGGATCACTTGGGTGACCGGCCGATCGGCGGAAGGCCCTGCATACGGGTTGATTCGCCGCGAGAATCGGTGGATCCAGGCTCAGGCCTGCGAGAAGAGCGCGGAGCCGACGCGGACGATGGTGGCCCCCTCCTCGACGGCGATCGCGTAGTCCTGCGACGTCCCCATGGACAGGTGGCGCAGGCCATGATCGCGCGCCAGGTGCGACAGCGCGCGGAAGTGCGGGCGGTTGGCCTCGGGGTCTGCGACCGCGGGCGGCATCGTGGCCAGGCCGACCACGGAGACCGAGCTGCCCGCCCGCGCGATGTAGCCGGCGAGGTCTGCGGGCTCGACACCCGCCTTGTCGTCCTCGCCGGCGACGTTGACCTGGATCAGGACCTCGGTCTCCGGCGTCCCGTGGCGGCCGAGCTGCTCGAGCACGGACTCCGAGGCGACCGAGTGGATGAGCTGCGCGTACGGAAGGATCAGCCGGACCTTCCGGCTCTGCAGCTGGCCGATGAAGTGCCAGCGGAACGCAGGCCAGTTCTGCGCCTTGGCCTCGAGCTCCTGCGCCCGGTTCTCACCCAGGAGGTCCAGCCCGGCGTCGGCCAGCGCGCCCAGATCGGCGACGTCGACGTACTTCACGGCGGCGAGCAGGTCCACCCCGGCGGGATCGCGGCGGACCCGCTCGCACGCGGCGGCGATACCCGCGCGGACCGGCTCGGCGTCGACGGTCAGGTTCGCCACACGATGGCTCCCTGCCGCCCGGCCGCTGGGCCCTCGCGCCGATGGGAGAAGAAGCGCTCGTCGCACATCGTGCACGCCCCGGTGTCCGTGACGTCGGCGACGCCCGCGGCGCGCAGCTGCGCTGTCGCGACGACGTCGAGGGCGAGATTGCGCGCCCCGACGCGCGCGTCGAAGCTGGCGAAGGGCGCGTGCACCTCCTCTCCCACCTCGTAGCAGCAGCCGCGCGCGCTCGGCCCGAGCGCGGCGGCGATCGGTCCGTCGAGCAGCGCGACCGCCTCCGCGACGATGCCCGCCTCGAGGCCGCGCCAGCCACCGTGCAGCAGCGCGACCGCGCCCGGCGCGGAGAGCGCGATCGGCAGACAGTCCGCGGTCAGCACGAGCGCTCCGTGCGCGCGGTCGGTGACGACCTGGCCGTCCGACGGCGCCTCGTCGTCCTCGTTGTCGACCAGAACCCGCGCGCCGTGGACCTGTCGGCCGCGCCGGACCGGGCCGAAGCGCTCGGGCTCGGCGCGCAGGTCGACGGTTCGGTCGGTGAAGAGCACGCGCGCCCCGGGGAGGCCGAGCTCGATCATCGCGGCGTCCCGGTCGCCACGTCGAGCTGTGTCTGGCGGTCCGAAGCGGTGCCATCGAGCGCCGCGGCGAGCGCGGCGCGCAGGCCGGCGCCGATCGCCGCGCCCTGCAGCCCGGCGTCGAGCAGGTCCTCCCCGGTGATGGCCGCGCGCACGTGGCGCCACTCGTCCAGCCAGCGGCGCACCGGCTCGCCGGCACCGAGGGCGGCTGCCACCGCCAGCGCCTCGGCGGGCTTGCGCGCGGCGGCCTCCGCGACCTCGGAGGGAAGCGACGCGACGCGCAGGCGCGACGCCAGCGCGCGGGCGTCGGCCGCGGCGCTGACGATCGCCCGCTCGGCGGCCGGAAAGGCCAGGCGGTCCAGCGCGGCCTGGACCGCGTCGGCATCCAGCAGGCAGGCGCCGAGCACCGCCAGGCCGGGCATGGCGCCCGGCGGCGTCGCGGCGACCACGGCCTCGAGCAGCTCCGCGTCGGCCGCGAAGGCGGGGTGGATCGCCCGTTGCGCCAGGCCGTCGCGCGCCAGGGCGAGCACGGCGCCGGGCAGCGGCTCGTTGAGCGCAAGGCGCACCTCGCTCCCGATGCGCCCACCCGACACGGTGCCCATGCCGCCCGCCGCGATCGCGGCCGCCGCCGCCCGCGCCGTCGCGGGCTCGGCGCGGAAGCCCAGCCGCGCCTCGTAGCGCGTCATCCGCAGGATGCGCGTCGGATCGTCCTCGAAGGAGTGCGGGTGCAGCATGCGCAGGACCCCGGCCTCGAGATCCTCCAGCGCGCCGGGCCACGCCTCCCCGTGCCCGTCGGCGAGCCGGACCGCAAGGGCGTTGACGGTGAAGTCGCGCCGGCTGAGGTCCTCGGCGACCGTCGCCCCGAGCACCACTTCGGGCAGCGCGCCTGGGCATGCGTAGACCTCGCGCCGCGTGCTGGCGACATCGGTCCCGGCGACGGTGAAGGTGCCGAAACGCTCGTGCACCGCGGTCGGCTCGCCCAGCCGCCGCGCGACGATCGCCGTGTCGCCCTCCACGAGCAGGTCGAGCTCGCGCGGGTCGCGCCCGAGCAGGGCGTCGCGCACCGCGCCGCCCACGACCCAGACGCCCGGCATGTCCCGGACCGCGTCGAGGGCCGGCGACCGCAGCCGCTCTCGGACCTCGTCGCTCCATCTGGCCATCAGGTGCGCACCCTAGATGGTTGATTCCACGACCATCTAGTCTCGCGCGGAATGGTGACCAAGACCCGGATCCTCATCGCCCTCGGCCTTGCGGCCCTCCTGGGCGCGGGCGGTGTCGCCTTCATCCTGCTGCACGAGCCCGGCGACGTCTCGAACCCGGACGTCGCCTTCGAGAAGGAGAGGTCCAAGCCCGGCGGCGGTGTGAAGGCCGAGAAGCCCGACTTCATCTGGCCGACCTACGGCTACGGCCCGGACCGCCGGCGCCAGGTCGCCGTGCCGGACGACTTCAAGCCGCCGTTCAAGCGCCTGTGGCACTACCAGGGCGATGTGCTGCTCGAGTTCCCGCCCGTCGTGTCGGCGAAGTCGCTGTTCATCCTCAAGGACGACGGCGTCGTGACATCGATCGACAAGTCCAACGGGGAGGCGCGCTGGGCCAAGAACGTCGGCACCCTGGCCGCGTCGACGCCGCACCTCGACGTACCGGGCGAGCGGCTCTTCCTCACCGTGCTCGAGAACAACCAGGGCGGTCCCGGCCGGGCGATGGCGGTCTCGACCAACAGCGGCAACACCATCTGGTCGCGCGACCTGCCGTCGCGCAGCGAGTCCTCCCCGATCCTCGCCAACGGGCTCGTGTACTTCGGCAGCGAGGATGGGACCGTCTACGCGCTCAAGGCGTCCACCGGCGCGATCGAGTGGACCTACCAGGCCGCGGGCGAAGTCAAGGGCGGGCTGGCGCTCAAAGAAGGCCGCCTGTACTTCGGCGACTACGCAGGCAAGGTGTACGCGATCCGCGCCTCCGACGGCGCGGAGGTCTGGCAGGCCTCCACGCAGGGCGCGAGCTTCGGCTTCGCGTCGGGCCGCTTCTACGCGACGGCCGCCGTCGCCTACGGCCGGGTCTACATCGGCAACGTCGACGGCTACGTCTACTCCTTCTCGGCGGAGACGGGCGAGCTCGCCTGGCGCACGCAGACGGGCGGCTACGTCTACAGCTCGGCGGCGGTCGGTGCTCCGCCCGGCGGGGACCCCACGGTCTACGCCGGTTCCTACGACGGCGTCTTCTACGCGCTCGACGCCCGCTCGGGCGCGGTGCGCTGGACCTACGCGGCCGGCGGCCGGATCTCGGGACCGTCGGCGCTGCTGGGCGACATCGTCTACTTCGGCAACATCGAGACCAAGGAGACGCTCGGGCTCGACGCGCGCACGGGCGAGAAGCGCTTCGAGTACCCGCGCGGCGGCTACGCGACGGTCGTCACCGATCGCGACCAGCTCTTCCTCGTGGGCTACGGGGGCATCACGGGCTTCAAGTCCAAGGCGATGATCCGCAACGAGAAGCGCGAGCGGCGGCGCGCCCTCAGCGCGGCCGCACGGGAACGCCAGAGCGACTGAGCGCTTCGCGCACCTGCTCGATCGAGTACTCGCCGTAGTGGAAGATCGACGCGGCGAGCGCCGCGTCGGCACCGGCGGCGAAGCCCGCAACCATGTGGTCGGGCTCGCCCACGCCGCCCGAGGCGATGACGGGCACGTCGACCGCGCCCGCCACCGCCGCGACCAGCTCCAGGTCGTAGCCGTCCTTGGTCCCGTCGCGGTCCATGGAGGTCAGCAGGATCTCCCCCGCGCCGCGCGCCACCCCCTCCTGGACCCAGGCAACGGCGTCGCGGCCCGTCGGCGTCCGGCCGCCGGCGACGACGACCTCATAACCGCCCTCGATCCGCCGCCGCGCGTCAACGGCAAGCACCACGCACTGGTCGCCGAACCGGCGGGCCATCTCCTCGACCAGCTCCGGCCGCGCGACCGCGGCGGAGTTGACGGCCACCTTGTCGGCGCCGGCGTCGAGCACCGCCTGCGCGTCGGCGACGCTTCGCACCCCGCCGCCGATCGTGAAGGGGACGAAGACCTCGTCGGCGGCGCGCCGGGCCAGCTCGACCACGGTCGAGCGCTTGTCGCTGGTCGCCGTGATGTCGAGGAACACCAGCTCGTCGGCGCCCTGGGCGTCGTAGTAGGCGGCCAGCTCAACCGGGTCGCCGGCGTCGCGGATGTCGATGAAGCGGGTGCCCTTGACCACGCGGCCCGCGTCGACGTCCATGCACGGGATCACGCGTTTGTAGTGCACCGCGGCGAGCGTAGGCCGGGTACCGTCACCGCGTGAGGGTCTGCTTCGTCTCGACGTCGGTCGGTGCGGACTTCACGGTGCCCGACGGCGCGATCGAGCCGTGCCGTTTCCGCCGGGCGCCGCTGGGGCTGTGACGAGCGCGGCATGGCCCTCGGCCACGGTGAACGCGCCCTCGTAGAGCGCCTTGCCGGAGATGACGCCGTGCAGGTTGACGAGCCGCAGCTGCGCGAGGGAGCGCAGGTGCGCGACGGTCCCGATCCCGCCGGAGTAGACGAACCGCCCGCGCACGACCGCCGCCAGCGCGCGCACGGTGTCGAGGTCGGGCCCCTCGAGCATCCCGTCCTTGTCGGCGTCGGTGTAGACGAACGACCGCACGCCGCGGTCCTGCAGGGCGACGATCGCCGCGTCGGCGGGCAGCTCGCTCGTCTCCGTCCAGCCGGCGGTCGAGACCCTGCCCCCGCGCACGTCCACCGCCACGACGACGCGATCGCGGAACTCCGCCACGGCCTCGTCGAGCAGGTCGACATCGCGGAACGCCGCGGTGCCGAGGATCACCCGGCGCGCGCCGGCCGCCAGCGCGTCCCGGACCGCCCCGATCGAGCGCAGGCCGCCGCCGTACTGCACCGGCACGCCCGTGTCGGCCGTGATGCGCGCCAGGTGCTCCAGCGACTTCGGCTCTCCCGAGCGCGCGCCGTCGAGATCCACGACGTGTAGGTGCTTGGCGCCGGCCGTCACCCAGTCGCGTGCGGCGATCAGCGGGTCGTCGGCGTACACAGTCTCGTCCTCGAAGTGGCCCTGGCGCAGGCGGACCGCCCGGCCGTTCTGGATGTCGATCGCCGGGTAGAGGATCACGCGCGCACGAAGTTCGCGAGCAGCGCGAGCCCGTCCCGCGAGGACTTCTCCGGGTGGAACTGGGCACCGAACACGTTGGCCCGCTCGACGACCGACGCGAACCGCTCCCCGTACTCGGCCGTGCCGACCACGACGTCCTCGTCGGCAGGCCGGCAGGCGAGCGAGTGCACGTGGTAGAAGGCGGCGTCGCCGTCGAGCAGACGCGACGGACGATCTCTGCGCACGAGGTTCCAGCCGATGTGCGGAAGTCGCGCGCCGCCGGTCTCCAGGTAGCCCACGTCGCCGGGCAGCAGGCCGAGCCCGGGCGCGCCGTCGTGCTCGGTCGAGCGCTCGAAGAGCAGCTGCATGCCGAGGCAGATCCCGAGCAGCGGCGTGCCGGCCTGCGCGCGCTCGCGCAGCAGCTCGGTGAGGCCCAGCGCGTCGAGGCGCTCCATTGCCGCCGGAAAGGCGCCGACGCCCGGGATGACGATCCGCTCGGCTGCGCGGATGAGCGCGTGGTCGCCGGTGATCACCGCGTCCGCGCCGACGTGGGCCAGCGCCTTCTCCACCGAGCGGCGGTTGCCCATCCCGTAGTCGACGATCGCGACCGTCATGTCGTGAGGGTGCCTTTGGTCGAGGGCACGCCGGGCGCATCGGGATCGACGGAGACGGCGACGCGCAGCGCGCGGGCGAACGCCTTGAAGCACGCCTCGATCATGTGGTGGGCGTTCGTGCCCGCCTGCACCTCGACGTGCAGCGTCAGCCGTGCGCTGGACGCGACCGCGCGGAAGAACTCCTCGGCGGTCTCGTGCTCGAAGCCCGCGATGTCCCCGGGCGGCAGCTCGACGCCCGCCCACGCGCAGTACGGACGGCCGCTCACGTCCAGCGACACCGCCGCGCGCGCCTCGTCCATGGGGATCACGGCGTGCCCGTAGCGGCGGATGCCCGAGCGGTCGCCGAGCGCGCGATCGAGCGCCTGGCCGAGCACGATGCCGGTGTCCTCAACGGTGTGGTGGGAGCCGGTCTGCAGGTCCCCGGTGACGTCGATGAGCAGGTCGAGGGCGCCGTGGCGGGCAAGCAGGTCCAGCATGTGGTCCAGAAAGCCGACGCCGGTGGAGCGCCGGCCCTCCCCGGTGCCGTCGAGGTCGAGGGAGAGGCGCACGTTCGTCTCGCCGGTGACGCGTTCGATTTCGGCTCCGCGTGTGGTCATGTCGCAGCCATTCTGGCGGTCATCGAGGCGGCGTGCGCGCTGAAGCCCTCCGCGCCGGCCAGCGCCGCCCCCGGCCCGGCCAGCTCGGCCGCCGCGGCGGCACCGATGTGGACCTCGTTCATGACCCGCAGGAAGTGACGGACGTTGAGGCCCGACGCGAAGCGCGCGGCTCCGTCGGTGGGCAGGACGTGGTTCGAGCCCGCGACATAGTCGCCGAAGGCAGTGCCGGCGTCACGGCCGACGAAGACGCAGCCCGCACGCGTCACGCGCGGCGCGAGCGCCTCCGCCTGCGCCCCGACGAGCTGCAGGTGCTCGGGGGCGAACGCCTCGCTGAAGGCGAGCGCCTCCTCGAGATCCTCCACCAGGACCGCCTCGATCGGGTCGGGCAGTCCCTCCAGCAGTGCGGGGTCGGAGGAGACGACCGCCACGACCGTGCCCTGACCGTGCTCGGCCTGTGCGAGCGCGTCGAGGCGCACCGCGTCGTGTGCTTCGCTGACGATGACGACGAGGTCGCTCGGCCCCGCGAAGCCGTCGATGCCGACGCGGTGGGCGACCTGGCGCTTGGCCTCCTGGGCGTACAGCGACCCGGGGCCGACGATGACGTCCACAGGGCGCACGGTCTCCGTCCCGTAGGCGAGGGCGGCGATCGCGTGCGCCCCGCCCATCGCGTGGATCTCGTCCGCGCCGGCCAGCCGCGCCGCCTGCGCCATGAGCGGATGCGCCGCGCAGACCGCGATCTCGGTGACGCCGGCCGCTCGGGCGGTGGCAACCCCCATGATCACCGAAGACGGATACGGGGCCTGCCCGCCCGGCGCGTAGATGCCGGCGCGGCGGACTGGCACCTCGCGCACGCGCACGCGATGGCCCTGGGGCAGCTGCACGTCGCGGTCGCCGGTCAGCGACGCCCGCGCCACCGTGAACACGTTGTCGGCGGCCGTGCGCAGCGCGGAATCGAGATTCGGATCGGCCGCGACGGGCGCCACCGCGAACCGGCGCTCGTAGTCGGCGACCGCCGCGTCGCCGCGCTCGCGCACGTCAGCGATCACCGCGCGCACCTCCTCTGCCACCGACGCCCCGGTCGGCACGCGCGCCCGCAACTCGGCCGCGCGCCGCTCAGGGTCCACCGATGCGCTCCAGCAGCGCGTCGATCTCCGCGGCACGGGTCCGGTAGGCGACCGGGTTGGCGATCAGCCGGGCGCTCGAGGTGAAGATCTCCTCCCGTACGACCAGACCGTTCTCGCGCAGGGTCGTGCCGGTCTGGGTGAGGTCGACGATCGCCTCGACCAGGCCGGTCAGCGGGGCCAGCTCGACGGAGCCCTTGACCTCGACGATCTCCGCCTGCCGGCCCGTGCGCGCGAAGAAGCGCTCGGCGCTGCGCGGGTACTTGGTGGCAACGCGCATCACACCCAGGCGCCGCAGGGCCTCGGCGGCCGGATCCGGCCCGGCCTCGGTGGCGAACACCATCGTCGTCGTCCCGAAGCCCAGGTCGCGCAGCTCGACGACGTCGCGCTCCTCCTGCTCGCGCAGCACGTCCTTGCCGGTGATGCCGACGTCGGCGGCGCCCGCCTCCACGTAGGTCGGGACGTCGGAGGGCCGCATCGTCACGAGCCCCTCCTCGGCGAACAGCAGCCGCCGGTCGTTGCCGCGCACGGCGGCCGTGTCGATGCCGACACGGTCGAGCAGGTCGAGCGTCTCGGCGAACAGGGCGCCGCGCGGCACCGCGATGGTCAAGGGGGTCATGGCCGCGCCCCGATCAGCGCCGCGTGCACGCGCTCGACCTCGACGCTCCAGCCGACCGCGGGCAGGGCGCGGCCAAAGCGCCCGAGCAGCTCGTCGTAGCGCCCGCCGCCGCCGAGCGGCATGCCGGCGCTCGGCGCCAGGACCTCGAAGATCGCGCCCGTGTAGTAGCCGAGTTCGCGCCGCATGAGCCCGAGGTCGAAGATCACCCGCTCGCTGACGTCGTCAGGGAGGGCGGCGTAGAGCGCGCGCAGCCCGTCCGCCGGCTCGCCGGCGTGCTCGAGCACCTCGAGGCCCCCGCGCCGCTGGGGGACCGTGAGCAGCCGCGGGTCCGCCCCGCGCTCACGCACCTCGCGGGCCAGGCCGGCGAAGTCGCGGGTCCAGAGCTCGTGCATGAAGCGCTCGCGGGCCTCGTCGTCGACCCCGAGCTCGTCGAGCAGCGCCGGGTACAGGCCGGCGCTGCCGAGCGCGATCCTGTAGTCGGTCAAGCCGGTGGCGTCGAGCGCCCGGCAGAGCAGCGTCAGCGCCTCGCAGGTCCCCTCCACCCCGGCGGCGCCGATCAGCTCGACGCCGGCCTGCAGCTGCTCGCGGGCCTCGCCGCGCTGGGGCCGGACCGACCGGTAGGCGCGCTGGAGGTAGCAGAGGCGCAGGGGCGGATCGATGTCGGCGTACCGGGTGGCGACCACGCGGGCGATCGGGATCGTCATGTCCGAGCGCAGCACGAGAACCTCGCCCGACACGTCGAAGAGCCGGTACGCCGGCCGGGCCGCGCTGTCGTCGCCGGTCCGCAGGACGGACTCGTGCTCGAGCGCCGGCGTGTAGATCTCGCCGTAGCCGCCGTCATCGAAGACACGGCCCATCGCGTCGCTGATCGCGCGCAGCTCGCGCATCTCGTCGGGCAGCACGTCGCGCGTACCGCTGGGAATGTGGTGCGTCATCTGGCGCAGAGGTTACGTTCCCGCCGTGCCAGCCCTCCCGCCGGTTGTCGCCGCCGCCGCCGCCATGACCGTCGAAGTCCCTTCGACGCTCGGCGGCGACCTCGATCGCGCCAAGGACAAGACCTCGATCGCCGTCCTGCTGCCGCAGGCGACCAAGACCGAGCTGCCGGAGTCCTTCGGCAACCTAAACGCGGCGACGTCCAAGCGCTCAGGGGTGCCGAGGCAGATCGCCTGACCCGCCGCTGGCCGAGGCGGGGCCCCTGAGGCTTATCCGGCGACGCGCTCGATGCGCGCGCCGAGCGCGCGAAGGCGCTCGTCGATGCGCTCGTAGCCGCGGTCGATCTGCTCGATGGAGCCGATCTCGGACTTCCCCTCCGCGCACAGCGCCGCGATCAGCATGGCCATCCCGGCGCGGATGTCGGGCGAGACGAGCTTGTAGCCGCGCAGCCGCGTCGCGCCGGTGATGACGGCCCGGTGCGGGTCGCAGAGGATGACGTTGGCGCCCATGGCCACCAGCTTGTCCGTGAACACGAGCCGGTTCTCGAACATCTTCTCGAACATGAGCACGGTGCCCTCGGACTGCGTGGCAAGCGCGACGGCGATGGAGGTGAGGTCGGCCGGGAAGGCGGGCCACGGACCGTCCTCGACCTTGATCTGGTAGCCGCCGTGGTCGCGCGACATGACGAGCTTCTGGCCCCCGGGGACGAGGACGTCGTTGCCGTCGAGTGTCGACTGCAGGCCGAGGCGGCCGAAGGCCAGGCGGATCATCCGCAGGTCGTCGGGGACGGTGTCCTTGATGCGCAGCTCACCGCCGGTCACGCCGGCGAGCGCCATGAAGGACCCGATCTCGATGTGGTCCGGCGAGACGCTGTGCTCGCAGCCGCCCAGGCGCGCGACGCCGTGGACGGTGAGGACGTTCGAGGAGATGCCCTCGATGGCGGCGCCCATGCGTACGAGCATCCGCGCGAGGTCCTGCACGTGGGGCTCGCAGGCGGCGTTGCGGATGACGGTCGTGCCCGGGGTCAGCGCGGCGGCCATCAGGGCGTTCTCGGTGCCCATCACCGACGGCTCGTCCATGAAGAAGTCCATGGCCACGAGGCCGGCGTCGGGGGCCTGGATGCGGATCTCGGTCGCGGTGTGCTCGACAGTGGCGCCGAGGGCGATGAAGGCGTCCAGGTGCGGATCCAGGCGGCGGCGGCCGATCACGTCCCCACCGGGAGGCGGCATCAGCGCGGCGCCGCAGCGTGCCAGCAGCGGGCCGGCGAGCAGGAAGGACGCGCGGATGCGCTCGGCGAGATCGGGGTCCACCTCGGATCGAATCCCGCCCGCCCCCGCCCCGGCGACGAGGCGGACGGTGTTGTCCTCCGCCCAGTCCACGCGCACCCCCAGGTCGACGAGCAGGTCCACCATCGCCTGCGCGTCGCGGATGCGCGGCACGTTGTGCAGCACGACCTCGTCCTCGGTCAGGAGGGCGCAGGCGAGCAGTGGTAGAGCGGCATTCTTATTGCCGGCGGGTGTGATGACACCGGACAACGGGACGCCGCCTTCGATGACGAACTTCTGCATGGAGGCAAGAGCGGGAACTGCCGGCGCAGCGGGTGCGGCCGGCAGAGGGCGGGCTAGGGTAACAGCCAATGTCGACGCCCCTTTCGCGCGGCGAGGCGTGGTCTGTCTTATGTGAATGGACCGAGTCCGATTCCCTCCGGCGCCACATGCTCGCCGTGGAGACCGCGATGCGCGCGTACGCCGAGCGTTTCGGCGCGGATCCGGACGAGTGGGGCACCGTCGGCCTGCTCCACGACGCCGACTACGAGCGCTTCCCCGACCTCGCGACGGGGCATCCTCGGGAGATCATGCGCGAGCTCGAGGCACGCGACGCGCCGCCGGCGTGGGTGCGCGCGATCGCCTCGCACGCGGACTTCCTGGAGGTCTCGCGCGACTCGCCGATGGAGAAGACGCTGTTCGCGGTCGACGAGCTGTCGGGGTTCATCAGCGCGTGCGCGTACGTGCGGCCCGAAGGCATCCACGGCCTGACGCCCAAATCCGTCAAGAAGAAGCTCAAGCAGCCCTCCTTCGCCGCCGCCGTGTCGCGCGACGACGTGTACGCGGGCGCACAGGGGCTCGAGGTCGATTTCGACGAGCACGTCGCCTTCGTCATCGCCGCACTGGAAGTGCGCGCGGACGAGCTGGGGCTCTCTCCACGCCAGCCGGCTTGATCGCGGAGGTCTACGCGGCGCTCGTCGCGGGCGACGGCCGCGTCGCCACCACCTGCGAGCCGGTCGCCGGCGGCGTGCGCCTGCGGATGCCCGAGCTGCCGGCGATCCGCGACTACAACGCGATGGTGCTCGCGCCGGGGGTCGACCTGGCCGCGGTGATCGAGCTGGTCGCCCGCGATCTCAAGGTGCGGCGGGTCATCGCGTTCGACCCGGCCGGCGAGCTGGCGCTCGAGTGCTGGTCGCGCGCCACCGTCACGGCGATGGGTCTGCGCCGGCCCGGGCCGTTCGCCTGGCCCGACGACGTCGCCGAGGTGGACGTGGACGCGCTGCGCGACGCGCGCGCCGAGGCCGAATACTTCCAGGGCGTGCCTGCCTCCGAGATGGAGCAGCTGCGCGCGCTGCAGGATCGTCAGGCCGAGGTCGCCCGGCTCGTCGCGGTGCGGCGCGACGGACGGCCGCTCGCCTGGGCGCAGGTGCTCGCAGGGATCATCGACGACGTGTACGTCATGCCGGAGGCGCGCGGGCAGGGCCTCGGCCGGGCGGTCATGGCGGGCGCGCTGGCCGCCGGCGGGCGCTGGCTGGTCGTCGACGCCGACAACGCCCCGGCCGTCGGCCTCTATGAGTCCCTCGGGTTCGTGAAGGCCGGCACGGTGGTGCAGCTGACGCGGTCCTAATAGGGTCGCGGCGCGATGGCCGAACCGCTGAAGATCATCGTCCTCGAGGGCGACGAGACGGGGCAGGAGCTGCTCGAGGCGTCGCTGGCGGTGCTCGACCCGGCGCTGATCGGCGTCGACGTCGTCCTGGAGCGTCACGACCTGTCCCTCGAAGCGCGGCGCTCGACCCAGAACGCTTGCGTGATCGAGGCGGCGCAGGCGATGCGGGCGGCGGGCTACGGGCTCAAGGCGGCGACCATCACCCCGGAGGGCGCCGATGACGTCGGGTCGCCCAACCGCATCCTGCGCGAACTCATCGACGGCAAGGTCATCATCCGCACCGGGCGGCGCATCCCGGGCGTCGTCGGGCCGGTGGCCGGCGTGCACTACCCGATCTCGGTGGTGCGGATGGCGGTCGGTGATGCCTACGGCGCGAAGCAGTGGCGCGTCGAGGAGGACGGTGACGAGATCGCCTACCCGACGGAGCGGATCACGCGCTCAACCTGCCGCGCGGTATCGGAGTTCGCCTTCTGAGACCGCAGAGCGGATGGACGGCAAGGTCTACGGCGGGCCCAAGTGGACGGTGTCACCCGTCTACGAGGGGATTCTCAAGGAGGAGATGGACGCGGCGGCTTCGCGCCACGCCGGCGTCGCCTACCAGCCGGTGCTCGTGGACGCGATGTACGCGGGCCTGATCTCCGGCGCCGCCGACGCCCCGCTCGTCATCCCGTCGCTCAACCGCGACGGTGACTGCATCTCCGACCTCGTGATGCCCATGTTCGGCTCGATCGCCGGCGCGGAGTCGATCCTGCTGGCCTTCGACGAGGACTTCGAGGTCGATGTCGCGATGGCCGAGGCGCCGCACGGCACGGCTCCCACCCTGTTCGGCAAGGACCTCGCCAACCCGATGGCGATGATCCTCGCGTGCGCGGCGCTGCTGGGACAGGCCGGCACCCGCTCGGTGTCGGGAGCCGAGCGTGCCTCGCGCGCGATCTACGAGGGAACCCTCGAGACGGTGGCCTCCGGCACGAAGACGATCGACCTCGGCGCCCACGCCGGGACCGCAGAGTTCGCCGCCGCCGTGGTCGACCGCGTGGGCACGAAGCTCGAGATCAGGGACTCCCTGGGAGCCCAGTTGAAAATTGGACGGCCCGGCCGGTGGCGGCGCTGACCGAGCCGGCCGCCGACCGGATCCGAAGGGAATACCGGTGGTATTTCCGAGGATTCGGGTGGTGGACCGGCGAAGCGTCAGCGCCGCCATCCGGACCGACCGGACTTTTCAACGGGCTCCTGGGCAGCTGAGCGGCCCGGCTGCAAGTTCCGTTGCAGAACACACGTTCCGTCCGACGCGGATGGCAGTCTGACGAACACATGTTCCCTTCACCGACAATCGATCGCCCGGCCCGCCGCACAGTGGCGGAGCTCATGCGGGGTGCCGTTGGCACGGCCCTCGAGTTCGCCACCCTGGGTGAGGCCACTCTCGCCGGTTCCACCGCCACGGACACCGCGCCGCCCGCTCGTTCATACCGCGAACACCCGCATCGCCAGGCTCTCGTGTGTCCCCGGCGTCCGCGTCGCGACGGGGCAGTCGCGCCCCGCGCCCCGGTCTGCACGGCTCCGGTACCCCGGGCCCCCGTGCGCTGACCGCGGTCCGTCCCGTTTGGCGTCGCTCGGTCTGGGAGGACGAGCCGCACAAGCTGGGACGGCGCCCGCCAGGTCTTCCCCTCGACTCCGGGCCGCCTCGTGCGGCCCGGCGTCGTCTTACCGGCGCTTGCGCGTAGCCGGCGTCTCGCGACGGTGCCGAACCCGGCGGCGGTCGTAGAACCCGCGCTGTATCGCGAGCGCGAGCGTCCCGAACAGGAGGATGGACGCGAAGTTGATCAGCAGCTGCAGCACGGAGCCGCGGAACGACTCCCAGTCTGCGTACGCGGCCGCAAGGCCGATGTTCGCCGCTGCGGGGATCGTGGTGACCGAGATCAACACCCCGATCAGCGCGCCGGATTTGGCGGTGGAGAGGCTGAGCACGCCGGCGACGCCGGCGCAAGCGGCGACGAAGAAGGCGAAGAAGTCGGGACTCGCGATGATCACGCCGAGCGCGTGGTCGGCCTCGCTGAACTGCGCCGAGGTGATCCCGGTCTCGCGAAACACGATGAAGGTGAGCAGCGCGACACCTATGCCCACGGGAAAACCCACCGCGAGAGCACGAAAGGACCTGAGCGCGACGTCCGGCCGGCGCGACACGGCGGCCACGCAGAACCCCGCCAGCGGCCCGAACTCGGGTCCGACCACCATGGCGCCGACGATGAGGATCGACGAGTCGAGGTAGATGCCCACGCCTGCGATCAGGGTTGCCACGACCATGAAGACGAGAAAGGACGCCGACAGCTCCGTGGCCTCCGAAGTGCGCGACTGCACCTCCTCCCAGACCACGGCGTCGCTCGGTGCGCCGCGCGCGTGCTTGACGGCCAGCTCGGCGCGCTTGGAGATCTGCACGTCGATCTCGTGCACGGCGATCGCGCCGTGATGCTCGATGTCGAGCGCCTTGAGATCCTCGAGCACCACGCTGGCGTCCTCCCGCGCCACATCGGCCAGGATGAGGTCGCCCTCCGGCTCGGTCGCCACGCCGGCGAGGTGCACGACGTTGCAGACCGACGGGCTCTGCCGGAGAAGCTCGACGGCGGAGCGGGCGATCTCGGCCGGTGCGACGATCCGCATGTGCAGCACGCCGCGAGACTAAAGGCTCGCGTGCAACCATTCCGTCGCGTGGCGTACCCGGAGCGCATCGATGGCGGGGGCGCGGTCTATGAGCGGTGGTCGTTCGAACGGCACGCGCCAGGCTTCGCCGAATTGTGCGCGGATCCCGAGGTCATGCGCTTTTTGGGCGGCCCGCAATCGCCGGCCGCGGCGCAGGAGACTGCTCGCCGCATCGAGGACCATTGGACGACGTTCGGCTTCGGCCTGTGGGCGGTGATGAATGGCGACGCCTGCGTGGGCTTCACCGGCGCGTGCCACCCCGGGCCCGCCTGGGATCCGGACTTCTCGGGCGAGGTCGAGGTCGGCTGGCGCCTCGCCCGCGCGGCTTGGGGGCGCGGGCTTGCCGTCGCGGGCGCCCGAGCGGCGGTCGACGCCGTGGCGGCCGAGGAGCCCCTCCTCCGGGTCATCGCCTTCGTGGACCCACGCAACACCCGGTCGCTGGCCGTGACCGTCCGCTTGGGCATGCGGCGTCTGCGCAGCGCCGTCGACTGCCGCCTCGGCACGACGGTGGACGTCTTCGAACGCCCGCTCGAGGTCCCGGCACGATGAGACGCTTCAACTTCAACGCAGCCGACCTGCAGCGCGACGGCGATGAGCCGGCGGGGTACGACGCCGCCTACGCGCTGATCGGCGAGGCCATCGGCGGCGAGCACCTTGGCGGCATGCTCGTCGAACTCGAGGCGGGCCAGCATTCGGCTCCCTATCACTGGGAGGCCGCCATCGAGGAGTGGGTCATCGTCCTCGAGGGACGGCCGTCACTGCGCGACCCCGGCGGGGAACGCGAGCTGCGGGCAGGAGACGTCGTCTGCTTCGGCCTCGGTCCCTCCGGGGCGCACCGGCTCACCAACCGGACTTCGGAGACCGCGCGGATCATCATGCTCTCCGACCGTCGCACGGCCAACGTCATCGTGTATCCCGACAGCGGCAAGGTCGGCGTCCGCACCCCCGACCTCCGGGCGAACTACCAGCTGGAGACCGATGTCGGCTCCTCAGACCGCGAGCCGTGATGGACTTCAACCTGTTCGACGCCGAGCTCGGCATCGACGATGACGAACCGGACGGCTACCGCGCGCCCTACGCCAAGGTTCGCGACCAGATCGGGGCCCGGCGGCTCGCCGGAACCGTGGTCGTCCTCCGCGAGGGCGAGGCGGTCTGCCCGTACCACTACGAACTCGTCGAGGAGGAGTGGCTGTTCGTACTCGCCGGGACTCCGACGGTGCGCACACCGTCAGGCGAGGACACCCTCCTACCCGGGGACATCGTCTGCTTTCCGCGCGGACCCGACGGCGCACATAAGATCGCCAACGCCACCACCGAACCGGCTCGCGTCCTCATCGTCTCCGAGCGCGCAGACTGCGCCGCGACGGTGTATGAGGACAGCGACAAGATCGGCATCTTCGCGCCGGACACCAGGATGCTGTTCCCCCGCACCGACGGGCGCAACTACTGGGACGGCGAAGGCACTTAACGACGAAGCGCCGCCCGAGGGCGACGCTTGTGTCAATCAATAAACCGGCGGCGACCTACTCTCCCGGTCCCTTGCGGGACAAGTACCATCGGCGCTATGGGGCTTAACTTCTCTGTTCGGAATGGGAAGAGGTGTTTCCCCCATGCTCATGCCACCGAACCTTGCGAGACCGTCGTAATCGACGGGCCCTGAAAGCTGCACAGCCATCGCGGAGAACGGGGATCCACCCTGCGCGGCCGCCTTCGGCGGCGCGCGGGCGCAATGAAACCGAGAAAGAAAACCGTCAAGCCCTCGACCCATTAGTACCGGTCTCCTTCGCGCGTTACCGCACTTCCAGATCCGGCCTATCAACCTGGTGGTCTACCAGGGGTCTTACCCACTCAAGGTGGTGGGAGAGCTCATCTCGAGGCCGGCTTCCCGCTTAGATGCCTTCAGCGGTTATCCAGTCCGGACGTAGCTAACCTGCAATGCCCTTGGCAGGACAACAGATACACCAGAGGTCCGTTCACCCCGGTCCTCTCGTACTAGGGGCAAATCCTCTCAATTCTCCAACGCCCACGGCAGATAGGGACCGAACTGTCTCACGACGTTCTGAACCCAGCTCGCGTACCGCTTTAATGGGCGAACAGCCCAACCCTTGGGACCTACTCCAGCCCCAGGATGCGACGAGCCGACATCGAGGTGCCAAACCGAGTCGTCGATGTGGACTCTTGGACTCGATAAGCCTGTTATCCCCGGAGTACCTTTTATCCGTTGAGCGACGGCACTTCCACTTGCTACCGCCGGATCACTAAAGCCTGCTTTCGCACCTGCTCGATCTGTCGATCTCGCAGTCAAGCTCCCTTACTGCTTTTACACTCTACGCACGGTTTCCAACCGTACTGAGGGAACCTTTGCGCGCCTCCGTTACATTTTGGGAGGCGACCGCCCCAGTCAAACTACCCACCTGGCACTGTTCAGCACCCTGATTCAAGGCATGCTGTTAGAAGCTCAGAACACCAAGGGTGGTATCTCAAGGTTGACTCCACGCAAACCGCGGTCTGCGCTTCAAAGTCTCCCACCTATCCTGAGCGAAATGCACCAAACTCCAATACCAAGCTGTAGTAAAGGTTCACGGGGTCTTTCCGTCTAGCCGCGGGTACTCGGCATCTTCA
>JBBJOW010000002.1:0-119599 GCA_037724045.1 Solirubrobacteraceae bacterium
GGCGAGCTGCGCACCGAGGACATCGAGACCGAGGTCTTCTTCCTGCCGGCCGCCAACCACACGGAGAAGGACGGCTCGTTCACCAACACGCAGCGGCTGCTGCAGTGGCACAACAAGGCGGTCGAGCCCCCGGGGGACTGCCGCTCGGAGCTGCACTTCACGTTCCATCTCATCCGCCGTATCCGCGAGAAGCTGGCCGACTCCACCGAGCCGCGCGACCGGGCCATCCTCGACCTGACCTGGGCGTATCCGGTCCACGGAGAGACGGCCGAGCCAGACGCGGAGGCGGTGCTTCACGAGATCTCCGGCTTCACGGTCGCCGAAGGCGCGCCCGTCGACGGCTACATGGACCTCGAGGGCGACGGCTCGACGGCGTGCGGCTGCTGGATCTACTCGGGCTGCCGGGCCGACGGGGTCAACCAGACTGCGCGGAGGCGCCCAGGCGCCGAGCAGTCCTGGATGGCCCCCGACTGGGGCTGGGCCTGGCCCTACAACCGTCGCATCCTCTACAACCGCGCGTCCGCGGACCCGGCCGGCAGGCCGTGGAGCGAGCGCAAGCGCCTGATCGAGTGGGACGCCCAGGCCGGCAGGTGGGTCGGCGACGACATCCCGGACTTCAAGGTCACCATGCCGCCCGATCACGTTCCGGGGCCTGATGACACCGCCGAGGATGCGCTGCGCGGCGACGCCCCGTTCGTCATGCAGGCCGACGGGCTCGGCTGGCTGTTCTCGCCGACGGGGCTCGTCGACGGGCCGCTGCCCGTGCACTACGAGCCGCACGAGTCGCCGGTCCGCAATCCGCTGCACCCCGCCGCGCAGGCGAGCCCGTCTCGCAAGCAGTACACCCGCGACGACAACCGCTACAACCCGACCGTCGGCGACCCGGGCGCCGAGGTCTTCCCCTTCGCGTTCATGACCTACCGCATCGCCGAGCACCACACGGCGGGCGGCATGTCGCGCTTCCTGCCCTATCTGAGCGAGCTGGCGCCGGATCCGTTCGTGGAGGTGTCACCCGCCCTCGCGCAGCTGCGCGGCCTGGTGCACGGCGAATGGGTGACGGTGGTGACGATGCGCTCCGCGATCGAGGCCCGCGCGCTGGTGACCGACCGGATGACCCCCCAGACCATCGACGGCGTCGAGGTGCACACCGTCGGCGCGCCGTATCACTGGGGGCCCAATGGCCTTGCGAGGGGCGACTCCGCCAACGACCTCATGCCGCTCGTCCTCGACGCGAACGTGGGGATCTCCGAGTTCAAGGTCGCCACCTGCGACGTCGTGCCGGGCCGGCGCCCGCGCGGGCCGGCCCTGCTCGAGTTCGTCCAGGGCTACCGCGAGCGGGCCCGATGAGCGCGTACGGCGTCGAGGCCCGCGAGCGGGTCGGCTTCTTCACCGACACGTCGCTGTGCATCGGCTGCAAAGCGTGCGAGGTCGCGTGCAAGGAGTGGAATCAGATCGATCCCGCCCACCCCGGCCTCGACTTCCTCGGTCTCTCGATGGACAACACCGGAGCGCTCGGGGCGAGCACGTGGCGCCACGTCGCCTTCGTCGAACAGCAGGTCGAGGATCCCGCCGACGCGCTGCGCTGGCTGATGTCCTCCGACGTGTGCAAGCACTGCACCCACGCGGCGTGCCTCGAGGTGTGCCCGACCGGCTCGCTGTTCCGCACGGAGTTCGGCACCGTCGTCGTCCAGGAGGACATCTGCAACGGCTGCGGCTACTGCGTGCCCGCGTGCCCGTTCGGGGTGCTCGACCGCCGGCCCGACGACGGCCGCGTGCACAAGTGCACCCTCTGCTACGACCGGTTGCAGGACGATCTCGAGCCGGCATGCGCGAAGGCGTGCCCGACCAACTCGATCCAGTTCGGACCCCTCGAGGTGCTGCACCGCCACGCCGACGCGCGTGTCGAGGCGCTGCACGCGCGCGGGGAGGCCGGTGCGCAGCTCTACCTGCGCGGAGAAGACGACGGGATCGCCGGTGGCGGGGCGTTCTTCCTGCTGCTCGACGATCCGGAGGTCTACGGGCTGCCACCCGACCCGGTCGACCCGACCCATCACCTCGGCGAGTCGTGGCGGGCGGCGATCGGCGCGGCGGCGGGGATCACCGTCGCCGTCGCTGGGGCGCTGTTGTGGGCACGGTGATGCGCGACGGCGCCCCAGTGGTACCGCGTGCCGAGCCGCGCTCCTATTACGGGCGGCCGATCCTCAAGGCGCCCGTGTGGACGTGGGAGGTCCCGACCTACTTCTTCGCCGGCGGTCTGGCCGGCGCGGCGGCACCGCTGGCCCTGGGCGCCCGCGCGGCGGGCAACGTTCCGCTCGCCCGCCGGGCCGCTCTGCTCTCTCTGGCCGGCGCGGGCGTCTCCCCCGCGCTGCTGATCTCCGACCTCGGGCGGCCCGAGCGCTTCTACCGGATGCTGCGCGTGTTCAAGCCGACCTCGCCGATGAGCGTCGGCACCTGGGTGCTGTCGGCCTTCGGGACGGCGACCGGGCTGGCCAGCGGCTGGCAGCTCCTCGGCGTCCCCGGCCCGCGCGTCGGCGTGCCGGCCGCGGTGGTCGCCGCGCTGACCGGCCCGGTGATCTCCACCTACACGGCCGTCCTGATCGCCCAGACCTCCGTGCCGGTCTGGCACGACGCGCGCCGGACGCTGCCCTGGGTGTTCGCGGGCTCGTCGCTGGCCAGCGCAGGCGGCGCCGTCGCCTCGCTGACCCCCCGCGAACACGCCGGCGCGGCCTACGCGCTCGCCGTCGCGGGCGCGGCCCTGGAGCTCGGTGCGGACGCGGTGATGACACGGTCGCTTGACGCGCGTATCGCCGCGAGCTACGAGTACCCCTCCGTCAAACCCCTGCACCGCGGCGCGCAGGCCTGCGCGGTCGCCGGCGGGCTGCTCGCCGCCCGCAGGTCACGGGCGGCCGGGCTGCTGCTGTGCGCGGGCTCGGCCCTGACCCGGCTCGCGGTCTTCCGCGCCGGCACCGCCTCGGCTGCCGATCCCGTGCAGACCGTCGGCCCCCAGCGCGAGCGCGTCAGCTCGGATTGACGTCGCGGTTACGCACGCGCTCGACGCGCGCGGCGGCGATGCGGCGGTCCTCGTCGGCCTTGGCGGCCGCCTCCTCGGCCGCCCGGGCCTGCGCGGCGGCGTCCTCGGCGTCGACGGCCGCGCGGGCGGCGGCGGCGTCGGCCTCCTCGGCGCGTTCCTCGGCCTCGCGGATGTCGGCCAGGCGCTTGTCGCGGTCCGCCGAGGACTCGAGGCCGCTGACGTCGTGGTCGTCGGCCAGGGTCTGCTCGACCTTCAGCGAGTCGCGCGTGGCGGCCGCGCCGGCGAGCGGGACGTAGATCCGCTTGCGCGAGAGGGCGCCGGGCTTGACCTCACCGACCTCCGGGTCCTCGCCGCGGAAGTAGACCTCCTTCAGCTTGCCCAGCTTGTTGCCGTCGCCGTCGAGCACTTCGCGCCCGATCCAGTCTTCGATGCGCTCGATGTCCATGCCGCAGGTCTACCCTCGGCCCGAGTGACCGACGCCTGGCGCGCGAACCATCCGTGGGCGGCCGTCTACGACTTCCTCGTCGAGCGCTCGGCGCTCGGCGGGGATGGGCTCGGACCTCGGCAAGCTCTACGCGGCGGCCCAGGAGATCGGCCGGCTGCCCGCCGGTGCGGCGGTGCTGGACGTCCCGTGCGGCGGTGGGGTCGCGCTGCGCGGCGTCCAACCGGGCCAGGACGTCCGCTACGTGGCCGCCGACATCGCGCCGGCCATGCTCGAGCGCACGCGCCGCGCGGCCGCGAAGCGCGGCGTGGAGATCGAGGCGGTGGAGGCCGACGCCGGGGCGCTGCCGTTCGAGACCGCATCGTTCGACCTCGTCGTCTGCTTCACCAGCCTGCACTGCTTCCCGGATCCGGCGCGTGCGGTCAAGGAGCTCGCGCGCGTGCTGCGGCCGGGCGGCCGCGTCACGGGTTCGGCCCTCCTCACGGACTCCGGCCTGCGCTTCAAGCCGATGATCGCGGCCGGCCGGCTCGGCGGGCTGCTCGGGCGCAGCGGCACGGACGCCGACCTGCGCCGCTGGCTGGCCTGGGCGGGCTTCGTCGAGATCGAACTGGACCGCTCCGGCGGCCTGACGTACTTCACGGGACGCCGTGCCGGCTGAGGTCCGCGACCTGCGCGCGAGCGACCGCGCGGCCTGGCAGCCGCTGCGGGTCGGCCTGGCCCACGTGATCGTGCATCCGTCGATGTGGACGAAGGGGCGTTACGCGCCGTAACGACAAGGTGGCCCACCGCACCTCGTTCATCGTCTACGAGCGGGGCTGATCGCAGCCATAACCGATCGCGGTGGCGCGCGGCGAAGCCGGGGATAAGGTCAGCGCCCGTGCCCGAGTCCTTCCGCCGCGGCGTCCGCCTCGGGCTGCCCTACGCGGCGGCAGGGTTCGTGCTGTCGCTCTCCTTCGGGGTGCTCGCACGCCAGGGCGGCTTCAGCGCGCTGCAGGCGATCGTCATGTCGGTGGTCGTCTTCGCCGGCTCCGCGCAGTTCGCGGCCGTGACGATCGTGTCGGGGGGCGGCTCGGTGCTGGCGGCGGTGGCCGCGGCCAGCCTCGCGAACTCGCGCTTCCTGCCGATGGGCATCGGGCTCGCGCCGTCACTGCCCGGCGGGCCGCTGTCCCGCGCACTGCAGGGCCAGGCGGTCGTCGACGCCTCGTGGGCGATGGCCAGCCGCGGGGACGGCACGTTCGACCGCTGGCAGCTGTTCGGCTCGACGGCGCCCCAGTACGTGACCTGGGCGGCGGGAACCGCGGTGGGCGCGCTGCTGGGGTCAGACCTCGGCGACACCGATCGCCTCGGACTCGACGCCCTCTTCCCGGCGTTCTTCGTCGCGCTGCTGATCGCCGAGCTGCAGGACCGCCAGGCCCGCGGCATCGCGCTCGCCGGCGCGCTCATCGCGCTTGCGCTGGTGCCCATGGCCCCGGCGGGCGTCCCCATCCTCGCCGCCAGCGTCGCCGCGCTCATCGGGATGCGCCGGTGACGATCTGGCTGCTGATCGGGCTATGCGCGGTGGTCACCATGGCCATCAAGGCCGCCGGGCCGATCGCCCTCGGCGGCCGCGAGCTCCCACCGCGCTTCTCGGCGGTCATCGGCTCCATGGCGCCGGCCCTCCTGGCCGCGCTCGTGGTGACCACGGCGCTCGCGAACGGTGAGAGGATCGCGGCAGGCGCCGACACCGCGGGTGTCGCCGTCGCCGGTGTGGCCGCGTGGCGCGGCGCGAACGTCATCCTCGTGGTGCTGCTCGCCGCCGGCGTCACCGCGGGGCTGCGCGCGCTGTAGCCCCCGTGATCGTGTCCCACAGCCGGTCGACGTGGACCGCGGTGGTGTGCGTCTGACCGATCGAGACGCGGATGAATCGCGTGTCGCCGAGCGCCGAGGCGGTCACCTGCGAGTGCCCCGTCGCGTTGATGGCGGCAGCCAGCGCGTCCGTCGCCGCGTTGCCGTCGACATGGCGGAAGGACACGAGCGCGAAAGACCGCGGCGCGACGTGCTCGAGGGCGGGATGGCCGTCGACGCGCCCGGCGAGGTCCGTCGCCAGGGCGATGTGCTCGGCCACGTGGTGGCGCAGCCCGCGCGCGCCGTAGCTGCGCAGCACCCACCAAAGCTTCAAGGCCCGGAAGCGCCGGCCCAGCGGCACCTGCCAGTCGCGCAGGTCGGTGACGGCACCCGAATCCGAGGCGGCGTTGCGCAGGTAGGGCGGGGTGTCGGACAACGTGTCCAGCATGGGCGCGCGGTCGGCCCACCAGAGCACGTTGCAGTCGAAGTTCGTGAACAGCCACTTATGCGGATTGAACGTGTAGGAGTCCACCCGCTCGACGCCGCGCTGGTGGACGCGCTGCTCGGGTAGCACCATCGCCGACCCCGCCCACGCCGCGTCGACGTGGTGCCAGAGGCCGTGCTCGTGCGCGACGTCGGCGATCGCGTCGATGGGGTCCACCGCGCCGGTGCCCGTGGTGCCGATCGCGCTCGTCACGATCGCGGGCCGCAGGCCCCTGTCCAGGTCTTCGAGCACCGCGCGGCGCAGAACCCCCGGGTCCAGGGCGTAGGCGTCTGGAGTCGTCGCCAGCTTGCGCACCTCGAGCCCGGCGACGCGCGCACCGCGGGCGACGGATGCGTGCGCCTGATCGGAGCAGTAGGCCACGTCCCCGCGCCCGCGCGCGACGACATGCACGAGGTGCGTGGCGTCGGACGCGCTCATCTGGATCGAGCCGCCGCCCGGGCCGTCGACATGGGTGAAGTGGCGCGGCAGCCCGAGCAGCTCCACCAGCCAGTCGACCACGCGGAGCTCGATCTCCGTGCACGCCGGGCTCGTCGCCCACAGCATGCCCTGGACGCCGAGCCCGGCCGCGGCCAGCTCGGCGAGGATGGACGGGCCCGACGTGTTGGCCGGGAAGTACGCGAACCACCCGGGCGACTGCCAGTGGGTGATGCCCGGCAGGACGACCTCGTCGAGGTCGCGCAGGATCGCCGCGAAGTCCTCCGGCTCCTCGGGCGCCTGTGCGGGCAGGCGCGCGGCGATCTCCCCGGGCGCGACGCCGGGCGTGACCGGCAGCTCACCGACGCGCTCCATGTAGTCGGCGATCCAGTCGACCACCGCATGCCCGTGGCGGCGGAACTCGTCGGGATCCATGTGGAAACCGTTCACCGCGAGTAGGGCAGCGCCTTGACCCCGTCGACGAAGTTGCCGACGAGATGGCGCGGCTCGCCGACCTCGAGGTGGCGGTTGGGGTCGCGGCGCACGTCGAAGCGCTCCGGTGCCGCGAAGGCCCCCGGATCGTGTGGCTACGCCGCCTTCCAGAGCGTGTTGCTGACGTCGCTCGGGGCTACCCAGCGGGGCTTGTCCGTGTCGCGAAGGGCTTGGAGGACATCGGGGGGAGCGCCGTTGCGTTCGAAGACCGCGATGACGGTGGCCTTGTCAGCGGGCCATTTCAGTCCCTGGGCGTACTTACGGGTGGCGTCGAGCGGCGTCTCTTGCATCTCTCTCCTCGGTGGAACGGCTCGGGCGAAATGTACAGGCGCGTGTCCTTGGGCGCGCCGAAGCGCGGCGAAGGCCTCGGCCCGCTGATCGGGCGTCGAGTCCCAGAAGGCCATGTCTGACAGGTCGAGGCTCACTCGATCACGGCCAGGATGGCACCAGCCTCGACCTGTGCGCCCGCCGCCACGCGCAGCTCGGTCACGGTGCCCGCGGCGGGGGCGACGATCTCGTGCTCCATCTTCATCGCCTCGAGGACGAGCAGCGGCTGGCGGGCGGCGACGGTGTCGCCCTCGGCGACGGCGACGCGCAGGACGGTGCCGGGCATGGGCGCGACGAGCGAGCCGGTGGCGGCCTGGGCGGTCGGGTCGGTGAAGCGCGGCAGCTCGATCAAATCGACCTGACCGTCGGCGGTGTTGACCGCGTCGCCGTCGACGGCGTGCAGGCGGCGGACGCCGTCGAGTTCGAGGTCGACCTCAGCAGCCGTGCACGCGTGCAGGCGGGCGTCGCGGCGCTCGCCGTCGACGTGGAGCTCCGCAAGGCGGCCCTGGCGGTCGAACCGGTAGCCGATCTCGGCGCCGTCGTAGCTGACGGTCTGCAGCTGGCTCGGGTTGTTGCGCCATCCGCTCGGGAGCGTGCCGAGGGCGCGCGCTCCGGCGCGGCGCGCGGCTTGGCCGGCGAGCGCGTGGGCGGCGGCGGCGGTGCCGCGGTCGGCGACCAGGGGCGCCGAGCAGTCGTGGCGCTCGAGGAAGCCGGTGTCCGCGTCGCCCGCGAGGAACTCGGGGTGGCGCAGGACGTTGACGAGGAAGTCGCGGTTGGTGACCGTGCCGTGCATGCGCGCGCGGGCGAGGGCGTCCGCGAGCCGGGCCGCGGCCTCCTCTCGCGTGGCGCCGTGGGCAAGCACCTTCGCGATCATCGGGTCGTAGTGCGGGCTGATCGCGCTGCCGCTCTCGACGCCGGTGTCGACGCGCACCCCGCCGCCGATCTCGAACCGGCGCAGCGTCCCCGTGACCGGCAGGAAGTCGGTGGCGGGGTCCTCCGCGTACAGGCGCGCCTCGATCGCATGGCCCTGCAGCTCCGGCGCGTCGGGCACCGGCTCGCCGCCGGCAACCCGCAGCTGGATCTCCACGAGATCGAGGCCGGTGACGAGCTCCGTGACCGGGTGCTCGACCTGGAGGCGGGTGTTGACCTCGAGGAAGAAGTAGGTCTTGTCCTCGGCGAGCAGGAACTCGACGGTGCCGGCGCCGACGTAGCCGATCGCTTCTCCGGCAGCGACGGCCGCGGCGCACATGCGCGCGCGCAGGTCGGCGTTCACGGCGGGCGACGGCGCCTCTTCCACGACCTTCTGGTGGCGGCGCTGGATCGAGCAGTCGCGCTCGTGGTAAGCGACCACGCGGCCGTGGGTGTCCCCCACGATCTGGATCTCGACGTGGCGGGCGCGCGGCAGGAAGCGCTCGAGGAACACGCGATCGTCGCCGAAGGCGGCGGCGGCCTCGCGCCTGGCGGCGGCGACGGCGGCATCGAGGTCCTCGGGGCGCTCGACGAGGCGCATGCCCTTGCCGCCCCCGCCGGCGCTCGCCTTCACGAGCAACGGAAACACATCGGCGCCCTCCGGCAGCACCGGCACGCCCGCCCGCGCCATCCGCGCCCGGGCCTCGGTCTTCGAGCCCATCGCGGCGATCGCGTCCGGCGACGGGCCGATCCAGGTGAGGCCGGCCTCCCCGACTGCGCGCGCGAAGTCGGCGTTCTCGGCGAGGAAGCCGTAGCCAGGATGCACCGCGTCCGCCCCGACACGAGCTGCGGCCGCGATGATCGCCGGGCCGTCGAGGTAGGCGCGCGGATCCTCGCCCAGGGCGAACGCGACGTCCGCCTCGCGCACGAAGGGTGCGCGGGCGTCGGGCTCGGTGAACACCGCGGCGGTCCCGATGCCCATTCGCGCGCACGTGCGGAAGATGCGGCGGGCGATCTCCCCGCGGTTGGCGACGAGGACGCGGCGCATCTACATGCGGAAGACGCCGAAGCCCTCAGCGCCCTCGACGACGTTGTTGTGGACGACCGACAGCGCGAAGCCGAGCACCGTGCGCGTGTCGCGCGGGTCGATGATGGCGTCGTCGTAGCCGCGGCCGGAGTTCGACAACGCGGTCTGCTCGGTCTCGATCTGCGCCTCCACCGCCTCGCGCATCGCCTTGAGGTGCTCCTCCTCGATCTCCTGCCCGCGCGCCTTCGCAGCGCCGCGCGCGACGATGTCGAGCACGCCGGCAAGCTGGGCGGGCCCCATCACCGACGACTGCGCGTTCGGCCAGGCGAAGATGAACCGCGGGTCATAGCCGCGGCCGCTCATGGCGTAGTTGGCCGCGCCGTAGGAGCCGCCCACGATCATCCCGATGTGCGGCACCTTGGAGTTGGCGACCGCGTTGATCATCAGGGCGCCGTGCTTGATGATGCCGCCCTGCTCGTAGTCGCGGCCGACCATGAAGCCGGTCGTGTTGTGCAGGAAGATCAGCGGCACGTCCTTGGCGTTGGCGAGCTGGATGAACTGCGCCGCCTTCTGGGCCTCTTCGGAGAACAGGATCCCGCGCGCGTTGGCGAGCACGCCGACGCGGTAGCCGTGGATCGAGCCCCAGCCCGTGGTCAGCGCCGAGCCGTAGAGCGGCTTGAACTCGTCGTAGCGCGAGCCGTCGAGCACGCGGGCGAGGATCTCCCGCGGATCGAAGGGGACCTTGGGATCCGTTGGGACGAGCGCGGCGAGGTCCTCCGCGTCGTAAAGAGGATCACGCGCCTCTTCCCCGGGCGGCGGGCCGAGCTTGCGCCAGTTGAGGTCGCGCACGATGTCGCGGCCCAGGCGCAGCGCGTCCTGCTCGTCGGCGGCGAGGTAGTCGCTCAGCCCGCTGATCCGAGCGTGCATCTCCGCGCCGCCGAGCTCCTCGTCGCCGGACTCCTCCCCGGTGGCCATCTTGACCAGCGGAGGCCCGCCGAGGAACACCTTCGCGCGGCCCTCGACGAAGACGTTGTAGTCGCACATCCCGGGGATGTAGGCGCCGCCCGCCGTGGAGGAGCCGAACACGAGCGCGACGGTCGGGATGCCCTGCGCCGACAGCCGCGTCAGGTTGCGGAAGATCTCACCGCCGGGGATGAACGCCTCCGCCTGGGTGGGCAGGTCCGCGCCGCCCGACTCGACCAGGTTGATGACCGGCAGCCGGTTGACCAGCGCGATCTCCTGGCTGCGCAGGGACTTCTTGAAGGTGAACGGGTTGCTGGTGCCTCCGCGGACGGTCGGATCCGAAGCGCCGATCACGCACTCGACGCCCTCCACGACCCCGATGCCGCACACGCTCGAGGCGCCGACGAGGAAGTCCGTGTGCCAGGCCATGAACGGCTGCAGCTCGAGGAAGGGCGAGTCGCGGTCGAGCAGCAGCTCGATGCGCTCGCGCGCGAGCAGCTTGCCGCGGCCGCGGTGGCGCTCGAGCTTCTCGGGCCCGCCTCCGGCGCGCGTCTGCGCGAGCAGCCCGTCGAGCTCGGCGATCCGGGCCAGCATCGCCTCGCGGTTGGCCTGCGCCGCGGGCGCGGCGGGGTCGAACGTCGACGCGAGCGCGGGCACCGCGGCGGACCCTACCGCCGTAGTGTCTCCCGAGTGGAGCGGGCCCTTGCGCAGGCGTACGCGACCGGCCTCGTCGTCCGGGGCCTCGTCGCGTTGCCCGAGCCGGTCCTGCGCGCCGTCGCCGGGCCGGTGCCCGAGTCGGCTATCGCCGCGCCCGAGCACCCCTTCCCCGCCGCGGCCGACGACGCACTTGCCGCCTATGGGCACGTCGCGGCGAGCGGATCCCCGACTTCCAGTGGCTGCTGTACCCCGCGACCGACGCGGCCTTCCGGCATCCGTCCGCAAGACCTTCAGCACCGGCTTCTTTCTCACCGAGGCGACCATGGACAAGTCAAGGGAACTCCGCCCCCTAGGCAACACGCTCGCCGAGGTCCTGAACGAGCAGGTCGACACCCGCCGCACACACCTCCACACGGACGAGCACGGCGGATATCGCGAGATCGCTTGGCAGTTCGCCCGCCACTCGACCGTCGACCACGGCGCCGGGGAGTACGTACGCGGCGATGTCTCCACGAACAAGGCTGAGAACTTCTTCTCCCAGCTCAAGCGGAGCATCGACGGGACGCACCACCGCGTTGGCCGCGACCACCTGGACCGCTACCTTGCTGAGTTCGCGTTCCGGTGCTCCACCCGCCGCTGCACGGACACGGAGCGGATGCAGCTATTCGCTAGCCGCTTCCACCTGCGGCGGCTTCAGTACCGTCGGCCCTCTACTTCTTCGCAGCGTCCTCGTCTGGCGTGACCTGAAGCAGCGCACGCATGGCGTGCACACCCTCAAGTGGTGCAAGCGACACGCGCTCCGCCTGACCACCCTGCGGCGTGGTGACGATGGCGATTCGGACATCCGGATTGCCTGCGGGATTGGTGTTCTTGGTAGGGCTCATGCTCCTCCTTCGGCTTCCACTTGTGTGGCAGTAAACGGCACGGCGAGTTGGTGGCTTCCGTCGATGAGCAGCTCGAAGCTGTAGCGGCCAGCGTGAGGAAGGATGAGTGGCTCGGGCATGATCAGCGGCATGGGCACGGAGACTTCCTCACCCGGATCAACGTTGCCTGGATCGTTCACCCCGAACTGCACTTCGATCTTTGCGAGCTCCCCACCGTCTGCGTCCTGAAGGCGAATGTCGAGGTGGTGGGCGCGGTCGGTCTCGGTCGGGTGGACGAGGATGCGCACGGCGAGGGTGAGCGGCGCGATCGGAGCGGGAAATCCAGGGCGGTTGACCCGCGTGACCCCACCGCCCAGGACGTGGAGCAGCCCCTCCCGCACCGTCGCGGCATCGCAGAGGAGGGCGCAGTCGATCCGCACGGGTCGTCTACGCCGGGGTCTTCACGGAATTGTCCCGACCATTCCAGATCAGGTCAGCGCTCGACACTTGCACCACATGATGTACCCGTGGTTGCGCCGGGCCGCCCGTGGCGAGTGTCGCTCCGGCCAGCCATCCGCCCGGCATGGCGTGGAAGCGGCCGGGGGGACCGAACGTCGACCAGTCCACGAGAACGCGAACGAGTTCATCTCGCACCGCGTCCACGATGCCCCAGGCCTCCTCGGAGCCGTCGTCGTGGACAAGCACGCGATCCCCAATGGTGAGACTGCGCGGTGCCTCCGCATATCGCTGGAGGCCGCTCACGCGATCATCTTCGATTGCGTTGAAATCAACCAGTAGACGGAACATTGGGCATCCTCCCTTCCGGATTCGGCACCGGGCCGCTGAAAGCCTGCATGAGCCGCTCATAGTCGGCGTCTGTTGGAGGGTCGGGCAGATCGACGGCATAGTGCCCAGGCGGCGGAGTCGCGACCAAGTCGAACCCCGCGTCGCGGATCACGCCCGCCGTTGACGCAAACCCGCCGTGGGGAATGTTGCGGCCCGGTTGGCTGCGGGCATGCCTGACAATCGAGCCGACGTCGGCATCCGGCAGAGACCAGAACGACAGGGAATACTGGCCGTGCTTCGCGTAGTGGTTCTCGGCAGACGCCTTCAGGGCGCGCAGGGTCATTGTGCTGCCCCCTCTGATGACGAGGGCGCCGTCCGCGAGTTGGTTCGGCCCCGAATCGCACACACGAAAGCGAGACTATCGCCGTCAGCTAAGGAGGGGTGCAAGACCGGCAGCAGTCTGGGTCCGTGACTACAGACTCGCCCACCGACCCGCTTCTCGCCATAACGGGCGACGGGGACGCCGTCGCCCGCGAACGAGCAGTGCCGCCTCCCGTCGGCCTAAAACGCCCGGTCGGGTCGACCTGACGCCGTACGGGCCGGGTGCAGCGGGCACTTACCGCGCCCGACCTCGGTTACGCACCGCAGGTCAGTTCACAACCTGGGTTTGTCAAGTCCAGACTCGCCATTTAGACCCACGGGGCCCGCTCTACGCCGATGCGGCCGGCCTTCCGCCCGCGTACGTGGCGACCGCGCTCGCCGATCCGCTGCGCGACGAAGGAGAGGCGTACGCGGCCAAACTGCGCGATGCGGGTGTCCCGGCCGTCACGCAGCGCTTCGGCCACCTGCACGGCTTCTTCGGCGCCACCGCGATGCGGCGGGCGCGCGAGATGGTCGCGGTGACCGCGGGTGCGCTGCGCGCGGGGCTGGCATAGTGGTCTGCAAGTGAACCTGAGGGGGATCGTCACCGAGCCGTTCGCGCGGGCTGGCGCGGTGGCGCAGAACGCGCTGGAGATCGCGCGCTTCGGCGGCCTGGACACGGGCGAGGAGCCGTCGCCGTTCGAGATCGTCGAGCACCGGCGCATGTACCGGCTGCGCCGCTACTTCGGCGGATCAGATCCCGCCCACCCACCCCCCACCGGCCCGCCCGTCGTGCTCGTCCCGCCGATGATGCTCGACGCCGACGTCTACGACGTCTCCCCCGCCGCGACCGCGGTCGGCGTCCTGCACGAGCTGGGCATCGACGCCTGGGTGGTCGACTTCGGCGAGCCCACCCAGCAGGAGGGCGGTCTCGAGCGCACGCTCACCGACCACGTCCTCGCCGTCTCGGAGATCGTCGACATCGTGCGCGAGAAGACCGGGCGCGACGTGCACCTCGGCGGCTACAGCCAGGGCGGGATGTTCTGCTACCAGGCGGCCGCCTACCGGCGCGGCAAGGGTCTCTCCTCGCTGATCACCTTCGGCAGCCCCGCCGACACGCGGGCGGCGATGCCCTTCGGCCTGCCCGAGGCGTTCGCCACCGGAGCGGCCGGCGTGCTCGCCGAAACGCTCGGGCGCTTCGCCGTCCCCGCGTGGGTGAGCCGCAACGGGTTCCGCATGCTCGACCCGGTGAAGTCGATCCGCTCGCGCGTCGAGTTCATCATGCAGCTGCACGACCGCGAAGCGCTGCTGCCGCGCGAACGCCAGCGTCAGTTCCTGGAGGCCAACGGCTGGGTCGCCTGGCCCGGGCCCGCCCTGGCGGACTTCCTGCGCCAGTTCATCGCTCACAACCGGATGCTCGAGGGCGGCTTCGTGATCGAGGACCGGCTGGTGACGCTCGCCGACATCGACTGCCCGATCCTCACCTTCGTCGGCGAGGTCGACGAGATCGCGCCGCCGCCCGCCGTCCGCGCGATCAGCCGCGCAGCGCCGCGGGCCGACATCTACGAGACGGCCCTGCGCGCCGGGCACTTCGGGCTCGTCGTCGGCTCGACCGCCAAGCGTGCGACCTGGCCGGTCGTCGCGCAGTGGGCGCACTGGCGCGACGGGGACGCCGAACGACCCGAGGCAGCGGCGCGCGTGGCCGACTCCGACGTCCCGGCTCGGGCGGGCGGCAGCACCGGCGGTGGCGGGCTCGGCGTCGAGCTCGCCTACGAGGCGAGCGTCGGCATCGTCCGCGCCGCCACCCACTCGGCCAACTCCACGGTCCGGGGCGTGCGCGAGCTGACGCGCGAGGCGGCTTCGGCACTCCCGCGCCTCACGCGGCTCGGGCAGATCCAGGGCCACTCGCGGATCTCACTCGCCTCACTGCTCGACGAGCAGGCGCGCCGGCATGGCGACGGCGTGTTCTTCCTGTTCGAGGACCGTGCGCACACCCATCAGTCGGGCAAGGAGCGCATCGACAACGTGGTCGCCGGCCTGCTGCACCTCGGCGTGCGCCAGGGCGAGCACGTCGGCGTGCTCATGGCGACGCGGCCGAGTGCCCTGGTCGTCGTCGCCGCGATCAACCGGCTCGGCGCAGTCGGCGTGCTGCTGCGCCCCGACGGCGATGTCGCGCGCGAGGGCAGCCTCGGCCGGGTCACGCGCGTCGTCTCCGACCCCGAGCACGCGCAGGACGCGCAGCTCGCCGGCGTGGACGTCCTCGTCCTCGGCGGCGGCGGCGATGCTCGGGACCTGGGTTCCGGCGTCATCGACATGGAGCGCATCGACCCCGACGCCGTCGAGCCTCCCGACTGGTACCGGCCCAACCCGGGCCGCGCGCGCGACCTCGCGTTCATCCTCTTCACCGGCGGCGGCGAGTCGACGCGGGTCAACTCCATCACCAACGGCCGCTGGGCGCTGTCGGCGTTCGGTACGGCGTCGGCCGGCTCGCTCTCCCCCGCCGACACCGTCTACGCGGTCACCCCGATCCACCATTCGAGCGCGCTGCTGATGACGCTGGGGGGCGCGATCGCCGGAGGCTCGCGGATCGCCCTCGCGCACGGATACGACCCTGCGACCTTCTGGGAGGAGGTCCGCCGCTACGGCGTCACCGTCGCCTCGTACACGTGGACGATGCTGCGCGAGCTCGTCGACGAGGCGCCGACCCGCGCCGAGCGCCACCATCCCGTACGGCTGCTGCTGGGGTCGGGCATGCCCGTCGGGCTGTGGGAGCGCGTCCAGTCGCGCTTCGCCCCCGCCCGCGTGGTCGAGTTCTACGCGTCCACGGAGGGCGAGGCGATTCTCGTCAACCTGACCGGGGCCAAGCCCGGCGCCGTCGGCCGCCCGCTCCCGGGCGGCGCGGAGGTACGCATCGCCGCCTGGGACGAGAACGAGAACCGGCTGCTGCTGGGAGCCGACGGCTTCGCGAGGGAGGTGCCGCGGGGCGAGATCGGCATGCTGCTCTCGCGCACGCGTCCCGAGAACCGCGGCGCCCGCGACGACGTCCTGCGGTCCGTGTTCCGGCGCGACGACGCCTGGGTCGCGACGGGCGACCTCTTCCGCCAGGACTCCGACGGCGACTACTGGCTCGTTGATCGCGTCGAGGCACTCGTGAACACCGCCGCCGGACTCGTCGCGACCTCCCCCGCCCGCGACGCGCTCGCCCGCATCTCGACCGTCGACCTCGCCGCGGTGTACGGACTCCCGGTCCACGGCCGCAGCGATCAGGTCCTCGTCGCCGCCGTCATGCCGCAGCCGGGCTGTACCGTCACCCCCGCGTCGGTCTCGCGCGCGCTCGCCGACGTCGCCGCCGACGCGCGGCCCTCGATCGTGCACCTCGTCGACGAGCTGCCCGTCACGAGCTGGTACCGGCCCGACGTGCGCGCGCTGCGCGACCAGGGCATCCCGCCCCCGGGGGGCGACCGCGTGGTGCTCAGCCGCGGGAAGAAGTCCGACGCCTACCGGCCGCTCACCCAGGCCGCCTACCGGCGCCTGGCCGCCTAGCTTTCTCGTCGCGGGCCCAGTTCCAGCGAATCGACGGGGCGCCGGCCGAGTCGAAGCTCACCTCCGCGCGGAGGTCGCGCTCCGTGGGGCGCCCGCGCCGCTTCCAATCCTCCATCAGCTCACAGAGCACACGTTCCGGTTCAGCGCTTCCGTAAGCCTCGATCCGGGTGAAGGTCCGCCTGCCGGCCAGGAACGCGAGGCCCTCGCCGTCGGTGCTGATCACGCCGGGGTTGACCCAGCCGCCGACGAACTGGCGCCGCGGTGCCTGCAGAGCCAGGTACAGCGCCATGGATCCGCGCGGGGCGCGCGCCCCGAGCTGGTGGACCCTCGGCTCGGTGAGCGCCAGCGAGAGCAGCCGCCGCCGGCGCCTGGCCGACAGTCGCTCGACCGGCGGTCCGCTGAGGTAGACGAGCGACCGGAACTGCTGGCCGACACGCTCCTGCGCGCTCAGCTGCGTCAGCGCCGGCACCGGGGCGCCGGGGGCGTCGCGCAGCGCCATGAACCCGCCGCAGAGCACCGCCACCGAGCGCAACCCTCCCGCGTGCCGCTCAAAGGTGACGATCGCCTGCGTGTCGCCGTCGGGGTCGACCTTCAGCGGCACCTGAAGCAGACCGCCTTCCGCGAGCTGCTCGAGCCACGCCGGCGCCACGACCGACGCGCTGGCGGTGACGATGATGCGATCGTAGGGAGCGCAGGGCGGCCAGCCCTGCCTGCCGTCGCCTTCGACCACCTCGACGCAGCTGACGGCGGCGAGCGCCTCGCGGGCGGCACAGGCGGTCTCGGGTTCGAGGTCGATCGACACGACCTGTCCTCGAGAGCCCACGAGCTTGGCGAGCAGCGCCGCGTTGTAGCCCGTGCCCGCACCCACCTCGAGCACGCGCTGCCCGCGCCGCACCTCGAGTCGCTCCAGCATCGGGGCCATGATCCCCGGCTGCGAGGAGGAGCTCGTGTAAGCACCGCGCTCGTCCCGTCTGGTGACGAAGACGCGATCCTGATAGATCGCCTCGAGCCCGTCGCGCGCCGCCGCATCCGGGAGAAAGCGCTCGCGGGGCACCGCGAGGAAGGCCCTGCGCACGGAAGGATCCGTCAGGCAACCCGCATGCTCGAGCTGGGCGACCAGCCGACGGCGAAGGCTGGCACCGCTCACTGCGGGTGAGCGCTCATCTCAGCAGTCGAGCGTCGCCGCGGCGGCCCGGCAGATCTCGTGCTGCCGGGACCCGAGTGACCCAAGTCGCCGCACGAGCATGGCCCGCGGGAACGGTCGCAGGTTGTCAAACGAGGCGACCGACTCCACCGGCAGGCCCTCCGCGGAACCCAGCGCGAGTTCGCTCGGCACGCCACGGACGCGTCTGGTGATGGGCGCGACGAGGACTCGTTGCATGACCTCGTTGGCGGCGTCCCGGCTCACCACGAGAAACGGTCGGCCCTGCTCGTCGGGTGCTTCGCCCCACCAGACGTCGCCTCGGCTCACCACCAAGGCTCCCACGGCTCTTCGTGGATCGCCTTGATCGCCAGGTCAGTCACTTCGGCGATCTCGTCCTGCGTCTCGGGGCACCGGGCCGCAGCGTCGCGATACCGCCGATCGATCACCTCGCGGCGCTGCACTGCGACCATTGTCTCGAGGCCACTACGTATCGCCTGGGAGCGACTGGTGAAGGTCCCCGCCTCGACGAGTCGATCGATCTCGCTCACCAAGCCGTATGGCAGCTTGACCGCGATCTGCTTCGTCATACCCGCAGTATGGCCGAACGTCATACGGTGAGTGAAACGGCGCTCAGCGGCAGGCGGGGTAGCGCTTGGCGCTGCGCCGGCGGGTGCCGTCCTTCTCCGTCGAGGTGACGACCTGGCCGCAGCGACGTCGTGCCCTCCGGTCCAGAACCGACCGCGCCGGCCTGACGGACGAGGACCGGCAGCGTGAGGACGCTGTCGGGTCGACCTCCCCCGCCCGCGACGCGCTCGCCCGCATCTCGACCTTCGACCTCGCCGCCTGATCCGGATCGATTCCAGATCTGTGGCACACTGGGTGCGTGCTGGCGACCGCAGAGCTCGAGGAGGTGCTGCGCGGGGCCTTCCTGCGCGTGACACGCCCTCGGGTGGCGGTGCTGGCCGCGGTGCACGAACACCCCCATGCGGACACCGCCGCGATCGTCGGCGCCGTCCGCGACGAGCTCGGCAAGGTGTCCCCCCAAGCCGTCTACGACGGGCTCGACGTGCTGACGGAGGCAGGCCTGGTGCGGCGAATCCAGCCGCCGGGCTCCGTCGCGCGCTACGAGTCGCGGGTCGCCGACAACCATCACCACGTGGTGTGCCGGTCCTGCGGCGCGATCGCCGACGTCGATTGCGCAGTCGGCGAGGCCCCGTGCCTGACGCCCGACGATCGCCACGGCTACGCGCTCGACGAGGCCGAGGTCGTCTACCGGGGCCTGTGCCCGCAGTGCTTGAAATCACCCTCTGACCCCGGAAAGGTCCCACGTGCCTGAGCATCCCGACGCCGTCGTCCGCGAGATGAACGAGGAGCAGCCCGAAGCGGCCGGCTGTCCCTTCCCCCACGACCGCGCCCCGCACCCGACGCACGGCGGCGGCAACACCGGCTGGTGGCCGGAGCGGCTGAACCTGAAGATCCTCGCGAAGAACCCGGCGGTCGCCAACCCGCTCGGGGATGACTTCGACTACGCCGAGGCGTTCAAGACGCTCGACCTCGACGAGGTCAAGCGCGAAATCGCCGACGTCCTGACGACCTCGCAGGATTGGTGGCCGGCGGACTTCGGCCACTACGGCCCCTTCATGATCCGCATGGCCTGGCACAGCGCCGGCACGTACCGGATCGAGGACGGCCGCGGTGGGGCCGGGGCCGGCCAGCAGCGCTTCGCCCCGCTCAACAGCTGGCCCGACAACGCCAACCTCGACAAGGCGCGGCGGCTGCTGTGGCCCGTCAAGCGCAAGTACGGCCAGCGGCTCTCCTGGGCGGACCTGATGGTCCTCACCGGCAACGTCGCGCTGGAGTCCATGGGCTTTGAGACCTTCGGCTACGCCGGCGGCCGCGTGGACGTCTGGGAGCCCGACGTGGACGTCTACTGGGGCCCGGAGACCACCTGGCTGGGCGACGAGCGCTACACGGGCGACCGCGAGCTCGAGAAGCCGCTCGGCGCCGTGCAGATGGGGCTGATCTACGTCAACCCGGAGGGGCCGAACGCCAACCCCGATCCTCTCGCCGCGGCCCACGACATCCGCGAGACGTTCGGCCGCATGGCCATGAACGACGAGGAGACGGTCGCGCTGATCGCCGGCGGGCACACCTTCGGCAAGACGCACGGCGCCGCGGACCCCGAGCTGCACGTCGGCCCCGAGCCCGAGGGCGCGTCCCTGGAGGAGCAGGGCTTCGGCTGGACGAGCAGCTACGGCACCGGCCACGGCGCGGACACGATCACCAGCGGGCTCGAGGTCACCTGGACCACGACTCCGACGCAGTGGGGCAACGACTATTTCCGGCACCTCTTCGACTACGAGTGGGAGCTGACCAAGAGCCCCGCGGGCGCCCACCAGTGGCAGCCCGAGGACGGCGCCGGGGCGGGCACCGTCCCCGGGCCCGCGCAGGACTCCGAGCCGCGGCCGCCGACGATGCTCACGACGGACCTCTCCCTGCGGGTGGACCCGGCCTATGAGGTGATCTCGCGGCGCTTCCTCGAGCACCCGGATGAGTTCGCGGACGCCTTCGCGCGGGCCTGGTTCAAGCTCACGCACCGCGACATGGGGCCGATCGCGCGCTACCTCGGCCCGGAGGTGCCCGAGGAGGAGCTGATCTGGCAGGACCCGCTGCCGGAGGTCACGCACGCGCTCATCGGGCCTGACGACATCGCCACGCTGAAGGAGCAGATCCTCGGTTCGGACCTGTCGGTGTCTGAGCTCGTCTCTGCGGCGTGGGCGTCGGCGTCGACGTTCCGCGGCAGCGACAAGCGCGGAGGTGCCAACGGGGCGCGGGTGCGCCTCGAGCCCCAGAAGGACTGGGAGGTCAATGACCCAGAGCAGCTCGCGACGGTGCTCACCACGCTCGAAGGCATCCGGAGCGACTTCCCAAAGGAGGTCTCGCTGGCCGACCTGATCGTGCTCGGCGGCTGCGCTGCGGTCGAGCGGGCGGCGCGCGAGGGCGGCGTCGAGGTGGAGGTCCCGTTCACCCCGGGCCGCGCCGACGCCACCGACGAGCAGACCGACGCGCAGTCCTTCGCTGCGCTCGAGCCCGTCGCGGACGGCTTTCGCAACTACCTCTCCGGTGAGCACCGGCTGACGGCGGAGTACCTGCTGCTCGACCGCGCGAACCTGCTGACGCTGAGCGCGCCGGAGATGACCGTCCTCGTGGGCGGCCTGCGCGTCCTCGACGCCAACAGCGCGCGATCACCGGCGGGCGTGCTGACCTCACGGCCGGGCACGCTCTCCAACGACTTCTTCGTCAACCTGCTCGACGCGGGCACGAAGTGGTCGGCGACGGCCGGGGATGCGGGCAGCTTCGCGGGCCGCGACAGCGCCACGGGTGAGCTGCGCTGGACCGGGACGCGCGTCGATCTCGTGTTCGGGTCCAACTCCGAGCTGCGCGCGATCGCCGAGGTCTACGCCTCCGACGACGCGCGCGAGCGGTTCGCGCGGGACTTCGTCGCCGCGTGGGCCAAGGTCATGGACCTCGACCGCTTCGAGCTCGCCTGAAGCTCGCTCCGCCGGCCTGCCGCGCTCAGATGGTTGATTCCACGAGACCCGTGGTTCCAGGCACGCTGATGACCGAGCCGGGCGCGACCGCCCGGCGAAGCCCGTACCGGTGGTACAGGCGAACCGGACGGGCGTGATCGGAGCGAAGCGTCAGCGGCGTGCCTGGGGCCACGGGGTCGTGGAATCGACCATCTCAGCGGCAGGCCGGGTAGCTGCGCGCGGTGCGCCGCGTGCTGCCGTCCACAAGCGTCGTGGTGACGACGACGCGGGAGGCTCGGCGCGGCAGGCGCACGATCACCTTGGGCCGCCGCAGCGCGGACCCGCGGATGATGCGGGTCTTGCCGTTGACGGTCACGCGGGCGACGCTGACCCGGCGCTTGACCTTCAGGCGGAAGCGCAGCCGCCGACCGCCGCGGCACACGCGGCGGCCCGGGAACTTCGCGGCCGGCCTTGCCACCGAGGACGGCTTGCCGGCCGCTGGGGCGAACGGCGTCAATCCCTGCGGCCCGGATCCGACCGCGCCGGCTTGGCGACCGAGGACCGGGAGTGTCAGCACGCTCTCTGGGCCGGAGTTGATCGTGACCGAGCCGGCACCGAAGCTGCCGCGGTAGCTGGCGGCGGTCGTGGCCACGGTCACCCGCAGCGCGTGGCCCTTCGCGTAGCGGTGCACCTGGCCGGGGATCTCGATCGTGACCGGCTTGCCCGGCTGAGCGATCCGCGCCGCCGAGCTCTGGTTGCGAACCAGGGACTGCGTGCCGTCGGGTGCGACGTCGTAGAGCTTGGCGTGCAGGATCAGCCGCTGCGCGGGGTCGGCGGCGGCGCCGAAGGTGGGCGCGTCGACCGAGAAGGTCAGCGACGGGATGCCGGCGACGTCGAGGTCTGACGTGAGCGGCGGCGTCGTCCAAGACGCGGCGGTGCCCGGGCCGTCGGTCTGCGCGGGGTCGACGAACCCGCCTCCCGCGCTCGTCGGCGCAGCGGAGGACTGCACGGTCACGCCGCCCGGCTGCGCCTTGCCCTTCTCGGTCACGAGCGCGTCCTCCCCCGAGAGGAAGTACGCCGACTCGCGCCCGGCGGGATAGGACGGCACGACGCCGACCGCCGGCGCGGCGTCGGCGCCGTCGGGGAAGTCGATCCAGTCGGTGATGAAGGAGAAGTCGAGCGCGGGCCGCGCGCCCTTGCCCTTGAGGTAGTGGTCGAACCAGGCGAGGTCCAGACGGCTTTCGTAAGCCGCCTCGGGATTGGTCGGGTCGTTCTCGGCCTCGCCGAGCCCACCGCCCGAGTGCCCCGAGGAGCGCCACAGCATCTTCACCGGGACATCGCGCTCCCGCAGCGCCTTGTACGTCGTCACCGTCTCCTGCAGGTTGAACAGGTTGTCCGACTGCCCTTGGGTCAGGAAGGTCGGGATCACGACCTCGTCGTAGTACGAGGAGACGGAGGCGTTGCGCAGCAGCGCCAGGCCGGCTTCGTCGAGGTAGCCGCGCGACGCGCCGGCGATCAGCGCCGGGCAGACCTCGTCGGCGAAGTTCGGGCACGTTCCCACGTGGCTGGGATCGGCCAGCGAGGCCGCCAGGCCCTGCCCGGTGCCCACCCCGAAGAAGAGCACGGGCCAGTCGATCTTGACCACCCCCGGCGTGCCGTAGGTCACCCCGCGCGTGAAGTCGGTGTTGTTGGGTGAGAGCGAATAGGACAGGTCGTTCCACGTGATCTGGGGAATGATCGTGTCCAGGCGCTTGTCCACCGCGGCCACGGCGAACTGGATCTGCCCGCCGTAGGAGCCGCCGATCATGCCCACGCGCGGGTCGTCGGTGCGCTCCTTGCCGACGTGGTCGACGCCGTCGGAGACGACGTAGTCGATCTTGGTCCCGTCCTGCGCAGCCTTGGACCCGCCCAGGAAGGAGATCAGCTGCGAGCCGGCGGCGCCGTCGTGCTCACGGTCGTCGAGGGTGATCTTGCAGCCGCTGCCGCCGAAGCCCAGGCCCGAGTAGGCGAGGAACACGTAGCCGCGCTCCGCGTAGCTCATCCCGAGCTCCTCGAATTCGGCCTTCGAGCCGCCGAAGCCGTTGGTGGCCATGATCGCGGGCATCTGGTTGGTCACCGAAGCGCCGTCGGGCGTGTAGAGGTCGGCGGCGACCTCGCACGGCTGGTCGCGGTTGGCGCCGACCATCACGTCGAACGTCAGCGCCTGCTTGGTCACCGCCGCGTGTGCGGCGCCCGGAGCCATCAATCCTGCCGCCAGCGCGGCCACCCCGAGCCATCTCCTCATGCACCGGAGGATAGAGCGATGGCAGAGCGGCGAACGGACCAGCGCTCGGCCGCAGACGTCGCCCGGCGGGCCGCACGCCACACGAGCCTCACGCGACGCATCCTGTCATCGTCCGGCGCGACATGCGCGCCATTCAGATCACGTCGCTCGACGGCCCCGGCGCTCTCGAGCTCAAGGACGTGCCCGAGCCGGAGCCCAGCCACCTGATGACACCCGGCGAAGGGGTCGTGGTCGCCGTGGAGGCGGCGGGCGTGTCCTTTCCCGAGGTGCTGCAGAGCCGCGGCGTGTACCAGTTCAAGCCCGAGCTGCCCTTCGTCCCCGGCTCCGAGGTGGCGGGAACCGTGACGGCGACGTCGGCGAGCGCCGGCGTGTCGGTCGGCGACCGGGTGGCCGCGTTCTGCTTTCTGGGCGGGTTCGCCGAGCAGGCGGTCGCGCCGCCGCACATGGTGTTCGCGCTGAGCGACGAGCTCGACGCCGCCCAGGGCGCCGGGCTGGTTCTCAACTACCACACCGCCTACTTCGCGCTGAAGCTGCGCGGGCGCCTGGCGGAAGGGGAGAAGGTGCTCGTGCACGGGGCCGCGGGCGGCGTCGGCACCGCCGCCATCCAGGTCGCCAAGGGCCTGGGCGCGGCGCAGGTGATCGCGGTCGTCTCCACCGACGAGAAGGAGCGCATCGCGCGCCACGCGGGCGCCGACGACGTGGTGCGCTCCGACGGCGACTGGCGCGCGCAGGCCCAGGAGCTGTCCGGGGGCGGGGTCGACCTCGTCCTCGATCCCGTGGGCGGCGACCGCTTCACGGACTCCCTGCGGTCGCTGGCCGAGGACGGCCGCGTGGTGGTCGTCGGCTTCACCGGCGGCTCGATCCCCGAGGTCAGGGTCAACCGCCTGCTGTTGCGCAACACCGAGGTCATCGGCGCCGGATGGGGCGCCTACGTGATGAGCCGGCCGCAGCTCAACCGCGAGATCGGTGCGGCGGTCGACGCGCTGATCGCCTCCGGGCACGTCCGGCCCATCGTCGGCGCGCGCTTCGGACTCGAGCGTGCAGGCGAGGCGCTGGAGCTGATCGACGGCCGGGGTGCGCTCGGGAAGGTCGTGCTGGATGTCGCTGATCGGGCCTGAGCCGCTTCCGAGCAACCCGCTGCGGGCGCTGGCCAACGACTGGCGCGCCGAGCGATCCGGGCGCGGCGTCGACTGGCCGCCGGGAGACACGCGCTTGCACCCGCTGCGCACCTGGCAGATCACGACGGACCCGCTGCACCTGCTGCTGGACGCCTACGAGCGCCACGGCCCGTTCTTCACGCTGCGGATCCTGAGCAGCCGCCAGGCCTTCATGATCGGCCCGGAGGCCAATCATCACGTCCTCGTCTCCCACGCCGCCGACTTCCGCTGGCGCGACGGCGGCTTCGGCCAGCTGATCCCGCTGCTCGGGGACGGGATGCTCACCATCGACGGCGAGTTCCACCGCCGGTCGCGCAAGATCATGCTGCCGGCCTTCCACCGTGAGCAGATCGCCGCGACTGCGACGACGATGGAGGAGGAAGCGAACCGGGCCGTGGGCGATTGGCGCGACGGGGAGCGGCTCGACCTCGCCGGGTGGGCGCGCGCGCTTGCGCTGCGGATCGCCATGCGGGCGCTGTTCGGCTTCCGGCCCGACCATGCCGATCGGTCCGCCGCACATGACTTCGAGGTTGCCCTGGGCTTCTACGGCTACGACTACGTCGTGCAGATCCTGCGCGGACCGCGCACCCCGTGGGCGCGGATGCACGCGGCGCGGCGCCGCCTCGACGCCCTCATCCACGCGGAGATCGACCGTCGCCGGCGTGACGGCGAGCGTGGCCTCGACGTGCTCTCGCTCCTGCTCGACGCCACCGACGAGGACGGCACGGGCCTGACCGACCGCCAGATCCGCGATCAGGTCATGACGCTCCTGTTCGCCGGCCACGACACGACCACGGCCACGATCACGTTCATGTTCTACGAGCTGGCCCGCCATCCGGAGGAGGACGAGCGCCTCGCCGGCGATCCCGACCGGCTCGAGCGGGTGATCGACGAGACGCTGCGGCTGTACCCGCCGGCGTGGATCGGCCCGCGGCGCACCGTGCGCGAGGTCACCTTCAACGGCCACACGATCCCGGCCGAGCTGCCGGCCGCCTACTCGTCGTACGTCTCGCACCGGCTCGCGCACGTCTTCGCGGACCCGCACGCGTTCCGGCCCGACCGGATGGCGCCGGAGGCCAAGGCGGCCCTGCCGCGCGGCGCCTACGTCCCGTTCGGCGCGGGCTCGCGCATCTGCCTGGGGATGCGTTTCGGCCAGGCGGAGATCCGCATCATCGCCCGCCGCGTCCTGCGCGACTTCCGCCTGCGCGTGGATCCCGGCTACACGCTGGAGGTCCGCCAGACGCCGACGCTCGGGCCGCGGCGGGGCATGCCGGTGACCGTCGTAGCGCGCTAGTCGACCTTGCGCCCGCGGCGCGGCGCGCGGGCGCGGGCGGCTTCGGGGAGCGCGCCGGCCGCGCCGACCGCGAGGGCGCCCGCGACCAGACGCCGGCGTGTGGTCGTTGCGAGCTCGGTCAAGCCGGAAAGGGTAGACCGCTCGTAGGCTCCGCCGATGGAGTTGCTCGCTGAGGAAAGGGAGGCCGTCGCCGCCGTTTGTCGCCGCCTGGCGGCCGCCGGCCTCGTGCGCGGGACCTCCGGCAACGTCTCCGTCCGCACCGGCGATCTGATCGCCGTCACGCCGACCGGCGCCGTGCTGGCGACGATGACCGCAGAGGACGTCGCCGTCGTGGACGAGCACGGCGACCAGGTGGACGGCCAGCTCGCCCCCACGTCCGAGCTCGACCTGCACCGCTCCGTGTACGCGCGTTACGGGTCGAACGCGGTTGTGCACACGCACGCGCCCGCCGCCACCGCCGTCGCCTGCGTGGCCGACGAGCTGCCGTGCGTGCATTACGAGATGCTCCAGCTCGGCGGCGCCGTGCGCGTCGCTCCCTATGCGACGTTCGGGACGACCGATCTGGCCGAGAGCGCGGTCAACGGGCTCGCGGGCCGGACCGCCGTGCTGCTCGCCAACCACGGCGCCGTCACCCATGGCCCGACGCTGGCGGCCGCGATCGACGCGACCGAGCTGCTCGAGTGGGCCGCCGACGTCTATCTGCGCGCCAGCGTCCTCGGCACGCCGCGCGTGCTCGGGCAGGAGGAGCTCGACGCTGTCGTCGCAACGTTGGCGCAGCGCGATTACGGCCGGACCCACCCCGCATGAAGGCGGTCTGCCTCGGCGTCCACGTGCTCGACGTGCTCGTGCGTCCGGTCGAGGCCATTTCTGAAGGTCAGGGCGGCGCGCTGGTCGAGCAGATCCGCATGACCGCCGCTCAGCACTGTCTCGCCGAGTAGCCATGATGCGACCGATGCCTTGGTTGCTTGCGACAGCGTTAGTCGTTCCGGGCTGCGGTACCGATGCAACAGATCAAGTCAGCGGCGAGGGGGCTCGGAGCTTGCCGACCGGTCTTATGGACCTGGTGGACCTTTGTACGAAGCTGCCTGGGGCGTGGGACGACCCCGCGTACCAACGACAGCGAGCGCGCCGTCTGGCGCAGGTCCGTGCGCTTGTGACCGTGGTGATGAACACACCGGACGCATCGATCGTGGCGAGGGCAGTCGACGAATCCGGCGAACCCGTGACCTTCGACTTCACGGTTCGACGTCTTGCGCTGTCGAGCAGGCGGGTGAAGATGGGGTCGCTCGTGTACTGCGCGATGCCCTTGCCGCGCAGGAAGGGCAGGTAGGCGAGGTCGAGGTCGCGTGTGCGCCAGCCCAGGAGCGTCGTGTCGAGGGTGACCGCGATCGCCGTGCACCCGCTGTCCTGCGCGCGACACCAGCGACTCGACGAGGTCGTTCGAGGTCGACCAGTAGAACTGGAACCAGCACGGAGTGTCCCCGAGCGCGCCAGCGATCTGCTCCATCGGCGCCGATCGGTGCGAGCAGGAACGGGACCGCGTGCCGCTGGCCGAAGAGCTCGACCGACGTGTCGCGCTCGGACACGTCGCGCAGCATGCGCGGCACGATCCGCCACGCGCCCCAGTCGGCCCGGTTGGCACGCACCGTGGCCTCGCTGCCTGCGCCGCCCGCGAAGTAGGCGAACGCCTGGGGGCTCATGGCTCGCTCCGCGGTCTGCTCGAGCTTGGCGTGGTCGATGGGCACGCGCGGCTTGCGCCCGCTCACGCCGTCGACGTAGACCGCCGTCTGCCGCTGTACCCCGAACGCCATCGGCGCGGGAAGCTACCTTGGCGACGGATGGGATTGCTTCACGTCATCCTCGCCGCCGCCGCAATGACGGCCCCGCCGCCCGTCAACGCCCCGCTCCCGGCCAACGCCACCGGTTACGTGGACGCGCTGACGGAGGTCCGCCCGCTGGCCCGTGCCGCGGCCTCCGAATGGGACGGCAACCGGCCGGTGCCAGAGCCGCTCGAGCTCTACGCCCTCTACGGCCAGCGGCTGAGCAACGAGCTGGCCGACGACCGCGCGCTGCGCCGGAAGGTCATACCGCGGCTGCCCGAGCGCGAGCGCGGGGCGGTGCGCGACGAGGCACAGGCGCTGGCGGGCCTGGGCCGGCTCGCTCGCGGCTGGCCGGTGCAGGCCAAGCGCGCGTACACCACCGGCCCGGCCGAGAGCGCGGTCAAGCTGTGGCGCTACTACGGGGCCGCGAAGCGCCGCTTCGGCGTTGCCCGCTCCACGCTGGCCGCCGTCAACCTGCTCGAGTCGAGCCTGAACCGGCTGCGCTCCAACAGCGTCGCGGGGGCTCAGGGGCCGATGCAGTTCATCCCCTCGACGTGGGCGGCGTACGGGCTCGGCGGCGACATCCGCGACCCGCGCGACGCGATCCTCGGCGCCGCGAACTACCTGAAGGCCAACGGCGCGCCGCGCGACAACGAGAACGCGCTGCTGCGCTACAACCCGTCCTCGCTGTACGTGGACGCGATCCTGCGCTACGAGCGCCGGATGCGCTCCTTCGCCGCCTTCCGCTTCTACTACGCGCGGTCGTTGTTCGTGCGGGGCAAGAACGGGCGCGTGCGGCTCACCGGCCCGTGAGGGTCGAGATTGGGCCCACCCGCCAGGTCGCCGAGCTGATCGCGGACCCCGGGCGGCCGGGGTGCCTCGTGCTCTACGTCGACGGGCTTCCGTCGTCGCACGTGGACATGGCCGATCCCGCACGACTCCACATGGATTATCTCGCCCGCCTCGCCACTGCCATCGATTGTTTTTCGCCGCGCGGCGCCGCGGCTGACTTTCTGCATCTAGGAGGGGGAGCGGTGGCGTTGCCTCGCTTCGTGGCCGCAACTCGGCCTCGGGCGGTGCAGGAGGTGTGGGAGATCGAGCCGGAGCTGGTCGCCTTGGCCCGCGCGCGGCTCGGCGGCCGCAAGCTCAATTTGCGCTGCGGGGACGCCGCGGAGCGGTTGGAGCGCCGGGCCGATGACTCGGCCGACGTGGTCGTCGGCGATGCGTTCGTCGGGACGGAGATCCCGGCCGCGCTGGCTTCCCCCACCTTCGTCGCCGGCGTTCGCCGCGTGGTGCGCGACGACGGCCTCTATCTGCTCAACGTGGTCGACGAGCCGCCGTGGGCGCGGGCGACGGCGCAGCGCCGCTTACTGCGCGACGCCTTCGGCCGCGTCCTCACCTTCGGCGCGCGCGAGGTCGTGCGTGGCAAACGGGCCGGGAACGTCCTGCTGGCCGCGTCGAACGGCCCGCTGTCGCGCGAGCGCCTCAACCGCTCGCTCGCCGGCGGTCCTTTCCCCGGCCTTTGCGAATAGCACCCCGATAGGGGGTGTAAATCAGAAGTCAGGCGGAAGCGCCGACCGAGCCCACGACCGCGGCGCTGCCGACGACCGCGGCGGAGCCCACGACGCCCGCGCTCCCGACGACCGCGGCCGAGCCGACCACGCCCACGCTGACATCGACGGCGACGGACGCTTCGATCATGGCGGGACGTACGGGGTAGACGACACCCCAATGCGCGAGATTCTTCCCGGCGTGTGGCACTGGACCGCCGAGCACCCCGACATCCATCACGACGTCTCCTCCTACTACCTCGAGGACGCCGCCGCCGTGCTCGACCCGTTGCTTGGAGACGACGGCATCGACGCCCTGGGCGACCGGGACGTCAAGCAGGTGATCCTCTCCAACCGGCTGCACAGCCGCGACGCCGGTGAGGTCCAGGCGGCCTTCGGCGCGCGCATCCGCGTGCCCCGAGCCGGCCTCGGCCACTTCCAGGACAAGCCGTTCGACGTCGAGCCCTATTCCCCGGGCGACGAGATCGCGCCCGGCGTCCACTCGCTCGCGCTCGGGGCCATCGCCCCCGACGACGGCGTCCTGCACATCCACGCCGGAGAGGGCGCCCTGCACTTCGCCGACGGGCTGCTGCTGCACGAGGACGGCGAGCTCGGGCTCATGTCCGACGAGCTGATGGACAATCCCGAGGCGGTCAAGCTGAAGACGTTCGCGATGTTCCAGGAGTACGTCGAGCTCGACTTCGACGCACTGCTGTTCGCCCACAGCGACCCGCTGCTTCAGGGCGGCCGCGACCAGCTCGCCTACTTCGTCAGGCGGAACAACACGTGAGGCAGCCCGACCCGCTCGGTGTCGCGCTCGTAGACGAAACCCAGCCGCGCCATGACCGCCAGCGACGCGGCGTTCTCCCGCGTCGTCTCGGCGACCACCGAATCGAGACCGACGTCGTCGAACGCGAACCGGATCGCCGCGTGGGCGATCTCCGTGGCCAACCCCTCGTTGCGCCGCTCGGCGGCGATCAGCCAGTCCACTCCCACTTCCTCACCTGAGCGGTTGAGCCCGGCACGGCCGACGACGGCCCGGGTTGCCGCGTCGCGCACCACCCACGGACCGAACCGGTGCCGCTTCCAGTGGTCCATGTCGCGGACCATCATCGACCGGACCCTCGCGAGCGTCACCGGCCATTCCCACACCGGGTGCAGCTCGTCGGCGTCGCGCAGCAGTGGGCGCGTGCCCACCAGCCGCTCCGTGCGGACCTCGTCCATGATGCGATTGTGCAGGACGCGCCGGATCTGACCATCGCCCTGTCGGCCTACGCCCAGGGCCTGTTTCCCATGGACGACCCTGAAGCGCAGGACGCGCCGCTGCCGTTCTACCGCGCCGACCCTCGCGCGATCTTCGACCTGGCAGACCTCGATCGCACGCGCCGGGTGGTTCGCCGCAGCCTTGCCGCGGACCCGGGCTGGCAGCCGGCGATCGACCGGGACTTCGCAGCGGTGCTGTTCGGCTGTGCCGAGTCGCGATCGCCCGACGACGGCATCTGGCTCACCCCGCGGCTCGCCGGTCTCTACGAGGAGCTGCACGCTGCGGGCGTCGCGCACTCCTTCGAGCTGTGGGACGGCAACACGCTGGCGGGCGGGATCCTCGGCGTCGCGCTCGGCCGCGCCGTGCTGCTGGAGACGATGTTCCACACACTCCCCCACGCCGGCAACGTCAACCTCGTGCGCACGCTGGAACGCCTCGAGCGCGCCGGCGTGACGCTGTGCGACATCCAGCTCATCTCGCCGCACACGAAGCGGCTCGGTGCGTTCGAGATTCCCGCTTCGGACTTCGAGCGCCGCCTCAGCGCGGCACTCGGGAACCGCCTCGGGGGCCCGCCCAGCGGGCCCACTCCGTCATGAGCGGTGTGCCCGCTGATCACCCCTGGTGAGCAGCTCGGCTGCGCGGCGCGGGCGCCCGAGGTGCAGGCCCTGGGCGAGCTCGATCCCGAGGTCGCGCACGACGTCCATGATCGCCTCGTCCTCGACGCACTCGGCGACGACGGTCTTGCCCAGTCCGTGCGCCGCGTCGACGACGACCCGCGCGATGGTGCGGTCGGCGGCGTCGGTCGGCATCCCGCGCGTGAGCTGCCCGTCGAGCTTGAGGAACTCGACTGGCATGTGCTTCAGGTAGCGCAGCGCGGCCGTCCCCAATCCGAAGTCGTCCAGGGCGAAGCGGCAGCCGATCTCGCCCAGCTGAGCCATCAGCCGCTGCGCTTCGCCGCGATCAGAGAGCGCGACGCGCTCGGTGACCTCGAAGATCAGGTGCTGGCCGGCCTCCGGCGTCTCCATCATCAGCTCCACGGCGCGGGCGAGGAAGGCCCGATCGGCGAGCGACTCCGCGCTGAGGTTGACCGACAGGTCGACCGGGGCGCCGGCGCGGATGCCGTCGAGCACCAGGCCGATCGCCTGGGTGACGACCCATTCGTCGATCGCGCCGATGAGGCCATGTCGCTTCGCCGGGGCGAGGAACGCGTTGGGCCGCACGACGCTGCCGTCCTCGTCGCGCATGCGCAGCAGCAGCTCGTACATCGCCGGCACTCCGGTCTGCACGGAGACGATCGGCTGCGCGTCGAGCAGCAGCCGGCCGGCGTCCAGGCTGCGGCGGACCGTGTCGGCCCAGCCGAGGTGCGAGGAGCGCTTCTGGTGCATGTTGGCGTCGAACACGACGACGGAGTTGGGACCGCGGCGCTTGGCCTCGGCGAGCGCCTCGTTGGCGTGCAGCAGCAGGTCGTCGGTGAGGGCGATGCCTGCGCAGGCGGACACGGCGAGCCGGGCGCCGGCGACGTCGACGGACCGGGAGTAGACCGCGGCGAGGAGTTCGCGGATCAGCGGCTCGGGGTCCTGCGTGTCGGAGAGCATCACCCCGAACTCGTCGTCGCCGATCCGCGCCAGCGCGCCGCGACCGCCGACCGCGTCCTGCAGGCGGGTGGCGACCGCTTCGAGCACGGCGTCGCCGGCGGCGGTGCCGTAGGTGTCGTTGAGCTCGGTGAGGCCGTCGATGTCGATGATCGCGAGGCCGGTCGGCGTCCCGGGCAGGTCACGCAACAGCGGCAGCAGCGCCGAGCGGTTGAGCAGCCCGGTGAGCGAGTCGTGGTTCTCCGCGTGGCGGACCTCCTCCTGGAGGTGCTCGGTGGCGGCGACGTTCTCGACCTGGACGATGTAGTGGCGGACCTCGCCCGCGTCGTCGCGCAGCAGCGAGACGGAGAAGACCACAGGCATGGCGGCGCCGTCGGCGTGACGCAGCCCGACGCGCAGCTGGACGGCGTGCAGCTCTCCGGCGACGAGGCGGGCGAACTCCTCGCGGAGGGTGGCGAGATCGCAGTCGCTGACCAGCGACTCGAGCTCGGCGCCGGTGCGGTCCTGGCCGATCAGCTCGGTCATCGCGTGGTTCACGCGGCGCACGACGCCGTCGCCGACGACGGCCATCCCGATCGGTGACATGTTGAAGACGCGCTCGAGGGCGTCGACGGCGTGCTCGGAGCCGCCGGGCTCGCCAAGGGCGACATCGACGATCTGCGCCCCGCGGTTCACGCGGGCGCGCAGCCGGACGGTGGTCCAGGCGTCGTCTGCGGCACGCATTCGCAGCGTCGCCGTGCGGACCTCGCCGTCGGGCGAGAGCGGGTTCAAAGCAGCGAGCAGCTGCTCGCGGTCGGCGTCATGGACGAGGTCGGAGAGCGCGGTGCCCACGAGGTCTGCAGGTCGCATACCCGTCAGCGCGCCCAGCGCGGCCGACGCGCGGCGCACACGACCGTCCAGGCCGACCTCGGCCAGGCCTTCGCCAGTCAGGCCCCAGAGGCGCTCTTCACGTCCCCGCGCGCGGCGTAGGAGGACGAGACAGGCGGCCAGCGCGACGAGCGCTGCCCCTAGGGCTATGGCACCGAAGATCATGACGAAGATCATGACGACATGAGTCGCCCCCCTCTGCCGCTAGGACATACGTGCATAACGGCCAGCCTCAGGTCCAGCCCCCAAGGGCCTAACCTCAACCGCTTGCCTGAGCAGCTTCCTTCGCCGGCCCGCAGGCGTCGTGTGGCGGAGGCGCTCGCACTCGCCGGAGAGTGGAAGCGGCTCGATCGGGTGGCCACCGCGGTGGCCATCGTGCTCAGCCCCCGCTCCACCCTGAAGGCGTAGTGCAGGCCGGCTTGTGCGATGCGTGCGCCCACCAGCAGGTGGTGCGGACGGGGCGCGGGAGCGTCTTCTCGCTCTGCCGGCTGCACAAGGATGACGACCGCTTCTCGAAGTACCCGCAGGTGCCCGTGCTGCGCTGCTCCGGCTTCAGCGCAGGCCGCGGTGGCCCATCCGGACCAGGGCCTCGTGGTGGCGGACCACGCGCTGCTTGACCGGGTCCGTGTCGGGCCGGTCGTGGACGATGCCCCACATGGCGTCGGCGGCCATCTCGGCCGTCTCCGGCGTTGCGCGCGTGAGCATCTCGTCGGCGAGCGCGCACTCGAGGCGCTCGATCTTCTGCTGCGCCGTCCCTTCGCCCAGTGACGGGAACGGCGTGCCGCGGAGGTGCTCCTCCCAGGCGCCCTTGACCATGGCGAAGCGGTTGCGCAGAGCGATTGCGTCGGACATGGCGGGGCGCGAGTCTGTCAGAAGAACAGGCCCGGGGGGCCCGCCCAGCGGTCCATCTCTTGCGGACTCATGTCCCGCTGGGCACCCCCGTGGCTACGGTGTAGTTGCATGCGCATCTTTCTTCGGCTCTTCGGGTTCCTGCGCCCGTACCGCCGGGGAGCGATCGGGTCGCTGGTGCTCGCCGCGATCGCCATGGTCCCCACCGCGGCGCTCCCCGCGCTGACCGGACGGGCGATCGACGAGATCGGCCGCGACGACCGCAGCGGGCTGCGCCTGCTGGCCATCGTCATCGTCGTCGCCGCGATCGCGCGGCTCGTGCTGACCGTCGCGCGACGGGTGGTCGCAGGGCGCGTGTCGCTCGCCGTCGAGGTCGACATGCGCGCCGCGCTGTACTCGCACCTGCTGTCGCTGGAGATGGGGTTCTTCGACCGCCAGCAGACGGGCCAGCTGATGTCACGCGCGACCGTCGACCTCGGGTCCGTGCGCTTCTTTCTCGGCTACGGCCTGGTCTTCATCACGCAGAGCCTGCTGACCATCGTCCTCGCGGCCGTGGCGATGATCATCCTGCAGCCGGGCCTCGGGCTCCTCGCCCTGGTGCCCGTGCCCTTCGTGGTGCTGATCGCGTGGCGCTACGGGGTGCGCTCGCGGCCCGCGCTGCAGGAGGTCCAGCAGCGCATCGCCGAGCTGACCGCGGACGCCGAGGAGAACGTCTCCGGCGTGCGCATCGTCAAGGCGTTCGCGCGCGAGGAGCGCCAGCTGACGCGGTTCCGCGGAACCGTGCAGCGCGTGTTCGACCAGAACCTGATCTCCACCCGGCTGCGTGCGTTCTACAACCCGCTGATCGCGTTTCTGCCCCAGCTCGGGCTGGCTGCGGTGCTCGTCGTCGGGGGCCGGCGGGTCATCGACGGGACGCTCACGATCGGCGAGTTCGCCGCCTTCTACACCTACGTCCTGCTGTTGACGGGGCCGATGCGGATGCTCGGCATCGCGCTCGGGATGGCCCAGCGGGCGGTCGCGTCGGGGACGCGGCTGTTCGAGATCCTCGACCGCGCAGCGTCGCCCGCCGTACAGGAGGGCCTGCCCGCCCTGCCCGAAGGTGCGGGCCGGGTGGAGCTGCGCGACGTGTCCTTCGCCTTCGCGGGCGCCCGCTCGATGGCGCTGGACGACGTCTCGCTGACGGTGCCGGCGGGCTGCACCGTCGCGCTCGTGGGCGGCACGGGGTCGGGCAAGTCGACGCTCGTGTCGCTGATCGCCCGGCTCTACGAGCCGACGGCGGGCTCCGTCCTCATCGACGGCGCCGACGTGCGCGAGGTCGACCTCGGTTCGCTGCGGCAGGCGATCGCCGTCGTCAACGACGACCCGTTCCTGTTCTCGGACACGGTGCACAACAACATCGCCTACGCGCGGCCCGATGCGACCCGCGCAGAGGTGGTCGCCGCCGCCGAAGCCGCGCAGGCCGCCGAGTTCATCGACGAGCTGCCCGACGGCTACGACACGCGCATCGGCGAGCGCGGGCTGACCGTGAGCGGCGGCCAGCGTCAGCGGCTCGCGATCGCCCGCGCCCTGCTCGCCGACCCGCGCATCCTCGTCCTCGACGACGCCACCTCGGCCGTGGACGCGTCGACCGAGCAGAAGATCAAGGAGGCGCTGCGCAGCGCGATGCACGGCCGGACGACGTTCGTCATCGCCCACCGGCTCTCCACGATCGCGCTGGCGGACTTCATCGTCGTCCTCGACGGCGGACGGATCGTCGCGTCGGGCAAGCACGACGAGCTGCTTTCGCAGTCCTCGCTGTACGCGGAGATCGCCGCGAAGGGCCTGCCCGACCAGGTCTTTCTCAACCGCAAGCCGCGCGAGCCCGAAGTGGTCGGGTTGTGATCGCAAAGCATCAGGTCAGCACCGGCGCAGCCGGTCGCTCCGTGGACCGGCGTCAGTGGCGCGGGGTGCGTGGGCTGCTGCGCCCTTACCGCAGCCGCGTCTGGCTCACCGCCGTCGCCCTGCTGCTCGCGACTGCGGCGTCGCTGGCGCCGCCGCCGCTGGCCAAGCTCGCCATCGACGAAGGCATCACCCCCGGCGACATCGGCACGCTCAATCTCGTCGTCGTCGCCTTCCTCGTGTCCGCGATCGTCTACTTCGCGGCGACCTACGTCCAGACGTACCTCGTCGGCTGGGTCGGCCAGCGCGTGCTCCAGGACCTGCGGCTGCGCATGTTCGCCCACCTGCAATCGCTGTCGATCGGCTTCTACTCGCGCAAGCAGGCCGGCGTGCTCATCTCGCGCATGACCAACGACATCCAGGCGCTCGACCAGCTCGTCACCGATGGTGTGGTCACGCTGTTCGGCTCGTCGCTGACGCTGATCGGGACGGCGGTGATCCTGCTCGTGCTCGACCTCGAGCTCGCGCTGCTGACCTTCCTCGTCTTTCCCGTGCTCGGCATCGCCTCGGTCGTCTTCCGGATCGTGGCGGTCGACGCCTACCGCGCCACGCGGGAGAAGGTCGCGGGGCTGACCGCCTACCTGCAGGAGACGCTCTCGGGCGTTCGCGTGGTGAAGCTGTTCGCGCAGGAGCCGCGTCACCGCGACCGCTTCGCCGTGCTCAACGAGGAGAACCGGCGGATGAACATGACCACGGTCAACCTCAACGCCGCCTACTTCCCCGGCGTCGAGCTGCTCTCCGCGCTCGTGCAGGCGGGCATCCTGCTCTACGGCGGCATCCAGGCGATCGAGGGCGAGGTCACGATCGGCGTCCTCGTCGCCTTCATCGCCGCGCTGCAGAACTTCTTCGACCCGATCCAGCAGCTGTCGCAGCTCTATACGACCTACCAGGCGGGCCGGGCGGCGCTTGAGAAGATCTTCGAGCTGCTCGACGAGGAACCCGACCTCGTCGACCGCCCCGGCGCGCTGGAGCTGCCGCGCGTCCGTGGCGAGATCGCCTTCGACGGCGTCTCCTTCGACTACGGCGCGGGCGCCTTCGCGTTGCGCGACGTCGACCTCGTCGTCCCCCCGGGCCAGACCGTCGCCCTCGTCGGCACCACGGGCGCCGGCAAGTCGACCTTCGCCAAGCTGGTCGCCCGCTTCCACGACCCCACGTCGGGCAGCGTGCGCGTCGACGGACACGACCTGCGCGACGTCACCCAGCACTCCCTGCGCGCCCAGCTGGGCATCGTCCCCCAGGAGGCGTTCCTCTTCAGCGGCACGATCGCCGACAACATCGCCTTCGGACGCCCGGACGCGACGCTCGACGACGTCCGCGACGCGGCCGCGGCCGTCGGTGCGGACGCGTTCATCGAGGGCCTCCCCGATGGCTACGACACGCCGGTCGGCGAGCGCGGCTCGGGCCTGTCGTCCGGGCAGCGCCAGCTCGTCGCGTTCGCCCGCGCGCTGATCGCCGATCCACGCATCCTCGTCCTCGACGAGGCGACGTCGAACGTGGACATCCACACCGAGTCCCGCATCGAGGACGGGCTGCGGCGGCTGCTGGCGGGCCGCACGGCGATCGTCATCGCGCACCGCCTCTCGACCATCCGCCGCGCCGGCCGGATCGTGGTGCTCGACCACGGCCGGATCGCCGAGCAGGGCACCCACGACGAGCTCATCGCCGCCGAAGGCGCGTACCACGCGCTCTACCGCGACTGGGCCGAGCAGGCCGCCGTATAGCCACAACGAAGGCTGGGGAGCAGGGACTCGAACCCCAAATACCAGTACCAGAAACTGGCGTGTTGCCAATTACACCACTCCCCAATACATCGGGCGTGGTGTGGACCCGACCGGGCGAAGTATAGGCAGGACGCGGCCGGTCGCCGCAGAGGGGATGCTCGCCGTCTGCGCGGGGAGCCCGTCAGCGAGCGAAGCGCTCGCCGGACCGGATGAGCTCGCGGGCCTCGTCGAGGTCCGCGGGCCGGCCGGCGGTGACGGCGGCGAGCACGCGGTCCTCAGCGTCGAGGTAGAAGACGGAGAAGTCGCCGTCGGCGATGGTGCCGCGCACCGCCTCCCGTGCCCAGGACGACGCCGGGCCGACGTACTCGAGCGTGGCCCAGTCGGCGAGGTCGGTCCAGAAGTACGGGATCTCGGAATAGGCCCCGCCCGCCCCGCCGACTCCGACTCCAAGGATTGCGCGCGCGACGAAGGCGCCCTGCGCGCGGGCGACCTCCCAGTGCTCGACGCGCAGGCGGCGGCCGTGGACGGCCGAGTCGTACTCGCAGACGTCGCCGGCGGCCCAGACGCCGTCCGCCGACGTGCGCAGCCCGGCGTCGCAGCGCACGCCGCCCGACTCTCCCAGTTCGAGCCCGGCGGCGCGAGCGAGCATCACGTCGGGCATGGCGCCCGTGCCCATCACGACGAGATCGCAGTCGAGGGTGAGGCCGGACTCGCAGACGACGCGCTCCACTCGCTCGCCGGCGCCCTCGAACGCGGTCAGCGTCTCCCCCATGGCCAGCTCGACGCCGTGCTCGCGCAGCAGATCGCCCACCCACGCGCCCACCGACGGTCCGAACCCGGTGGCCAGCGGCGCGTCCTCAATCGCCACCAGCGTGCAGCGCTTGCCCAGCAGCGTCAGGGAGGCAGCGACCTCGCAAGCGATGTAGGAGCCGCCGATCAACACGACCCGCTCGGCGCCGGCCGCGTCGGCGCGGATGGCGTCGGCGTTGCCCAGCGTGCGCAGGTAGTGGATGCCTTCGAGCCCCGCGCCGTCCACGCGCAGGCGCCGGACGTTCGCGCCGGTCGCGAGCAACGCGGAGCCGAACGCGAGCTCTTCCTTCGTGGCGAGCGTCGCCACGCGCGCGGCCGGGTCGAGCTTCATCACGCTCGTGCGCGTGCGCAGGCCGATGTCCTGATCGCCCCAGAATGCGTCGGGCCGCAGGAAGGCGTCCGCCTTCGCAGAGGAGCCCTGCAGGTAGGACTTCGACGCCGGCGGGCGCTGGTAGGGCGGGTCGGGCTCGCGGCCGGCGAGGACGATCGAGCCCGTGAAGCCCTCCGCGCGCAGCGTCTCCGCGCAGGTCGCGCCCGCGGGCCCGGCGCCGACGATCAGGACGTCGACTTCGGCGTCAGCCACGCACGTTGTCAGAGACGAAGTGGCTCGTGACCGTCTCCTCCAGGCCCGGATCGAGCACGACTAGCACTTCGTCGCCCGCCGCGATCACCGTGTCGGCCTTCGGCACGAAGCCACCGCCCTCGGCACGCAGCACCGCGACGACGAGCGCCCCCTCGGGCAGATCGAGGTCGGACACTTCCTTCCCGGCCGCGGGCGCGTCGTCGGCGACGACGAGCTCGATGATCTCCAGGCGCTCCTCGGGCAGATCGAGCAGGTGGACGAGGCCGTACTTGGGCACCTCGTGCTCGATCAGGCGCAGGATCAGGTCGGTCGCCGATACCGCCGGCGCGATGTTGAGCAGCTTGAAGAGGTTGAGATTGCGCGGGTTGTTGCAGCGGGCGATGATGCGCTCGACCTGGTACTTCTCCTTGGCGACCTGGCAGATCAGCAGGTTGTCCTCGTCGTCGCCGGTGACGGCGACGACCAGGTCGGCGCGGTTGATGCCTGCGCGTTCGAGCACCCACAGCTCCGTGGCGTCGCCGTAGTGCACGGCGTGCTCGAGCTCCTGCTCGACGGTCAGATACCGCCGGCGGTTGGCCTCGATGACCGTGATCTCGTGGTCCTTCTCCAGCAGCTCGCGCGCGAGGTTCCAGCCGACCTTGCCGGCGCCGGCGATGATCACGTACACCGCGTCACGCTCCTTGCTCGCCAGAGCGGCCGATCGCAGCGTGCGCGCCGCCCATCGCGGCCTTCTCGAGCTGGTCGATCGCGATCGCGGTCGGGCAGACGGTGTGCAGCCCCTGCTCGGCGTACCAGGCGGCTCGGCGCGGATCCAGGATGCGCGCGATCACCTTGGGGACCTCGTAGCGCCGCTGCGCGAGCTGGGAGACGACGAGGTTGGTGTTGTCGCCGTTGGTGGAGGCGATGAAGACGTCCGCCTCGGCGATGCCGGCCTCCTCCAGCGCGTCCTGCTCGAGCGCCGTGCCGATGGTGAACCGCCCGCCCGCGGTCTCCCACGCCTCGCCGAGCTCGACGTCCAGGCGCTCGTGCGACAGCGGGTCCTCGTCGAGCACGGAGACCGTGTGGCCGGCGCGCAGGGCGGTGGTGGCGACCGCCGCCCCGACCCGGCCGGCCCCGACGACGAGGACGAACATCAGCGTTAGCCTATCGGCGCGCGGCGGGGTGCCTCGCGACGAGCGCGGCGGGGCCCGTCGGAGGCGGGCGCGGTCAGGATCACACGACACGGCGCCTTGTTGATCACGTAGCGCGTGGTGTCCCCCACGAAGGTCGACCGCAGCCCCTCCTTGCCACCCAGGGCAAGCCCGCCGCGCAGCAGCGTCGGCGCCTCGGCGGGCATGACGATGGCCTCGACGCCGCGCCGGCGCGCTTCGCGCACGATCGCCTCTCCCGCGTTGCGTGAGCGCACGATGAACGGGTTGACCTCGACGCCCTGGTACTCCTCCCCCACCGCCTTGGCGTGGGCGAGGCGCTGGCGGGCGAACTTGACGTTGGCGTCGGGCACGCGACCGTCCAGCGGTAGCGACATCGGCACGACCAGGACCCAGACGGCTTCGATCTGCGCCCCCTGATCCTCTTCGTCGTCGGGCCCGACCTCCGCCGCCAGTCGTCCCGCGGTCTGCATGATGTCGTCGTCGAGCGCGCTCCCGAAGACGGGCACGAGGATCGACCCGTAGGCGATCCCGACGCCGCGCTGGGCCGACAGCGTGTCCTCGGGCACGGTGAAGCGCTTGGTCAGCGACTTGTCCGAGCCGGTGCGGTAGGCGACGTACATCGCCACGCCGAGCGCCATCCAGAGCGGCCCGACCCAGCGCGCGGCGTCGTGCAGACCGAGCACGGCGGTGAACGTGAGCACCGAGAGCACCGCGCCGAGCACCGCCGGCAGCGGCACGCCGCGCACGTTGAACGGCACCCGGAACGGGCGCGCGCGCGCGGGCTCGCGCCGGCGCAGGACGAGCACGGACAGGTGGACGATGGTGAAGGCGATGGTCGCCCCGAACGCGTAGATGGCGGCCAGGAACTCCGTGTCCTGGAGCAGGACCAGCAGGAAGGCCAGCACCGCGCCGAGCGCGATGACGACGATCGGCGTCTTGAAGGTCGGGTGCAGACGCCCGACCGCCCACGGAATCTGGCGATTGATGGCCAGCGAGTAGCCCAGGCGCGAGAGCCCGAGCATCGCCCCCAGACACGCCGTGAAGAGCACCAGCGAGGCCGAGAGCCCGACCACGTAGCGCAGTCCCTCGCGCAGGCCGTCCTGCTCGACGGCCGCGATCACGCCCAGCAGCGGCGCGTCACGGCGCTCAGCCGGTCCTGTGTCGGGCCCGATCGTGCTCGCGGCGACGAGCGCGAGCCCGACGTAGGCGACCAGCATGGCGCCGACGCGCACCGACAGCAGCCGCTTGAGCCCCGCCCGGCCGATGCGGACCTGCCCCGAGAAGCCCGAGGAGGCGTCAAGTGCGGTGAAGGCGACGATCGCGAGGGGGAAGGCGAAGGCGAGGTCGGAGAAGCCGACGTCGCCGCCCCCGAAGGACAGCGGCTCCGTCAGCACCTTCGGGTCGAAGAGCACGATCAGCCCGATGACGAGCAGGAACGCCTGGACGGCCAGGTCGATCAGCGCGAAGAAGAAGAAGCGCACGAAGCGACGCGGGTCCAGACCGCGCACGTTGATGAACGCGACCAGCGCGATCACCCCGCCCGCGACGGCGATCTCCAGGCCGCCGTCGCCGAGCGGCTCCCAGAACACCGCCGCGTAGTCGGTGATCGTGAACGCCGCGATGGCGATCAGGATCAGATAGTCGAGCAGGATGGCCCAGCCCGCCACGAACGACACGAGCTCGTTGAAGGCGTAGCGCCCGATGACGGTCGCTCCGCCCCGCTCCTGGTGCAGCGACGCGGCCTCCATGTACGACATCGCCGTCAGCACGAAGAACAGCGCCGCGGCGAGGTAGACGACCGACGTCCAGCCGCCGGCGCGGTCGGCGACGAGGCCGAGCGAGAAGTAGAAGCCGGCGGCCACCGACGCCTGCACGAGGCCCCACAGGGCCTGCGAGCCGATCACGCGCTTCATCGTGCGGCCTCGCCCTGCGGGCTCATCACCGTTCGGCTGCGCCTCACTCCTGCAACTCCGCCCACAGCCGCAGGCCGCCGCCCACGGTCAGCAGCAGGCCGAGCACGAGACCTGCCGCGGTCGGGCCGCCGCCCTCGACGAGCGTCCGGACCACGACCGCGAGCCCGATCAGCAGCATCAGCAGCGGCAGCACCGTCGTGCGCAGGCTCATGGCGCTAGTGGTCCGTCTCGTAATTCCGCGCCGGAAATGCCCGGATGCCGGCGCCGTCTGGCAAGGACGCAGGGAGGGTGCAATGGCGGAGCCATTGCCCCGAGCGAGGACACCGCCAGGCGATGATCGGCGCCCGGCATTTCGGGTGTGGGGTTGCGAGACGGGCCACTAGCCCTCCGCCTCGACGCGCAGCGCGGTCGCGATCGCCTCGCGCTTGGCCGCATCCTCCGGCGTGGACTCGATCACGACGCGGCACGGCCGGTCGGCCAGCACGGTCTCGAGCGTCTTGCCGAACAGCGACGAGCCCGCGGTGCGCCGCGGCAGCCCCATCACGATCGCCGTGGCGCGCATGTCCTCGGCCTCCTCGATGATGCGCCGCCCCGCCTGCCCGGCGCGGACCTTCTCCCAGTGGCCGGTGACGCGGCGCCCGCCGGCGATCCGCGCCTGCTCGATGAGCGACTCCGCGGCGGACTCCTCCTCGCGTAGCGGCTCGTCGATCGCGAGCCGGTTGGGCACGGGAATCGTCACGATCACGTGGATGCCGCGCCGGCGCCGGGCCGCGAGCCGGACCGCCGTCATGACGAGGCTCGCCCGGTATCCCTCCTCGCTGCTGAGGGCCACCAGCACGGAGTCGTACTCGGCCTCGTGGTCGACCACGGGCTGCGGGATGGCGACCTTGTGCGTCGTCACGAGGTCCAGGCCGCGGCTGCGCCGGAACGGGACGTAGATGAGAACTCCGAGCACGAGCCAGCCCGCACCGGCCAGGGCCGTGGTCGGGTTGAGGACCATGATGACGATGAAGGCCACGAACGTGAAGCTGCCGCCGAACAGCGCGAATACGGGCGCGTCGTAGCCGCGGATCGTCAGGTTGCCGGGACCGCGGTAGGGTCTCGGCTTGTCGGGCTGGGTCTTGCGCAGCCGGGCGACCGACACGTGGGCCACCGTGAACGACAGCAGGGCCCCGAACGAGTACAGGCTGCCGAGGAAGTCGGCCTGGCCGGGCACGATCGCGACGATGGCGAGGAAGCCGAAGACGATGATGCCGATCCATGGGGTCTGGAAGCGCGGATGCAGCCTGCGCATCGCGTCGGGCATCTGCCGGTGCAGGCCCATCGAGTACACGAGCCGCGAGACGCCGATCATGCCGGCGTTGGTGGCCAGGAGCAGCACGGTGGCCGCGAGGATCCCGACGTATACCAAGGCAACGTCCTCGAAGGCCCCGAGCTCCATGTTGCTCACCACGCCGAGGATCGGGTCGCCCGCGAAGCCGCCCTCCTCGCGCGTGAGGCCAAGTGGCGTGTAGCGCTCGCCGGCCTCCACCGCTCCGAGCTCGACTACGCGGTCGCCCTCCTGCGCCGTGCGCACGGGGAGCGCGCTGAGCGCGATCGAAGGCAGGGTGAAGTAGATCGCGTAGACCGCGATCTGGACGCGGTTGATGGCCGCTGGGATCGTCTTGGTCTCGTCCTTGGCCTCCTCGGCCATGTTGGAGATCGTCTCGATGCCGGTGTAGGCGAGCATGCCGATCGGGATCGCGATGAGGAACTGATCCCAGGCCGGCGTCACGCCCAGATCGACGTTGTCGAGCAGCTTCTCGGGCGAGAAAATCAGAAACACGCCGATCGCTACGAGCAGCAGCTGCGTGGCGAAGTCCAGCAGGGCGAGCAGCACGTTGACGCGCGTCGACTCCTGGGCTCCGAATACGTTCACGGCCCCCAAGGCGACGATCAGGATCGCTCCGCCGATGACGTCCCCGGGCGCGGTGGAAAGGAAATCCCAAAAGGTTCCGCCGATGTAGTGGGCCGCGAAGAATGCGGAGATCGCGACCGTGATCGTGTACGTGAGCATCCCCGCCCACGCGGCGAAGAAGGACCAGAACTCGTTGAAGGCGCGCCGCGCGAAGGAGGACGAGCCGCCCGCTTCCGGATACATCGACGTGGCCTCCGCGTACGAGGCCGCCGTCATGAAGAAGAAGACACCGGTGATGACGAAGACGACCGGCGTCAGCCCGAGCGCGTAGGACGCAACCAGGCCAAGCGCGTAATAGATCGACGAGCCGACGTTCCCGTAGGCCGTGGCGAAGAGGGCGTTCGTGCCCAGGACCCGTTGGAGTCCGTGCAATCGGCGTTCGGCCATCCGGTCGCGCGAGTCTACGATTCGGGTGGCCGACAGGCATGCCGCGGTGCTGCGCGAGCTGCTGGAGCCTCTCGGCACCGGCGGCAACCTCGCGACCGACGGCCACCAACGCGCGCGTGCATTGCTATCAGTTCTGCAAGCTGCACCGCTAGCATCGCCTCGTGGCCACCCTGCACATCCGCAACGTCCCGGCCGAGGTGGACGCCGCGCTGACCGCCGAGGCACGGGCGCGCAACGTCTCCAAGAACAGCCGGGCGCTGACGGCGCTGCGGCGCGGCCTCGGGCTCGATCAGGTCGAGCGCTCGCGCCTGATCGAGACGATCCGGCGGGAGCGCAGGCCCGTGGACGTCGACCTCGCCGCGTTGATCGGAGCCGAGCGCCCTGACGGAACCGGCTGAGCCCGACCTGCTGGTGGCGGACGCGTCCGCCCTCGTCGAGCTCGTGGTGGACGGTCGTCACCGCCGCGGGGCCGACGCGCTGCTGACGCGCTGGGAGGCATCGGACACGTTCGTGCTCGTGACCGCGGCGCACGGCCTGATCGAGGCGACCAGCGCGCTCCGTCGCCTGACGGCACGAGCGCTCCTCACCCCTGAGCACGGTGCCACCGCAGTCGAATGGCTCGGCGCCCTGGATCTGGTCCTCGACGCCACCGCGCCCCGCTTGCGCCGCATCTGGTCGCTCCGCGAGTCGATGAGCGCGTACGACGCCGCCTACGCGGCGGCGGCCGAGGCGTTCGACTCCCCCCTCGTCACCACCGACGCCCGCCTGCTGCGGGCGTGCGCGGACGCCGGCATCGGCGCAGCGCACCTCGGTGATTTCAAATAGCGCTTGCCGCCGCCGATACGTTGCAAGACGTGCTGGTCTCCGTGCTCACCCCGGTCCTCGACGAGGAGGCGCACCTGCGCGAGGTCGCCGCGCGGATGCAGGCGCAGGACCTCGACGGCGACGTGGAGTTCCTGTTCATCGACGGCGGCTCGATGGACGCGAGCCGGGCGATCCTGGCTGAGCTAGCCGCGGACGATCCTCGGATCGTGGTGCTCGAGAACCCGCGGCAACGGACGCCGTTCGCGCTCAACGTCGGGCTGCGCGCCGCCCACGGCGAGTTCGTCGCGCGCATGGACGCTCACACGCGCTACCCGCCCGCCTACCTGCGCCTCGGGGTCGATCGCCTGCGCGCGGGCGGCGTGACGCACGTCAGCGGGCCGCAGCTCGCCGTCAGGGACGGCCGCGTGTGGTCGGAGCGCGTCGCGCTCGCACTCTCGACACCGCTGGGCGCGGGCGGCGCGTCGTTTCGCTCGCTGGGAGTCGACGAGTTCGAGGTCGACACCGGCTTCACCGGCGTCTGGCGCCGCGATGTGCTCGTGCGCGCGGGCGGCTGGGACGAGGAGTGGCTCACCGATCAGAACTGCGAGTTCGCCTTCCGCCTGCACGCCACCGAGACCGGCGCGCACGTCTGCCTGCCGGCGATGGCCGCGGAGTACATCCCGCGCGACTCCCTAAGTGGTCTCGCCCGCCATTACTGGCAGTACGGACTGCACAAGGTCAAGACGTTCCGCCGTCACCTCGCGGCCATGCGGCTTTCGCACCTGCTTCCCCCGATCGTCGCCGGGGCGGCCGCCGCCGCGCCGGTAAGCCGGCTCGCGCGCACCGGCCTGGCGGCCTACGGCCTCGCCCTCGGCGCGACCGGGGCACGGGCCGCCGCCGTGAGGCGCCTGCGATGAGGCTCGCCGCCTACGTGGACGCGATCTATCAGCGCGACCACGACAACACGCTGACGGTGCACCGCGTCTTCCCGCTGTTCATGTTCGGCCTGGCCCGCGACGTCGAGGCGCTCACCGTCCTGGGCCGCCTGGATCCGGCGCCGGGTCGCAGCCACTACGTCGTGCCGACTGAGGGGCAGTTCGCACCGCTGCCCCACTACGAGAACGCGGCCGACGTCGGGGCTGTCGTCCGCGCGCTGGGCGGCACGCTGCGCCAGTTCTGGCGCGTGCTGGGGCGCGTCGACGCCGTGTGGATCAACGGCCCGAGCCCGATGGCGGTCGCGTTCGCGCTGATGGCGGTCGCCCGCCGGCGCCGCGTCGTGCTCGGCGTCCGCCAGGACACGCTCGCCTACGCGCGCAACCGGTTCCCGGGCCGCCGCGCCCCGCAGCTGGCCTTTCAGATCATGGAGGGCGTCTGGCGCGCGCTGGCGCGCGTCGCCGGCGTGACGGCGGTCGGGCCGGCGCTCGCCGCGCGCTACCCGGGCGCCCACGAGCTGAGCGTTTCCTTCGTGACCGCTGCCGACCTCGCAGCGCCGCGCACCGCCACGGGCGGGCCGCCGGTCACGCTGCTCTCCGTCGGTCGCCTGGAGACCGAGAAGAACCCGCTGCTGCTCGCCGACATCCTCGCCGAGCTCGGCGATGGCTACCGCCTGGAGATCGTCGGCGAGGGCCCGCTCGAGGCCGACCTGCGCGCCCGCCTGGAGGAGCTCGGCGTGGCCGGCCGCGCCGAGCTGCTCGGCTACGTCCCGCTCGACGGCGGGCTCTTCGACCGCTATCGCGCCGCCGACCTGTTCCTGCACGTCTCCTGGACCGAGGGCCTGCCGCAGGTGCTGCTGGAGGCGTTCGCCGCCCGCGCGCCCGTTGTCGCCACCGACGTCGGCGGTGTCGGCGCCGTAGCGCGAGGCGCCGCACTGCTCGTCGGACCCGGCGACGCGAAGGCCGCCGCCGACGCCGTCCGCCGCCTCGCCGCCGACCCCGCGCTGCAGGCCGAGCTAGTCGCCACCGGTCTGGAGCGAGCCCGCGAGCGCACCGGCGACGCCGAGCGGCGTCGGCTCGTCACGTTCATCGACCGGTAGTCCCTTGCGGCACGGTTCGGTTAAGGTAAAACGCCCGGCTGCCGAAACAGGATGGGTCATGCCCGCCAGACTGACGATCGCTGCCCTGCTCGCGCTGCTCATGCTCGTGCTTCCCGAGACCGCGCCCGCTGCCGTGACCTGCGATCGCTACGCGGGCGGGTTCGGCTCGGACTCGGCCCCAGGGACCCTGACCCAGCCTTATCGCACCGCGCAGCGGCTCGCCAACTCACTCACCGCCGGTCAGACTGGCTGCCTCTCAACCGGCACCTACACGGATGAGCTCGCCGGCCCGTACGTGCTCAACGTGCTCCGTGGTGGTGCGCCGGGCGCTCCGGTGACCATTCGCAGCGCGCCCGGTCAGCGGGCGACGCTGCGCGGCATCGTCATGGTCCCACTTGGTTCGAACCACGTGACGATCTCCAACGTCGACATCGACGGCCGCCGGCTTACCCTCGACGAGAGCACCGGCATCAAAATCAACGCCGAGGACACGATCCTCGAGGACAACACGATCACCAACCACTCGCGCACGATCTGCATGGGGCTCGGCTACCCCGGCTGGGGCGAGGCGATCCGCACCGTCATCCGCCGGAACACGTTTCAGGACTGCGGGCGTGTCGGAAACAAGTTCGAACATTCCGCCTACATCGAATGGACCCGGGGAGTGCTCGTCACCGACAACATCTTCCTTCGCTCCGGCGCGTACGCGGTTCAACTGTATCCAGACGCCCAAGGAACCACCGTCAGCCACAACGTGATGGTGGGCAATGGCGGCGGCGTCATCTTCGCCGGTGAGGGAGACGCTGCCAGCACGGACACGGTCGTCGAGCAGAACGTGATCACCGACAGCTACATGCGTCCCGGCATCTCATCATGGTGGGGCGGCGCCGTCGGCGTCCGCAACGTCGCGCGCAACAACTGCGTGATCCGCAACGTCATCGCGCAGGTGGACCTGTCTGGCGGCGGCTACGCCTCGACGGGGAACGTGATCGCCGATCCGGGTTTCCGCAACGCCGCGGCGGGCGACTACCGACTCGCGGCCGACAGCCCCTGCCTCACGGTCGTCGGCTACGACACGGCGGCCAAGCTGGCCGGGATGCCCCTGCCGACCCCGACCCCGACCGCGACCGCCTCACCGTCCGCAACCGCGTCGGCCAGTCCAGCGCCCACGGCCTCGGCAACGCCAACAACAATCGCAACCGCGAGCCCGACGCCCGCGGCGACGACGACGGCAGTGCCGACGCCCACCAGCACCCCGACGGCCACGCCCTCCGCAATACCGACTTCTCCACCGCCGTCCGCGACGCCGACGCCGACGCCCACGCCGCTGTCGGTCTCGACACCCGCGCCTCCCACCGCCACCCCGCCGTCAGCCGCCGAGGGCACGCAGCCGCAGACTGACCCCGACCAGGACCCGATCGAGGGCGCCAAGCTCTTCATCGACGACGCAGCCTTCAGCGCAAGCGGCGGCTTTCCAGCCGAGCCCGCCGCACAGTGCCGTCCGCGCCGCAGCCCGCGCTGCCGCTAGCGCAGGCGTGCGGCAACGTCCGCGGCAAGGGCCGCAGCGGCGTCCGGCACATGGCCGATCGACGCTATTTCCTCGCAGCCGAGGAAGACGTCGGCAATCTCCTGCGCCAGCGATCACGTCCGTATACAGGTGTGGCTGCGCACTCTCGTGATCAAAGCTAAGGTCGTCTACGATAAGCAATCTGGCGTCGCGCGCCAAATCCCGTCAGATCAGCGGCTTGCTCGCCGCCGCGGGGACGAAGGCGACCGCCTTCACGGGAACGCCGGCGCGTTTCGCTCCAGCCAGGCGAGCGTGTCGGCGCGCATCGCGCGGGTGCGGACGCTGAGCACGAAGTGCACGGCTTTGGGAAGCTCGCGGTCCAGCGCCGCGGCAAACTCGAGCATCTCGGGCATTGCCGCTGCCTCGACGATCGCTCGCTCGAGCGGCCGGCCCGCGTGGATGGGTCCCGGAGTCGACCAGGGTGCACCGGCGGATTGCACGAGATCCTTCAGCCCGGTGAGCCTTGGCACCACTTCCACGACTGCGGCCGTCGCGGGAGCGAGTTCGAACACGCGATCTACGTCCAGCGGACCCGCGACGTGAAGATCATCGACAACGCGATCCTGCGTTCGGCGTCGTTCGCAGTCCATCTCTACGGGTCCAACCGCGGGGCGGAGATCGCCATGATGCTCGACAACGGCGGCGGAGTCATCATCGCCGGTTACGGGGGCAACGTTTCGACGCGCACCGTCGTGACGCGCAACGTCATCGGCGGCTCGCACCGCTCGGCCGGGATCCAGGCCTATTGGGCAGGCCCCCCAGGACGAGACAATCGGGCGACCGATAGCTGCCTTTCCGGCGACCTCGTCGACTCCAGCAACGGAGGCTTCAACTCCGTCCGCAACCTCATCACCCCCGCCATCGCCTCTGCTGCCTCGTGCCAGGACGTGCTCGGCAGCACCGTTGGGCTGCTGGGCCGCGCGCTTGCGTCCTGACGCACGGCGATACTCCGCGTCATGACCGCCTCCGGCACCACGCGGCCGGACACCGTCGCCCAATCTACGGTTCGCGTGTTGCTCGCCTACGTCGGGACGGCCGGCTTCACCGCCGTGCTGACCTTCTACCTCGTCCGTGTGCTCGGCCCCCGCGACTTCGGCGTCTTTTCGCTGGCCCTCGGCATCGGCAACTTGATGCACTTCGGAGCCGACTTCGGCATCGCCGCCTCGGCGACGCGGTTCATCGCCGAGAAGCGCGGTGACAACGCGGCGATCGCCGTCATCTTCGCGTCCGCGCTGCGGTTGAAGCTGCCGCTAGCCGGCGCGGTCGCGATTGTCGGCGTGCTGCTCGCTCAGCCGGTGGCAAACGCCTACGGCGAGGCGTCGCTCGCCTGGCCGCTGCGGGCAGTCGCGCTGTCGGTGCTCTTCGAGAGCTCGATCGGCCTGTTTAGCGGCACCTTCATCGCGGTCGGCCGGACGGCGACGAACCTCAAGATGGTCGTGTCGGAGAGCTTCGTCGAGTGCAGCGGGACGATCCTTCTGGTCATCCTCACGGGAGGCGCGGCTGCCGCCGCATGGGGCCGAGCGCTCGGCTACGCGTTCGGCGTCGCCCTCGGCGCGTTCCTCATGGCACGCCTGCTGGGCCGCCGAGCCCTCGCGGCGCACCGCCGCGGCACCGACATGGCGAAGCTGGGCCGGTACGCCGGGACGCTGATGATCGTCAACGGAGCCTACTCGTTGTTCAGCAGCATCGACGTCCTGCTGATCGGTGCGATCCTTTCCACGACCGCAGTCGGCGCCTTCAGCGCGCCGCTGCGCATCGCTGTCCTGCTGCAATACCCAGGCCTGGCGCTGGCCAACAGCATCGCCCCGCGCGTCGCGCGATCCGAGACTGGCGAGCCCGACTACGCAGCCGTCCAGTTCGGACTGAGGGTGATGACCGTTGTGGGGTTCGCGATGATCGCTCCGCTGCTGGCGTGGGCGCAACCGATCACAGACGTCATCCTCGGCGCCGACTACCAGGACTCGGTCGCGGTCCTGCGGGGCATGGCTCCGTTCGTGTTCCTGCAGGGTCTCGGCATTATGCTTTCACTCAGCGTGAACTACGTCGGACAGGCTCGTCGGCGGGTGCCGGTCGCGATCGCCGCGCTGGCGGTCAACGCGGTCATCGACCTGCTGCTGCTCGATTCCCTGGGTGTCGTGGCCGCGGCTCTGGGCACGAGCGCCGGGTACGCCGTCTACACCGCGGGTCACTTTCGCATCTGCCAACCCATCATGGGCCTCGCGCTGCGGCCGCTGGCGCTCACGTTCGCGCGCTCCGCGGCGGCCGGAGGTGCGATGGCCGCCGTGCTCGTCGCCTTTGGGACCGCGGACCTCGGCGTAGTTGAATGGATCGCTGGACTCGTGCTTTCCGGCGCCGCCTTCGGGGCGGTGATCGTCGCGACGCGCGAGCTCACCGTCGCCGAGTTGAGAACGATGGCAAGGCGGTAGACGATGGCGTCCGTGCTCGAAGTGTGCGACTACCACGGTCCGTACGCCGGGAACTTCATCCCGTCGCTGGTCGCCGTCGGGGAAGCCGTGCGCAGCCGGCTCGGTCTTGAGTACAGGTGTGCCTTTCCACGCGAGATGGCCGACCGCCCGTGGGTGGCGACCGTCGAGGCCGCCGGGATCCCCGTGTCGTTTCTCGACGGCGACGGCACGCGGCGGGAGCGTCTGGGGGGGTTGACCGCCACCGCCCGCGCCGCCGACTCGGTCCTCATGCGCTCCCACTTCACCGGGTGGGACATCGAGACCGCAGTGAGCGGGCGGCGGCTCGGTGCCGCCGTCGTTTGGAACATCCACACGGGCAACCTCCACTACGGGCTCAAGCGCAGGCTTTCGGACCTCATTAAGGTGAGGCTGCTCGGACGCCTGTGTGACAGGGTGATCGGGGTGTCCGACGAGATCGGGCGCGAGGCGCGCATGCGCGGCTTCGCGGCCGAACGGGTGCGGCCCGTCCTCAACGGCATCGACATGAGCCGCTTCGCCGTTCCGGACCTGCCCAGCCGCGAGACCGCACGAGCCGATCTCGCGCTGACGACGGACGAGCGGGTCGTGTTGGTGCTCGGTTGGACGCCGTACCGCAAGGGCGTCGATGTCGTCGTGCGTGCCGTCGGCCGACCGCATCCACTCGACCGGGTCACGGTGCTGGCGGTCGGGGCGGAGGCACTGAGACAGAGCCTTCCGGCCCCCTTGCCGGCCTGGCTACGTATCGTCGAACCGGTGCCCGACGCACGCGTCCTCTATGCGGCCGCAGACGTCTTCGTCAGCGCGTCTCGCGAGGAGGCCTTCTCCTACGCCATCGGCGAGGCAATGGCGATGCGCCTGCCCATCATCAGCTCCGACATTCCGGGCCCGTCCGCCTATTTCGACGCGCCGGGCCTAGTCCGCTACCCCGCCGAGGACGCACTCGCGCTCCGCGCCGCACTCACGGAGACGCTCGCGAGGCCTTCCAGGATCGACGGCAACCGCGACTTCGTCATCGAACGCCTCGGGCTCGAGCGCCACGTGGACGGCGTCCTGAGCGTCTTCGAAGAAGCCCTGCAAGCGCGGTAGCAGTGCTGCGTGCCGCTGCCGGCCTCGCGGTCGCAGCGGCCCTGACCCGTCGCGGGGCCCGGCGTCACCCATCGCCGCCCCACACGGTGGCAGACCTGCGGCGATGGGCGGGGCGCTGAGCGTCGCCCTCCGTCCTCGAAGTCTGCGACTGAGGCGCTGTTCAGGCGTGACTGGTGGCCAGGGATCGCCTGCTGAGGCCGAGCAGGCTTGGTCCGAGCGCCAACATCAGCCACAGCGTCTTCTCGTACTCGTTGGACACGAAGAACGACGCGACCAGCTCACCAACCATTGCCACCGCCACTGAACGGGCCAGCAGCTCCTGGGCACGGTCGCCCACCTCCTCGAACCGGCGAGCCGCTTTGAGCGCGCACCGGATGGAGAAGCCGACGATCATCACGAACAGCGCGAGGCCGATGATCCCGAGCTCGGCCCAGAGCCCCAAGAACACGTTGTGCGTCACCTTCGGGTCGTCCACGATCAGATCCGAGCGCCGGAGGGTGCCCGACTCGAACAGGTAGTGGACGGACACGGCCAGGAAGTTGCCCGCTCCGACCCCGATCACGGCGTTGTCCTCGATGACTCTCGTGGCGACCTTCCAGATGTCGGTTCGACCGGTTCCTGAGGTGTCGATGCTCGCCAGCCGCTCGCGCACCTGCTGCGGCGCTCCCTGCGCGAGGTACACGGCACCGCCGACCAGCAGCAGGCTGACAAGGAGGCTGGCTGCGAGCCGCCGTCCGCGACCGGCGGTGAGAACCGCGAAGCCCGTCGCCACGAGGAGCGCTACGACCCCCGTCCGGGAGGCGGTCGCCGCAAGCGCGGCCATCAGCACCAGCACCGCGAGCAGCGCAGCAAATCGCAGGGAGCTGGGATAGCGGACGGTGGCGATGACGCCGACACAGATCGCGAGGCTCGCCACAAGGGACGCGGCCAGGTAGTTGGGATCGACGCCCGCCCCGCTCACCCGCCCGTCGGCGGCCGCGTCGGCGTCGCCTGATGCGATGAAGCCGCCGTATGCCGTGCTGATCAACGCCCCGAGCACGAACGCCGCGAGGATCAGGCGCGCGTCGCGGCCCGACCGGACGGCACTGAACATGATCGCAAACAGCAGCAGATTGGGTAAGAAGCGCTGCAGGGAGTTCGCGACCAGCGCGCCGTCCTCGGCCCACAAAAGACTCACCGCGACCCAGGCGACGAAGAGGACCATCACGACTGTGAAGCCGGGGAAGGCGCTGGCGATCTGCGGGAGTTGCCGCTGAGACGCGGCGGTCGCCGCAATCCAGGAGAGGACGAGGACTCCGCCCGCGAGCTTCGCGATCGAAAGCGCCCCGAAGCCCGGCAGCACCTCGATGAAGGACACGAACGCGAAGAGCGCGACGCCGAGGGTGAGGTCGACGATCGTGAGGGTCGCGAAGGCTATCGCCGCGGCGGCGGCGAGCGCGAGCAGCGGGCTGACGGCGGCGAGCACGCCGATCGCGACTCCGAGCATCGCCACTGCCGGCGGCAAGAGCCGGGCACCCGTGTGACCAAGCGCCATCTAGCCTCGATTATACGTGTCAGGCGGCAGCACATCCCTCTGGCCGCTGGGGACGCGAAGCGGTAAAGGTGACGCGCGCGGCCGCCGATGCGAACGGTGACCGGCTCCGCCACCCTTCGGGGTGACGTCCGGCTCGTCCTGATGATCTCCTTTCGTCTCTTCGCAATCCTCGTAGTCGGCTTCTCCGTGGCCGCGTGCGGTAGCGGTGTCACCGGTGCCTCGGCGGCATCGTGCGACCTCGTCGCCGCCCCCGGCGGCGACGACGGCGCCGCCGGGACCGTCTCGTCGCCGCTGCGGACCCCGCAGCGTGTGATCGACCGGCTCAAGCCGGGCCAGACCGGATGCTTGCGCGACGGGATCTACGACGATCGCACCAGCCGCGACGGCTATGTGGCGCGCTTTGGACACGGCGGGAGACCGGGAGCTCCGCTTGCCCTGCGCAGCTTCCCGGGCGAGCGCGTCGTGCTGAAGGGCGTCGTCTACGTGCCCGCCGGGGCCGACGACGTCACCATCTCCGACCTGACGATCGACGATCCCACGTCGTTCTCCCGCTCAGGCCAGATCACCGTCCAGATCAACGCCCGGCGCACGACGCTCCGTCGCACCGAGATCACCAGCGGCAGCCGCAAGACGTGCGTGATACTCGGGCGGGTGACGCCAGGACGGCGGTTCGCACGACGATCGTCAAGAGCGTCTTGCACGACTGCGGCGACCCCGCGAACGATGATTTCGACCACGCCATCTACGCCGCTCACGCGCGCCGACTGCGGGTGACCGGGAATTTGATCCGCGGCACGAGCGCCTACGCGGTGCACCTGTATCCCGATACGCACCGCAGTGTCATCAGGGGTAACGCCATGCTCGACAACGGTGGCGGCGTCATCGTCGCGGGCGAGGGCCAGATGGCCTCGTCTCGCAACCTCATCGAACGCAACCTGATCGCAGGATCGGGTGCTCTGGGAGACCTTTCGTCCTACTGGGCGGACGCGTCGGCAGCGGCAACGTGGCTCGCAACAACTGCGTAGGCAGCGGAGAGCCCGACCTCGGCCGTGGCGTCGCGGGTGGTGGCAACGTCGCCACCGACCTCGGCTCGGCGCTCGCGGTCAGCTCTGGCTTCCCGCTGTCTCAGACGAGGCGATGTGAGGAGCGGCTCGGGGCGGGGACGGCTGCGGTGGCGTCAGCGCTGCGTCGCGGCTGACTCGCCGAGAAGCGACTCGTAGAGCGCGGTGCAGCGCCGGGCGTGCGCGTCCCCGGTGAACCGACGGGCCAGTCGTGCGGCGGCGATGCCCATCGACGAACGCAGATCCGCGTCGCCGAGCACGCGCGCCAGTGCGGCCCCAAGTGCCTCAGGATCACGCCGGGGCACGAGAATTGCGCTCGCCTCGTCGGTGATGTCCGGCATCCCGCCGATGTCCGTGGAGACCACCGGCACGCCCGCGGCCATGGCCTCCAGCACCGACAACGACGTACCCTCGAAGTCCGAGCTCAACAGAAGCGCGTCGGCCGCCTTCCAGACGCTGTCGACGTCCTCCCGGCAACCGAGTAACGAGATCGCCGAACCCAGCCCGCTTCGCTTGATGTGCGCTGTGAGCGCGCTGTGCTCCGGCCCGGCGCCGACGATCAGCAGGCGCGCGGCGGGCAGGATCGCGAGCGTGTGCGCGAACGCGTCGACCATGACGTCGAGCCGCTTCTGGCGTCGCATCTGCATCACACTCGCCGCGACCGGCACGCCGGCCGCGATGCCGAGCTCGGCGCGGATGTCGGTGTCAGGCTGCCGGCGCTCGTACCATGCATTGGGGATCATGTGGATCTTGGCGGCAGGGACGCCTTCCAGGCGCTGCATGCGGTCGGCGTCGGCCGACGAAACGGCGATGAACGCGTCCACGAGCCTGCCGATGATCTGTCCGTCGATGAACCGCCGGGCCGGCTGACCCTCGTAGGACCACGTCTGCTCATGGGCGATCACCGCCGGGATGCCGGCGAAGCTGCCCATCACGCTTCCCCAGAAGTTCGAACCGAACATGTGGGCGTGCAGGACATCGGGCCGGAGCCGATGGACGAGGCGCAGCAGCGCGGTGTGTCCCCTGAGGTCGTAGCGGCCCGAGCGCCCTAGGTCCACGTGGCGGACGCCGGCCGCCTTCAGCGTCTTGAGTGGCTCGCCACCCGAGCGACGGGTGGTACACAGGTGGACGTCGAACCGATCCTGCGGCAGGTGCGTCGCGAGACCGAGCGCCGCCCGCTCGCCCCCTGAGGCGTTCTCATCGAGCGTGTCGACGAGGTGCAAGACCCGAACTCTTGACGACGGCATCGAAGCCGTGACTCTACCGGCGGGCCGTCAGCCGAGCAGCGACGCGTTTCCGCGCACCACGTCGAACAGACGCGGGAGGCGATCGGTACGGGTGAGACGCATGAAACGCCCGATGCCGGTGACTGGAAGCTGGCTGTCGCCGACGATCGCGCGCAACCGCTCGTGGCTGACGGTGCCGGCGCCGTCTATGGTGGTGCGGAAGGAGACGAGCACGACCGGCTCGCCGCGATGGTGGCAGTGCCGCCGGTGCAGCACGGGCCCATTGGAGCCGTGGCGAACCAGCAGCGCCAGCACTGCGATCAGCGGCAGGGCGAGCGCGAGCAGCAGGCTACCGGCGACGACGTCCGCGAGGCGGCCGAGGGTGAAGCGCCGCGGGGCGGCGATGACCGGGGACGGGGTGGAGGCGTGGACGCGTCCCATGGTCGATCATCGGGCGGCCCGCCGGATAGCTTGAGGTCCTGCGGGCGTGGTGGACGGCTGGCGTAGCCTTCCCCTCCAGCCCTCATACCGGGGGCTTACGCTCGCCCCGGCGGGCGCCCGCGAGATAGGCCCGCGCGGCGAGCCGGGCCGCGCGTGAGCGCAGGCGACCGGTTCCGACGACACGCGCCGCGAGCATCCTGTCCTGTGCCCCGTACCAGTACTTGTACGGCTCGGCGCCCCGACCGAAGTCATAGCGCTCGCGGCCGGCCTCAATACTGGTGCGGATGCCGTGGCCGATGGCGATCTTGCCCAGTCAGAGGCTGGTGGCCGCCGGATCGAAGCCGCCCAGGTACCAGTGATAGGAGTGGTGGTCGAGGAAGTTGACGTAGGTGCCCACCACGATCCGCCGCGCTCGAACTCCCACACCTGCGCCTGGCCCGCAGGGATGAGCTCGGCGCAGACGTCTCGCATGAACGCGGCGAAGTGCGGGGCGAGGTGCACCGCGTCGATCTCGCGGCCGGCGGCCTCCCATTGACGGCGCCGGAAGTCCTGCCAGCGTTCGATGGCGGGCCCGAGCGCGCCGGCGCTCACCTCGCGCAGGGCGACCTCGCCCTCGTCCAGGCGGCGTAGGTGGCGACGGAGGTTCTGGCGGCGCCTGGAGGGCAACGAGCGCAGGTAGTCATCGAACGACGCAGGCAGGGCAATCGCGGGCGCGGCGATGCGTGGCCGGAGCAGGCTCTGCAGCCCGGCGGCATCGAGCGCCGCCTCGAGCGGCGAGTCAGTGGGCAGGCAGCGCAGTATCCAGGCGTCCCATTCGTCGCCGTGTGCGCGCAGTGCCTCCGCTACCGCGCGCGTGGCCTCCTCCCGGCGCCCCGGCGCCGTGAGGACGTCCCAGTTAGTCGCCGGGCTCCATGCCGACCGGCTCGAGCACGCGCAACGGCCCGCGGCGCCGGCGTACGAGCGCGGCCAGGCCCACCACCTCTTCGCCTTCGTACACCACGACCGAGAACGGGTCCGCGCCGTCGCCGAAGTGGGTTTCCCAGCGCAGCGCCCATCCGAAGGCGGTGAATGGTGTCGCGCTCGGCTGGGCGGCGTGCAGCGCCTCCCAGGGCTCGCGCAACTCCGCGAGTGCGCCCCGGTGCAGGTCAGCGCGCACGTGACCGCCCGCAACCCAGCCTCGGGCCACTGATGGCGCATGCCCGGGCCGCCGAACCGCGGCCCGGCGCCGTCACCGCCGACGGCAAGCGCGGCACGACGGCCGGGATGCGGTCGAGCACCCGAGGAAGCGGTATCGGGGCGAAGCGGGCATGCGCCTACTCTTTCAGACCAGGACGGTCGACGGACGCGAACGGACGGTTTAGTAGTACGCGGTGCGGGCGTGCCCGCCGAGCACGACGAAGCCCGCCGGCATGATGTCCTGCTGGGCGAGCATCTCCGCGAGCTCGGTGAGGTCGCGGAAGTTGGTCTTGCCGATGCGCACGACGACGAGCAGGTCGTCGACCACCTGGGCGAGCGCGAGCGTCTCCGCCACGTGGTTCAGCGGAGGCGAGTCCACGATCACCCAGTCCGCCAGGCGCTGGGCCTGCAGCAGCAGCGTGTCCGCCGACAGGCGCGAGAGGACGTCCGCGGCCGGCGCCTCGTCGGCCGAGTTGAGCAAGACCCGCAGCTTGGCGTCCTCCCCGCCGACGGGGATCAGCGCGTCCACCAGGTAGCGGCGGCCCGTGACGACGCTGGCGAGGCCGACCTCCGCGCGCAGGTCCAGCGCGCGACCGATGGAGGGGCGGCGCGAGTCGGCCTCGATGAGGATCACTCGCTTTCCGGCCGCCGCGATGGTCGAGGCGAGATTGATCGCAGCGGTGCTCTTTCCGTCGCCGGGCGAGGCGCCGGTCACGAGCACGACGCGGCCGCTCAGGGAGTCGCGTCGCGTGGTGGTGATCGCCGCCCTGAGCGCCTGGTAGCCGTCGAGCGCGCCGAGCGAGAGCTCGCTGGGCAGCAGCGGCCGGGCCTTGCGCCGGCGCTCGAGCGGGATGCGCGCCAGGATGGGCAGGCGGAAACTCGCGCGCAGCTGCTCCTCGCGCCGCAGCCGCGGATCGAGCAGCTGCAGCGAGAAGGCGCCGACGAGGCCGATCACGAGGCCGCCGATGATGGCGGCACCGAGGGTCAGCACCGGACGCGGCGAGGCCGCGGACTCCGGCAGCTCGGCCGCGGACTCGAAGCTGACTGACGGATCGTCGCCCAGGCGCAGCTGGCGCAGCGTCCCGAGCTGCGCCGCCGTCGAGGCCGGATTGGCGAGCTCGGCGGCCGTCGGCTTGTCGCGGACCTGCGGCTCGAGCTGCGCGATCTGCTCGTCGAGCTCCGCGTGCAGCCGATCCGTGCGGTCGTCGACGAACTCCCGGCCGAACGCGTCGGCGAGCTGTTTGGCTTCCTCGGGCGTGGCGCCCTCGGCGGTGATCGTGACGATGTTGCTCTGCGCCAGCGGCTGCGCGCTGACATCGTCAACCACGTCGCTGACGCTCCTGTCGAGCTCCAGCGCCTCGATCACCCGGCGGGTGACGGACGGCGAGGTCACCAGGCGTGCGACCGTCTCCACGTCGCGCGTCGGATCGCTCGTCTGGACGATGATGCCCGAGATCGGGACCGGCAGCTCGCGCTGCGCGGTGATCAGGATGTCCGCCGACGCTTCGTAGACCTTGGTCGCCTGCGCGAGGTAGAGCAGGGAGGCGCCCAGGCAGGCGACGAGCGCGCCGACGACGATCCAGCGCCCGTAGCGGATCGCCTCGAGGTAGCTGACGAGGCCATGCGACTCGCCGCCGGGAACGACCCACGGCGCGTCGCTGCGGGCAGCGCCGCGCTGCTCCTGCACTTCGGTGGGTCGGGTCGCGGACATGTCGGGGGGCATGCTACGGGTCGAATCGGCCATGGTCGCTCAGCTGAGGCGCTCGGTGGTGAAGAACGGCGACACAAGCACATCTCGGATGAGGGCGGCGGTGTCGACCTCGCCGCCGGCGAGGACGCGCTTGGCGACTTCGGGCAGGTTGGGGTCGAGCGTGTTGAGGCTGCGGGCGGTCTCGAGCTCGCTGCGCGCGGTCGCCTCATCGCCCTCGGCCGCGGCGACGACCGCCAGGCCGAAGTGCGGCAGCCAGTCCTCCTCGCGGGTCAGCGCCTCCGCGAAGCCGGCGCGCGCCGGTATGAGCTCGCCACGGGTGAGGGCGATGACGCCCTGCAGGATCGGCGCCTCGGCACTGAGCGGGTCGATGTCCGCGGCACGGTCGAGGTCGACGTAGGCCTGAGCGGGCGCGGTGCGCCATCCGTCCGACGCGCGCTCGCGGTAGCGCAGCGCCATCCACGGCGCGAGCAGGGAGCCGGCCGCCACGGTTGTGGCCACGCCGACCGCGACCATGGCGGGCAGGGTCAGGCGCGGGATCGGCGAGGCGGCGGCGCGCGCTTGCTCGCCTCGCGTGCGCCGGCCGCGCCCGATCGCCACCAGCGCGACGAGCGGGAAGGCGAGCGCCGGACCGACGAGGACGGGATAGGCCTCGAGCCAGTCGAAGAGGCCATGGGCGGTGAAGTAGACGAGCATCGAAAGCGCCGCGGCGGCGACCGCGCGCTCGGTGCGCGACGGGCTGCGCCGGGCGCGCAGCAGCCCTGCGGCGACGAGCACCAGGAAGGCCGCCATCAGCCCGACGCCGACGAGGCCCGTCTCCCCCGCCACCTTCAGCGCGACGTTGTGCGGGTAGCGGGCGACCTTCGGATAGCGGCGCCCGAGCGTGTAGCGGTGCTCGAAGGCACCTGCGCCCGAGCCCCAGAGGGGGGCGTCGCGCAGGGCGCCGACCGACACGCGCCAGTAGTCGTAGCGCGCGAGCGGATCGACCGAGGTGAGCCGGTTCTCCGCGTCGTTGGCGGCCCGGCCCGCGAACTCCACGCCAGGATTGGAAAGCGAGCGCCACTGGTCGGAGATGGTGTCGGAAATCGAACCGGCGTTGACCGCGGCGACCGCCAGCACGGCCGCCGTCGCGAGCCCGGCGAGCCCTAGGCCCGCCAGGCGCGCGCTGCGGCGCCCGTTGTCGTCGAGCACGAAGCGCGTCTGCGCGAAGGCCAGGGCGGCCCCCGCCAGCCCCGCGAACAGCGTGGTGGCGAGGATCGCGGTGGTGGCCTCGCCGAGCGCGTCGGACACCTTCCCGGTGGTCGCCGCGGCCATGTAGACGTCGCCCACCGGCCCCGCGACGGCCAGCAGGCCGACGGCGACGACGGCGGCGTGCAGGACGAGGCGCCAGCGGAAGGTCACGGCGATCGCCAGCACGGCGATCGCGGCCAGGCTCCCGAGGATCGCGCCGCGCGACTGGGGCAACAGCGCGTAGGCGCACAGGAACATCGCCAGTGCCTGGCCGAACGCCTTGGCGGGGATCGAGCTGTCCGGGCGGGCGGCCTGCAGCAGCGCCGGCAGGGCCGCCAGCAGCGCGAAGGCCGAGGTCGAGTTGGGGTAGTCCAGCGGCGGCGAGAACCGCAGGTCCTCGAAGCGTGAGGTGAGGTCGGTCGCGCCGAGCGCGGAGATCAGCGAGACCAGGCAGGCCACGGCCGCGGCGGTCGAGAAGGCCATCAGCAGGATCCAGGCCGTCTGCGGGCGCCATGGCGTCAGCGCCAGGGTCCACGCGCCGGTCAGGCCCACGAGCAGCAGGTCGGCCGCCTCCCAGCTGTCCCCGGGCGCATCGCTCCAGGCGATGGAGAGAAAGCACCAGGCGGTGTAGCCCGCGAGCGCCGCCAGCGCGAGGCGCGCCGGGCCCGACGGCGGCAGCACGCGGCCGTTGCCGATCACCGTGAAGAACAGCAGGCCGAGCAGAATGAGTCCGGCCGGGAGCCAGGTGCCGGGCTGAAACCCCCCCGACCGGAACATCAGGAAGGTCCAGACGGCCATGACGCCGGCGGCGGGCGCTAGGCGGAAGAGCTCAAGCGGCTCGAGGTCCGCGCGTAAGCGACGCACTCGCGCAGTATCGACAATAGCGGGGGCTGGCTGGAGCGAAGCGGGGCGCCAACCTGGCGCCCCGCCTGCTGTCAGTTCCGTCTAGACGCCGCCGTGGCGCGCCATGCGGCGCATGGCGAACCCGCCGCCGAGCAGCGCGAGACCCGCGAGGGCGACCATGCCGGCTTCGAAGCCGGTGAAGGGCAGCTCGCCCGCCGAGACAGTGGGCGTGGTGGTCGTCGAGGCGTCGGCGACCCCGTTCTCGGTCCCGCCGCCGCTTTCGACGACGTTCTCGGTCCCGCCGCCGCTTTCGACGACGTTCTTGGTCCCGCCGCCGCTTTCGACGACGTCGAGGACCTCGTTATTGGGGTTGTAGACGTCCTGTGCGGGCGACGTCTGTGCCATCGCAGCGGGCGCCGCCATCATGGCGACGAGCAGTGCGAGCAAGCTGGTGAATGAGAAGACCCTGCTCTTCATGTGTGGGCGCCTTTGCTTCCGGGTTGCTGGGCACGAACGGCCATCCAGGCCAGCCCTAGATTGATCCTGCTTTCGACAGAGTAGCCCACTGGCGTGAGTTTGACCAGCACCTTCTCGATGTTAGCGGGAGTGCCACCGCTCACACTAGAGGGGGCAAACACCGCTCTTTTCCCCTGGTTGCTGCGATCGGACAGTCATATGGACCGGAAGCGTTCTATACCTCGTAGACAGACGTACGAGGACGTTCAGGTGGATTTTCTCCGCTGCGACTGTCATTCTGGAGCTTCGATACGCAGAGAGTCCACCGGCCGGGTGGAGAAGCTCACTCGTGGGCGGATGCTGAAGCTCCGCAAGATGCACCACAATGCCTCGGGTGCACCGCTCACCGCCTCCGAGGATGAGCGCTTCACGCGGGTCGGGCGTCTGCTCGCCCGCACCAAGATCGACGAGATTCCCCAGCTTTGGCACGTTCTCAACGGCGAGATGAGCCTCATCGGCCCGCGGCCGGAGGACCCCGACTTCGTGGCGGAGCGCTTGGACGACTACGCCGAGATCCTCCGTGTGCGCCCGGGCGTGACCGGTCTGTCGCAGATCGCCTTCGCCGAGGAGAGCGCGATCCTCTGCAAGGTCGACCCGCTGGGCCACTACCGGTCGCGCATCTTCCCGCAGAAGATCCGGCTGGACCGGATGTACGCGGCGCGTCCGACGTTGCGCCGCGACGTCTCCATCCTGTTCTGGACGGTCGCGGCGGTGCTCCTGCGCCGGCAGGTGGCGGTGCACCGCGAGTCGGGCCGCATGAACCTGCGTCGTCGCTGAGCCCACGGGCTGCGAGGGCGGCATGACCGCCCGCTTTTCGCTTGACCGACTGCAGCGAGTCAACGCCTCGACGACGACAACGCTGCTGCGGATATCGGGGACGTGGATCGACGCCCCGGGCGCGCTGCTCGGACCGCCCTGGCTGGAGATCGACGGAGAGCGCTTTGACGCGCTGCCCGACCCGGCGGCCACGCCGGTTGTGGCCGACCCCGCCGGACATGCGTGGCGCGGCGCGTTCCCCGTGCCAGCCGACGTCGCCGCCCGCGCGGCCACGATCGTCCTGCAGGCAGAGGGCGCTGCCCCCACGACGCTGAAGCAGCCGCCCGCTCCGGCCGGTCCCGCTGCCCCCGCCCCTGCTGCGGCGCAGGTGCCGGCGCAGCGCGCACCGGCCGACGACGAGGTCCGCCGGGCGGCAACCGACCTCATCGCCCGCTTGGCGGCAGAACGCTCGGCCCGCCGCAACGCCGAAGCCGACGCCGCTGCCCAGCGCGCCGCCCTCGTCGAAGCCGAGCGCGACCTCGCCGACCTTCGGCACGCCCTCGACCGCGAGCTCGCGGAGCGGGAGGAGTCAGAGGCCGGCCTGCGCTTCGTCATCCAGACGGCTGAGCGCGCCCGCGCGGAGACCGAGGCGGCCATGCAAGCCTCGCTCGCCGACCATGAAGCGGCGTCCAGCGAGGCACGCGCCGCCGCAGAGGCAGCGCTGGCCGAGCGCGAGGCGGCCGCCGCCGAGGCGCTCGCGGCCGCGGAGACCAAGCTGGCAGATCACGATGCCGCCGCCGCGGAAGCGCTGGCCGAACGCGAGGCAGCTGCTGCGGAAGCGCTCGCCGCCGCCAACGCCGCCTTCGCAGACGAGCGGACGGCGCTCGAGACGCGGCTGCTGGAGCGCGAAGCGGCCGCGGCCGAGGCGCTCGCGACCGCGCAGGCTGCCTTCGCGCAGGAGCGGGCGGATCTGGAGGCACAGCTGGCGGAGGGCGCGTCGTCGTCGGCGGGCGCGCTTGCGGACGCCGAAACCGGCTTCGCCGAGCTGCGCGCCGGTCTCGAGCGCGATCTCGCCGCCGCGCGGGCCGAGCGGGTGGAGACCGCCGCGGCTCTGGCCGCCGAGCGCGCGAGCGCCGAGCGTGCCTCCGCCGCCCAGGCACAGGCAGAGCAGGCCCTCGCCGAAGCGCTGGAGGCCCAGGCGCTGTCCAGCGAGGCACGCGCCGCCGCAGAGGCAGCGCTGGCCGAGCGCGAGGCGGCCGCCGCCGAGGCGCTCGCGGCCGCGGAGACCAAGCTGGCAGATCACGATGCCGCCGCCGCGGAAGCGCTGGCCGAACGCGAGGCAGCTGCTGCGGAAGCGCTCGCCGCCGCCAACGCCGCCTTCGCAGACGAGCGGACGGCGCTCGAGACGCGGCTGCTGGAGCGCGAAGCGGCCGCGGCCGAGGCGCTCGCGACCGCGCAGGCTGCCTTCGCGCAGGAGCGGGCGGATCTGGAGGCACAGCTGGCGGAGGGCGCGTCGTCGTCGGCGGGCGCGCTTGCGGACGCCGAAACCGGCTTCGCCGAGCTGCGCGCCGGTCTCGAGCGCGATCTCGCCGCCGCGCGGGCCGAGCGGGTGGAGACCGCCGCGGCTCTGGCCGCCGAGCGCGCGAGCGCCGAGCGTGCCTCCGCCGCCCAGGCACAGGCAGAGCAGGCCCTCGCCGAAGCGCTGGAGGCCCAGGCGCTGGCGCGGCAGACGGCGGCGGAGGACCGCGTCACCGCCGACGATCTGGCCGGCGAGCGCGAGCGTCGCCGGATGCTCGAGCAGCGGCTCGCCGCCGAGCGCGAGACACGTCAGGCTCTCGAGGCGAGCGTCGGCGAGGCGCGCACGCGGGTCTCTGAGGCCGAGCGGGCTGCCGATGACGCGCGCCGCGCCGCCGCGGAGGTCCAGGATCGCGTCCAGGCGGAGTTGGAGCGTCTGGAGCGCGACGACGAGGCGCTCACCGTCGTCTTCGACGCGGCACGCGCAGCGGAAGCCCGCGCGGAGGCCGCGGAGGCGCGCGCCGCGCAGCTCGCCGAGCTCGAGCAGACCGTCACAGAGCTGACCGAGGCGGCCGAGGAGCGCGACGACGAACTGGCCGTCCTGCAGGCGCGCGCGACGGACCTCGAAGCGGGCGTCCACGACGCAGACACCGCACGCGAAGCTGCCGAGGCACGCGCCGCGCAGCTCGAGCGCGCGGCCGAAGAGCAGCGAGCGTCGCAGCAGCGCACCTCCGAGCAGCTCGCTGTCGTGCGCGAGGAGCTCGAATCGCTGCGTGCCGCGCCGCCACGGGTCGACAACGACGCCCTCCATGAGCGCGAGGCGCAGATCGCCGACCTCCGCGCCCGCCTGGATCGCGCGGACGCCGAGGCGGCGCAGGCGCAAGCGGCCCTGGACGAGCTGCGCGTCCAGGTCGACGAGCTCGGCGCCCGGGCGGCGGAGGTCGAGCAGCTGCGCAAGGCGGTCGCCGCAGCCCAGACCGACCTGGAGAGGGCCAGCACCGAGGCGACAGCCGCGCACGCCGAGGCCGACGATGCGCGCGCCGTGGCCGACGACGCGCGCGCCGCGACCGAGGCCGCGCGGGCCGAGGTCGACGCGACCAAAAGCACACTCGACGTGGCCCATTCCGACATCGGTGCGGCGTTGGCGGAGGCAGGGGCGGCCCGCACCGATGCTGAGACCGCGCTCGCGGAAGCCGCGCAGGCGAAAGCGGATGCCGACGCCGCCCGCGCGGAGGCCGAGCGCGTGCGCGCCCAGGCTTCCGATGCCGGTGCAGACGCCGAGACCCTGAAGGTCGCCCTTGAGGCCGCCGAGCGGCGCACCGACGAGGCCGAGGCGAAGGTCGCCGAGCTTGCCTCGCTGGAGCCCGCGCTGGCGGAGCTGCGCGCCAGCCTGGACGCGGAGGCCGCCAAGGAGCAGCGGCGCGCGGAAACGACCGCGGCGCTCGAGCAGGAGCTCGACCGCATGCGTGAGGAGGCGGCGGCGGCGGGCGACGACGACGCGCTGCGCAGCGAGCTCGCCGCCGTGGAGCGCGACCGCACCGCCGCGGTCGAGCGAGCCGCGGGCCTGGAGGGGCAGCTCGAGGCGCTCGAGCGCGAGCTGGCACGTCTGCAGGATCGCTCCACCGACGCTCAGGCTCAGCCCGCGAGCCCCGAGCTGATGGCGATCCAGCGCCGCTCGGCGCAGCTCGAAACGGAGGCGCAGCTCTCCGACCAGCGCGTCGAGGAGCTCACGCAGCGCCTCACCGATGCGCAGCGGCAGACGGAGGCCGCGATCGAGCGCGCCCGCGAGGAGGCGGAGGCCCGCGACCGGGCCGAAGCCGCCGCCTCGCCCGGCGACGGACGCCGCCGGCGCCCCGAGACCACCAGCGAGGCACCGGTCAACGGCGGTGGCGAGTCCCGCCACGGCGCGTTGGAGGCGCAGGTGGCCGCGCTCGCGGCCGAGGCCGAAGCCGCGCGCGGCGAGGCCGACGACCTCAGCCGCCAGCTCATCGACTCCCGCCGCGAGCTCGAGGTGGCCGCCGACCGGCTGCGCGACGAGGCGGAGGCGCGCATGCGCGCGGAGTCACGGGCGGCCAACGGAGGCGGTTGAGGCACCCTTGCGCGACACACTCGTCCTCTGCTACCACGCGCTCAGCCCGACCTGGTCGGCCGACCTCTCGGTCACGCCCGACGCCTTCGCGCAGCAGCTTCGGATCCTGCACAAGGCCGGCTACCACGGCGTCACCTTCACCGAAGCCGCCCAGAAGCGTACGCGGCAGCGCGAGGTCGCGGTCACCTTCGACGATGCGTTCCTCTCCGTCGTGACGCTCGCCAAGCCCGTGCTCGACGACCTCGGCTGGCCCGCCACCGTCTACGCCGTGACCGACTTTGCGGCGCAGGGACGCCCGGTGGCCTGGGACGGCGTGGACCACTGGGCGCAGACGGCCGACGCCGAGGAGCTGCACAGCCTCGACTGGGACGCGCTGCGCGCCTTGCACGCCGACGGCTGGGAGATCGGCTCGCACACCGTCACCCACCCGCGGCTCACCGCGACCGACGACGAGCGGCTCGCCTTCGAGCTGAGCGCTTCGAAGGCGGCGGTGGAGGCGGCACTCGGCGAGCCGTGCCCGAGCATCGCCTATCCCTACGGCGACGTCAACGCGCGCGTGGTGCAAGCCGTCGCGGCGGCCGGCTACGCCACGGGCGCCGCGCTGCCGGCGCGCTGGCACGAGATCGGCGCGCTCGAGTGGCCGCGGGTCGGCGTCTACCACCCTGACAGCCTCATGCGCTTCCGGGTGAAGACCGCGCGCCTCGTTCGCAAGGCGCGCGGCGTCCTCGGCCGCTAGCGGCGGCCCATGAGCCCGCGCAGGGCCCGGCCGCCCGGGCGCGTGCCGGGGCCGCGGGACCACTGCGTGACTCGACGGTCTCCGAGAGCACGTCCTCACGCGGGAACCACTACACGGGCAACGCACCGGACTCGTGGAGGACCATCGTCCGGCGGCAGTCGACCACGGTCTCGCCCGCCAGCAGCGCCGGACCCGCCACGGCGCCGGCTCGAGGTAGAGCACGTGGTCGGGCAGCCGCGGGGCGAAGTTGAACCGGCCCGCCGCGCGCGCGCGGCGAGCGGACCGGTTCCATGAGTGAGGGACATGCGGCCGTCGTCCCTCGACTGAACCAAATGTTTCGCCCGTCCGGGACGCCGCAAGCGGCGCCCACTGGGCGATCCGGCTTCGCGCGCTTACGCCACCAATGGCAGGATGAGGATCGCGACGATGTTCGCGACCTTGATCATCGGGTTGATGGCCGGGCCTGCGGTGTCCTTGAACGGGTCTCCGACGGTGTCGCCGGTGATCGAGGCCTCGTGGGCCGGCGAGCCCTTGCCGCCGTGGGCGCCATCCTCGATGAGCTTCTTCGCGTTGTCCCAGGCGCCGCCGCCGGCGGTCATGAGCACGGCGAAGAACAGGCCGACGACGATGACGCCGATCAGCAGCCCGCCGAGCATCCGATAGGAGATGACGCCAACGATCACGGTGAAGACGATCGGGATCAGCGAGGGGATGATCATCTGGCGCTGGGCCGTCTTGGTGACGATGTCGACGCACTGCCCGTACTCGGGCTTCTCGGTGCCGTCCATGATTCCCGGCTTCTCGCGGAACTGGCGCCGGACCTCCTCGACGACGGCGGAGCCTGCCTTACCGACGGCCTCCATCGAGAGCGCCGCGAACAGGCAGACCATGAGGCCGCCGAGGAGCAGCCCGATGAGCACATCGGAGTCGGCGAGGTCGAACCGGATGGTGTCCGCGGCCACACCGAGCTCGTCGGCGAGCTCGATCTTGAACGCCGCGAACAGCACCAGGGCGGCGAGCGCGGCGGAGCCGATCGCGTAGCCCTTGGTGACCGCCTTGGTCGTGTTGCCGACGGCGTCGAGCGGGTCCGTGACGTTGCGGACCTCCTCGGGCATCTCGGCCATCTCGGCGATGCCGCCGGCGTTGTCGGTGATCGGCCCGAAGGCGTCGAGGGCGACGATCAGGCCGGTCAGCGAGAGCTGCGCCATGACGGCGATGCCGATGCCGTAGACGCCCGCCAGCTCGCTGGCGCCGGCGATGCCGAGCACGATGACGAGCGCGGGCAGGGCCGTGGCCTGCAGGCCCTGGGCCAGGCCCTGGATGATGTTCGTCGCGTGACCCGTCTCGGAGGCCTTGGCGGTCGACTTCACCGGCGAGAAGCGCGTCGAGGTGTAGTAGTCGGTGATCACGAACAGCGCGGCCGTGACGGCCAGGCCGATCAGGGCGCACAGGTAGATGTCGCCGACGGCGGGGTTGGTGCCGCCCGCGAGGTCGTCCATCATCCACTGGGTGATCGGGTAGAACGCCGCCGCGGCGAGGAGGCCCGCGACGATCATGCCCTGGTAGAGCGCGCGCTCGACGTTGCCGGTCGAGGTCTTGACCGCGAACGTCCCGATGATCGAGGCGATGATCGACACACCGCCGAGCACGAGCGGGAACAGGACCACGTTCTCCTGCTCGGGGAACGTCAGTACGCCGAGCAGCATGACGGCCACGGCGGTGACGGCGTACGTCTCGAAGAGGTCGGCGGCCATGCCGGCGCAGTCGCCCACGTTGTCGCCCACGTTGTCGGCGATCACGGCCGGGTTGCGCGGGTCGTCCTCCGGGATCCCAGCTTCGATCTTGCCGACGATGTCCGCGCCGACGTCGGCACCCTTGGTGAAGATGCCGCCGCCGAGACGGGCGAAGACGGAGATCAGCGAGCCGCCGAAACCGAGGCCGATGAGCGCGTCCACGGCTTCCTTGGAGTCGAGATCGGCGATCCCGGTCAGGATCCCGTAGTAGCCGGCGACGCCGAGCAGCGCGAGGCCGACCACGAGCATGCCGGTGATCGCGCCGCCCCGGAAGGCCGCGTCCAGCGCCGGGCCGATACCGCCGCGGGCCGCTTCGGCGACGCGGGTGTTGGCACGCACCGACACGTTCATGCCGATGAAGCCGGCGGCAGCGGACGCAAGACCGCCGATCGCGAAGCCGATGGCGACCTCGATGTTCTGCAGCGGGATGAGGACGACGAAGAGCACGACGCCGACGATGCCGATCGTCGTGTACTGGCGCTTCAGGTAGGCGGAGGCCCCCTCCTGAATGGCCAGGGAAAGGCCGCGCATCGTCTCGTTGCCGGGCGAGAGTGCCAGCAGGGAGCGCGTGGTCACCGCCCCGTAGAGCACCGCGGCGGCCGCGCAGACCAGCGCGACGAGCACACCGTGGTCGGACAGGAACTCGGTCAAGGGATCCCCTTCTAAAGAATCAGTGGGCGCCGCAGACGCTCAAGCGGCGCAGCAAACGGCAAAAAAGCGCGGCAGCATACAACCGCCGCGCGGAAGGGCGGCAGTGTAGTGCGCGGACCGGCGCGCTTATCACTGACCCGGAACCCAGAGCCGCCCGCTCGAGCCGGTCCCGCCCTGCGGCTTTGGCTCGCTGTCGCCGCTCGCAGGCGGCGCAGCCTGAGCGCCCGCGCTGCGCGCATAGTGCATCTGCAGCTGGCTGAGGGCGTCGCGGAACGGGGCCAGCTTGTCCCCGTGGCGCGGCTCCACCACCGCCATCAGGGCGCGGGCGGCGTCGATCGCGATGCGCAGCTGCTCGTCGTCGGCAGTCACGCCCGCGTCGGGCGGCGCGCCGACGGCGCCCTTGCGCGCGCCGAGGTTGATCAGCGACACGATGGTCTGCAGGAGGACGTCGTCGACGTGGATGCGGTCGAGCTCGGCGTCGAGCTCGCGCATCTCCTCTTCGGTCAGCTCGGGCTGCTGGTCGCTCATCGGACCTCCTGGGGCGTTTGCATGGCGTTCGTTTCCTTGACGGTTTCCAAGAAGACCTCGTAGGGCGAGGCGCCCGCGTCGATGTGCCGGCGCTGGCGCTGGGCGCCGTTGAGCCCGCCGAGATCGGGGCTCACGCCGGCCCACGCGCTGAGGCGCTCGATCGCCTCAGCGGCCGGGTACTCGCTGCCGCCGGCGAGATCGAGCAGCTGCCCGTCGAGCCCGTAGCGGATCGCGCGCCACATGTTCTCCTCGATCAGCCGGGTGGGAAGGTCGGCGGGCGGCCGACCCTCGTCGACCTCGCGCAGGGCGGCCAGCACACAGCCGTGGATGAGGGTCACCAGGGCATCTGACTCCGCGGCCGAGGACTGCGCGTCGCAGATGCGGACCTCGACGGTGCCGAAGTCGTGGTGCGGGCGCACCGACCACCACAGCTGGGTGAACTCGACGATCGAGCCGGTCCGCACGAGCAGCTCGACGTACTCCGCCCACGCCGCCCACGAGCCGAACGCATCGGGGATCCCGCAGCGCGGGAAGGACTTGGTGAAGATCTGCGTGCGCGCGGTGTGCAGGCCCGAGTCGCGCTGATCGACGAAGGGCGAGTTCGCCGAGATGGCCAGCAGCACCGGCAGGACGGGTCGCAGCCGGTCGCACACCGCGATCGCGCGATCGCCGCCGCGCACGCCCACGTGGACGTGGACGGAGAAGGTGTTGTTGCGCCTGGCCACGTACTGCAGGCCCTCCCCCACGCGGCGGTAGTGCTCCGTGTCGATGAGCGCCTGCTCGCGGTAGTCCGACAGCGGGTGGGTCCCCGTGGCTCCGAGCCGGAGCCCATGCGTGCCGGCGAGCGCGACCAGCCGCCGCCGGCAGTCGGCCTGGCGCGCCAGCGCATCTGCGAGATCCTCACCCTTGCCCGAGCGGATCTCGATCTCCGAGGAGATCAGCTCGCCGGCCACCGAGGCCGCCAGCACGGGGTCCGCCTGCGCGGCGTCGCGCAGCTCGACGAACGCCGGGACGAGGTCGAGCGTCTCCGGATCGAGCAGCGCGAACTCCTCCTCGATGCCGACGGTGCCGTCGACCGCGGTCTCGAACGCCTCGAGGCCCGCCGCCAGGTCGATCATGCGAGGTAGAAGTACAAGGCGTACAGGAGATCCACGGCGGGGCTGGAGGTGTGGACCGTCACGTCGGACGGCACCTGCAGCAGCGCCTCGGAGTAGTTGAAGATGATCTTGATGCCGGCGTCGGAGAGCTGGTCGGCGAGCGCCTGCGCGGCGGCGGTCGGCACGGCGAGGACCGCGACGACGATGTCCTCCTCCTCGACCGCGGCCTTGACCTCGCTGGTGGAGCGCACGATCGTGGTCCCGACGGACTCGCCGACCTTGGCGGGGTCGGCGTCGAAGATGGCGACGACGTTGAAGCCGTGGTCGGCGAAGATGTCCGACGAGGCGATCGCCAGGCCCAGGTGGCCGGCCCCGAACAGCGCGATGTTGTGCTGGCCGCTCGTGCGCAGGATCTTGCGGATCTGCGAGACCAGCGAGTCGACGTTGTAGCCCACTCCGCGCTTGCCGAACTTCCCGAAACCCGACAGGTCGCGGCGGATCTGCGTCGAGTTGACATGGGTGTACTCCGACAGCTCCTGGGAGGAGATGGTCTCCTTGCCCATCTTGCGGGCCTGGGTGAGGACCTGCAGGTAGCGCGAGAGCCGCGCGGCGACGCCGGGGGACAGCCGGTCGGCCGACGCGCCGTCGGCCATGAGGTCGCCGAGACTCATCGCTCCCGGAGCTTACGCAGCAGGCCGGGCGCGTCCACGAAGAAGTCAGTCAGCTCCTCGCCCTCGAGGGCGATCACCGGGATCCGCTCCAGATATCGCCGGTGCAGCTCCGCGTCGGCCTCGATGTCGACCTCGCGCAGCTCGAAGGGTTCCGCGGCCTGCAGGCGCTCGAGCTCCGTGCGCGCCTCGTCGCAGAGGTGGCAGCCCCGGCGCCCGTAGAGCGTGACGATGCTCACGGAGCGTCGAACGGCGGGGAGACGGCGACGGTCGGCTTGGTCTGGCGCGGGGCGGCCGCCTCGACGCGGAAGACGTAGCTGCCCTTCGCGAGGTCTCCCACCAGCGCCTTGGGCAGGGTGAAGGCGTAGGCCCCGGGCAGCAGGCCGCGCTGGCCGCCCGGCGGGGTGAGCCGTTCCACCGGCGTCTCATCGCCGTCGCGGGTGAGGGTGAGGACGAGGGTCTCCGCCGGCACGACACCGGCTCCCGGCGCCCCGGCGGTGGGATCGCCGCGGCTGAAGCTGCCCAGGGTGAACTGGACGCTGGTCGCCCCCCGGGCCGCATCGACGGTGAGGCCCTCGACGGGGACGTCCGGTGCAGGGGCCGGATCGGGCGCCTGCGTGTCGGGCGGGCCGACCAGATCGGCCCGGGTGGCGTCCTGGGTCGCCGCCTCGACCGCCACGCGCGCGGCGGCCACCGCGGCCCCCGAGATCAGGCTGCCGCCCGCGACGATGGTGCCGGGGCGCGTCAGCTCGGGCTTGGGCGTCCCGTCGTAGGCGGGCCCTTCGGACGCGAAGCGCGAGGGGGTGCCGGTCTCGAAGGGCGGCCTCGGGGCGGTGAGGCCGACGGCCCGGGCCTGCGCGCCCTCGGCTGCCGCCGCGAGCGCCGCGCTCGCGGCTTCGCCGGTCACCCCGATCACGGGTACGCCGACACGCCCGGCGGGCAGGACGGGCAGCGGGCGGTCCGGCCGCGCCTCTGCGAGCAGGACGGCCGCGGCCCCGGCCCCGGCGGCCGCGGCCACCCGCGCGCCCGGGTTGAGGCCGGCCTCGACCACCGCGAGCGTGTCCTTCAGCGGCGGCGAGTTGGCCACGAGCAGCGCAGCGGTGGTGTTGGCGGCAACCGGCCGGGTGCTCGCGAGCGGCCCAGTCGGCGGGGTGCCGGCGAGCACGGCGGCGCCGGTGACGGTGGCGTCGCCGATCTGCAGGGTGGTGCGGGCCACGGCGGCCGCGGGGCTCACCCCTTCGACGGCGATGGCCGCCGCCCCGGGCGAGCCGATCGTCCCGTACGCGCCCTCGGCGGCGCCGTCCTGGCCGGCGGGCGCGACGATGAGGGTGCCGAGCGCCTCGGCGCCGCGCACGGCGACGGACTCCGGCGCGTCCGCGAAGCCGGCGTAGGGCGCGCTCACGCCGATCAGCGCGACCGCGTCGTGATCGGTGGTGTCGCCGTCGCCGTCAGGATCGACCGTCCGCTCCAGGCCGGCCAGCAGGGTGTCGGTGCGGGCGAACTCCTCGCCGTCCTGGAGGCCGGAGACGCGGATCACGCGCGGTTCGGCGCCGAGCGCCTCCAGCGCGGCGGCCAGGGGCTCCCCGCCGACCTCGCGGCGGTCCGGATCGCGGGGGTCGACCCCCGGGGCGGGGTCGTCGTCGTCGTCGACGGCGTCGTAACCCTCCGCGCCGGACACGCCGCCGGCGAGGACGGTCACCTCGGCGTCGACCGCGGCACCCTCCGGTGCCTCGCCGGCGGGCACCGGCTCCGAGAAGGCCGGGAAGAAGCGGCGGTTGGGACGCACGCGGACGCCGATGCTCTGCAGGCGCGGGAAGTCCTTTGCGTCGACGGTCGCCGCGAAGCCGTGGAAGGTCCGCTCGAAGGTGACGACGTCCTCGAGGCGCACGTCGCGCGCTGCGAGGGCGCTGATCAGCGACGCCGCCTCATCGCGCAGCGAGGCGACGTAGGCCCGCTGCTGCTTGGCAGTCAGCGTCCCGGCGTTGCGGCGGGCGGCCAGTGCCGGCCGGGGCAGCTCGACGAGCACGCGCTCGGTCTCGCCGGGCGCGAGGGCGGGTGAGCGGCCGTCGTAGGGAGCGGGGTCGGCGAGGGTCGCCCCGTAGACGGGCAGGCCCGACGGGCCGCCGCCGCCGTCGGTGCCGCCCGTGAGCGCGACGCCGACCGCGATCACCGCGGCGGCGGCGAGCCCGGCCGCCCCCCATCCCCAGGGCCGCCGGGGGCGGTCGCCGTCCGTCGGCGGCGGCGGGACGTCCGGACCGGCCACCGGCGCTTGCGTCGGCGGGGGCGGCGGCGGGACGTCCGGGCCGGCCACCGGCGCTTGCGTCGGCGGGGGCGGCGGCGGGACGTCCGGGCCGGCCACCGGCGCTTGCGTCGGCGGGGGCGGCGGCGGCGGGAGCTCGCTCGTCATGCCGTCGCGTACGCGTCCAGCGACAGGTACGCCGGATACGGGACCGGCTCGACCCAGCGCGCCGCGGACGCGATCATCGCGGCGTTGTCGGTACACAGCTCGAGCGGTGGCACGTGCACCTCGATGCCGAGGGCGGCGACGCGCTCCCGCAGCCGCGCGTTGGCCGCGACCCCGCCGCCGATGGCGACGCGCTCGAGGTCGGTGTCGCGCAGCGCGCGCCCCACCCGCACCATCAGCGCCTCGACGATCGCGTGCTCGTAGCTGGCCGCGAGGTCCGCCCGGCGGCTGGCCGTCTCGGCTTCACCGAGGTCGCGCACCGCGTACAGCAGCGCCGTCTTGAGGCCGGAGAAGGAGAAGTCCAGCCCCCGGACCTTGGCGGCGGTCGGGAACGCGAAAGCCGTCGGGTCGCCCTCCTGCGCCAGGCGGGAGAGGGCCGGCCCGCCGGGGTAGCCGAGGCCCAGCAGCCGCGCGCCCTTGTCGAAGGCCTCGCCGGCGGCGTCGTCGAGGGTGGCGCCGAGCGTCTCGTAGCCGGTGTGGTCGGTCACCCGGGCCAGCAGCGTGTGGCCGCCGGACGCGATCAGGCACAGGAACGGCGGCTCGAAGCCGCCAAGAAAGTTCGCGGCGACGTGGCCCTGCAGATGGTTCACGGGCGCGACGGGCAGGCCGCGCGCCGCGGCGAGCGCCTTGGCCGTCGCGACGCCGATCAGCAGCGCGCCGACGAGCCCCGGGCCCTGGGTGAAGGCGACGAGCTCGACGTCGTCGAGGGTCGCGCCCGCCGTCGCGAGAGCGTCGTCGACGACCGCGTTGACGAGCTCGAGATGATGGCGCGAGGCGATCTCGGGCACGACGCCGCCGTAGCGGTCGTGGATGCCCTGGCTGGAGACGACGTTGGCCCGCAGCGCCCCGGCCCGGTCGAGCACGGCCGCGCAGGTGTCGTCGCAGGAGGTCTCCAACGCGAGGATCATCTGACGGCGGCCCGGGGGTCTGCCGCGGGGACGTCGTCGAGCGTGCCCCGCCGGGTCCCCGGGGTGCGCCACATGATCAGGGCGTCCTCGTTGTTGTCGGAGTAGTAGCGGCGGCGCACGCCGGCGGTCTTGAACCCGAAGCCCTCGTAGAGGCGGATGCCGGCGTCGTTGGAGGGGCGCACCTCCAGGGTGACCTGCTCGTCGGGGCCGGGCAGGCGGTCGAGCAGCGCCTGCAGCAGCTGCGCCCCCACCCCGGTGCGCCGGCGCTCAGGGGCGACCGCGATGTCCATCAGGTGCCAGACGGTGTCGTGTCGCGAGCAGATCGCGTAGCCGACGATCTCGCACCGGTCTCGCCCTGCGGGCTCGCCACCGGCAGCCGCCTTCGGCGGCGCCTCCGAGATGGCGACGAGGCAGACGCCGCCCGGCTTGGAGAGCTCGAGGACGAACATCGCCAGCGACCACGGCGCGGGGAACGTCCGTCGCTCGATGGCGACGATGGCCGGGAGGTCGGCGTAGTTGAGGCGGCGGATTTCGGTCACTGCGGACGGGCGTCGGGCTCGCGGCGGTAGTCGGGGAGAAGCGCGTCCCGCTCCGTCGGACTACCCGCCGCCCCGAGGCGGCAGAGCGGGCCTGCGCGGACGCCGTGGACCGCCTCCGCGTCCGCCGGAACGGCCGCTCCGGCCTGCTCCAGCTGGGTCCTGAAGCGTAGAGCCCCGTCCCCGACCGCGCGCACGCCGGCGCCGGCGTGCGCGACCGCCGCGGCGAGCGCGTCCGGGCCGAGCGCCTGAGGTTCGAGCAGCACATGTGCGCCGGCGTAGATCCCGACGAACGCCTCCCCGCGGCGGGCGTCGATCACCGCCGCGACCGGTGCCTCGCCGTCCACCCCGGCGGCCAGCGCCCGCAGGCTCGACACGCTTACCAGGGGTAGGCCGCGCGCCTGCGCGAGCGCGCGAGCGGTCGCGACGCCGATGCGCAACCCCGTGAAGCCGCCCGGACCGACGCCGACCGCGATCCGCTCGACCGCGCCCCAGTCGTCGAGCACGGCGTCGATGAGCTCGAGCACGCGGCTGGCGTGTTGCGGGCGCGAACTCGCCCCACCCACCCCCGGATCGTCGCGCCGCTCCACGACGCTGCCGTCCGGGCGCAGAAGCCCGACGACGGTCGACCGCGTCGCCGTGTCGAGGCCGAGGATCACGCGATCGCCACCGTCCGGGAGTCCCCGCCCGCGTGCGCGAGGGCGACGGTGCGCGCGCCCGGCCAGGCGTCGGCCGCGCGCTCGGGCCACTCCACGAACGTGATCGTGTCGGGCCCGAAGAACGGGTCCAGCAGGCCCGGATCCTCGGCGTCCAGGCCGCCGAGCCGGTAGAGGTCGAGGTGTGCCACCCGCCCTTCGGGCGGCTCGTACAGGTGGCCGACCACGAAGGTCGGGCTCGTCACCCGCTCCGTGACGCCGAGCGCTCGCAGCGCGCCGCGGACGAAGGTCGTCTTGCCTGCGCCAAGGTCGCCGGAGACGAGGACCACGTCGCCGGGAGCCAGCTCGGCGGCGAGCCGTGCCCCTGCGGCCTCCGTCGCGGCCGCCGACTCAGAGACGGCGGCGCCGGATCCCATCGGCGACCCGGAGCCGCAGGGAGATCCCGAAGCCGAGCAGCGTGAAGCCCATCAAGCCGACCCGCAGCGCGTCCGTGCCCGTCGCCGGCAGGTCGTCGCGGCGGTTCGGCCTGGGCTTCGGGGTCGGCGTCGCGGTGACGGTCGGCGTGGACGTCGCCGTTGCCGTGGGCCGCGGCGTGCGGGTTGCCGTCCCGGTGGCGGTCGGCGAAGGGGTCGGGGTCCGCTGCGCGCCCGATCCGTCGGGGAAGCCCTCTTTCAGCGGTGGGCCGCTGAACGGCTCGCCCTGCTGAGCGAGCGCCGGGCTCGCCGAAAGAGCGCAGCAGAGCAGGGCAGCGGCGGTTGCCACCGCTCGACGGACACTCATGGACATCTGGCGGAAGCGTATTCGAGGTCCCGGACCGTTCGAGGTCCCGGACCGCAAGTCCTACCGACCACTAACTTCCGAAGCAGATGAGGGCGCAGGCAGCCACGGCGGCATCGGCCCTGCGGGCCCGCATCGACACGCTTCGGCAGTCGGAGACCGCGCAGGCCGCGAGCCTCGCGATCGCCACCATCGTCCAGCAGCTGACGGCCGTCGTCTTCACGGTCGTCTTCACGCGCATCCTGGGCACCGACGGCTACGGCTCGCTCGCGGCCCTGATCAACTTCACGGTGATCCTGATCGTGCCGGGCTCGGCCCTGCAGGTCGCCGCCGCCCGCCAGGGGACGCTCGGCCGGCTCGGCTCCGGTGGCGAGCTCGCGGCCACCCTGGAGCGCTGGACGCGGCACATCCTCGTGGCCATCGCCGCCGTCGCCGTCGTCTCCGTGCTGGCGCGCGAGCCGCTCGCGGACCTGGTCAACGTCGAGGAGGAGTGGGCGGCGGCGGCCATGCCGGTGGGCGCGGCGGTCTGGCTGCTGGTCTGCGTGCAGCGCGGACTGCTGCAGGCGGCGCGCGCCTATCGCCCCGTCGCCATCTCGATCGTCGCCGAAGGCGTCGTGCGCATCGCCGGCTCGCTCGTGCTCGTGGCCGCCGCGCTCGAGGTCACGGGCGCCTTCCTGGGCCTGCTCGTCGCGTGGACGCTGATCGCCATCGTGCTGGGACGGCTGCTGCGCGAGCGCCTCGGCGAGCCGGAGCGCACAGCCGAGCCCCATCCGCTGCGGGCCCTGGCCCGCAACGCAGCCGTGCCCACCGCCGGCCTGGTGCTCGTGGCCGCGCTGCAGAACGTCGACGTGATCATGGCCCGCCACGCGCTCGACGAGGACGCTGCCGGCGTCTACGCCGCCACGACGGTGGCGGCGAAGTTCATCGTCTGGGTCTCTGTCGGCATCGGGCTGTGGACGCTGCCCGAGGCGACCCGGCGGGCGGCGGCGGGCCTCGACCCGCGCCCGATCCTCGCGCGCGCCCTCGGCGTCGTCGCCGCCGTGGCCATACCCGGCCTGGCCATCTTCGCCGTCGTGCCCGGCCTGCTGCTGCGGGTCGCCTTCGGAAAGGACTTCGAGTCGGGCGAGGACGTGCTGCTCCTGCTGGGCGCCGCCTTCGCCCTGCTCGCCGTCACCTTCGTCACCGTGCAGTTCCTGCTGGGCCTGCACCGCCGCGCGTTCGTGCTCGGGCTGCTCGTGGCCGCGGCGGTCGAACCCGTCCTGCTGTGGAACGCCGACACCCTCGAGAGCTTCGCCGTGCGCGTGCTCGCGCTGCAGGCGGTCACGGCGGCGGCGATCGTCGTCGTCGGGGCCCTGACCCGGCGCGACGACCACGCGGACGCCGAGCCGCTGCTCTGACCCCATTCGCGCACCGGGCGGGGTACCTTCTCAGTGTGCTTGAACGCGTCCGCCGCGGCGGCCCGCGTCCGGATTCCGCGGACTCGGCCGCGACCTCCGACGTCCAACGCCCCGTCCACCTGCGCGAGGTCGACTATCGCGACCGCGACGAGTTCCTCGCCCTCGTCCGCCGCAGCCGCGACCTGCACCATCCCTGGGCCTATCCGCCCGAGCGCGGCGACCAGTTCGACGAGCTCGTGGCCCGCGCCCGCCGCGAGGACGTCGTCACGCTGCTGGGCTGTCGTACCGCCGACGACGCCATCTTCGGCGTCTTCACGATCTCCCAGATCGTCCGCGGCGCCTTCCAGAACGCCTACCTCGGCTACTACGGCAACGCCGAGCACGCCGGCAAGGGCTACATGCGCGCGGCGCTCGAACTCGTGCTCGACCACGCCTTCGGCGCCCTCGCCCTGCACCGCATCGAGGCCAACATCCAGCCCGGCAACGCGCCGTCCGTCGCGCTCGCCGTCGGCGCCGGCTTCCGCCTGGAGGGCTTCTCGCCGCGCTACCTGCTGATCGGCGGCCGCTGGCGCGACCACGAGCGCTACGCGATCACCGCCGAGGACCGGCGGCTGGAGCGCAGCGCCTAGAACAGGCCGAGCTGGGAGTCCGGGTCGTCCGTTGGGTCGACCGGCGGCGGCGGCTCCGGTTCGGACGGCGCCGGCTGGTCGGGCGCCGCGAGCTCCAGCAGGGGCGGGATGCGGGCGAAGTCCTCGCGCAGCGTGTCGAGCAGCGAGCGCGTGTAAAGCGCGGCGGCCGGGTGGTAGAGCGGCATGAGCCGGACGGCGCGCGGACCGATCACGCGAACCTCGGCCTGACCGTGGATGCGGGTGATCGGAGTTGGGTCGCCGCGCAGCAGCTTCGTCGCGTGGTTGCCCAGCGTGCACACGACCTTGGGTTGGATCAGGTCGAGCTGCCGATAGAGCCAGTCCTGGCAGTTCGAGAGCTCGGCTCCGAGCGGATCGCGGTTGCCCGGCGGCCGGCAGTTATGTACGACGCCGCCCGTGGTAACGAAGTTGTGCGTATCGAGTACGTCCAAGCAGAAGAACGTGCGATCTCCGAGCTGACGGTCCGTGACGTCTTTGAGGTCGATCCCGTCGTACATCGTGATGGGAGGCCCGATGCCCCACAACGATGGATCGAAGGAAATGCGCGCCTCGACGTCCGGAACGAGCTTGTAGCGCATGCTCGGTGGGACAAGCGGCGCTATGAGCTCGGAGAGCAGTTGGGTCGCGACCACATCGAAGAACAGGCGATCGCGTCGCACACGCGTCGGGAGCCCAAGCGCGAACAGACCCTGCTGGAGAATCCGGCGGTCTGAATCGCTGAAGGCATTCGTCGCGATCTCGGAGAGCGGCTGACGAGAGTCTCGGATCCTCGTGTGGCCATCGTCCATGAACCAGATCGCCAGCATGCGACATGTGAGGCCTCTCGCCAGCCAATCAGGAACGTGCTTGCGCTCCCCATAGAACTGTGGTCGCAGGGTGCGTAGCGCACGATGAGCCCGGGTTCGCCCATGCACTACGGCGTGGACCGGCTCTCCCCCCGCCACCGCGGCGACCGCGCGCTGGCTGAGCGAAGGCCGGAGTTCCTGGAGGAGCTCGCCCTTGAACTCCGCGTAGGCAAGCTGCACCTGGGAGTGGCTGAAGGTGACCACCGAGGCCTTCGCGTTCAGGCTTCCGTCACCTAGCAGCGTGCCGCAGACCACGTCGAAAGCAGTCCGGCTGAGACCCTGACCCGTTGCGACTCGGTCCTCCGACAGGAGATCCCCAGCCGCGACGTATCCCCGCTCGGTGAGGACTGGATGGTCAGCCGTCAGCTGTATCGCGGCCCGCGTGGTCCCATTTGGCTTCGCGGACTTCAAACTGAGCTTGAGCACGCGGCGATCGCCGAGCGGAGTGGCGTGCCACCCGACGACACGACGAGGCACGAGGCTTCCGTCAGCCTCGAGAGACATGACGGTGCCGTCATAGCGCGACCGCACGAGGCGTCCGATTCGCTCCCACGTTCCGTCGCCCAGTTGCACCATGGACGAGTACTTCAGGCATTTGAGGGCGTTGGCGACAAAGACATCCGCCCGGGTCAGGGAGATCTCCTCGAGCAGCTGGTCGAGCAGCTTGCCCGCGGCGCCGACGAACGGGACGCCCTGCTCGTCCTCGTTGCGGCCGGGAGCCTCGCCGACGAACATGAGGTCAGCGTCGGCGTCGCCCGCGCCGAAGACGACGCGGGTGCGCGTCTCGGCCAGCTGGGGACAGCGCACGCAGCCCGAGGCGGCCTGGTAGACGGCCTTCAGCTGCTCGCGCCGCTCGGCGGGGGAGGCGGACATCTGCCGCGCACCATAACTTCGCCCGCGGGGTACAATCCGCCATGACGAGGCCGTCACCTTCAGCCGGAGGGATGGACCCTGTCACCGAAGCGAATGCCTGCACTGGACAAGATCGCCGTGGTCGGCCCGGGTCGTCTGGGCACCGCCATCAGCGCCGCGCTGCGCGAGGCGTCCCTCGACGTCGAGGGGCCGCTCGGGCGCGGCCGGACGCCCGCCGCGCCCGTCGTGCTGCTGACGGTCCCGGACGGCAGCATCGAGCCAGCCGCTGCGGCCGTGCCCGGGGGAGCGCTCGTCGGCCACTGCTCCGGCGCGTCGCCGCTGGGCCGATGCGACTTCTCGCTGCACCCGCTGATGACCGTGCCGACGGCCGGCGCCCGCTTCAGCGGCATCCCCGCTGCCGTCGCGGGCCATCCGGTCGCGACGCGGATCGCCGAGGCGCTGGGCATGAAGCCGTTCCACGTCGCCGACGAGGACCGCGCCGCCTACCACGCCGCCGCCTGCATGGCGTCCAACTTCCTCGTCATCCTCGAGGACGCCGCCGAGCGGGTCGCGCAGACCGCCGGGATCGAGCGGGAACGCCTGGTGCCGCTGGTCCGCGCGACCGTCGACAACTGGGCCCGCGACGGACGCGCGGCCCTCACCGGTCCGATCGCCCGCGGCGACGTCCACACGATCGAGCGCCACCGCACGGCGCTGCGCGAGCGCGCACCCGACCTCCTGCCGCTGTACGAGGTGATGGCCAGGTGCTGACCATCCGCACCGTCGGCGAGCTGCGCGCCTGGCCGCGAACCGGCACCGTCGGGCTCGTCCCGACCATGGGCGCGCTCCACGCCGGCCATCTGCGCCTGATCGACGCCGCCCGGGCGCAGAACGACCACGTCGTCGTCTGGCTGTTCGTCAACCCCGCCCAGTTCGACGAGGCCGCCGACCTGGCCGTCTACCCGCGCGACGAGGGCCGCGACGCCGCGCTGGCCGCCGCTCACGGCGCCGACGTCCTCTTCGCTCCGTCCGCCGACGAGGTCTATCCCGCCGGCTTCGCGACGACGGTGACGGTCGCCGGCCTCACCGACACGCTCGAGGGCGCCCACCGCCCTGGGCACTTCGCCGGCGTCGCCACCGTCGTCGCGAAGATGCTCAACATGGTCGGGCCCGACCGGGCCTACTTCGGGGCCAAGGACGCCCAGCAGGTCGCACTCGTGCGCCGGCTGGTGGCCGACCTCGACATCCCGGCGGAGGTCGTCACGCTGCCGACCGTGCGCGAGCCCGACGGCCTCGCGCTGTCCAGCCGCAACGTGCACCTCGACGCCGACGAGCGCGAGCGCGCGGGGGCGCTCAGCCGCGGCCTCCGGCAGGCCGCCGCCTCCGGCGAGCGCGACGCCGCCGCGCTGGAGGCCATCGTCCGCTCCGCCCTCGCGCAGGCGCGCGTCGAGCCGGAGTACGTTGCGCTCGTCTCCCCCGACGACTTCTCCCCCCTGGCAGCCGTCAACGGCCGCCCCGCTCTCCTCGCCGTCGCCGCGCGCGTCGGCACCGTCCGGCTCATCGACAACACCACCCTGCTCACCCCCCTCCAGGCCTGAGAACCATGTCGAGCGGAAGCATTCCCAACCCGGACCGCAAGGCGATCACCCTCACGACGCTGGCCGAGCGCAAGGCGCTGGGCGAGCCCATCGTGATGATCACCGCCTACGACCACCCGAGCGCCACGGTGGTGGAGGAGGCGGGCGTCGACCTCGTGCTGGTGGGCGACTCCGCCGCCAACACGGTCCTCGGCTACACGAGCACCGTCCCGGTGACCGTCGACGAGCTGCTCATGCTCACGCGCGCGGTGCGCCGCGGTCTGCGCACCCCGATGCTGATCGGAGACCTGCCCTTCGGCTCCTACGAGGCCTCCGACGAGCAGGCGATCATGACCGCCCAGCGCTTCGTCAAGGAAGCGGGCTGCGACGCCGTCAAGCTCGAGGGCGGCGGCACGTCGGTCGCGCGCGCCCAGGCCATCGTCCGCGCGGGCATCCCGGTCATGGGCCACGTCGGTCTCACGCCCCAGACTGCGACCAGCCTCGGCGGCCTGCGCGCCCAGGGCCGGACCGCCGCGCGCGCCTCGCAGGTCATGCAGGACGCCATGGACCTCCAGGCCGCGGGCTGCTTCGCCGTCGTCTTCGAGGCGATCCCCGCCGAGGTCACCGACCTCGTGATGGAGCACATGGAGATCGTCGTGATCGGCATCGGCGCCGGGTCGTCGACCGACGGGCAGGTGCTCGTACTGCACGACCTCCTCGCCGTCCATCACGAGCGGGTGGCGAAGTTCGTCCGCCAGTTCGCGGATGTCCGGTCCGAGACTCTGCGCGGCGTCGCCGCCTACACGGCGGCCGTGCGCTCGCGCGAGTTCCCCGCCCCTGAGCACGCATATTCGATCCCGCCGGAGGAGCTCGACCGCCTGCGCGCGCACCCGCCGAGGCGGGACGCACCCGCTTACGACTGGTAGCGCGAGCTAAGCTGGCGCGCGATGGCGCGCCTCACCCGGCTTTTCACGCCACGCGAGCGGGAGTTCTACGACCTCTTCGAGGAGGCGGGGGCCAACATCGTGCGCGCGGCCGCGCTGCTGGAGGAGATGCTCGAGTCCTGGCCCGAGAAGTCCGAGCTCGCGCGGGACCTCCTGCTCGCCGAGCAGGAGGGCGACCGGATCACGCACGACATCATCCACAAGCTCTACGCGACGTTCGTCACCCCGATCGACCGCGAGGACATCCTCGCGCTCGCCTCCGGGCTCGACGACATCCTCGACTTCACCGAGGAAGTTGCCGATTTCCTGGGCTTGTACCGGATCGAGGCACCGATGGACCAGGCCATCGCGCTCTCCAAGGTGCTGCACCAGGCGTGCCAGCAGATCGCCCAGGCGCTGCCCCGCCTGCGCTCCCAGGAGGACCTGTCGCCGTACGTGGTGGAGATCCACCGGCTCGAGAACGAGGGCGACAGCCTCGAGCGCATGGCCCTCGCCTCCCTGTTCGAGCGAGCCATCGACCCGATGATCGTGATCCGGTGGAAGGACATCTTCGAGCGGCTGGAGGCCGCGGTCGACGCCACCGAGACGGTCGCGAACACCCTGCAGGGCATCGTCCTGAAGAACTCGTAGCGCGCCGGTGGAGAACGATCTCGTCCTCGTGATCGTCGTCGGCACCGCGCTGGCCTTCGACTTCACCAACGGCTTTCACGACACCGCCAACGCTGTCGCCACCTCGATCTCGACGCGCGCCATGCCTCCGCGCATCGCGGTTGGCCTCGCCGCCGTGCTGAACTTCGTCGGCGCCTTCCTGTCGCTCGAGGTCGCCGCGACCATCGCGAACGGCATCGTCGAGCCCGGCCTGGTGACCCTGCAGATCGTCTTCGCCGGCCTCGTCGGGGCGATCGCCTGGAACCTGCTGACCTGGTACTTCGGCCTCCCGTCCTCGAGCTCGCACGCCCTGATCGGGGGCGTGATCGGCTCCATGCTCGCCGCCGAGGGCCCAGAGGGCGTGCTCGGCGACGGGGTCGTCGAGAAGGTCGTGCTGCCGGCCCTGGTCGCGCCCCTGCTGGCCTTCACGACCGCCGGGATCGCGATCCTCGTCTGCTACCGGATCGTCGGGAACCGTCCCCCGGGTGCGGTGAACCGCGGCTTCCGCGCCGGTCAGATCATCACCGCGAGCCTGTTCTCGATCGCCCACGGGACCAACGACGCGCAGAAGACGATGGGCGTCATCGTCCTGGCGCTGGTGGCCAACGGCAACCTCAGCGATGGCGCAGGCGTCCCCACCTGGGTGGTCGTCTCCGCAGCCTCGGCGATCGCGCTGGGCACCTACGCAGGGGGCTGGCGCATCATCCGCACGATGGGCACCCGGATCATCAAGATGGATCCGGCCCAGGGCTTCACCAGCCAGGCCTCGGGCGCCGCCGTGATCCTCTCGGCATCACAGGCCGGCTTCCCGCTGTCGACGACGCACGTCATCTCAGGCGCGATCATGGGCGCCGGCGCCGCCAAGCGCGTCTCTGCCGTGCGGTGGGGGGTCGCGGGCAACATCGTCTTCGCCTGGGTGCTGACCCTGCCCGCCGCCGCGGCGGTCGGCGCGCTCACCTTCGGCGTCACGCGCGTCTTCGGCGACGGGGCGGTCGGTCCGGTCGTGGTCTCCGCCCTTCTCGTCGCCACGCTCGGGTACGTGTTCGGCCGGCGCCTGCTGGCGGGCCGGACCCTCACGGCGGAAGCGTGATGGCCGCCGTCCAGGCGGGGCAGCTGCTGCAGGTGGTCTGGGTGTCGCTGGCGGCCGGGATCGGCGCCACCGTGCTCTTCTCGCTGGTCGTCTTCGGGTCCAGCCGCGCGACCGAGGCGCGCAGGGCCGGCGCGAACCCCTCCGCCTACGGGCTGCTGGCGGCCGCCATGCTGATCGCGTTCCTCGCGCTCGTCGCGCTCGCCCTCGTGGTCATCCTCAACAAGGACTAGGACTCCTAGGTGGGGGACTAGGCCACGGAGCGCAGGACGCGCGCCGGGGCGCCAACCGCGATCGAGCGCGGCGGCACGTCGCGGGTGACCACGGCGTTGGCGCCGATCACGCAGCGTTCGCCGACGGTCACGCCGCTGGTGATGACCACGTTGGCACCGCACCAGACGTTGTCGCCGATGCGCGTCGGGCCCCGGCTGGTGAAACCCTGCCAGGGGACGGGGAGGTCGGGGTCGTCGTACCGGTGGTCGGAATCGGTGATGAAGCAGCCGTTGGCGAACATGCAGTGCTCGCCGATCTCCACGAGCTCGAGGGCGGCGACCATCACGCCGAGGTTCAAAAACGACCCGCCGCCGATGCGGATGCGCGCGGGCGCATTACCGGTCAGCCACACCCCCGGCTCGAAGAGGACGTGCTCCCCGAGCTCGAGCCTTCCCTCGCGCAGCATCTCGAGCGCGTTGCCGTGCAACGGCCATTTGGCGAAGCTGCGCCGGGCGGCGAGCTCGTAATGCAGTCGCGCGCGGTTCCAGGGCAGCGCCGAATCGCCGTACCAGCGCCACTTCTGCGCCCACAGCTTCGCGTCCGCGGCGTTCACAGTGCTCCACGTTACGTGTCCTTGCGCAAGGCGCGCTGCGGGACGACGTAACCCCGCGCGCCGGCACTGCTCGTGCCGGATTCCGGCTAGACGTGAGTTCATGCGCCGACTGATCGTCATCCCGTTTCTTGCCATCAGCCTCGCTGGGGCGGCGTTGCCGAGCGGTGCCGCGGCCGCGGTTGGCCACACCGTGGTGGAGGGTGAGACGCTGTGGAGCATCGCGGCGGCAAGCAACCTCACGACGCGCACGGTCGCCGCGTTCAACGGGCTCTCCGAGGATTCGCAGGTCGTCCTCGGCCAGACGATCATGGTCCCGTCCGTCGACGAGGGCGCCGCGGCGCTCGCCACCGTCCCCGCCACGACGGCGACCACCGCCGCCTCCGCGCCCGGCCCCATGGGCGGCTACACCGTGCGCCTCGGCGACACCCTGTCCGGCCTCGCTGCCGCAGCCGGCGTCCCCGCCGAGGCCATGGCCGCGATGAACGGCCTGGACCCGGCCGGGATCCTCGTGGCCGGCACCGTCATCAAGCTCCCCACGGGCGCCCCGGCGATGCCGCAGGCCTCCGAGCCCGCCCCCGCCGCGGTCGTGCCCGCCGCGGACCCCGTCCCCACCGAGACGACGCTGGACGCCGGCACCGTGTCCGCCGTGGCGACCGAGCACGGCGTCTCCGGCTCTCTGGCTGCGGCGATCGCCTGGCAGGAGAGCGGATTCAACAACGCCATGGTCTCCTCGGCCAACGCGCGCGGCGTCATGCAGGTCATGCCGGGCACCTGGACGTGGATCCAGGACAACCTCGCCACCACGGCGCTGAACCCGGCGTCGGCGACCGACAACGTGGCCGCCGGCTCCCTCTACATGAAGCACCTGCTCGAGCAGACCGGCGGCGACGAGGCGACGGCCATCGCCAGCTACTACCAGGGCCTCAGCTCTGTGCAGAACGACGGCATGCTGCCCGAGACCGAGCAGTACGTCGCCAACGTGCAGGCGCTGCGCGGTCGGTTCGGCGGCTGACCTTCGCATGAGCGCCGGCAGAAGGGCCAGCGCGACCAGCAGGGCGGACAGGCAGCGCCGCCAGGCCGGGACCTTAGCCCGGATCCACCGATCCCGGTGGCCCCACGACCCCGCATGGCTTCGCCGTGCTTCCGAGCGAAGCGAGGTTGGGCGCCGGCCGGTCACCCAAAGGGCACCACCCTGTCGGTGCCCGGCCGGCGACCCCCGACTCGCCCTGCGGGGCCATGGAACCACCGGTCATCGGTGGATCCAGGCTTAGGCCACCGCCGCGACCTTCTGCGCCGGCCGGCGGCCGCCGCGGGCGGGCCGGGTGGCGGGCGTCACGAGCTCGCGTAGGAAGCGGCCCGTGTAGGAGTCCTCGACGGCGGCGACCTGCTCGGGGGTGCCGGCGGCCATGAGGACACCGCCCTGCTCCCCGCCCTCGGGACCCATGTCGATCAGCCGGTCCGCAGTCTTGATCACGTCGAGGTTGTGCTCGATGACGACGACGGAGTTACCGGAGTCGACGAGGCGCTGGAGCACCTCGAGCAGCTTCTCGATGTCGGCGAAATGCAGGCCCGTGGTCGGCTCGTCGAGGATGTAGAGCGTCGAGCCGGTCGCGATCTTCGAAAGCTCCGACGCCAGCTTGATCCGCTGCGCCTCCCCGCCCGACAGCGTCGTAGCCGGCTGACCGAGGCGCATGTAGTCCAGGCCGACGTCGTGCAGGGTCTGCAGCCGGCGCGCGATCTTCGGGATGTGCGCGAAGAAGGTCAGCGCCTCCTCGACGGGCATCTCGAGCACGTCGGCGATGTTCTTGCCCTTGAAGCGGATGTCGAGCGTCTCGCGGTTGTAGCGCTTGCCGTGGCACTGCTCGCACGGGACGTAGACGTCGGGCAGGAAGTGCATCTCGATCTTGATCTGACCGTCGCCGCGGCAGACCTCGCAGCGACCGCCCTTGACGTTGAACGAGAAGCGGCCGGGCTTGTATCCGCGCGCCCGCGCCTCCTGCGTCTTGGTGAAGAGCTCCCGGATCTGGTCGAACAACCCGATGTACGTCGCCGGGTTCGAGCGCGGCGTGCGCCCGATCGGCGACTGGTCGACCGAGATGATCTTGTCGAGCTGCTCGAGCCCGGTCACCCGCCGGTGCGCGCCGGGCCGCAGCTTCGCCCGGTGCAGCTTGTTGGCGACGCTCTTGTAGAGCACCTCGTTGACGAGCGTCGACTTCCCGGAGCCCGACACCCCCGTCACGCAGGTGAAGACACCGAGCGGGACCTTGACGTTGACCCGCTTGAGATTGTGCTGGGTGGCGCCCTCGATCTCGACGTAGCCGGCCGGAGTGCGGCGCTTGCGCGGCACGGGGATGGCCCGCGTCCCCGAGAGGAACTGGCCGGTGAGCGACCCGGGGACGCGCATGATCTCCTCGGCGGTTCCCTCCGCGACGACGTATCCGCCGTGCTCCCCCGCGCCCGGGCCCATGTCGAGCACATGGTCGGCCGCGCGCATCGTGCCCTCGTCGTGCTCGACGACGAGCACGGTGTTGCCCAGATCGCGCAGGCGCTCGAGCGTGCCGATCAGCCGCGCGTTGTCGCGCTGGTGCAGCCCGATCGACGGCTCGTCGAGGATGTAGAGCACGCCGACCAGCGACGAGCCGATCTGCGTCGCCAGGCGGATCCGCTGCGCCTCGCCGCCCGACAAGGACGCGGCCGCGCGCTCCATCGACAGGTAGCCGATGCCGACGTTCTCGAGGAACTGCAGGCGCTCCTCGATCTCACGCAGGATCAACCGCGCGATGTGACGCTCGGTCTGCGAGAGCGCCACCTCGTCGAGCCACGTCATCGCCCCGCGCACCGACAGGCGGGCGAACTCGTGGATCCCCAGGCCGCCGACGAGCACCGCGCGCGACTCCGGGCGCAGCCGCGCGCCCTCGCAGGCCGGGCACGGCCGCACGCTCATGTACTCCTCGATCTTCTCGCGCGAGAACTCCGAGTCGGTCTCGCGGTAGCGGCGCTCGAGGTTGGGGATGATCCCCTCGAAGCGGGTCTGATAGGAGCGCCGGCGGCCGTAGCGATTGCGGTAGGTGACCTGTAGGGGCTTGCCGTTCGTGCCGTGGAGAAAGAGCTCCTGGTCCTTCGCGGAGAGCTCGCTCCACGGCGCCTCGAGGTCGACGCGGTAGCGCTCGGCGATCGCCTCGCAGATCTGCTCGTAGTAGTTCGACGAGCTGTTGGCCCACGGCGCCAGCGCCCCCTCGGCGATCGACAGCGCCGCGTCGGGCACGATCAGCTCGGGGTCGATCTCGCGCTGCGAGCCCAGCCCGGTGCAGCGCTCGCAGGCGCCGTGCGGCGAGTTGAAGGAGAACATCCGCGGCTCGAGCTCGGGCATCGAGATGCCGCAGTGCAGGCAGGCGAAGCGCTCCGAGTACGTCCTGATCTCGCCGCCGTCGACCAGCTCGACGTCCAGCAGCCCCTCGGCGAGCCCGACGGCGGTCTCCACGGAGTCCGCGAGCCGCTTGCGCAGGTCGGGGCGCATGATCAGGCGGTCCACCACGACCGAGACGTCGTGCTTGTACTTCTTGTCGAGGGCGATGTCCTCCTCGAGCAGCCGCAGCTCGCCGTCGACCTTCACGCGCGTGAACCCCTCGGCGCGCAGGTGCTCGAACTGGTCGCGGAACTCCCCCTTGCGCCCGCGCACGATCGGCGCGAGGACCATGAACTTCGTGCCCTCCTCGAGGCCCATCACCTGGTCGATGATCTGCTCCGCCGACTGCGCCGCGATCGGCCGGCCGCAGTTGAAGCAGTGGGGCTTGCCGATGCGTGCCCACAGCAGCCGCAGGTAGTCGTAGATCTCCGTGACCGTGCCGACCGTCGAGCGCGGGTTGCGCGACGTCGTCTTCTGGTCGATCGAGATCGCCGGCGACAGCCCCTCGATCGAGTCCACGTCGGGCTTGTCCATCTGCCCGAGGAACTGGCGCGCGTACGCGCTCAGGGACTCGACGTAGCGCCGCTGCCCCTCGGCGTAGATGGTGTCGAAGGCCAGCGACGACTTGCCCGAGCCCGACAAGCCGGTGATGACGACCAGCGCGTCGCGGGGCAGAGTGACGGTGACGTTCTTGAGATTGTGCTCCCGCGCCCCGCTGACGACGATCTCGCCCATGGTCACCTCGACGGGGCATCCGGCCCCGTCAATCGGAACGATGGTCTTCCGGACATCGAATCCATAACTCCGCCCCACTTTAGGTGATCGAACAGACGTTCCCATCCGTACGTTCCCGTAATGTGCGCCAAGTAGCTTCAGCTTTCGATGCCTGATCCCGCCCCCACCGAGCGTCGCGCCCGGATCCCGTCAAAGTCGGGAGACGCCAACACGCCCGACAAGCCGCAGCGGCGCTTCCCGCGCCCCGGGATCCTCATGATCGTGGTCATCGCGCTGGCCCTGAACTGGGTGCTCGCGAGCGTCATCTCTCCGCCGGACCCGAGCGTCACGGTCCCGTACTCCCCCACCTTCCTCGAGCAGGTCGAGCAGGGCAACGTCGAGCGCATCAGCCCGCTCGGGGAGACGGTCGCCGGCGAGTTCACCGAGAAGGTCGCACCGCCCGACGACCCGGACGCGGAGGCGGCGATCAAGTTCGAGACGGAGATCCCGCAGTTCGCCGCCGAGCAGCGGCTGGAGAACCTGCTGCGCGACAACGGCGTGACCATCGAGGCGCGCGCCCTGGACAGCGGGCGCAACATCTTCCTGCAGGTCCTGCTCGGCTTCGGGCCGGTCATCCTCATCGTCGCGCTCTTCGTCTACATGGCCCGCCGCGCCAGCGCCGGCGGCGGCGCGATGGGCGGCCTGGGCAACTTCGCGCGCTCCCGCGCGCGCCGCGTGGACAAGGGCGAGCAGCGCATCACGTTCAAGGACGTCGCCGGAATCGACGAGTCGAAGTTCGAGCTGCTCGAGGTAGTGGACTTCCTCAAGAGCCCGGATCGCTACCAGAAGCTCGGGGGCCGCATCCCGCGCGGCGTCCTGCTCGCGGGCCAGCCCGGCACGGGCAAGACCCTCCTGGCGCGCGCCGTCGCCGGCGAGGCCGACGTGCCCTTCTTCTCGAGCTCCGCATCGGAGTTCGTGGAGGCGATCGTCGGCGTCGGGGCCGCCCGCGTGCGCGACCTCTTCAAGCAGGCCAAGGAGGCGGCGCCCGCGATCATCTTCATCGACGAGCTCGACGCGGTCGGCCGCGCACGCTCAGGCGGCTCGGGCTTCGGCTCGGGCTCCAACGACGAGCGCGAGCAGACGCTCAACCAGATCCTCACGGAGATGGACGGCTTCGAGTCCGACGCCACCGTGATCGTGCTGGCGGCCACCAACCGCATGGAGGTGCTCGACTCGGCGCTGCTGCGCCCCGGTCGCTTCGACCGGCGGGTGACGGTCCCCGCGCCCGACCTCGACGGCCGCCGCATGATCTTCGAGGTCCACACGCGGTCGCTGCCGCTCGACGACAAAGTCGATCTCGGCCGCCTGGCCGCGACCACGCCGGGCATGGTCGGCGCCGACATCGCCAACCTGTGCAACGAGGCTGCCCTGCTGGCCGCCCGGCGCGAGCACACGAAGGTCCACCAGGAGGACTTCACCGACGCGCTGGAGAAGATCGTGCTCGGCGCGCCGCGCAAGATGCTGATGAGCGAGGACGACCGGCGCCGCACCGCCTACCACGAGGCGGGCCACGCCGTCGTCGGCATGCTCACCGCCGGGGCCGACCCCGTGCGCAAGGTCTCGATCATCCCGCGCGGGCGCGCGCTCGGCGTCACCTTCTCCGCGCCCGACAACGACCGCGTCTCCTACGACCGCCAGGCGCTCGAAGCCCGCATCGACGTCGCCCTCGGTGGCCGCGTGGCCGAGGAGGTCATCTTCGACACCATCACCACCGGCGCGGAGTCAGACATCGAGCAGGTGACCGGCATCGCCCGCGCGATGGTGGGCCGCTGGGGAATGAGCGAGGAGATCGGGTTCGTCAACGTGCTGCCCGCCGACGGCTCCAACCCGTTCATGGCGTCCGAGACCTCCGACGAGCTGCGTCATCAGGTCGACGTCGCGGTCAAGGCCCTCGTCGATCGCGCCCACGACCGCGTAACCGCGCTGCTGACGGAGAACCGCGAGCGCCTCGACAGCCTCGCCGAGCGCCTGCTCGACACGGAGACGGTCGATCAGGACGAGGCCTACGAGGCCGCGGGCATGGAGCTGCCGCGCTCGACGCGCCTGCCCGAGCTTACGCCGGGCTGAGCGCGTAGGCCCGCGCGCTCACTGAGGGCGTCCAGCCAGCCGACAGCCGCAACTCACGCCAGCGCGCGCTCGACGACGGCCCCGAACGCGAGCCAGTGCTCGCGGGCGGCGGACGCGGCGTGCACGGCGTCGCCGGCAGCGGCGCGCGCGATGATCGCCTCGTGCTGCGCGAGCGCGCGCCGGCCGGGCAGCGCGCCGCTGTGCTGGAGCTCGAGCCGGTGCAGACGCGGCTCGAGGCTCTCGAGCGTCGCGGCCACCACCGGGTTGCCGGACGCCCGCACGAAGATGCCGTGGAACATGTCGTCGGCCTTGAACGCGGCCGGACCGTTGCGCGCGGTGAGCCCGGCGATGTGCCGGTCGTTGGCATCGCGCAGCCCCAGCAGCTGGTGCGGCGTGAGGTTGGGGACAGCGAGCTCGGTGGCGAGCGCATGCAGCGCGGCCACCACCGGGAAGAGCGCGGAGGCGTCCTCGACCTCGAGTGGAGCCACCCGGGTGAACCGCTGCGGTGCCGTCTCGACGAGCCCCTCGGATTCCAGACGCGCCAGCGCGCCACGCACCGGCGTGCGGCTGATGCCGAGCCACGCGCACAGCTCGTCGTCGTGCAGCACCTCGCCGGGGCTGAGCGTCCCGTCGACGACGGCATCGCGGAGCGTTGCGTAGGCCGAATCCTTCAGCAGTTTGCGGCCGATCGCGCCCCGTTGCTCGGGAACTGGCATATCAGACCTCAGTAGATCACGGCCGTCAACAACCTTGCGCGGAGCGTTTCCGGTGAGTAGACACCCTCGAGGAGGAAGTTGTTCAAGGAGAGGCGGGGCGGCATGTGCCTGGCAATACCGGGCAGGGTCATAGAAGTTGTCGATGAGGCCAACCGCCTCGCGCTGGTCGACGTCGCCGGGGTGCAGCGCAAGGTCAACATCGGCCTGCTCGACACCGACGGCGCCTCCGTCGGCCCCGGCAACTGGGTCCTCATCCACGTCGGCTTCGCCCTCTCGCTCGTCGACGAGGCGGAGGCCGAGGCGACCCTTAAGCTGCTTCAGGGAATGGGCGCCGACTACGAAGCGGAGCTCGAGGAACTGAAAGCGAGCGTGATCGAATGACCTGCGACGACGAGTACCACTGCATCACCTGTTCCGACGAGGGGGTTCCGATGACCGTCCTCGCCGTCGACCTCGAGCGCGGCCTCGCCTTGTGCGCCGACGATCAGGGCGACAACAGCACGGTCGAGATCGCTCTCGTCGATGCCAACCCGGGCGACACCCTGCTCGTCCATGCCGGCACCGCCCTGGTGCGCGTATGAAATACGTCGACGAGTTCCGTGACGCCGACCTCGGGCGGGTTCTCGCCGGGGAGATCCTCAGCACGGTTGAGCCGGGGCGCCAATACAAGCTCATGGAGGTCTGCGGCGGTCACACGCACTCCATCTACAGGTACGGCGTCGACGACCTGCTGCCCGAGAACGTCGAGCTCGTGCACGGCCCAGGCTGCCCGGTCTGTGTGATCCCGATGGGCCGCGTCGACGACGGCATCGCGCTCGCCCGCGAGGACGGGGTCATCTTCACCTGCTTCGGCGACATGATGCGCGTGCCGGGCTCGAACGGCTCCTTCCTCGAGGCCAAGGCCGAGGGCGCCGACATCCGGATGGTCTACTCGCCGCTGGACGCGCTGAGGATCGCCAAGGCCAACCCGGACCGCCAGGTCGTCTTCTTCGCGATCGGGTTCGAGACCACCGCGCCGTCGACCGCGCTCACCCTCAAGCGCGCCCGTGCCGAGGGCGTGACCAACTTCAGCTGCATGTGCAACCACGTGACGATCGTGCCGCCGCTGCGCGCGCTGCTGGAATCGCCCGACCTGAGGCTGGACGGCTTCGTCGGCCCGGGCCACGTCTCCACAGTCGTCGGCGCCCGCCCGTTCGAGTTCATCCCGGCCGAGTACGACAAGCCCATCGTCGTCTCGGGCTTCGAGCCCGTCGACATCCTGCAGTCGGTCCTCATGATCCTGCAGCAGCTGGACGAGGGCCGGAGCGAGGTCGAGAACCAGTACAGCCGCGTTGTCCCATACGAGGGCAACCTGCGCGCCCTGGAGGTCATGAACGAGGTCTTTGCGCTGCGCCCGCACTTCGAGTGGCGCGGCCTGGGCTTCATCTCGCACTCGGGCCTGCGACTCTCCGACGCCTACGCGGATCTCGATGCCGAGCAACGCTGGAGCGTTCCGGGCGTTCGCGTCGCCGACCCGAAGGCCTGCCAGTGCGGCGAGGTCCTCAAGGGCGTCATCAAGCCCTGGGAGTGCAAGGTGTTCGGCACCGCGTGCACGCCCGAGCGGCCGATCGGCACGTGCATGGTGTCCAGCGAGGGCGCCTGTGCCGCGTATTACAACTACGGCCGCTTCGCCCGCGAGCGGGAGGTCGTGTAGGTGCCGTCGTCCGTGGATCCGAACTTGAGCGAAGGCCTGGCGAAGCCGGCCGGTGGCTCGCCGAAGGCGAAACCGACGAAGGCCGAAACCCTTCTCGACCGCGAGACGAAGATCCTCGGGATCATCCAGAAGACGCGGGCCAAGCAGAAGAAGTTCCGCGACGCGCGCATCAACATGGCCCACGGCGCCGGCGGCAAGGCGACCGCCTCGCTCATCGAGGGCGTGCTCGCACCTGCGTTCGGCATGGACGAGCTGGCCGACGCGGGATCGATCGGCGACCTGGTCATGACGACGGACGCCTTCGTGGTCAAGCCGCTGGTCTTCCCCGGCGGCTCGATCGGGGAGCTCGCCGTCAACGGCACCGTCAACGACGTCGCCATGGCCGGCGCGCGGCCCCTCGCGCTGAGCCTGAGCCTGATCCTCGAGGAGGGCCTCGACTCCGACGTCCTCAAGGCGGAGGTCGACGCCATCGCGCGGACCGCCGAGGCCGCGGGCGTCCGCATCATCACCGGCGACACCAAGGTCGTCGAGCGCGGCAAGTGCGACGGCATGTACGTCACCACGACGGGCATCGGCTACCGCGACCCCCGCGCCACCCTCTCCCCCAGCGCCCTGCTCCCCGGCGACCGCCTGCTCGTCTCCGACCGCATCGGCGATCACGGCTCAGCGATCATGCTGGCCCGCGGCGAGTTCGAGCTCGGCGGCGACATCGAGTCAGACACCCGCTGCCTGTGGCCGGCGGTCGACGCCCTGCTCGACGCCGCCGGCCCCGGCATCCGGTGCCTGCGCGACGCCACCCGCGGTGGCGTCGCCTCCGTGCTCAACGAGCTCGCGCGCGCCTCGGGCGTCGCCATGCTCATCGAGGAGTCGCACATCCCGGTGGCCCCCGCGGTCAACGGCGCCTGCGAGATCCTCGGCCTGGACCCGATGTACGTCGCCAACGAAGGAGTCTTCGTGGTGGCGGTGGCGCCCGAGCATGCGGACGCCGCGCTCGCGTCGCTGACCGCCTACGGCGCGCAGGCGGCCGACATCGGTGAAGTCAAGACGGACCCCGCAGGCACCGTGCTCGTCAAGACGGCGTTCGGCGGCAAGCGTGTGATGGACCAACTCGTCGGCGATCCGCTTCCGCGGATCTGCTGACCCGGAAGAGGAGAGGGCGATGGCAGCGGTCGAATTCGTACCCAACCAAGCGGCGACGGAGGCGATCACGGCACACGTGCTGTGGATCACCGTCGGGCTCTCTTGCGAGGGGGACACCGTGGCCATGACCTCGGCCACGAACCCGAGCCTCGAGGACATCATCACGGGCGCGATCCCGGGGATGCCGAAGGTCGTGATCCACAACCAGGTGCTCGCCTACGAGGTCGGCGACGACTACATGCAGGCCTGGTACGACGCCGAGCAGGGCAAGCTCGATCCGTTCGTGCTCGTGATCGAGGGGTCGCTAGGCAACGAGAAGATCAACGGAGCCGGCCACTGGACGGGCTTCGGGGTCGATCGCGAGACCAAGCAGCCGATCACGGTCAACGAGTGGGTCGACCGGCTGTCGGGCAAGGCCGCGGCGGTCGTCGCCGTCGGCACCTGCGCCACCTACGGCGGCATTCCCGCCATGAAGAACAACCCGACCGGCGCGATGGGCGTCCGCGACTACCTCGGCTGGAACTGGAAGTCCAGTGCCGGCATCCCGATCGTCAACATCCCGGGCTGCCCCGCGCAGCCCGACAACATGACCGAGATGCTCATGCACCTCGTGTTCGCGCTGGCGGGCATGGCACCGGTGCCCGAGCTCGACGAGGCCGGCCGCCCCGTGAGCCTGTTCGGACGCACCGCGCACGAGAGCTGCAACCGCGCGGCGTTCTACGAGCAGGGCGACTTCGCCACCGAGTACGGCTCCGACAACCGCTGCCTGGTCAAGCTGGGCTGCAAGGGCCCGGTGGTCAAGTGCAACGTGCCGCTGCGCGGCTGGCAGAGCGGGATCGGAGGCTGCCCGAACGTGGGCGGCATCTGCATGGCGTGCACGATGCCGGGGTTCCCCGACAAGTACATGCCGTTCATGGACGAGGACGCCAACGCGAAGCTCTCGAGCAACCTCGCGAAGTTCACCTACGGGCCGCTGCTGCGGTTCGGCCGCAAGCAGTCCGTCAAGCGGAAGTTCGACAAGGAGCCCGAGTGGCGGCACAACCGTGCCGAGCTCACGACCGGCTATCAGAAGCGCTGGTAAGGGAGAGATATGGCCGTTACAGAGACACCACGCGACCAGAAGGTCATCGTCAAGGAGATGTCGTGGGATCCGGTGACCCGGATCGTCGGATCGCTGGGCATCCACACGGAGATCGACTTCACGAATCAGCAGGTGCTGAAGTGCTACTCGACGTCGATGCTGTTCCGCGGCTTCGACATCTTCATGAAGGGCATCGACCCGCGCGACGCGCACTTCATCACGAGCCGGATCTGCGGCATCTGCGGTGACAATCACTGCACCTGCTCTTGCCTGAACCAGAACATGGCCTACGGGGTCAAGCCCCCCAAGCTCGGCGACTACGCGTTCAACCTCGCGGAGTCGGCGGACTTCATGTTCGACCATGCGATCTACAACGACTGCATGGCCAACGTGGACTACTCCGAGCAGATGGTCAAGGAGACCAACCCCGGGGTGCTCAAGAAGGCCGAGGAGACATCGTCTCCGAACGCCGCCATCCACGGCTACAAGACGATCGCCGACATCATGCGCGCGCTGAACGCGTTCACGGGGGACTTCTACCTCGAGACGCTGCAGGTGGCCCGCTACACGCGTGAGATGTACTGCCTGTTCGGCGGTCGCCACACGCACCCGTCGACGATCCTGCCGGGCGGTTGCAGTGCCGACATCACGCAGCAGACCCTGACGGAGTACTACGTGCGGCTGATGCGCTACATCGACTACTGCAAGCGCACGGTCCCGATGCACGACGACCTCTACGACTTCTTCTACGAGGCGCTGCCGGGCTACGAGCAGGTCGGGTACCGCAGGACGGACCTGATCTGCTGGGGTGCGTTCGACGACCCCGATCACGTCGATTACAGCTACAAGAACATGAACGCGTGGGGCAACGCGCGGTTCGTCACCCCGGGCCTCGTGTTCGACGGCGAGCTGATCACCACCGACCTGGTCGAGATCAACCTCGCGATCCGGATCCTGATGGGGTCGTCCTACCACGACGACTGGGCCGGCAAGGAAGCGCCGTTCGTGACCAAGGACCCGCTGGGCAACCCGGTCGACGAGCGCCACCCGTGGAACAAGGTGACCCTGCCCAAGCCGCAGGCGCGTGACTTCGCCGACAAGTACACGTGGGTCAACTCGGCGCGCATGTACGACGCTCGCAACGACAAGTTCATCGCGTCGGACACTGGCGGCGGCCCGTTTGCCCGGCAGTGGATCACCGCGAAGGCCGGCCTGGTCGACCTCGGCTTTCTCAAGGCGACGGGCCACTCGATCAAGATGACGCTGCCCAAGACCGGCTTCATGCCCGAGATGGACCTCGAGTGGAATATCCCGAAGTGGTCCAACGCGATCGAACGCCAGCGGGCCCGCACCTACCACCAGGCCTACTCGGCACTGGTCGCGCTCTACAATCTCGAGAAGGCGCAGATCGAGGTGCGCGCCGGGCGGACGAAGTCGTGGAACGACTTCACGGTGCCGGAGGAGGCCGTGTCGGTCGGCTTCCACGAGGCCGCTCGCGGCGTGCTGAGCCACCACATGGTGATCAAGGACGGCAAGATCGCCAACTACCAGCCCTACCCGCCGACGCCGTGGAACGCCAACGGGCGTGACCTGCACGGAACTCCCGGCCCCTACGAGGACGCGGTGCAGAACACCCCGATCTTCGAGGAGAACGGCCCGGAGAACTTCAAGGGCATCGACATCATGCGGGCGGTCCACTCGTTCGACCCCTGCCTGCCGTGCGGGGTGCACATGTACGGCAAGGGCAAGGTGCGCAAGGTGGTGCACACGCCGACGGCGATGTGCTGATGGACGACGTCCCCGGGGCCGAGCAGCGCGTCCAGGAGCTCGAAGAGCGCCTGGACGCGCTCTTCGAGATGTACGACGACGGGCTCGGGCGCATCCGGGCGGTGCTCGACGAGCAGCAACTCGCCGCGCTGGCCGACGACCCGGCTGCGGCGAGCGTGCTGCTCATGCACGACCTTCATCCGGTCGCGCTCGAGCAGCGGGTGATCGAGGCGCTCGACGAGGTGCGCCCGTACCTGCACTCCCACGACGGGGACGTGGAGTTGCTCGGCATCGACGATGGGGTCGCGCGCCTGAAGCTCGTCGGCAGCTGCGACGGGTGCGGCGCGTCCGCGGCGACGCTCGAGCACGCGATCGAGGAGGCACTGCAAGCTGCCGCCCCCGATCTGCTCGGCATCGACGTCGAGGGCGTCGCGCCGCCGGTGCACCTCTCCGCCAAGTCCGAGGGCGTGGCCGAGATGGAGTGGATGTCGCTCAACGGCGCCGCCGACGTCGCTCGCGGCGCGCACGTCGGCGTGGCACCGAACCTGCTGATCGCCAACGTGGCCGGCACCCTGCTCGCCTACCGGGACTGGTGCGCGGGCTGCCCGGCTCCGCTCGCGAGCGGCATGCTCGTCGGCGGGACGCTGACCTGCACGGCGTGCGGGCGCAGCTACGACCTGCCCCGCGCCGGACGGGAGAAGGACGGCGAGCTGCAGCTCGAGCCGGTGCCGCTGCTGCGCGGCGGCGGCGAGGTCAAGGTCCAGGTCCCGGCGGGCACCGACCCGGCGGACGCCGCCGCGGAGGACCACGGCCGCGACGGGCACTGCGAGCTGTGCCCGCTCGGCCTCTCCGATCGCCATCAGCACCTGCTCAACCTCGTCGAGCGCCGGATCGTCTGCGTCTGCGCGACCTGCTGGTCCATGCACTCCGGCGACCCGGAGTACCGGGCCACCGGCGGGCGGACGCTGTGGCTCGACGACTTCGTCCTCGACGACGAGGCGTGGTCGGCCTTCCAGATCCCGATCGGGCTGGCGATGATCATGCGCAGCGGGCTCGACAACGAGATGGTCACGCTCTATCCGTCCCCGGCGGGCGTCACCGAGGCCGAGCTCGACGCGCTCGCGTGGACGCGGATGACCACGGACAACCCGTTGCTGCACGACCTGGTTCCCGACACCGAGGCGCTGATCATCAACCGCCTCGCCGACCCGCCCCAGCACGTGATCGCGCCCCTGGACGACTGCTACCGGCTGGTGGGCATGATCAAGTCGCGCTGGTCGGGGATCTCCGGGGGGCCCGAGCTCTCAGCGACGGTCGCCGAGTTCTTCGACGGCCTGCGCGAAACCGCTTGGGGGGAGACCTTGGCCGTAGGCCAAAGCGGTGGCGAGCGCAGCGAGACCCAATGAGCCTCAGCGACCAGCTCGTCGCCACCGACCCGGTCTTCAGCGTCCTCGACGTCGCGCCGGTCGCGCACGCCGCCGCGCCGACGCTCGAGTTCTCGATGCACGTCTCCGATCCCAACGGGCGCCAGGTCCACACGATCGCACTGGCGACGCAGATCCGCATCGATCCGGCGCGCCGCCGGTATGACCCCGAGACGCGCGAGCGCCTCGTCGGGCTGTTCGGCGCGCCGGAGCGCTGGGCGGCGACGACCCACAGCTTCCAGTGGGCGAAGGTCGATGTGCTCGTGCCCGGCTTCACCGGCGCGACGTCGTTTCCGCTGCAGCTGCCGTGCTCCTACGACCTGGAGGTGGCGGCGACGAAGTACTTCTACTCGCTGCCCGTCGATGGGGGAATACCGCTGTCGTTTCACTTCACCGGGATGGTGCTCTACGCCGGCGAGCACGACCGGCTGCAGGTCGCCCAGGTCCCGTGGAGCTGCTCGACGCAGTGGATGATGCCCGTCGCCGAGTGGCAGCGCGCGATCCGGGCCTTCTACCCCGAGGGCGGCTGGGTCCGCCTGACCACCGCCACCCTCGACGCGCTGTTGCAGCGCAAGGACGCCCGCGGCGACCACGACTTCGACCGCACCGTCGCCGAACTGCTGGAGGCCGACCCTCGATGACCGACGTCGAGGAGCTCGTCGAGACACTGCTGTTCGAGGGTTACGCTCTCTACCCCTACACGCCGGGGGCGGCGAAGAACTCGACCCCGACACCGTTCGGCATCGTCTACCCGCCGGTCTACGCCGCGCCGACGCCTACGACGTTCGACACCATCAAGATGCCGTGCATCGTGGAGTCGGGCGCCGGCGCGACGCTCGAGCTCAGCGTGCGGTTCCTGCAGGCCAGCGGCGTCCGCCACGAGGCCGTCGCGCAGCGCATCGACCTGCCGGCGACGTCGCTCGAGCAGCTCGAGGGCGCGGCGGTGACCGAGGAGTTCGACTTCGAGGAACTGACGGGGCGCGTCTCGATGAGCGCCCAGGCGCTGCACGCCGGCCTCGTCCGCGTCACCGCGACCGTCGAGAACACGACCGTGGTCGAAGAGGGCCTCACGCGGTCGGAGTCGCTCACGCACTCGCTGCTGTCCACGCATCTCGTCGCACGCCTCACCTCCGGCCGTTTCGCCTCGCCGAGCGCTCCGAGCGAGGACACCGCCACCGCGGTCATGACGTGCTTCGCGGTCAACACCTTCCCGGTGCTCGCCGCCGACGACGACACCATCATGCTCGGCGCCGCGATCATCCTGCCCGATCACCCCCAGATCGCGCCCGAGTCCAAGGGCAACCTGTTCGACTCCACCGAGATCGAGGAGGCGCTGCGGCTCCATCTGCTGGCGCTGTCCGATGGCGAGCGCGAGGAGCTCAAGGAGCACGACCCCGCGCTGCGCGAGATGCTCGAGCGTGCGATCGCCTCGGCCCCCAAGGACCTCATCGGGCTGCACGGGCGGGTGACGGTGAGCGAGCCGGGCACGGTTATCAAGGCCAAGGACGCCTACGGAGACGACATCAAGGGCGAGGAGCAGGCGCGCCTGGACGGCGGGGCGATCGTGCGTCGCGGCGACCGCGTCAGCCTGCGCCCAGAGGCGGGCCGCCACGCGCAGGACCACCTGCTCACCGGCAGGACGGCGACGATCGAGCGCATCTACGTCGACTACGACGGACTCGTGCACCTGTGCGTGACGATCGACGACGACCCCGGGCAGGACCTGATGCGCGACATCGGTCGCTACCTGTACTTCAAAGTCGACGAGGTGGAGGCACTCGCATGATTACGCAGTATCAGGAAAGCACCGCCCGCAGGGCGGTCGCACCGTGAGCCTGGACGGTCCCGACGATCCGCGGGTCAAGCAGGTCCTGGTTGCCGGGGTCGGCAACGCCTGGCTGCAGGACGACGCCTTTGGCAGCGAGGTGGCCCGCCGCCTGGAGCAGGGCGAGCTCCCCGACGGCGTGACGGTGATGGACTTCGGCACCAGCGGGCTCGACCTGGCCTACGAGCTCATCCGCGGCTACAGCGGCCTGGTGCTCATCGACGCCACCCGCCAGGGCGGCGAGCCGGGCACCCTGTACGTGATGGAGCCCGATCGCTCGGACTTCGAGGGAGAGCTCAAGGACGGCGAGAGCGTCGACCCGCACGACATGAACCCCCAGACGGTCCTGCGCTTCGTGTCCGTGCTCGGCGGCTGGCCGGGCAAGGTCGTGATCATCGGGTGTGAGCCCGGTGAAGTCGACGAGCCTGGGTTCGGGCTCACGCCGAAGGTCGACGCCGCCATCACCACGGCCGCGCAGCTCGTGCTCGACACCGCCGCCGAGCTGCAGACCGCCGAGGCATACCAGAGCAGCTGATGCACGAGCTCTCGATCTCCGGCGCGATCGTGGATACCGCCATCAAGCACGCCGACGGGCGGAAGGTCTCCGTGGTCAGCGTCCGCATCGGCCATCTGCGCCAGGCGATCCCGAAGTCGCTGCACTTCTACTGGGAGATCGTCACCCGCGAGACCCTTGCCGAGGGCGCGCGCCTGGAGCTCGAGATCGTGCCGGGGAGGTTGCGCTGCAAAGCGTGCGACCATGACTGGAGCGTGGACGCACCGGCCTTCCGGTGCCCGCAGTGCGCGAGCGGTGACGTCGCCGTGGAGTCGGGCGACGAGCTTGAAGTCGAATCGATCGAAGTGGAGGACGCGGCATGCATCGTGTGAAGGTCCGGGTCGTCGAGGATGCCCTGGACGCCAACAACACCATCGCCCGCGCCAACCGGATGGAATTTGACCGTCACGCGGTGACGGTGGTCAACCTGATGAGCGCGCCCGGGTCGGGCAAGACGACGCTGCTCGAGCGCACGCTCGGCCACTGGGACGACGGGCCGCGCATCGGCGTGCTCGAGGGTGACGTCGCCGGCAGCCTCGACGCCGACCGCCTCGCCCACCACCACATCCCGGTCGTCCAGCTCAACACCGACAACGGGTTCGGCGGCGAGTGCCACCTCGACGCGAACATGGTCGCCTCGGCGATGGACGCGCTGCCACTCGACGACATCGACATCCTGATCGTGGAGAACGTGGGGAACCTGGTCTGCCCCGCCGAGTTCCGCATCGGCGAGGACGCGCGGATCATGGTGGCATCGGTCGCCGAGGGCGACGACAAGCCGCTCAAGTACCCGCTCATGTTCCGCGCCTGTGAGCTGGTCGTCATCAACAAGATCGACCTGCTCGAGTACGTCGACTTCGAGATGGACCAGTTCCTGCACCACATCGACGCGGTCCACCCCGGGGTCGCGTCCCTGCAGGTGAGCGCGCGGACCGGCGAGGGGGTCGACGGGCTGCGGACGTGGCTGACCGAGCTGCCCGCCCGCGTCAACGCCAGCGCGGTCGCCTAGTGGACCTAGCGGGCGAACCCGCCGGGGCCGCCGCGCAACAGGCGACGGGCGCGGTCGGTGCCAGCGGTGCCCGTCCACGGGTGCGGGCCCAGGGCCCATGCCTGGGGGCACATCGTCCCGTACAGCTCGCACAGCTGGGCCTTGAGCTCTCCCCCGATGCGAGCCGCACGCGTACCGGTTCGGGCCAAACAGACCGCGGCCGTGCCAGGTCAGCCAATGCCCGGGCTCGGCGTCGACGTACTCGGCGTGGCGGAGGTCGAGCATCTGCTCCTCCAGGCTCCACTGCGTGGGGGCGTCGGGATGTGCGCCACAGATCTCGCAACGGAAGACCGGCTTGACCGGCATCGCGCGACGGTAGCGCGAACGATGGTGCGCTTATGACGACTTTGACCGACATCCGGACGGCGGCGGCCGAGCGCTTCTTCGGCGCCGAGGCGGACAGGCTGGCGCGCCTGTGCCTGGCGATGGCCGAGCGCTTCGCGCGCGGCGGGCGCCTGCTGGCCACGGGGACGTCAGCGGCTGAGTGGTCGGACGCACGGCACGTCGCCGTCGAGTTCGTGCACCCGGTGATCGTCGGCAAGCGGGCGCTGCCCGCCCTTGCGCTTCCGCCCGACGAGGTCTCCGCACACGTCAGGACCGACGACATGCTGATCGCCTTCGGCCCCGTGCCGGAGGTGTCCGCGGACTGCCTGCTCATCACCTTCGCTGCGCCGGACGACGACGTGTTCGTTGCGCAGGAGCTCGTCGAGACCGCATATCACGTGCTCTGGGAGCTGGTCCACGTGTTCTTCGACCACCTGCCGCGCGCCGGCGCCGGCACCGGCGCGTCGAGCTTTTTGTATCCCTTCTTGGGCGGCGGGACCGTGGACATGGAGCCGGTGGTCGCCGACGTGCGCGCGTCCGTGCTGGCCAAGGGCGCCGAGGCCGCGGCGCTGCGGGCGCAGACCCTGGCCCACAACGACGACGTGCTGACCGCCGCGGCGAGAGCGGTGCGCGGCTGCGGCACCATTCTCGCGCTCGGCAACGGCGGCTCGGCGACGGACGCGATGGACGCGGTCGCCGACCTGCGGGTGGGCGGGACTGTTCGCGCGCTCGACCTCACCGCCGACGCGGCCATCCTCACCGCGATCGCCAACGACATCGGTACGGACGCGCTGTTCTCCCGCCAGGTGATCGCCTACGGGCAGCCCGGCGACGGCCTGCTCGCGTTCACCACCAGCGGCAACTCCACCAACGTGATCGCCGCGCTCGCGGAGGCGCGCCGACGCGGCCTGGTCACCGTCGCGTTCGTCGGCTACGGCGGAGGATCGATCGCGGCTGACGCGCTCGCCGACCACGTCGTGGTGGTGCGCTCCGAGCACATCCCGCGTATCCAGGAGGCCCAGGGCAGCGCCTGGCACGTCCTGCGGGAGCGGATATGCCAGGGCTGAGACAGGGCTTCGCGCGCGGCACGGTCGGGGCGATGGCCATGAGCGGTATCCGCGTGGTGAGCATGGAGACCGGTCTGCTCGAGCGCCCACCTCCGCAGCAGATCTTCCGCGAGAAGGTTCCTGCTGAGCAGGCGCGTGTCGTCGAGGAGCTCGCCCACTGGTTCTACGGCGGGGTCGGCGGGGTGATGTTCGCGCTGCTGCCCAAGTTCCTGAAGCGCGCTCCCGCCGCGGGGCCCGCCTACGGCGTGGCACTGTGGCTCGGATACGAGCTCGTCCTCGCGCCGGCGCTCGACCTGTCGCACCACAAGCGCAACGGCATCGGGGGGCAGCTCGCGGTGCTCGCCGATCACGCGGTCTACGGAGCCCTCCTCTCCTCCGACCGGTGAGCGTCCGCCGCGCGCTGCGCGTCGAGGGCACCGTCCAGGGCGTCGGCTTCCGCCCCTACGTGCACCGGCTCGCGGGCGAGCTGCGGCTGGCCGGCTTCGTCGGCAACGACGAGCGCGGGGTGTTCGTCGAGGTCGAGGGCGAGCCGGGCGCCGTCGACGCATTCCTGGCCCGGCTGGCGCCCGAGGCGCCGCCGCTGGCACTCGTCGAGGACGTGCAGGCACGGGAGGTGCCCGCGACCGGCGCCGCCGGCTTCGCGATCGTCGCCAGCGAGCACCACGGGAGCGCCGCGGCGGCGGTGGCGCCCGACGCGGCGACGTGCGCGGACTGCCTCACCGAGCTGCGCGACCCGGCCGACCGCCGCTTCCGGTACCCCTTCATCAACTGCACCAACTGCGGTCCGCGCTTCACGATCGTCCGTGATGTCCCCTACGACCGGCCGCGCACGACCATGGCGGGCTTCATCATGTGCGCCGCCTGCCAGGCCGAGTACGACGACCCGGCCGATCGCCGCTTCCACGCGCAGCCCAACGCCTGCCCCGACTGCGGGCCGCAGGTCTCGATGCCGGTCGAGACGGCCGTCGAGCAGCTCGCCGCCGGCGCGATTCTCGCGGTCAAGGGACTCGGCGGCTACCACCTCGCGTGCCGGGCCGACGACGAGACGGCGGTGGCGCGCCTGCGGGCGCGCAAGCACCGCGAGGATCGGCCGTTCGCGCTGATGGCGCCCGACCTCGCGACGGCGCGGGCACTGGCCGATCTCGACGAGGCGCTCCTGGAGTCGCCGGCGCGGCCGATCGTGCTCGGTCCGCGGCGCCGGGACGCGCCCGTCGCGCCGTCCGTGGCGCCCGGCGCGACCGAGCTGGGCGTCATGCTCCCCTACACGCCGCTGCACCACCTCCTGGTCGAGCACACGCTCGTGATGACCAGCGGCAACGTGGCAGACGAGCCGATCGCCTTCCGCGACGACGACGCGCTCGAGCGGCTCGCCGGCATCGCCGACGCCTTCCTCGTCCACGACCGATCGATCCATACGCGGACGGACGACTCGGTCGTGCGCCCGACGGGGGTGTTGCGGCGGTCGCGCGGATACGTGCCCGCAAGCCTCCCCCTGCCCGCCGGTCCGCCCCTGCTCGCGTGCGGCGCGGAGCTCAAGAGCACGTTCTGCCTGGCCAAGGACGGCCGCGCCTGGGTGGGCCACCACATCGGCGACCTGCGCAACGCCGAGACGCTCGCGGCGTTCACCGAGGGGATCGCGCACTTCGAGCGCCTCTTCGACGTCGCGCCGGTCCTCGTCGCCCACGACCTGCACCCGGACTACCTGTCCACCACGTACGCGCTCGAACGCGAGGGGATCCAGCACGTCGGCGTGCAGCACCACCACGCCCACCTCGCGGCGGTGCTGGCCGAGCACGGCGAGGACGGCCCGGCCGTCGGCGCGATCTACGACGGCGCCGGCTACGGCACCGACGGCACGATCTGGGGCGGCGAGATCCTCGTCGGCGACCTGCGCGGCTTCGAGCGCGCCGACCACCTCGCACCGGTGCGCCAGCCCGGCGGCGACCGCGCGGCGCGCGAGCCGTGGCGGATGGCGCGCGCCTGGCTGACCGCAGCCGGCCTCGATGCCCCCGCGCCGCCCGGCGTCGACGCCGTCGCCTGGGAGGCGACCGCGCACATGGCGCAGACTCACTTCAACGCGCCGGTCACGACCAGCGTCGGCCGCCTGTTCGACGCCGTGGCCGCGCTGTGCGGCGTCCGCACCCACTGCACCTATGAGGGCCAGGCCGCGATCGAGCTCGAAGCGCTCGCCGACCCCGACGAGCGCGGCGCCTACGCCTTCGACGACGGCCTCGACCCGCGGCCGGTCATCGCCGCCGCGCTGGCCGACCGCGCCCGCCCCGGCATCGTCTCCGCCAGGCTGCACCGAGGCCTCGCCGGGGCAACCGCGCACGCCTGCGCGGCCACCGGCGCCGACGTCGCCGTCCTCTCCGGCGGCGTCTTTCAGAACCGTCTGCTGCTCGCCCTGACCGAAGCGCGCCTGCGCGCCCTCGGCCTGCGCGTGCTGACCGCCCGCAGGCTGCCCCCCAATGACGGCGGCATCGCCTACGGGCAGGCCGCGGTCGCGACGGCAACGCACGTTCCTACTTGTCAGATCGTCCAAGAACCCGTACGGTAGAAAAAGAGGAGGGGTCCGGGAGGCCCAAAAAACGCTGCACGGGGCGGTCCGATGACTGGCTGGATGAAACGGATTTCGAGGGCTGAGGTTTCGGCTTATCGGCTAATGGGCGAACAAGGGGGGTGCATCGCATGTCGACGCTGAGGATGCGACCACAACGGCCGCGCACGCGGGGCAGCGTGAGCGAGCCGCCCGGCAGCTCGCGCTCCCCTGGGGAGGATCGCAAGATGCTCGCGACGAACCTCATCATCACCGTCGTCCTGCTGGTGGCGGTCGGCGCTGCCGCGATCCTGCTCGCGAAGACGGTCAGCGTGGCCAACCGCATCGACGCCAAGGCGACGAGCATCGCGAATAGTGGTATCGGGATCAACATGTCGACCGACTCGATCGTGCAGCTCGACCGCACCAACAACCTGGCCGCCTCGATCCTGGAGTCCACCGACCCTCTGGACAAGCAGCTCACGGGCATCGTCGGCCGCGCCGAGTCCATCAACGGCGTCGCCGGCAACATCGACGGCAAGGCGACCGGGATCAACTCCATCGCCGGCGCCATCAACGGCAGCGCCGGGGCAATCAACGACACGGCCAAGAGCATCAATTCGAGCGCCGGGGCGATCAACTCCACCGCCGGGGTAATCAACGGCAGAGCCGGGGAGATCAACGGCACCGCCGGCGACATCAGCTCGACGGCTCGCGCCATCGGCTCGACCGCCGGGGCGATCGGCGACTCCGCAGGCGGCATCAACTCGGGCGCCGGGTCGATCGTCGCCGTGGCGCAACTGATCGACCGCGACGCCGAGAACATCAACTCAAACCTCGACGATACGATCGGCCTCGCGAAGGCGGTCAAGGTCGATACCGGAAACATCCTCGGCCAGGCCGGCGGCGCCAACGACACGGCCGCCTGCATCGACAACAAACTCGACGGCGGCGGCGGCGACCCCGCCGACTGCAAGGGAACGTGAGCCAATGCCCCGCGTAAACTCAGACGTCCGCTGGATCTGGATCTTCGCGACGATCGGGATCCTGGTCGTCATCGTCGTCATCGGCTTCCTGACGGGAATCGTCGGCGCGCTGAACTCGATCGACAGGGGCCTTGCCGAGGCCGACAGTGCCGTGACCGACAGTGAGGGCAACGTGAAACCCCTGCCCGACCACATCCAGGCCATCAACGCGAACCTGACGCAGATCGACAAAGCGGTGGAGCCGTTGTCGGGGCAGGCGGACGCCATCCTCGGCGCGCTCACGTCGATCGACGGGACGCTCAACAGCATCGACGTCTCGCTCGGACGCACCTCGTTCTCGCTGGGCTCCACGTCTAACTCGCTCGTGGACACCTCCACGACCTTGCGCAGCGTCTCCGGCACGCTCGTCGTCATCAACGGATCGCTGGGGAGCACGTCGGGCGCGCTGGGGGACATCTCGAGCTCGCTCACGGGGACCTCGTCGTCGCTGCGCAACACGTCGACGTCGTTGCGCGGCACCTCCGGGGTACTCGTCAACGTGGGCGGAACCGTCGGCGACATCGACGACCAACTCCGGCTCACACAGAGCGTCGAAAGCCGCGGCACCCAGCTGATCCCGATCAACGTGGCTCGGGCCAACAAGGTGCTCCGTCCCGTGCAGGCCGACACCACCGCGATCGACGGCGGACTCGTATCGGTCAACAACCACCTGACGAGCATCTGTGAGTCCAACGTGCTCAAGGTGCCGATCCCTGGTTTCGTGACACCGCGACCGGAGTGCTGAGGCGGCGAGATGCGAACCATCCTGACTGGAAAGCGTGGCATGGCGCCGGCCCTGTTGGTCGTCGTCATCGCCTGGGCGCTGTTGGCGGTGCTGCTGCTCACGGGCACGCTGATCGCCGCCCGCAGCATCGACGGTGACGTCGCCATCATCCGCCCGGAGGTCAACGACATCGCGATGGACACGCGCGGCATCACCCGCGCCAAGAAGACGGTGCGCATAACGAAGGACATCGAGAAGTCGGTGGTGACGGCCAGCGGACTGCTCGACGACACGCTGATCGCCGCCCGCGCCATCGACCGCCGCGCCGAGTCGATCCTGGGCAACGCCGGCAGGATCAACGGCACGGTCCTCGCCATCAACGGCAACGCCCTCGCCATCAACGACACGGTCAACTCGATCGGTGCCAACGCCCGCGCGATCAACGACAACGCGCAGGCGATCAACGACAACGCGCTGGCGATCAACGCGAGCGCGGACTCGATCAACGCCAGCGTGCTCGGCGTCAACGTGGACGCCGGGTCGATCAGCACGAGCGTCGGCAGCATCGACGACCGGCTGTCTACGACCCTCGCGATCGTCGGCAAAATCGACGGTGAAGTGCAGGGCATCAACGCGCGGGCCGAGGCTGCGCGCGGGGTCGTACGGCCGATCGGCAAAGACCTGAACACTGTCTTGGCGCTCGCACTCAAGGTCAACAGCCACGCGGAATCGATCGACTGCAGCAACCTGATCGAGGGCAGCGCCTGCCCGACCACCACCCCCGCGACGCGATACCGGTCGCCTCTGGTGCGCATCCTCGGCGGGGTGGAGCGCGGCGGCGGCAAGGGCAAGAAACGGCGCCCGGGGCGCCCGGGGAGCCCGGGGAGCGAACCGACGACGCCCCTCAACGACGTAATCGATCAGATCTTCTCGATCAAGCCGTGATCGCAGCCGCCCGCAAGCGGGCGCGCTGGGGAGTGCCGGCCGGGATAGCGGTCGTCGCGGTCTTCGCCGCGGCGGCCGTCCTGGGACGCGGCTCTGTCTCCTCCCCCCCGACCGCTGAGCCGGCGCCGGACGCGCCCACCACCGTCACCGGACCGCCCCTCACCGCAACGCCGGCCACAGATCAGGACACCGAGAGGTTCGCCGATCCCGAGAGCGGCTTCTCGATCGACTACCCGGCGACCTGGAGGCGCCTAGCCGCTCCTGACAAGCAGGTGCGACTGCTGGTCACCGACAAAGCAACCACGTCGCTGCTCGTCCGCGACGCCCCCCTCGGGCTCGAGGTGACCCCGGACACGCTGGGGGTTGCGCGCGATTTCACGGACACCCTCGTGCGGGCGGACAGCAGCGTCCGCATGCTCGCAAAGCCCGAGTTCGTCACGCTCGACGGGTTGCCGGGCGTGCGCTACCGCTACACGTTTGACGACGGCCGCGGGGGCGGCGCGCACGTCCACTACTTCCTGTTCAAAGGCAGACGCCTGCTCACGCTCGTGTTCCAAGTGCCCGGCGCGCGGGCACTCGAGCGCCGCTCAGGCCTTCTGGACCGAGTCGCCGGAACCTTCCGAGCGACCGACTAGTGGTGCGCCCGGCAAGGTTCGCCGGGTCGGCGGCGATGCCGTGTGGATGCTGCGGCGTGCACGCGTTTCGGCCGGTGTACCTCAGGTACATGGGCTGAACGCGGGTGCGGCGCAGCGCCGCACGGCGCGCCGCAACCCGGTGAACGTTGGCGGGTGCGCCACTAGCGACGACACGAGGCCGAGGCCCAGCGAGAGGTTCGCCGATCCCGAGAGCGGCTTCTCGATCGACTACCCGGCGACCTGGAGGCGCCTAGCCGCTCCTGACAAGCAGGTGCGACTGCTGGTCACCGACAAAGCAACCACGTCGCTGCTCGTCCGCGACGCCCCCCTCGGGCTCGAGGTGACCCCGGACACGCTGGGGGTTGCGCGCGATTTCACGGACACCCTCGTTCAGGAGGACACCCTCGTTCAGGATTTCACGGACACCCTCGTGCAGGCGGACAGCAACTTGGCGCGCGGGCACTCGAGCGCCGCTCAGGCCTTCTGGACCGAGTCGCCGGAACCTTCCGAGCGACCGACTAGCGACGACACGAGGCCGAGGCCCAAAGCAGTCACCCCAGACGCGATGTGCAGGAACTGGTCGGACGCCAAGGCGTCGCTGATCGAGATGATCTGCAGCCGGTTCTCGAACCCGAGGTAGGCGGCGAGCAGGTAGAAGATGCCGCCGCCGATCAGTGCTCCCTCGGTTGCGGTCCGCCCAAGCCGTGCCGCCAGCAGCAGATACGCGCCGATGCCGAGATGGACGACGTTGTGAAACGGATTGATGTCGAACCCGAGGAGGGTGTCGCCGGTGTCCGTGACGAACCCGCCGAACCCCGTGATCGCGAAACCGATCAGTCCGGCTCCCACGTAGACGACGCCCACGATGGCCGCCCCCAGCTGCGCGATGCTCCGCTCCGTACCCATTCCTGCCTCCCCTGCCTTTGCCCTGCCTTGCCTTGGCTCCCCTCCGGTCATGCTAATCGGCGCGGCGCCCGGAGTCCAGCGTCACTCGATACGACTTCCCTTCAGTTCGGACAGCTCCTCCTCGAACGGGTCGCCGAGCAGCCGCAGGAACTCCAGGGTCGACGCGGCCTCCTCGGCGTCGATCAGCGACATCGCAAAGCCGACGTGAATGAGCACCCAGTCCCCGACCTCGGCACCGTCGAGCAGACCGAGGTTGACCGCGCGCACGACTCCGGACACGTCGGCCTTTGCGATCGACGTGTCACGGTCGACCCACTCCACGATCTGTCCGGGAATCCCTAAACACATAAAGTCCATGATAGGTGCACTTGACATGTACCGGTGTGTTAGTCTTGCGAAATGGTCCTGTTCGCGTCCACCGGCGGCTGGCTTTTGGGGCTCGGCATAGGCTTTGCGATCGTGGTCGTCGTCGTCGTGCTGGTGGCGACGATCCTGCTCTACGCGGCACGCATCGGCGACCAGGCGCAGACGGGCATCACGGCAATGGACGATGCGCGCGCCAACACCCTTGCGGTCTGGGACCTTCAGGCGCTGAACTCGTCGGTGACGGGCATCTGGCGCTCCGCCGAGGACGTCACCCGGCTGCTTGGGGAGCGGCGATGATCGTCGCCGCCACCAGCGCCGACGAGCGCACCCTGTGGATGATCGCCCTGGGCATCGGCGCCGTGGTGCTGGTCGTGGTCGTCCTGCTGCTCACGCTGCTGTGGTCGCTCGTGCGCGAGATCGACGATGGCGTCACGAATCTGTGGACGGTGACCAAGCGACTGGCGATCAATACGACGGGCATGTACCAGCTCGCCGGCACGGCCTCGATCCTGCGCGCGCTGCGCGAGGAGGCCTTGCGTCAGGACAAGCTCCTCTCCGAACCTGAGCCACCGCGAGAAAGGGCACGCCTGTGAGCATCGGTCTGCTGACCTTCCTGGCCGTCTTCGAGGTCGTCGCACTCGTCGTCGTGCTCGCCATCTACCTGTTGATCGTGGCGCGCCAGCTGCGCTCCATCGCGTCGACGCTCGCGGAGGTCGATTGGGGTGCGCGCGCGGTGGAACGTCAGCTGCGGGCGGTGCGGTCCAACGTCATTCACATCAACTCGACGCTGACGGACATCGCCACGGCACTGCCCGGCGTCACCAACAAGGTCGAGGCCCTCGGCAGCGGGAGACGAGCGCCATGACGCTCCTGTGGATCGGCAACATCCTGCTCATATTCGTTGTGCTCCCCGTCGTGGTCGTCATCCTCCACAGCGTGCTCGCGCCGGCCCGTGAGATCAAGATCTACGCCGACGACATCGCCGCCAAGGGAGGGCTGTTCGGCCCGCACCTCACCGCGCTCGAGGAGCTCGCCACCACGCGCGATCTCGTCAAGCAGGCAGGCGTCGAGATCGACAGCTACGTCCGCGCGCTGGATAGGGTCCGCTGATGGACATAGCCCACGTGGTCCTGCTGATCGGCGTCACCATCGCGATCGCCGTGATCGCGCTTTACCTGATCGCCATCGGCCTGATCCTCAAGCGCGTCTACGACCAGCTGAACGTGATCCTCGGTGCGGTGGGCGACGTGATCGGGGCCACGGCCCCGGCCGGCGCCGTCATCGACGAGATCAACGGCGACCTCGCCAGGGCACAGACGCAGCTCGCGACTGCCGTCCAGCGGCTCGAGGAGCGCCGCCGCGAGGAGGAGCCGGTCGCTTCCGGGCCGGAGCCGTACGCATGAGCACCGAGGATCCAAACGAGCAGACCACCGGCGAGGACGAGGACGAGGCCCACGGCGGGGAGGGATCCGAGGAGCGTGGCATCGAGGGCGACGCGCAGGTGGGCACGGGCGAGAACCCGGGCGTCGGCGGCTACGGCGATCGTAATCCGGAGTCAGACATGCCGAGCATTCCCACTGCGCCCGAGACGCACGACGGCGCGGACGACTGAGCCGGGGCGGCGCGGCGCGCCGGCCGCTCGGAGCCCAGACCGCCGATCAGCCGGGCCAGGCCGGCCACGGCACGCGGATCGTGGCCTGGCACGAACTCGTCCACGAAGGGCATGGCGGCGCGCATCCCGATGGCGAGCGGTTGCTCGTCGACGGTCATCGGCCGCGGGTTGATCCACACGAGCCGCCGCGCCTGCAGCTGCAGGCGCCGCACCTCGGCGGCGAGAACGACCGGATCGCCCCGGTCCCAGCCGTCGCTCACCACCATCACGATCGCCCCGCGGGCGAACCCACGGCGCCCGTAGGTGCGGTTGAACTCTCCGAGCGCGGAGCCGATCCGCGTGCCACCCGACCAGTCGGGCACCGTGGCGCGGGCCTGCTCGAGCGCGCGCTCGAGGTCGCGACCGTCGAGGGACCGGGTGAGCCGCGTCAGCCGCGTCGCGAACACGAAGGCCTCGGCCTTACGGCCGGCGGTGACCGCCGCCTTCAGCGAAGCGAGCAGCACGCGCGAGTAGCGCTCCATGGAGCCCGACACGTCGCAGAGGAAGACCAGCCGCCGCGGGCGCCGGGTAGGCGCGGTGAAGGCCAGGCGGAAGGTCTCGCCCTCGGTGGCGAGCGATTGCTGCAGGGTCCGGCGCACGTCGAGCCGGTTCCCGGACCGGGATGGCCGGGCGCGGCGCGAACGGCGCTCGGGCGCCGAGCGGCGGATCTCCTCGGCGAGCCGGCGCAGCGCCGCGAGCTCGTCTTCGCGGAAGCCGATCCGCTCCTTCTCGCTGAGCATATCCGCAGCACTCCAGGCCGCGAGCACCCCGATCTGCTGGTTGCTCATCGCCTCCTCGCCTTCCGCGCTGGGGAGGTCGCGCGTGCCGCGCTTGCCTTGGCCGTCCACCGGCGCCGCCGTGTCGCCCTGGCCGCCGAACTGCGGGAGCGCCTCGCCGCCGTGATGGGAGCCCATCATGCGCGCGTCGCTCTCGCCGTGCTCCGCGCCGCCCTCGGCCAGCAGCAGCGAGCGGCCCTCCCAGAAGCGCTCGAACAGCGTGTCGAACACCGCTCGCTCGTCGGGATGGTGCACGAAGGCGCAGCGCGCGGCGCAGAAGACCTGGTGCCGGCTGCGGACGTCGATCTCGGCCAGGGCGCGCAGGAACACGTGCTCGCTGTCGACGCTCGAGGACAGTCCGAATTCGCGCAGCCCGCGCGCGAAGCCGACCGCCGCTGCCATCACGGCCTGGTCGGGCGAGCGCTGTGGTGCTTCAGACCGTCTCACCAGGAGGCTCCTCCCCGCGCAGTTCGGCGGTGCGCTCCGCCGAGCGCTGGACGAGGGCGTCGAGGCCCTTCCCGCGGATGCGCTCGAGGTCGTCGCGCTCCTTGAGCAGCGTGCCCAGTGTGCGATCGGCGGTCCGGGCATCGATCTCCTCGCGACCGAGCGTGTGGAACGCCTGAGCCCAGTCGAGCGTCTCCCCCACCCCCGGCGACCGGTAGAGATCCAGCCAGCGAAGGTCTTGGACGAACGCGCACACCTGCTGAGCGAGGCGCTCGCTGACGTGGGGCAGCCGCGCCCGCGCGATCGCGATCTCGCGCTGGAGGTCAGGGTGGTCGATCCAGTGGTAGAGGCAGCGCCGCTTGAGCGCCTCGTGCAGGTCGCGGGTGCGATTGGAGGTGATGATGACTATCGGCGGGCGCTCGGCGGCCACCACGCCGACCTCAGGGATCGTGACCTGGAAGTCGGAGAGGAATTCCAGCAGGAAGGCCTCGAACTCGTCGTCGGCACGGTCGAGCTCATCGATCAGCAGCACCGCGGGCCGCGCGGGGTCCGAAGTCAGCGCCTGCAGCAGCGGGCGGCGCAGCAGGAACTCCTCCGAATACAGCTGGGACGACCCGCCGGCGCGCAGCTGGAGGAGCTGGCGCGGGTAGTCCCAGTCATACAGCGCCTGGTGGACGTCGATGCCCTCGTAGCACTGCAGCCGGATCAGCGGTGCGCCCGTGGCGGCCGCCAGCGCTTTGGCCAGCTCGGTCTTGCCGACGCCGGGCTCGCCCTCCACCAGCAGCGGGCGACGCAGGCGCAGGGCCAGGAACACGACGGTGCCGAGGCCGTCGTCGACCAGGTAGCGCTCGCGGTGAAGCGCGCCGCAGAGTTCCTCGATGGACTCAAAGCCAGGCACGGACGGTCTCCTCGATCCTGGCCACGGCAGGCGCGAGCGCGCGCTGGACGGGCTCCGACAGCCCCTGGCAGAGCTCTTCGACGTCCAGCGGCTGGCACCCGATGATCAGGACCCGGTCGGGCAGGATCCCCATGGTCTTGGCCATCGACAGGACGCGCTGCGGGTTGGCGAGGTGCACGTCCGGCACGTGCTCGCCGGGCTCGACCTCTGGTGTGATCGCAAAGACCGTTCCCGGCAGCGCGCCGCGATCCACGGCGTCGATGAGGACGAGGCCGTCGCAGCCGGCCATCAGCTCCTGCAGCAGGGCGATGCCACCGATGCCGGTCTCCACCACGTCGGCGCCGGCGGGCAGATGGCCCAGGCGCTCGGTGACGGCCGGCCCGAAGCCGTCGTCGCCGCGCAGGACGTTGCCGACGCCGGCGACCAGGATGCGGCGGGCGCGAGGCCCCGCCGCCTCGGCGTGCAGCGACGCGCTCACGCGGTGTTCGCCGCGACCTTCAAGACGCCGTCGGCCGTTGCGATCGGCACCACGGCCAGCGACGGCTGTCCGGGCTCGTCGTCGGCACGCTTGCCCGACCGGGCGTCGTAGGCGCAGTTGTGCCAGGGGCAGACCAGGACCGACCCGGTCAGGCGCCCGCCGTCGAGCGGCAGCCGGCCCTCGATCGGGCACACGTTGCGGAAGGCGTAGGCCTCGCCTGCCACGTTGACCAGCAGGATCGAGTGTCCCTCCACGTCGACCGCCCGCGTCTCGCCGGGCGGGATGTCCTCGATGCGCGCCACGTCGACGAATACCGGCCGCTTGACGTGCTTGAGGTTCTCGATCTGCAGCAGTTCGCTGCTCGCGGGAGGCTCGCTGCTCGCGGGAGGCTCGGCCTTCAGGGCGCCGTTGTGATGCTCGATCTGCAGCAGCCGCGCCGCTATCCCATTGGCCGGCACCGGCGCGTCCGGCTCACCGCCGCCGGGTGGGTGGGCGACCACAGACTCAAAGCCCTCCACCCGCTCGCGCAGCTTCTCCTCGACGCCGCGTCGCAGGGTCACCGCCGAAGCCGCGCATCCGTTGCAGGAGCCGTGCATGGTCACGTGGACGACGCCGTCCTGCACGTCGAGCAGCTCGAGGCCCCCGCCGTGGGACTCGATGTAGGGGCGGACCTCGTCAAGCGCCTCCTCGACCTGGGTGCGCATGTCGAGCGCGACTAGGTCGTACATGGCGAGCAGGGCGTAGGCGAACGGGTGCTCGGGCTCACCCGCCACGAGCCGCTCGAGCCCGGGACGATGGACCGCGTCGACGAGCTGCAGCAGCATCAGTGCCCGCTCGTCACCGTCGCGCTCGAGCGTCTCTATCAACGTGTCCAGCTCGGCTACAGCTTCGTCAAACCCCATACCGTCTCCTCGATCTCCGGCAGCCTGGCTTCGATCGCGGGGCTGAAGCCCTCACCCCAGGTCTCGTCCGCCGGCTCAACCTCGACAACCCATACGTCGTCTGGCAACACCTTGAACGCTTCGGACACGACAAGCAAGTTGTCGAGCGAGATCGTCCCGGTTACCGAGTCCCCTACGCGCTCCTGGATCTCCTTCACCGACGGCAGCTCGTGCGCCCAGCGGTACGTCGTCACCGCACCGGGCTCGCGGCCCCGGGCCACGGCCCCGAGGAAGATGATCCGGTCGTAGGCCGGCCGCTCCTCGAGGTTCTGGGTGAAGCCGACCGGGTGGTAGCCGAGGTCCTCGAACTCGACCCCGTTCGCCGCCCGCGGGGCGAGCGCGTCGGTCATGCACGGGCCGAGGGCGCCGTCGCGCAGGAACCGGTACCCCACGCCGCAGACCAGGACTCGCACAGGCGCTAGGCCTTCACGCCTCCGGGGACCCCGCGCCTAGTGCTCATGGTCGTCGGTGGCACCGCACGCGCAGCTGACGATCTCGCGCGTGATCGTGCGGTCGTCGCTGTGGATGTGCGTCGTGCAGGGCATGCAGGGGTCGAAGCTGCGGATGGCGCGCAGCACGTCGATGCCCTTGAAGTCCTCCGGCTTCTCGTAGTTCTCCAGCAGCGGCGTGGCCATCACCGCCTCCTCGTAGGGCCCGGGGTTGCCGAAGGGATCCTTCGGCGACGCCATCCAGGTCGAGGGGGTGAGGATCTGGTAGTTCTGGATCACCTGGTTGTCCATCTCCAGGTGATGGGTCAGGTAGCCGCGGCCGGCACTCCACAGGCCCACCCCGATGCGGTGGTCCTTGGGCACCTTGTACGGCGTCGACATCTTGGCGTCGGGCCCGCCCTTGCGCAGCAGATCGTAGGCGAGCATCAGGTTGTCGTAGGCGATCGCCGCCGTGTAGAGGATGCAGTACGCCCGTGCCCGGTTGCGCTCGAAGGCGCCCCAGGTCTCCGGGATCTTCCACTCGATCAGGGTGTTGGGCAGCTCGGCCTTGGGCAGGTGGATCTTCAGGCTGTGCCCCGTCGCCTCGATGTAGCGGCTCTCGCGGTAGTTGGGCGTCATCGCCGCGGCCCAGATCCGCGAGTAGGCGCCGGTCTCCATCGCCTGGCGATCCCAGCGCGGCGCGGTCGACCAGGAGTACTTCTCCTTCCAGCTGGTCGCCGACGGCTTGGGGATCGTCTCCTTGTTCCACGGGTGGTAAGGGGACAGCGGGTTGCCGGCGGGATCGGTGGGGAACTTGTAGTGCCCGTTGCCGTTTCCGTTTCCGTCGCCGGTCCACTCCTCGTAGAAGGAGTGCTCGACGAACTCCTCGACCCCGGCGTTGACCATCTGCAGGCTCGTGGTGACCAGCTCGCCGTCGACGAGCACTCCGGGAGGCGCCCAGCGGTGGCTGCCCCATTCGTCGCAGTTCTCGTAGGTCGCGTCGTAGGCGTAGGGGTCGTCCCACTGACCCGGTTCGATCATGCTCTTCGGGCGCGTCCCGATGTCGCGGTACTTCGGGTTGACCTCGTAGAAGAAGTCGGCCAGGTCGTCCCAGATGGCCGCCGTCTTGCGCCCGTAGTCGAAGTACTTGACGACGCGCAGCATGATCTCGTTGAGGTCCGACGGGTCGACCGTGGTGCTCACGCCGCCCGGCACGACGGTCTGGGGGTGCGGGTACTTGCCGCCGATCAGCACGTAGGCCTCGCGGGCGAGGCGCGTGTAGTGCAGGCCTTCCAGGTAGAGCTTGCCGGTCAGCGGCGTCAGGTCCGACATCAGGTCGGACATGAACTCGTAGCCGTGAACCTCGCGCCCCTGCGTGCGGGTGTTGGTCGCGCGCTCCCAGATCTCCGGGTTGGTCTCGCGCACGGCGGCCTCGGAGAAGTCCGGTCCGGCGAGCAGGGAAAGGTGGATCGGGTGGTCGTAGAGATACTCGGTGGAGAGCAGCAGGTTGCGGGCGACGATCCCCATCGGCGGGGGCTTGACACCGAAGGCCATCTCGCAGGCCAGCGCCGACGCCGTCGCGTGGACGCCGCCGCAGACCCCGCAGGCGCGGCTGGAGATGAAGATCGCGTCGCGCGGGTCGCGGCCCTTGAGGATGACCTCGTAGCCGCGGAAGAGCGTGGCCATGGACGCGGTCTCGAGCACCTCGCGGTTGTCGAGGTCGACCACGGTGTGGAACGCCAGGGCGCCGGCGACCCGCGTGACGGGGTCGAAGTCGACGCGCCGGATGGCTCCGTTGCGGGCGAACAGCTCCCGCATCTTCTCCGGGTCGTCCTCGATCGGCGTGGGCAGCGGCGTCTCCGTGTAGGTGTACGGATTCGCCACCCCCGGCTTGAGCGTGGCGTTGCCCTGTGCGTCGAATTCGATCGGCAGGTTCTTAAAGCACATTCAAAGCTCCTAGCGGGATTTGACCCGTTCGCCCAACACGTCGACGCTCTGTTCGAGGTCGATCCCCTTCTGCCGCAGGATGTCGCGACTCTGCGGCACCGGCTGCTTCTTGTTGCGCTTGGCCTGGTTGACCGAGCCGTTGTACTGGAGCTTCTTGTAAAAGAAACCGTTGGCCTTCTCGACCGTCCCCTTCTTGCCGTGCGTGGTCGACCAGCCGGTGGGGACGTCGCCGGCGTTGTCCCAGAGCACGGTGCGGTTGCCCGACTTCATCGACAACCGGCGCAGCCGCCGGATGCCGCCGCCCGTGACCTTGGAGATGCCGCCGGAGATCGCCGACCCTGGCGGCGCCTTGTAGAAGGGGCTGTACTTGTCCGGGAACCCGGGCATCGTGCACC
>JBBJOW010000003.1:0-108114 GCA_037724045.1 Solirubrobacteraceae bacterium
ACGATCGCCTCGGCGGGCTCCAGCACCACCCGCGGAACCTTCAACCCATGCTCTGTCATGAGGCTGATATTCGCGTCAGTGCCGGACAGAGGGACGCGTAGGCGCTCGACCTTGGACCCTTCGCCGGAACCGACGCATGCCGTTACGCGGCCACGCAGTCACGAATTTCCTGCTCCCAACGCACATTGAGGCACGCGACGAGATCTTGAGTCGGAGATCGCCAGTCGATCGCGCACGTTATACAGCTATGCCGCTGGAGCCAGAGCCAGAGCCAGGGCGAGGGAAGCGTACCCGGGCGACCAATTCCCTTCCATCGCCGCGTCCACGACGAGAAACTCCATGCGAACAGCCGGAGGTTTCAGCCGGGTGTTCCCGTCCCATCACGAAACGAATCGCCTGCTTGTGCGGAGGTTTAAGGACGCGAAGGACATTCCGAGCTGGCCCTGTCACGCCGGAGGTCGCGGGGCGCTCGGGGAGCGCGAGAACGACGGCCGCTCGTTGTCGTCGCAAGGCCTGCGCTGCGGACCAGGGACGTGCTACCTCGGGGCTACTGTGACTGGCCTCCAGATACCGCTCTAGAGAGCCAGATCGCGGCTCACCGCGGGCCGCCAGCGCCTTTGGAAATCGTGTGACGGCAGAGATGTCGTCCGAGGGTTCGAATCCCTCTCTCTCCGCCTGAGTCAGACGACCGCTCGCAGCCGCGCGAGTGCGTCGTCGAGCGTGCGCGCCACGGGCGCTGTGAGCAGCGCTTCGACCTGCAGGTTGACCACCGCGCCCTCGTTGTCCCCGGTGCGCCGGCCCGGCGAATGAGCTCGAGGTTGCGGGCGGCGATGGCCTGGTTGACCGCGCGGAAGGCAGCCGTGCGCTCGGGCCCGGGGGCCAGCGCCTCGGCGGCCGTGAACGGCGGGTCGCCCGCCCACGGGTCGAGCGGCTCGATGCCCGCAGCGCGCACTGCCTCCAGCAGCCGCGCGTAGTAGCCGGCGGTCGCCTCCGAGAAGCCGTACGGGCTCGCCACGTATGCCGCCGGCACGGTGCGCACGCTACCCGCCGGGCATGCGGTTGACCGCGTGGTCGCCGAGCGCCCACAGGTGCTGGACGGCGTAGGCGCGGTAGGGGCGCCAGCGCTCCGTGTCGTCGGTCGTCAGCCCGAGCCCCTTCAGCGCGACCGCGGCGCCGAGGTCGGTGGGCAGGAACGCGTCGCGGTCGCCGAGCGCGCGCATCGCGATCGTCTGCTGGGTCCACGGTCCGATGCCCGGCAGGGCGAGCAGGGCGTCCGCGTCGGACAGGTCGAGCCCGTCGGCGAGCGCGCGCGCGAGGCCGAGCAGAGTCGCCCGGCGCGCGCGCGGCAGCCGCAGTGTCTCGGGGTCGACCGCCGCGACCGCCGCCGGTGTGGGGAACAGGTGCGTGAGGCCGCCGCCGGGGTCCTCGATCGGCTCCCCGGCGTCGCGGACCAGGCGCGCGGCGTGGGTCGCCGCCGCGGCCGTGGAGACCTGCTGGCCCAGGACGGCGCGCAGGGCAAGCTCGTGGGAGTCGACGGTGCGGGGCACGCGCCGGCCGGGCGCGGCGGCGACGAGCGGCGCGAGGATCGGGTCGGCGGCGAGCGCGGCGTCGATGGCGCCCGGGTCGGCGTCGAGGTCGAGCAGGAAGCGACAGCGCTCGACCGCCTCCTGCGGCCCATGCAGCATCACGCCGTCGGCGCGCGGGGTGAGCGCGATGACCGCCGGCCCGCCCTCGAGGCGCACCGTGCGCCGGTACGCCCCGTCGCGCCATTCCTCGACGCCCGGGACCGCCGTCGCCGCGAGGTGGCCGAAGAGGTTGTCGGGCAGCAGCGGCGGCGTGAAGTCGAGGTGGATCTGGATAACGTGGCGAGCCTATGGTCGACCAACAGCTCACCGGCGGCTGCGGCTGCGGGGCCGTCCGCTTCACGCTCTCGGCGCCGCTGCAGGCGGCCTACGCGGCGGTGTGGGAGCCGATCCCCGACGACGGCCTCCCGCGCTACGACGAGCGCATTCCGAGCCGCTGACCGGGGGCAACCGATGCTCGACGAGATGCTGGCCGCGGCGCGGGAGAGGCTCGAGCGGCTCGACCCGGTGCAGGCTCGCGCCGCCCTGGACGCGGGCGCGGTGCTCGTCGACATCCGCTCGGACGACCAGCGCGCCCGCGACGGACACGTTCCGGGTTCCGTGCGCGTGGCGCGCAACGTGCTCGAATGGCGGTGCGCACCGTCGAGCGCCGACCGCGACCCCGCCGTCAGCGATCCGGCCCGTCAGGTCATCGTGATGTGCGACGCCGGCTACCAGTCGGTCCTGGCCGCGGCGACGCTGCAGGACCTCGGCCTACGGCGGGCCACGGACCTCGACGGCGGCTTCCAGGCCTGGCGCGCCGCGGGACTCCCGGTCACCGCGGCCGGTGGGCGGTGACCTCGACGACCTGCTGCTGGGTCGGGCGGTTCTGCCACGGCACGAGCGGCTGGCTGATGAGGCCGAGCGGCCGGTAGCGGATGGAGTCGAAGCAGGCCTGCATGTCCATCGCGCCGCAGTCGGCGGGCTCGATGGTCTCGTCGGCGTAGAGCGCGGCGGGATCGATCGCGAGGGCGCGCGTCAGTGAGGACCGGATCGTGCGCCGGCAGGCGCTGAGCTTGCCGGAGCCGCAGAAGCGCAGCGCGTACTTGCCACGCACCTTGCCCGGTGCAGCGACGGTGCGCAGATCCTTCTGGATGTAGCCGTACCAGCCGTTCTCCCACGCCGAGCCGAGGTGGTCGCGCGTGTTGCCCCGGCGCGAGTTGGGGATGTCGGGGCGCAGCGTCTTGTCGTAGGCGTCGAAGGTCGCCTTGCCGAGCCGCTTGCGGAAGACGGCCTCGGGCAGCAGCGTCATCCAGGCATCCATGATGCGAACGGCCTCGGTGTCCTCGTAGGTGCCGTCCTTGTCGCGGTCGATGCGGTGCGCGTCCGTGCGCTGCCAGGCGCGCAGCGTCTTCACCGCGGCGGCGAGCGCCGGGTCCTTGGGCTTGCCCACGACGCGCAGCGCCGCCGGTAGGACGCGGTCGCCGCGCAGGTCCATCGTCGCGGCGTCCTGCGCCACGTCGACGGCCTGCCCGAGCGTCATCTTGCGACCGCCGCGCAGCCGCTCGTCGAGGCCCTCGGTGATCAGCTGGGAGCGGTAGAGCGGGGTGAACGACTTGCCGCCGCAGCAGCGCCGTGCCTGCTGGTTGTTCCAGGACACGATGTAGCGCTGGTTGGTTGCCTGCGGGCGCGCGCGCTGGGACTGGTAGGTCGCGAGGTTGGTCTCCGGGTCAAACCCCTTCCACTCGCGCCCGCGGCGGTACTCGATCGGCAGCAGTCCGTTGACGCCCTTGCGCCGGACCGGGTTGGCCCCAGTGTTGATGTAGCCGATGTCGCGGTCGTCGGTGTAGAGCCAGTTGAACGTGTAGCCGATCCCCATGGCCGCCTCTTTGAACTCGGCCAGGCTCTTGATCTTGTCGGGGTCGTTGAAGGCCTGAAACCCGCGGCCGGAATCGAACTCGTGCCCATAGGTGGAACGCAGCTTCGTGTAGACGACGGGCTTGCCGTCGATCCGCGCGCGGCCGACGACGAGGCCGAGCTTGGTGCGCAGCGCCCGGAAGGTCGCCGTGCCGGCGGGCGTCTGGTCGGCCGCGCTCGGAACCCAACTCTGAGACTGCTCGATGACCTCCATCGCCTCGCACGCACCTCGGTAGCGGTAGTGCATGTCGTCCTTGCAGGTCCGCAGGGCGTAGACGTCGACGATGTCCTGGCTGGCCGACGTGGCGCTCCACGAGTAGTCGGGGCCGCGCCCGATCTCGACGTAGGGTCCGGTGCCGGGGATCGTGGCGCCTCCGACGTCGAAGCCGGGTCCGTGGAGCTCCACGCCCCACCAGATCTGCGGCTGGAAGTAGCCGGTCTGCGCGCCGAAGACGGCCAGGGGATTGCCGGTGGCGGAGTTGCGCGCGGGGACCAGCAGAGCGTTGGACGCCGTCTTGGGAAACTCGATCAGCCCCTCGAAGGGTCCGCTCGAGCGGCCCTCGGCCCCGCCGACCTGCGTCTGCACCGGCTCGAATGAGCCGGCGTCGGGCCGGGCCACCGTCTTGAGGACGTCCTTCGGGATCTCGTCGTAGGGGAACCCGCGCTTGCGCGTCGCCGTGACCGGCGACTCTGGGTCGTTGAGGCCGCGGAAGTCCTGCCACATCTGGATGCCGCGCCGCCCACCGAAGCGCTTGATCGACGCCTCGAGGAGGCCGAGCTCGGTCAGCTCGTTGCCGCCGCCCTTGCCGAGCTCCGCGCCGATCAGCGACGCGGCCCTGACGACGTCGGCGGGAGTGAAGTCGCGCGGGCCCTGCGGCTGGTTCACCGCGCCGTACTCCACGGGCATCTTCAACGGGTTGATGCGGGCCTCGGCGATGTAGGCGTTGACGCCGTCGCACCACGCCTGCACGTCGTCTACGAGGTTCTGGCCGACCTCGCCGTAGAGGTCGGGCAGCTGCGTGATCTGGCGCTGGATGTCGGCCTCGGTGTACGGGGCGTTCTCGAACTGCGCACGGTCCGTGGAGACGTTCGCGCCACCGGCGAACTGCGACAGCCTCCCGGCGCCGAAGTTGCGGATCACGTCCATGAAGAAGAGGCGGTCCTCGGCGATCGCGTAACCGGCGCCGAAGGACACCGCGGCGCGCGAGGCGCCGTACACGTGGGGCACGCCGAAGGACTTGTCGCGCACGATGGTCACGTCATCGCGCGGCGAGTAGGTGCGTTCCACGTCGCCTGGGGCGACGCCGAAGCTCGCGTCCGGGAAGAAGCGGGAGATGTCGTCGTCAGCGAGGCCCGGGCTCGCGTACAGCAGGTCGGTGTAGAGGTCGCGCTGATCGGAGAAGTGCGCGGGCCGGGTTCCCGTTGCGAGGAAGTCCGCGGCCTGCGGGGCGTTGGCCACGCCGGCCTGGCCCGGCGGGATGATCGAGAAGAAGCGCCCGTTGGCGGTTCCCTCGTACGGCCCCGGCTGGGGCGGCGCGGCCGCGGCTGCGACCGGCAGGCACAGGCAGACGAGGAGAGTGACCCAGAGCGCGCGCATATCCCGAGTATCGCCGACCGCGTAACGGCGCGAGCCGGTTGCAGACGGCTCCGTGTCATGGAGGCGCCGCTCACGAACCTGCTGAGCGTGGTCGCAGCGGCAGGCGACGTCGCTGCCCTTCATCGTGGCGGGCACCGCGATCGGCACCGAGCTCGGGGTGATCTCGTCGGTCAGCGCGGCGGCCGTGATCGCGGCCGCCTCGTCTCGGTGGTCGTCCTCCCGGCGCTGTCGCTCACGCTGCTCATGCGCTGAGCGCGCGGGCGAGGGCCTGCGCGGCGGCGTTGGTCCAGCCGGGCGTGCGCTCGTCGAAGTGCTCGACCCCAGTGCCGGCGAAGACGATCGCGGCACGACGCGAGACCTGGGCGCCGACGCCGCCGGCGAACGTCAGCCCGATACCTGCGTCGCCGAAGTCGACCTCGCCGCTGGCGGCGGCGGGCGCGGCGGCGAGCAGCGCGGCGTAGAAGGCGCGCGGCTCAGGCGGCAGCGACGACGGCGGGTCAGGCAGCACCGCGCTAAGTGACCGGGGGTTGGGACCGCGAAGCGTCCGTAAGGGGGCCAAGCCCCCTTGGCTCGGGGTTGGCGGCTTGGGCACCCGCGCCGGCGTCCCACTCAGTGGGCGAGTTGCCGCGCGTCGGGAAGCCCCCGGCGTCCTTGAGCATCCGCGCCACGTGGAGCAGGTTCCAGGTCATGAAGCTCGTGTTGCGGTTCGTGAAGTCGTTCTCGGGGCCGCCGGAGCCTTCGTCGCAGTAGCTCGGGCCTGGGCCGACGCCGCCGAGCCAGGCCGCGTCGGCCTGCGGCGGGATCGTGTAGCCGAGGTGCTGGAGCGAGTAGAGGACGTTCATGGCGCAGTGCTTGGCGCCGTCCTCGTTGCCCGTGACGATGCATCCGCCGGCGCGCCCGTAGTACGCGTACTGCCCGGCGTCGTTGAGCAGGTGACTGTTGCCGTAGAGCCGCTCGATCACGCGCGTGCAGACCGACGACTTCTCGCCCAGCCAGATCGGGGTGGCGAGCACGAGGATGTCGGCGGCAACCACCTGCTCGTAGAGCGCGGGCCAGGCGTCGGCGGCCCAGCCGTGAGCGGTCATGTCGGCCTCGACGCCCGCGGCGATGTCGTAGTCGACGGCGCGCACCACCTCGACCGTCACGCCCTGCTCGCGCATCAGCGCGATCGAGCGGTCCGCGAGCGCCTGCGTGTGCGAGCGCTCGGGTGACCGCTTGAGCGTGCAGTTGATCAACAGCGCCGTCAGATCGTCGAAGCCGGGCAATACAGCGATGTCACCGCGGCAGCGCGGGCGTTACGGCGCGGGCGGCGGGGTGGAGGGGGACGAGTAGTCGGCGAGGCTGGGAGCGCCCAGGTCCTCGTCGAGCACGCCGAGGTCCTCGAGCTCGGCGAGGGCGACGATGTGGCGGGCGCCGATGGCCACGTAGTCGCGCAGCTCGGAGGGTGAGCCGTCCAGCGGCGTCATCTCCGCCTCCGTCAGCGCGAAGAAGCCGGTGTCGTGCCCGTTGAGGTAGTCCGTGACCCGGCTCCGGTAGCCCTCGGTGGGCAGCTGCAGGACGCCGGTGATCTGCAGTCGCGCCGTCTCGATCTGCACCCGGATGCGGCGAATGGGCATGTCGGCTGACCCTAGCCGCCACAGGAGGGGCCCGGAGGCGGGGGTTCCCTGCTGCCGCCGCGCCGGTTCGAAGCGTGGCTCGAGTCCTACCCGCTGCGCGCCACCTGGCTGAGCGGCGAATCAGGGCCCGAGCCGGTCGACCTGCCAGCCGTCGCCTGAGCGCCAGTAGCGCCAGCGGTCGTGAAGACGGCTGGGCTGGCCCTGCCAGAACTCGAAGAGGTCGGGGCGGACGGTGAACCCGCCCCAGTTCTCGGGTCGCGGGACGGTGCCGGGGAAGCGTGCCTCGATCGCAGCGACGCGCGCATCGAGCTCCGCCCGGTCGGCGATGACCTCGCTCTGCGGCGAGGCGTGCGCGCCGATCTGGCTTCCTCGCGGACGGCTCGCGAAGTAGGCGTCGCTCTCCTTCGCGGGCGCCTTGCGCGCGATGCCCTCGATACGCACCGAGCGGTGCAACGGGCGCCAGAAGAACGTCAGCGCTACCGCGGGGTCGGCGGCGATCTGGTGCGCCTTGGCGCTGTCGTAGTTGGTGTAGAACCGGAAGCCGTTCATCGATTCCATGCTGCGCATGAGCACCACGCGCGCGTGGGCGGGGGCGGTGGAGAGGACCATCGCCTCCGGTTCGGGAAGCTCGGCGATCTGTGCATCGGCGAACCACAGCCGGAACTGCTCGAACGGGTTGCGGTCGGGCGCGTCAAACGGCGGGGCCTCGTAGTCCTCGTGCACGGATGGCATCCTGTCAGCGCGGTGCCGATCGTCAAGCTCACCCACCCCGACAAGGAGCTCTTCCCGGCGGACAAGATCACGAAGGCCGAGCTGGCCGAGCACTACGAGCGCGTGGCGGACCTCATGCTTGCGCACGTGCGCGACCGGCCGCTGTCGCTGCAGGTCTTCCCGGGCGGGATCGGGCGCCGCGGGCACTTCCTCAAGCAGATCCCGGACTACTTCCCGGCCTGGGTGGCGCGGGTCGAGCTGCCAAAGCACGGCGGAACGGTTACGCACGTGGTCGCGCGCGACGCGGACACGCTGCGCATGCTCGTCCAGCACAACGCGATCACGCTGCACGTCCCGACCGCGCGCATCGATCGGCTCGAGCGCCCCGATCGCCTGATCGTCGACTTCGATCCGGAGGGCGACGATTGGGGCGTGGTGGTCGCGGCCGCCAAGGCCGCGGGCGAGCGGCTGCGGGCGGCGGGGCTCGAGCCCTTCGCGATGACCACGGGCTCGCGCGGGCTGCACGTCGTCGCGCCGCTGCGGCGCGAGGTCGACTACCCCGACGTGCTCGCGATGGCCAAGTCGCTCGGTCGCGCGCTCGTGGCCGACGTGCCCGACGAGCTCACGCAGGCCTTCAAGAAGGAGCGGCGCGAGGGCCGCGTGTTCGTCGACCATCTGCGCAACCGGATGGCGCACACCGCGGTCGCGCCGTGGGCGACGCGCGCGCTCGACGGCGCGCCCGTGGCCATGCCGCTGCGCTGGCGAGAGCTCGATGACCCCGGGCTGCACCCGCGCGGCTGGACGCTGCGCACGGTGGCGCAGCGCCTGACCGGGGGCGACCCCTGGGAGGGGTTCAGCTCGGCAGCGGCGTCGCCGCGCTCGGCGGCACGTAAGCTCGCGGCCGCGTAGCATCCGTCGGCGTGGCACAAGCGGCGAAACGCCGTGCCGGGACGCGGCAGGTCCCGCGCGCGGTCCGGGAAGCGCAGATGCTCACCGTCGCCGGCGAGGTCTTCGCCGCGCACGGCTTCCACGCGGCCTCGATGGACGAGATCGCCGAGCGCGCGGACATCTCCAAGCCGATGCTGTACGCCTACTTCGACTCCAAGGAGGGGTTGTACGCCGCGTACATGCAGCGGACGGGTGACGATCTGCTGGCGGCGATGGGCGCCGCGGTCGAACCGGACCTCGCGGCGGGGGAGCAGGTGCTGGCGTCCATGACCGCGTTCCTGGGCTTCGTGGACGCGCACCGGCCGGGCTGGGCGGTCCTGCAGCGCGAGCTGGCGGCCGGCGGGTCCGGGTCTGTGCCTGCGGGGGTCGCGCGCGTACGCGCCGCCATCGTCCGGCGCATGGCGGTCCTGCTTGCCGAATCGCTGGACGAGACGCTCGCGGACGCGCTCGCCCACGGCTTCGTCGGCGCGGGCGAGTCGCTGGCGACCTGGTGGCTCGACCACCCGGAGGCGACCCTCGAGGAGATGGCGGCGCGGATCATGGAGGTCGGCTGGGTCGGCGTGGGCGGCGTGCTCGACGGCCGCCGCTGGCCCGCGCGCTGACCGTGGCGGGCGGGCGGGCCGCAATCACGGTGGCGGCGTGCCTGGCGCTCGCGGCGCTCACGCTGGTGATCTCCGACCAGCCTGCCTACGACCCCACGGCCTGGCTGATCTGGGGTCGCGAGCTCAGCGAGGGGACGCTGAGCATGGAAGGCGGGCCATCGTGGAAGCCGCTCCCGGTCGTCTTCACCTTCGGGTTCGCCTTCGCGGGCGACGACGCCGCGCCGCTGCTGTGGCTCCTCGCCGCGCGGGCGAGCGGGTTCCTCGCGGTTGCGCTCTGCTTCAGGGTCGCAGCGCGCATCGGCGGGCGCGCCGCCGGCTGGTTGGCCGCGGGGGGGCTGGTGCTGGCGACGGACTTCCTCTTCAACGTCCTGCGCGGCGATTCGGAGGGGTTGCTGATCGCGCTCGCGCTCGGCGCCATCGACCTGCACCTGGGCGGCCGGCGCCGCGCTGCGCTGGCGGTCGGGATCGTCGCGGGGCTGATCCGCCCGGAGGTCTGGATCCCGCTGGCCGGCTACGGCCTGTGGCTGCTGGCTCGTGACCGGCGGCCCGCGACGGTGGGCCTGGCCTTCGGCGGCGCGGCCGGGCTGCTGGCGGCGTGGTTCGTGCCGGACTTCCTCGCGACGGGCGACTGGCTGCGCGGGGCCAACCGTGCCCAGAACCCGGTCGCGGGCTCACCCGGCCAGTCCGCGTTCCCGTTCGGGCTGACCTTCGCGTACGCGTCGATCATGCTCGCCTGGCCCTTCTATGCAGGCGCGGTCTGGGCCGTGCGCAAGCGCCCGGGCCCCGTGCGCGGGATCGCTGCCGCCGCCATCGCGCTGATGGTCACGGTCGGCCTCCTCGCCGAGCTCGGCTTCACCGGCAACATCCGCTACGTCGCGCTGCCGGCCGCCCTCGTCGCGGTCCTGGGCGGCGTCGGCCTGCCCGGCGTCGCCGCCGCGGCGCGGGAGCGCTTCGGCCCGCGCGTCTTCGCGGTCACAAGCCTGGCCGCCGCCCTCGCGGTCTGCGTCTGCGTCGGCATCGTCGGCTACGGCGGCGTCCGCCTGACCCGCGAGGAGTACGTGTTCGGCTCGCGGCTCGACGCGGTCATCGCCGCCGCGGGCGGGGAGGAGGCCATCCGCGCGTGCGGCCAGATCTCCACCACGCGCTTCGAGCGCCAGGCCCTCGCCTATCGGCTCGAGCTGCCGCCGGGAGAGGTGTGGACCACCGCCGAGCGTCCCGGCATCGCCCTGATCCGCGGCGAGCGCGAGCACCCCAACGCCTCCGTCCTCCCGGTCGTAACCCGTCTCCCGGACTGGACGCTGCGCCGCGCTTGTCGATGAGAACGTCCGTAGGCGCTCAAGGGTTGGCGCGAACGAGCCGAAGATCGACGTATGCGGGGGGCCGTCATCGCGGTGGGTTTGGCGTTGGTCTGCGCGGCACCCGCGGCCGCGCAGAGCGCGCCGCCAGTGACCGACGTCGTCGAGCCCACCCTGGACTCGATCGCCACCCCTGTCGCGCAACTGCTGGAGTTGCCCGAACGGCTGCTCGATCCCGCGCCGACTCCGGCGCCGCCCTCTGTGGACCTCACCCCTGAGGCGGCGGGGACGCCGCCGCCGGTGCCCGCCCGGCCCCGGCCGACGACGCGCACGCCGGTCGCGCAGGTGACGCCGGCTGCGACCCCCGACGGAACCCCTTCATCCGACCGCCCGGCGCGGAGTCGCGATCCGGCCGCTGCCGGCAGCTCCAGGGCCGGGCGGCCCCAGATCCCCATCGTGACCGCGGCAGACGTCCGCAACGTCGGCGCGGGCGAGCCCAAGGCCGCCGCGCGGCGGTCGCCCCCGCGGCCCGATCGGCTGACCCGGATCATCCGACTCATCCCCGGCTGGGTGAAGGTGGTGCTGACGCTCGGCGGCCTCGGGCTCGCCGTGCTCATCGCCGCCCTCTTGGTCAGCCGCCGCCAGCTCACCGCGGCCGTACGACGCGCGCACGAGGACGTGCTCACCGGCCTGCCCAACCGTGCGGCATTCGAGGAGGAGCTCGGGCTGATGACCGCTCAGTCCGCTCGGTCAGGTGCGTCGATGGCCGTGATCATGCTCGACCTCGACCACTTCAAGTCGATCAACGACGTCCACGGCCACAAGGCTGGCGACGCCGTGCTGGCCCAGATGGGCGCGCTCGCGCGGACGAATGTGCGCGGCGGTGATTTCGTCGCTCGCTACGGCGGCGAGGAGTTCGTCCTGCTCCTGCCGGGAACCGACCTGCTCGGCGCCGGCCGGCTCGCGGAGAACCTGCGCGGACGAATCAGCGCCACACGCCTGGGTGACCCGCCCATGCCCATCACCGCCAGCTTGGGCGTGGCCGCCGCGACGGGCGACGCCCAGGCGCTGCGCGCGCTCGTTGCCGCCGCGGACGCGGCGCTCTATGAGGCCAAGGCAAACGGCCGCGACCGTGTGGTGCTTGCGGAGTCGCGCGTGCTCGCTCCGGCCTGACACCATCGAACGGCCACGCTGGTATACCAGTTGACCAGTGGCGGTGCAGACGGAACCCGTGCAGCGCCGGCTCGTCTCGGAGCGGTGTACGAGTCGCTGCTCTCAGACGTGCTCACCGGGAGACTGCAGGCCGGCGACGCGCTGCCGTCCGAGCGCGCTCTGAGCGAGGGCTTCGCCGTCAACCGGCACGCCGTGCGCGAGGCGATCAAGCGCCTCCAGCAGGCCGGGCTCGTCCTGGTCGCCCAGGGCGGCGCGACGCGCGTCAACGACTGGCGCCGGACGGCCGGGCTCGATCTGCTCGTCAGCCTGGTCGGTGCGGCCCGAGGGGAGGGCCGCGCGGCGCTGCTGGGCGACGTGCTCGAGATGCGCGCGGCGGTCGGCGCCGACGTGGCCCGGGCGTGCGCGCAGCGCACCGCACCGCGCCTGCAGCCCGCCGCCGGCGCCGAGGGCTACGCGCAGCTGTGGGAGGCGATCGCCGACGGGGCCGGCAACCTCGCGTACCGGCTGGCGCTCAACACGCTCATCGCCGCCCAGCGCGGCGGCGCGATCGACCCCGGCATCTACGCCGTCGAATACAAGGACGTCGCGGCACAGGCGGACCTGCTCGACGCCATCGCTGCCGGCGACGGGCCGCGCGCCGGCCTTCTCGCCCGCGGCCTCCTCGAGCGAAACCGGAGCTCGGGCGAAGCCAGAAGCGGTGGCGAGGCGACGGCGGCGACGAAGGCCGGCCCGAGCAGGGCCAGCCGGCTGACGCCGAGGTCAGCTGTCGGGGTCGCGCTCAGCCTTGCCGGCATCATCAACCTGTCCATGCTGCTCATCGCGGCCGCCGTCTTCTTCGACTCCGGCCGCACCGACATCGACACCATCGAGGGCGCCCACGCCGGGTTGGAGACCCTGCTCGGCCCGGGCGCCGCGCTCGCCTTCGCCATCGCCCTGCTCGCTTCGGGCCTGTCGAGCTCGAGCGTCGGGACCTATGCGGGCCAGGTCGTCATGCAGTGGTGGTCCTCGGCCTCGGCGCCGACACGACCGACGTACTCGTCCTCAGCCAGGTCGCCCTCGGCTTCGGCATCCCGTTCGCCCTCGTCCCGCTGATCTGGCTGACCCGCCGGGGCGACGTGATGGGGGCCTGGTCAACCGGCGCCCGACGACGCTCGCGGCGAGCGTCGTCGCGATGGTCATCATCGGCCTCAACCTCTTCCTGCTCTACGACACCTTCACGTAGGCTTCGAGGCGAGACGTCGGTCACCGAGGGAGGACCTTCCAGTGCGCAGCACCATGCAGGACGCCCCGCTGTCGATCGCCCGCCTGGTGCGCCACGGGACGGTGGTCCACGGTGCCAGCGAGGTGTCGAGCTGGACCGGGGACGGCTTTCGCACCGCCACGTACGCCGAGGTCGGCAAGCGGGCGGCGCGCCTGGCCAACGCCCTGCGCGCGCTGGGGATCGACGGTGACCAGCGCGTCGCCACCTACCAGTGGAACAACCAGGAGCACCTGGAGGCGTACTTCGCGGTGCCGGCGATGGGGGCGGTGCTGCACACCCTCAACATCCGCCTCTTCCCCGAGCAGGTCGTCTTCATCGCCAACCACGCGGAGGACAAGGTCGTCATCGTCGACGCGTCGCTGGTCGAGCCACTGTCCAAGGTCCTTCCGGAGTTCGAGACGGTCGAGCACGTGCTGGTGACCGGCGAGGACCCCGACCTGTCGCCCCTTGCCGACAAGGGCGCCGAGATCCACTCCTACGAGTCGCTGCTCGCCGACGCCTCCGACGACTTCGACTGGGTCGAGGTCGACGAGAACGACGCGGCGGCCATGTGTTACACGAGCGGCACGACCGGCAACCCGAAGGGCGTCGTCTACAGCCATCGCTCGGTCGTCCTGCACTCGATGGCCGCGTGCATGGGGGACGCGATGGGCCTGTCCCCGTCGAGCAAGGTCCTCGTGATCGTCCCGCAGTTCCACGCGATGGCGTGGGGGCTGCCCTACGCGGCGATGCTGGTCGGCGCCGAGCTCGTGATGCCCGACCGCTTCCTGCAGCCCGAGCCGATGCTGAAGATGATCCAGGAGGCGAAGCCGAACTTCGCGGGCGCGGTCCCCACGATCTGGCAGGGGCTGCTCGGACTGCTCGAGGGTGACGACGAGGCTGACATCTCCTGCCTGGAAGAGGTCGTCGTCGGCGGATCGGCGTGCCCGGAGTCGCTGATGCGCGCCTTCGAGGAGAAGTTCCGCGTGCGCATCCTGCACGCGTGGGGCATGACGGAGACGTCGCCGCTGGGCTCGGTCGCCCGTCCGCCGATCGCGGCGCACGGGGAGGACGCGTGGCGCTACCGCGTCACCCAGGGCCGCTTCATGGCGGGCGTCGAGGCGCGGCTGATCGCCGAGGACGGTTCGGTGCAGCCGTGGGACGATGAGGCCGTCGGCGAGCTCGAGTGCCGCGGACCGTGGATCACCGCCAGCTACCACCTCGACGACGACGACGAGAAGTTCCACGACGGCTGGCTGCGCACGGGCGACGTCGGGCGTATCTCGCCCGACGGCTTCCTCACGCTGACCGACCGCTCCAAGGACGTCATCAAGTCCGGCGGCGAATGGATCTCCTCCGTGGAGCTCGAGAACGCGATCATGGGCCACCCCGCCGTCGCCGAGGCGGCGGTCATCGGCATCCCCGACGAGAAATGGGGCGAGCGGCCGCTGGCGTCCGTCGTCGTCAAGGATGGGGAGGACGTCTCGGCGGATGACCTGCGCGGCTTCCTCGCCGACAAGGTCGCCAAATGGCAGCTGCCCGACTCCTGGGCCTTCATCGAGGAGGTGCCCAAGACCTCGGTGGGCAAGTTCGACAAGAAGGTCATCCGTCAGCGCTTCGCCGATGAGGAGCTCGAGGTGGTCCAGGCCAGTTGAGGGCTTTCCGGCGCTGGCTGCTGCGATTGCTCGCGCTGGCCGCGCTCGCGGGCGTCGGGTACGGGGTGTACGTCATCGTCCGCGACGGGACCGATGACGCCATCGGCACGCGGGGCCCGATCCAGCCCGCGCTGGAGAAGCTCGCCTCGCGCCAGGAGCAGCTCGGCGCCCGGCTCGAGGTCCTGCGGCCGGGCGTCTCCGGCGGACAGGCGCAGACGGCGCTGCGCGCGACCCAGCGTGCCCACGAGGCGGCGGTGCGCGTCTTCCGTGAGCGGCGCTCGCTCGCTGAGCCGATCCCCGGCGAAACGGAGCTCAACACGGCGCTGGGGGCCGAGTTCGACTACCTCGACGCGCTGCGCTCAGTCCTCTCGAACCGCCGTTCGCCCCTGCTGGGCGACCTTGGCGACCGCGCGCAGGAGGCCCTGGACGCCTTCACCGCGCTGCCGGAGTCGGCCGGGATGGAAGAGGGGATCCGCGGCACTCAGGCGTTCATCGAATGGGCGCGCGCGCGACGCTGAGCGATAGCGTCCGGCCATGGCCTACAGCGTCAGCGGCAAGGTCGCGCTCGTCACGGGCGCGCAGCGGGGGATCGGCCTTGCGGTGATCGACGAGGCCACGCGCAAGCGCGCCGACGTGCAGGACCTGCTGCGCGAGCTCGACCGATAGTGGCGCCCTGATGCCCGACCAGCTGCGCCCGCTGTTCGACCGCGTGGTGATCAAGGAGCTCGAGCCCGACCGGGTGCGCCAGTCGGGGCTCGTGGTGCCGTCGGGCTCGCACGAGCCGCCGCCGCACCACGGCATCGTGCTCGCCGTCGGGCCCGGCCTGGACTGGTGGGAGTCCGTGGGCGTGGCGATGCCCGTCGTGCCCGGTGACCACGTGGTCTTCCCCGCCAACGCCGGCGCATGGGTCGACGTCGAGGAGGAGCGCCTGCTCGTCTGCCGGGTCACCGAGCTGCTCGGCGTGCTGGAGCGTGTCGCGGCGGGCTGAGCTCTCGGCGGCCGAGGCGCGACGGATCGCGCTGGCCGCCCAGGGTTTCGACCGGCCGCGTGCGGTGACGCCGCGGGCCGTGCGGGGGACGGCCGAGCGGCTCGGCCTGCTGCAGATCGACTCCGTCAACGTGCTCGAACGCGCGCACTACCTGCCGCTGTTCAGCCGGCTCGGCCCCTATCCGCGGGCCTCGCTCGACCGGCTCGCCTCCCATGCGCCGCGCCGGTTGTTCGAGTACTGGGGCCACGAGGCCTCCCTCATCCCCGTGGCGACCCAGCCGTTGCTGCGCTGGCGGATGGAACGCGCCGCCGACGAGGCCTGGGGCGGCATGCGGCGCATCGCCCGCGAGCGGCCCGAGCTCGTGGAGCGCGTGCTGGGCGAGGTGCGCGAGCGCGGGCCGGTTCCCGCTCGCGCGATCGTGGAGCAGGACGAGCGCCGCAAAGGCCCGTGGTGGGACTGGTCAGACGCCAAGCGGGCGCTCGAGTTCCTGTTCTGGAGCGGCCAGATCACCTCGGCCCGGCGGCGCGGCTTCGAGCGCCAGTACGACGTGCCGGAGCGCGTGCTGCCGAAGGCGGTGCTCGCCGCCCCGACGCCTTCCGCCGACGAGGCGCAACGGGGCCTGCTGAAGATCGCCGCGCGCGCTCTGGGGGTGGCGACGGAGAGTGACCTGCGCGACTACTTCCGGCTGTCGGCGAAGGATGCGGCGCCGCGCGTGGCCGAGCTCGTCGAGGCGGGCGAGTTGGTTGCGGCGCGGGTCGAGGGGTGGCGGCCCGTCGCGTATCTGACGCCGGGCGCGCGGATCCCGCGTGCGATCGACGCGCGCGCGCTCGTGGGACCGTTCGACTCGCTCATCTTCGAGCGCCCGCGAGTCGAGCGGCTGTTCGGCTTCCGCTACCGGATCGAGATCTACGTGCCCGCGGAGAAGCGGGTGCACGGCTACTACGTGCTGCCGCTGCTGCTCGGGGACCGGCTCGTCGCGCGCGTGGACCTCAAGAGCGATCGACGCGCGCGAGTGCTGCGCGTGCGGGCGACGCACCTCGAGCCGGGCGCGCCGGCCTCGACGGGGGAGGCGCTGCGCGACGAGCTCGAGCTGCTCGCGGGCTGGCTCGGCCTCGACGCCGTGGTCAGCGCCGTCTGAGGCGGATCGGTCCGCGCACGGTGTCGAGGTCCACGACCTCGCCCTTCTGCGTCACGTCGATCTCGCCGTCGTCCCGCATTGCGCGGGCGGCGTCCCGCACGATTCCCATGAGCGGCCGAAAGCCTTCCGAGCGAAGCGAGGTTGGATCGCCGCCGAGCGCGCGCGCCGCCTCGGACGGGCAGATCGTCTTGCCCGGGTCGCGCAGATCGAGCAGTTGCTGAATCGTCGCGCGCGCCTGAGCCTCCGTGACCATGCGCGTCACGTTAGGCAGCCGCCGGCCCGCGAGGCGGTAGGCTGCGGCCCGCAAATGGTGTTCGGCGCCTTCATCACCTTCTCCGAGGTCATCCTGCTGCTCGTGGTCTTCACGATCATGAACGTGGTGCTGCTCGCCCCGGTGATCCTCGCGCTGTTCCGCGCCTGGCTCGAATGGCGCGAGAACGAAGTCATCCGCCAGTCGCGCCGCTGATCTTCACGGCGGGGCTAGAACAAATGAAGCCCGGACGTCGCGGGCAGGGCGACGCCGGGCTTCCCTCCCCGAATCGACCCGTCTCGCCCATCCGCTGAGCGCAGCCCAGGAAGCCTGGACGCGCAGGCCATAGCGGGCAACAAATCGACTCATGGTTATGGATGGCCGTTGGATTTCGATGTGTATTGGAGCGGTTCGCGGGTACTTTGTGTGGATCGCTACAAGCTTCCCAGGGAGATCGATCAGTCGTGCTTGACCAGACCCGCGTGCTCATCGTCGCCAACCGCACGGCCCCGACGCCGGCGCTGCTGGAGGCGGTCCGCACCCGGGCGCAGGCCGGCGAAGCACGCTTCCACTTGGTCGTGCCGGCCACGCCACGCGGGCTGCACCGCCTCGTGGACCCTGAGGTGGCCGGGGTCGAGGAGGCGCGGGAGAACCTGCGGCTCGCCCTGCCGCGCCTGACCCGAGCCGCCGGCGCGCCGGTCACCGGGGCGATCGGCGACGCGAACCCGCTGTCGGCGATCGAGGACGCCATGCACGCCCAGGGCTTCGACGAGATCATCATCTCCACGCTCGGGCGCCGCTTCTCGCACTGGCTGCGCCTGAGCGTGGTCAGCAAGGCAGGAGCGCTGGGGGTGCCGGTGACGCACGTCCACCCCGGTGCGGTCGACGCGTGCGTGCTCGAGTCGGCGCTGGCGTGACGCTCGGCTACGCACCACTGCCGACTCGCAGCGACCACGCGGCCGCGTGATCGAGGTCTGCACCAACGTGCCGGCCCAGATCTCAGACCCGCGGCTGCTTCCCGACTCCGGCGCGACCTCGATGCTGTGCCACGTCGCGTGACCATCCACGTCCACGAGGGCATGAACCCGGTCATCGTCACCGTCGGCCCCACGCACACCCTGCGCGAGGCGGCACGGCGGATGTCGGCGCGCAGCGTCGGTGCGGCCGTGGTCATCGATCCCGAGCAGCCCGGCCCGGGCATCATCACCGAGCGCGACCTGCTGCGCGCCAACGGCCGCGACCAGGACATCGACGTCGAGCTCGTGGGCGATCACCTCACGACGAACCTCGTTTACGCCAAAGTCGACTGGCCACTGGAGACGGCCGCCGAGGCGATGGTCGCCGGCGCCTTCCGTCACGTCATCGTCCTCGACAACGCCGAGGTCGTCGGCATCCTCTCGATGCGCGACATCGTCCGCTGCTGGACCGAGGCGGGGATCCCGCTCAGCTAGACGCGGCGGTCCCTGCGGTCTCAGCCGCGCCGTCGTCGCTGCCCAGCGCGACGGCGGCGCAGGCGGTGACCAAGTGGTACAGGATCAGCAGCTGCACCAGCGCGAGCGGACCGGAGCGGTGCAGGTCCGTGCCGATCGTGAACTCGCCGAGGCGGACGGCGCGCAGGTGCTGGGCGAAGTGCAGCCTTTCCCAGAGGGCCTCCTCGATCGCGAGCGTGCGCTCCGGCGAGATCATGCCCGGAATGCGCACGTGCTGCTCACTGTCGTGCTCGACCACCGTGATGCCGTCCTCGGGGTCCTCGGAAACGAACGGGGCCAGGTCCGGGTGCGGCAGGCCGTCGCGCAGCACGAGCTCGGCGTCGAGGGAGTTCGGGTCGTCGCCCGTGCCCTCAGAGAAGGTGACGACGACGTCGGCGGCGCGGGATTGCGGGCGGATGTAGCGCTCGGAGTCGGACTCCCGGCGGTCGAGCTCGGCGAGCACGTCGTCGGTCGTGTAGCCGCGTCGCGAGCAGTCGCGCTGCACCTTCCAGCGGCGCCGCAGGTCCTCCGGGGGCGCGAGGTAGATCCGCAGGTCGTACGCCTCGCACATTGCCGGCGTGTGGAACCCGAGCAGCCCCTCCAGGATCGTGAAGCGCTTGGGCTCGACGTAGACCGGTGCGCCGAACGTGCCGTCGGAGTGCTTGTAGACCGGTTTGAGGATGTTCTTGCCCCCCCGGATGTGAAGCAGGTCCTGCTCCATGATGTCGAGGTGGTTGCAGGCGGGATCGAGCGGCGTGATGGTGCGCTCGGCGCGCTGCTTGCGGTCGTAGCGGTGGTAGTCGTCGAGGCAGACGTGGGTGACCTGGTCCTCACCGAGCACCCGGACGAGCCCGCGGGTGATGGTCGTCTTGCCGGCGGCGGAGTCGCCGACCAGGCCGAGCATGATGGGGCGCGTCATGAGCTGACCCCGGCCGGCTCGGCGGGGTCGGCGAACACGCTCGACCGCAGGATGTCGTCGGCCTCGATGGTCAGCAGCTCCTCGCGGCCCGGCTCCTGGCCCGTCTCATAGAGGCGGTTGGCCTGCCGCAGGCGCGCGCGGTCGATGGCGTTGCGGATGCTGCGCGCGTTGGCGAAGCGCGGCTTCTCGACCCGCGCCTCGATGTACTCCTGAAAGGCCGAGTGCGCCTCATCGCTGAACTCGTAGCCGGCCTGGTCCAGCATCATCTCGGCGATGGCCATGAGCTCCTCCTGTGTGTAGTCGGGGAAGTGGATGTGGTGGGCCACACGCGAGCCCATGCCGGGGTTTGAGAGAAAGAACTCGTCCATCTTGTCCGCGTAGCCCGCGAGCACGACGACGAGGTTGTCGCGCTCCTCCTCCATGATCTGCAGCAGTACCTCGATGGTCTCCTGCCCGTAGTCGCGCTCGTTGTTGGGCCGGTGCAGGTAGTAAGCCTCGTCGATGAACAGCACGCCGCCGATGGCCTTCTTGAGCACGTCGCGCGTCTTCGGCGCGGTGTGCCCGACGTACTGCCCGACCAGGTCGTCGCGTGTGACGGAGACCACCCGCGGCTTCTCGAGGTAGCCGAGGCCGTGGAGGATCTCCGCCATGCGCAGCGCGACCGTGGTCTTGCCAGTCCCCGGCTTGCCGGTGAAGGACATGTGCAGCGACGGCCGGGTCGTCTTTAGCTCCTCCTTCTCGCGGAGGCGCTCGATGATCAGCAGCGCGGCGATCTCGCGGACCCGCGTCTTGACCGGGCCAAGGCCGACGAGCGTGTCGTCCAGGCTCTTCAGGACCTCCTCGAGCTTCTCCGCGCCCTCGATCACGTCGAGGCGCTGTCGCCGTTGCTGCCGCTCTCGTCGTCGTTATCGCGACTGATCTCGGCGCCGCTCTCGCTCGTGCGGTGCTCGCTCGACAGGCTCTGCTCCGCGCCGTAGCGGCGGCCGTGGGGCTGCTCGGTCGCGTAGGAGTGCAGCTGGTATCGGATCTGTCGGTCCGCCTTCTGGGTGCGCTCGAGGCGGAAGCCCGGCTCCTCGGCGGGCCGGTTGACCATGATGCTCAGCGCGCTCGTCTGGCGGCCCAGCGAGCGGTCGTAGGCGACGATCTTGATGTAGCGCTCGGGGAAGGCCTTGCGCGCGTCGGCCACCTGCTTGATCGCCTGGTCGGCCTCCGAGGGGTCCAGGTCGAACAGCGGCTGGTCCCACATCTCCCAGTAGGCGTTGCGGGGGTGCGGATCGTCGGTGTGCTCGACCATGATCGCCCAGTCGTTGTCCAGGGAATACGCGACCTGCGCCGCGAGCTGCTCGTCGGTCAGGTCCGGGAGGAACGAGAACGTCCCTTGTGTGATGCGCATGCTCTTCAGCCTTTCGAAGTGGGAGGGCTAGCTCGGCGTCGGCGTCGCGACGGAGTCGGGGGTGTCTTCCTGCTCGAACTCGAATGAGATGTCCTTCCAGACGTCCAGAGCGGCGCTGAGCTCCTTGCACCCCTTGCCGGCCTTGATCAGGATGTCGGGGCCCTCCTCGAAGTAGTCCTTGCCCTCGTTGCGGGCCAGGATCATCGCCTCCACGGCGACGCGGTTGGCGGTGGCGCCGGCCGCGATGCCCAGCGGGTGGCCGATGGTGCCGCCGCCGAACTGCAGGATGCAGTCCTCGCCCAGGTAGTGCAGCAGCTGGTGCATCTGCCCGGCGTGGATGCCGCCGGAGGCCACCGGGAACATCGGCGCCAGCGACGCCCAGTCCTGGTCGAAGTAGATGCCCAGCTCCGGGTCAGCGACGGTGTAACGCTCGCGGCAGACCTTGTAGTAGCCCTCGATCGACTTGGGGTCGCCCACGAGCTTGCCGACGACCGTGCCGGCGTGGATGTGGTCGACGCCGAGCATCCGGCACCACTTGGCGATCACGCGGAAGTTGACGCCGTGCGTCTTCTGGCGCGTGTAGGTCCCGTGGCCGGCGCGGTGCAGGTGCAGGATCATTCCGTTCTTGCGGGCCCACTTCGACATCGAGGTCATCGCCGTGTAGCCGACGGTGAGGTCCATCATGATGATGATCGAGCCGATCTCCTTGGCGAACTCGGCCCGCTCGTACATGCCCTCCATGTCACCGGCGGTCACGTTCATGTAGTGACCCTTGACCTCGCCCGTGACGGCCGAGGCGCGCTCGACGGCCTCGATCGCGTGCAGGTAGCGGTCGCGCCAGCGCATGAACGGCTGCGAGTTGATGTTCTCGTCGTCCTTGGTGAAGTCCAGTCCGCCGCGCAGGGCCTCGTAGACCACGCGGCCGTAGTTCTTGGCCGACAGGCCGAGCTTGGGCTTGGTCGTCGCACCTAGCAGCGGGCGCCCGAACTTGTCGAGGTACTCGCGCTCCATGACGATGCCGTGCGGCGGGCCCTGGAAGGTCTTCATGTAGTGCGCCGGGATGCGCATGTCCTCCAGGCGCAGCGACACGAGTGCCTTGAAGCCGAACACGTTGCCGATGATCGACGACGTCAGGTTGGCGATCGACCCCTCCTCGAAGAGATCGATGTCGTACGCGATCTTGGCGATGAACTCGCCTTCGGACCCCGGGACCTCCTCGACGTGGTAGGCCTTGGCCTGGTAGTGCTCGTACGGGGTCAGCCGGTCAGTCCACACCACTGTCCACGTGGCGGTGGAGGACTCGCCGGCGACGGCGGCGGCGGCCTCGATCATGTCGACCCCGGGCTGGGCCCGGATGCGGAAGGCGCACAGGATGTCCGTGTCCTTCGGCTCGTAGTCCGCGTCGTAGTAGCCCATCTCGGCGTAGGGCGTGACGCCAGCGTCCCACCGGCCCTTTCCGTTCTCAGTCATAGGAGTCATTACATCATGGCCAACCATCGAGAGCAAGCAAAAGGTCTACGACCATTTATAGAGTTTGCGCTATGCGTACGTCTGGACGAATGCGGCGAACTCATCTGCCACCGGCCGCGGGGGACCGACGCGCGAGCGCACCAGATGCCAGCCCGGCGACGTCGGCGCCGGCTCGACGCCGATCGTCGACAACTGCCCAGCCTCGAGCTCGGCCGCGACCGAGTCGCGCGAGACGAACGAGACGCCCAGGCCCGCCAGCACCGCCTGCTTGATCGCTCCGTTGGAGCCGACGGTGAGCGACGAGATGTCGAGACCCGTTGTCGCCAGGAAGCTCTCGTTCGCCGCGCGCGTCCCTGAGCCGGGTTCGCGCAGCAGCCAGTGCCGGCCGGTGAGGTCGGCCGAGCGGACGTGCGACTGGCCCGCCAGCGGATCGTTGGGCGCTGCGATGAGCACGAGATCGTTGGGCCACAGCGCGAACGCCTCGATCCGGTCCGAGCGCGGCGGGCGCCCGGTGAAAGCGACGTCGGCCTCGTGGTCGAGGACCATGGCGACCACCTGGTCGCGATTGCCCACCTGCAGGGTCAGGCCGATGCCTTCCCGGTCGGCGGCGAAGGCGTGCATGAGCGCGGGGACGAACGACTCCGCCGCGGTCGTGACGGCGGCGATGCGCAGCTCCCGGCCGCCCGTGCTCGCGGCCTCCGTGCTGGCTCGGCGGCCCTTCTCCAGCAGCCCGATGACGTCGGTTGCGTAAGGCGCGAAGGCTCGCCCGGCTGCAGTCGGGCGCACCCCTCGGCCGTCGCGTTCCAGCAGCGGCATCCCGAGCTCCCGCGCCAGCCCCGCGACGGCGGCCGACACCGATGGCTGCGTCACGATCAGCTCGTCGGCGGCTGCGGTCACCGAGCCCGTGCGGACCACGGCGACGAAGCTCCGCAGCTGCGTGAGGGTGATCGACACAGTGCCTGCAGGCTATGAGCTACTTAGCCAGGCTTAGACGCTGCTGCCGCGATGCGGCGCAGCATCCACGAGACGGCGAGCACGTGGCCGCGGGTGCCGATATGCGGGGCGAGATCACCATCAGCGTCGGCGTCGCGACCGCACCCGATCACGGCACAGAACCGCCGACCGTCACCCGCGTCGCCGACCGCGCGCTCTATGCGGCCAAGGCCGGCGGCCGCAACCGCGTGGAGCTCGCGCCGCTCGGCGCACCGGCAAGCTCAGCGGCGTGAGCCGCGGGGCAGCCTGTCGGCGAGACGGCCGACCGGCTCCATCGACTCCTGCAGTGCCGCGACGTTCGCGTCGAGGTTGCTGATCGAGGCCACGAGCTGTGTCAGCAGGCCGGACAGCCCGCCGATTCCCGCGTCCAGGCTCTGCATCGTCTCGGGGAGCCTGGCGAGATGCTGCTGCACCGCGACGAGCTCCGGCATGGCGCCCTCGATGGTGGCCATCCGGCCGTCGATCGAAGGCAGCACGCCCGTCGACTTCGACAGGGCAGCCATCTGCTTCTCCAAGCCGCCGATCCGCTCGGCCAGGGCCGTGATGCCGCGGCCGACCTCCGGGAGCGTGCTCGTGTCCACCGCGATCTGCGTGACGGCGTCGTCGATGTGCGGGACGTGCTCCACGCCGTCGGCGATGTGACTCACGTCGGCGGCGACTTTCGTCAGCACGCTGGTGTGGGACACGACCTCCTGCAGGCGCTCGGCGAGCAGCGGCAGCGTTCGCAGCGCCTTCACGCCCTCGCCCGGCAGAGATTCGATGCCGAATGGGCTCAAGACGAACAACGTACTACTGCGGGAGGCCACGCCCATCAAGGGTGAAGCGCCGCTGATAGGGGCGCGCGCCGTCCTCGCGCACCAGCGTGAGATCGAGCTGCGGCTCGCCGTCCTGGCTCCGCACCTCGATGAGGGCGAAGTGCCCCCGGTCGTCGTCGGCATAGGTGACCCCGGGTTTGCCGCGGGCATCTTCGGCTGCCTGCGGCTGCGTGAGCGTGATGTCGTTGGGTGTAGGGATGCCGAGCGGGCAGGGGCGCGCCTCGTAGAGACCGTCGCGGTCGTAGACGAGCGTCCAGTGGGTGTCGCCGGTGACGAAGATCGTGCGACCGTCCACGTTGCTCGCGATGTGCGCCAGGAGCAGGTCGCGCTCGGCGGTGAAGCCCGCCGCCCAGCTGCCGTCGCGCGCGTTGGCGGGCAACGGCGCGAGCGTGCACGGTGAGCAGATGACCTTGAACGGCGCTGTCGACCGCGCCAGCGTTGTCAGCAGCCACCTGCGCTGCGCCATGCCGAGGAGCGTCTTGGCGGGCGTATCCGGGGCGGCGGGGTCGGTCTTCAAACGGCGCTGGTCGAGGACCCAGAAGTCCGCAAGGCCCGCCGAGAACCGGTAGTAGTCGCGCGCTTCGACCAGCGATTCCCACGGGGTCAGCCCGCAAGGGACGAGGTTGCCCGCGTTCGCGTCCTGTACTCCGTAGTCGTGGTCGTCGCGCTGCGCAGCGAAGAGCGTTCGCTCGAAAAGCGCAGTCGTGCGCGGATTGGCGAGGAACTCGCGCCAGATGCCCGCGTAAGCGCTGACCGTCTGGGCGAGCGGGCCCATGGTGTCCGGATAGTTGAGGTCACCCTGCCAGACGAACACGTCCGGACGGGCCTGGGCGATGAGGTCGAAGGTTGGGCCGAACTGCGAGGCGCAGGCGCCGATGGCCACGCGCACGGGGGCCGTCTGCCCCGCGCGGGGCGGCACGCGGAAGCGCCGGACGGGGCCGACGCTCTCGCGCCGCTGCCGCCGCAGCCGCGCGCGCCAGTAGACGGTCGCGCCTGCGGGGAGGTCGCGGACGGTTGCGATGACGGCGTTGAAGTCGTCAGTCGCACCGAGCGCGATCCGGCGGCTGCGCCGAAAGCGTGCGTTGGTCGCAATCTCGATCTGCACGCGTGCAGGCACGTCGGTCGCCACGCGTAGCCGCGCCCCGCGCGAGACCGGCGGACCGTTCGTCGCCGCCACCACCGAGGGGACCGTCATCCGAGCCCGATCCACCGGGCGCAGCTCGATGTCGGCGAAAGCAGCGGTCGAGCGCTCCCGGATCCTCTGCAGGACCTGCGCGCCCACCGCGGTCTCGAACACTGCCTGACCTTCCTGCACGCCGTAGGGCAGCAGGTGCAGGTTGCCGAGTGCGGGAAACGCCTCAGGCCCCGCACTCGGAAACAGCGTCCGCGCGGTGGCAAGCACGCCGGCATCGCCGGCCCGCTGAAGCTCGGGGGTTGCGTCATGCGCGGAGACGGTGGTCGTGCCGGCGTCGTCGGAAGCGGTGGCGACAAGGACCGCCGGCCGGGTCCCGGCGACCCTGAACGTGATGCGCACCGGTCCGGAGCGCGCCGCGAGTGCGGTGCGGGCGACCTCGGTCGCGCCGTCCGGAGCCCGGCGCACGAGGATCAGCGCTGCCTGCTCGTCGTCGAGGATCGCTGCGTAGTACGAGCGGTGTCCGACCCGGCGCAGGACCAGGCCGGTGCCCGCGCCGGTCGCCGTGACGGTCGCGGCGATCTCGCCGTCGCGGAACCGGCGGTCGAGCGCGAAGGCGACCGGCCTCGGGTCCGAAGGAAACACATCCGTCCCCGCCTCCAGGAACCCCTGCCCGTCGGCGCAGCGCAGATTCGCCGCTCCCGCGCAGGTCCATCCCGGCCACCCTTCCCGTGGTGCGACGGCCGCGAAATCCAGCCGGAAGCGCTGCGCTTTGCCCGCGCTCGCCAGCCCGACCCGCCCGACGACGAGTGCCGCTCCTGCGGCAGCTCCCACGCCGAGCAGTTCGCGACGGCTGACTTCGGACAAGCGGGTCATCACTGGAGTATCGCCGCCGCGAGCCCGTCGCCAGCCAGGCGATCTGCGACGCTGGCCGTCCGCAGTCGAGAGAGAAGAGGCCTGACATGGACGAAGCAACCCTCCGACCGGTGGTCGAGGCGCACGCGCAGGCGGTCTGCGATCCGATGGACGCCGACCACGTTCAGGCCGACCTCATCGACGAGTTGCATCCGCAGCTTCCCGCCATCGCGCAGATGCTGCCGCAGCCCGTGCGCTCGGCCACGGTCGACTCGATCGTGATCGCCGACGACCACGCCATCGCGCTCATCACCTACGTGGGCGACGACTCGTCCCTCACGCTCAACTCGCGCTGGGAGGACCGCGGCGGGTCGCAGCCCCAGGTGGTCTCGGCGGAGCCCACAGAGCCGCAGTAGCGGCGGCCGACGCGAGAGGCGCCGTCCCGCGCGTCAGCGCCGCCGAGGGGACCGAATGCGCTGGCCCGTGCGCCTCATGCGCCCATCAACACCCCCAGCTCGACGACGGTGTAGACGATCCCGGTGACACCGAAGGCGCGGCGCAGCCAGTTGACGCCGCCGGCCATCTCCGCCCACGCCCACGCGGCCAACCCGGCATGAAACGCGCCTCGCGCATACGCGTGCACCGATCCCTCGGTGAACGCCGCGACGAGCAGGCCCGCGAGCGCCAGGAGCAGCGGCGGGTTCGGTAGCTGCACCACGGGAAAGGTGGCCGGCCAGCCGCGCTGACCCCGTTCCCACAGGTCGCGCAGCGAGTGGTGGGATTCACGGAGAGCCGTGACGCGACCCTAGAGCGAGATACCTTGCCGGGGTGCCCGCCGTTTCACCCATGTACCGACTCGCCATGGCCGCCTCGACGCCTGGGGTGAAGTGGTGGGGACGCCTGGAGGTGAGCGGACTCGAGGATCTGCCTGCCGACGGTCCGCTGCTGATCGCCGCCAACCACGACTCCAACTGGGACTCGGTGGCGATCGGCATCGCCGCCCTCCCGGTCCGTCAGATCAAGGCGCTTGCGAAGGCGTCGCTGTGGAAGCACGGCCTCGGCACCGTCCTCGACGGGATGGGGCAGATCCCGATCGACCGCGGCAAGGGCGACGTGGGCGCGCTGCATAGGGCGATCGAGGAGTTGCAGGCCGGCGCATGCATTGGCGTCTTCGTCGAGGGCACGCGATCCAAGGGCCACGAGCTGCGAGCCCGCAGCGGGCTCGGCCGTCTCGCCGAGGCGGTCCCTGAGGCGCAGATCCGCTGCGCCGCGGTGACCGGGACGACGGCCATCCCGCACTTCCCGAGCAACCGACCTCACGTCAAGATCCGTTTCTTCACCCCCCGCGGCGGCGGTCTGATGCCCGGGGAATCGCCCGCCGACCTACCCGTCCGGCTGCTCGAGGAGATCCGCGCCGAGGCGCCGCGAGTGGCCTCCAGCTGGCGCGCCTGAGCGGCATGGCGCGGCGTCTCGCGCTCGCCGGTCTCGTACTTCTCGCGGGTGGCGGCGGCGACCCCAGCCCCGCCCCGCACAGCACGCGGGCGCCGGCGGCTCGCGTCACGGCAAGTGCGCCGCCCTCGACCCCTGAGCAGCAGGCCTGGGTGCTGGCCCATCTGCGCAAGCCGGTGATCGATCGCGAGCGTGACGCTCGCATCTACGAGCAGGTGCGCGCGCTGGCCGGCGCGTACGTCATGCCATGATGGCGGTCGCCTTCTTCTAGTTCGCGGCGGCCAGCGCGAACGGGCTGCCCTCGGAGTCTCGGCAGATGGCCCACCGCTCGCCGGGGTGGACGATCGAGCCACCAAGCTCACGGATGCGATCCAGTGTCGCGGGTAAGTCGGCAACCGTGAAGTACGGAAGGGAGCCGGTGTCGCCAGGACCGCGTCCACGTTCGTGAACGCCCAGGCGGAGGCCGTCGGTGTCGGTCTCCCAACCGGACCCGGCCGCCGCGGCCCGAGGCGCGAGGTCGACGCCGAGGACTCCGCTCCAGAAGCGGCGGGCGCGTCCGGCGTCGTCGGCCGGGAACTCGATCAGGGGTGCAGGCACACACCCAAGTATGGCCCCACTGTGCCGACACTTGGTCAGGCAACGAACAGTTGGCGCTCGACGGTGACGCACCAGCGCGCCGTATGCGCACTCCAACCCGACCTTTGGGCTCTCTGCGCGTGTTGTCAGTAGTTCAACTATCCGCAAGGAGAACCATGCGCAAGACCATCGGGGGTCTATTGAACCCTCAGCGACTCATTCTCATGTTGGCGGCCTGGGCGCTTCTCGCTCCGGCTGCTGCCGTGGCAGCTGTTCCGGTCGCGTCGACTGGCGACGCCACCAAGGTGACCGCGACGACCGCCACCTTGACCGGCACGGTCAACCCGAACGGAGAGGACACGACGTACTTCTTCGAGTACGGGACGACGACCGCACGCGGCACCACGACACCTGTGCAGACGGTCGCCGCCAAGGGCAAGCCCAAAGATGTGGCTGTGGACGCAGCAATCTCGGGCCTTTCGCCGAACACCCTCTACCACTTCCGGCTGGTCGCGACCAATCCGTCAGGGACCGCAGCGGGCAACGACAAGACGTTCACCACCGCTCCGCCGTATAACGTGCCTGGGCCTGGTCCCGGTCCTGGTCCCGGAGCCACCGCGCTCTCGTGTGCAGCGTCGCCGGTGAGAGTCACTTTCGGGCGCAGCACGACGATCTCCGGGCGCCTCACCGGCCCCAACAGCGGCGGCGTCAAGGTGCAGCTCGAGGAAGATCCGGTTCCTTATGCCGACGGCTTCAAGAAGGTCGGCAGCGAGGTCACGACCGACAACAACGGGAAGTTCTCCGTCGCGGTCAAGCCGACCGTCAACACCCGCTATCAGGCCGTGGCGAAGTCCTCACCCCCGGTCGCCTGCGCCGCGGTGCAGGTTCTCGTACGCCACCGCGTGACGCTCCGGGTCAACGACCGCACCGCTTTCCGTGGTCAGCGCGTGCGCTTCCGTGGCGCGGTCGCTCCGGCTGATGTGGTCGGCCGCAAGGTCCGCATCCAGCGTCGCACCAAGAGTGGTTCCTTCCGGACCGTCGCAAAGGCAAAGCTGCGCGCGGCCGGTTCCAGGGCCGTCTATCGCAAGCGCCTGCGCATCTTCCGCACGGGCACCTACCGCGTGAAGGTGGGCCGTGACGCTCGGCACATCAGCGGCGTCAGCCGCAAGCGGACCATCCGCGTCCGCTAACTCGGGTTCAGGGGAGGCGCCGCCGCCTGGCGGCGCCTCCTTGGCTTCCCTCCAACGGCGAACTTCGCCACCGACGTCACCGTGCTACTCGGCGACGGGAGCGGCGGGTTCACCGTCGCCGCTGGCAGCCCTAGCGCGGATGGTCGAAGGTCCTGAGCGTGTCGTCGAAGCGATGCTCGTTCTCAGAGCGCATGTGCTCCCTGACGACGTCGATACGCCGTTCCTGCAATGACGAGGTCATGCCGGGGATGTCGGCCGGCCCGCGAGCAGCCGGTCCCGCGAGCGCGGGTCGTGTGTGGGGACGACGACGGTGGGCGCCGACCGGCAGATGTCCTGAAGCCGTCCGATGCTGGCCCGGGCGTCGCGCGGGCTGACGCAGACGCCGTCGGTGGCCTTGTCCAGCAACGCCGTCTCGCTGTAGACGGCGTCGCCGCAGATCAGCACCTGCGAGCCGTCGGTGGGGGCGACGAGCACCGATTGGTGACCGTGGGTGTGGCCGGGCGTGGCCAGGATGCGGATCTTGCCGTCCCCGTAGAGGTCGTGATCGTCGCCGACCAGCACAGGGTCCGGCGGAAAGCCGGGATACCGGTAGCCGCGAAGGCGCCCCCCCGGCCGCGTCGCCGCGCGCCACTCGTTCTTGCTGACGGTGGGCCGCGCTCCGGGGAGCGGGCCGGCACCCACGTGATCCACGTGCAGGTGGGTGAACACGTGGTGACGCACGTCGGCGGGGGGCAGTCCGGCGTTCGTGAGCCGAACAGCAAGCGCGTCGTCACCGGTGACCTCGAACCGCACGGCCATCGACTCGTAGACGTCCCACACCGGCCGGACGTGGCCGGGATCCTGCCCGGCGTCGACGACCACCAGCCCCTCCGGGTGCTCGATCGCGAACGACCAGATCGGCAGCCAGCCCGTCCACTTGCGATCCACGAGCGTCGCGAGCAGCCGTAGCGCGTCGCGCGGATGGGCGTCCACCTGCCGCGTGTGGATCTTCACGCGCCCGGTGTCAAGTGCGTGCACCGAGATCATGGCGCGACCCCGACGACGCCGAACTGCATTCGTGTCTTGAATCGCATGTCCGCCGAAAGGTTGCCGCCCATGTTCCTGTCAGGGTGACCGCTTGGAACAAAAACCACCAGGGCTCGACCCGCTGACGGACCCCGATTCCGCACCGCGCCTCAAGCCCATCGCGGCATCGTCTCGGTCGCTGCCTCCAGAGTCAAACGATTCCGAGCGGTCGATGATTTCGCGCCGCGAGGACAATGCCGGATTCGGTGATGGGCACGGCTGGTTTCGAACCAGCGACCTCTCGCGTGTGAAGCGCGGTCATGCGCGTCGCCGATCGACTGCCTTTACGGCTTTGCGCCTCGGTTTGCGTGGTTCTTCGCCGACGTTTCCGATCCGTCGGATGCGGACGGATGTAGCCAGCAGGAGTTTCGGGCATCGTCCGTAGAAGGCCAGGCGGGAGCGACGAGTGGTACTGACCGTCGGCATAGGCAGAGGCTGACCCGGCGCACTTCGAGGAGAAGCTCCGGCGAGCGCATCCTCAAGGCCGCGCCCCAATCCATCCGCTCGTCGTGAACGCACGATGCTGCTGTGCCTCACGGCGGCAGCGTCCCTCAAGAGGGCAGCCGGTTGGACTGTGCCCAAGCGGCGATGTTTTTCGAGTCCGTAAGTACGTGCCCATCGTCGAGCACGAGTACCGGCACTTCGCTCGCGCCGGTGAGCCGCCTTACCTCCCTGCGGCCGCGCGTGAAATCGGGTAGTCCACGGAACCCGTAGACCTTCACCACGTCGGGCTTATAACCAGCAGCGTGCAGTGCGTCGTGGGCGATCTTGCATGGGTGCCGGTCAGGGTGCCACGAATCGTCGCGGCGCGGCCACGGGACAGGAAACTTCCCCCAGCAGACGTAGAGCCTCATCGGCAAAGCATCGCAGCCGCCGTCGCTGCTCCTATGTCAAGAAGTGCTGCTGAGATGTTCAGCTGGTTGGCCTGGACCCCGCCGGTGTTGGCCAAAGCCCTCGCCAGCCGAGCAACAGTAGGCACCCCTATCCTATCGGCGCGTCTCCTTTGGCTAGCCAGATGCGCGGAGTTGACCTACTCGCAGCAACACTGTACGTTCGCCTTAGTCGATTGACCAAGACGGTCGGAAGGACGCAACAGACGTGACCCAGACCACAGCAGACCGCACCAGGCAGGAGACCGTCGACGTTTTCCTCGACGCGGCGGAGCGCTTGCTGATCGCGTCGGGCGCGGAGGCCATCACGACGCGGCGCCTCGCGACCGAGGCCGGGCTCAACCATGGTCTGGTCCACTACTACTTCGGCTCGATCGCCGAGGTCCAGCTGCAGGTGCTCGAGCGCTTCACGGCGAGGCTGGTCGAGCGCCAGCGGGCGATGTACGCGTCCGATGTCTCGTTCATCGAGAAGTGGCGGACCGCCATGGGTTACATCGACGCCGACCTCGAAGCCGGCTATCCGAAGGTGATGGCTGAGCTGTGGGCCATCGCCTGGAACCGCCCCGCTCTACAAGAGCGGACCGCCGCCGCCTGGGACGCGTGGCGCGCCGTGCTGACCGAGGCGTTTGACGAGGCGATCGCCGAGTACGGGCTCGACCGCGACCGCTATCCGGTCAAGGCGATCGTCACGCTCGTTCTGACGTTCAACAGCGGGCTGCTCCTCGAACGACTCATCGGCGTTGACGAGGGCCACCGCGAGCTGCTGGCCTGGATCGATGCGTGGCTCGAGGAGCTCGAGTCGGGAAGGAGCGACCAGAGATGAGCTCGATCATCACGTCAGGCGACAAGACGGTTCTCGGAGCAAGTTCCGTCGTAGGGCGGGCCGAGCAGACCCGGGCACGGTATCCCGACCTCGAGGGTTTCGCCGAACGCAACGGTCAGCGCCTCTTCTACGAGGTCTATGGCGACGGAGACGAGACCATCTTCTTCCTGCCGACGTGGTCGATCGTGCACTCGCGCAACTGGAAGATGCAGACCGCGTACTTCGCCCGCCATTTCCGCGTCCTGACGATGGACGGCCTTGGGAACGGGAAGTCCGATCGCTGCCGCGACCCGGAGCGCTACGCGCCGGCCGCGTTCGCCGACGACTGCGTCGCGGTCATGGACGCAACCGGTACCGAGCGCGCCCTGCTCGTCGGGCTTTCAAGAGGTGCCCAGTGGCTGCTCGAGATGGCGTCGCGTCACCCGGACCGGGTCACGGGCGCGGCCATTCTCGGGCCGATGTTCCCCTACACCCCGTCACACTGGACGCTGCTCGCGAACCCGAAGCTCGCACAGGGGTTCTTCACGCGCTTGCCCGCCTATCGCGGCTGGGGCCGCATGAACGCCAACCACTGGCGCGAGAACTATCCCGAGTTCGTCGAGTGGTTCCAGCGCCGTTGCCTCTCGGAGCCGCACTCGACGAAGGGCATCGAGGATGCCGTGGGGTGGGGCCTGGAGACGTGCACCGGTCGCCTGCGCTCCCCGTCCCGGGAGTGCCAAGCGAATTGGCGAGGGAGGGGTGATGGAATAGCTGTCGTTGCCAGCGTTGGTGATAGCGAAGTTCACACCTGCGCATGCCGTTCCCGCCTCGCCGACGCCGACGCCGACGCTTCCGGGTCGCAGTACGCCAGGGTCCGGGCTGGGGCAACCCGGCGTCGTCTGACCGCAGTTGGGAATCAAGGAGATCGAGTTGAGGGTGATGAGGTCCGCGGCGTCGGGCGGGGTCGACACGTTCTGGAGCGTCAGTGCCGCTCCCACGTTCGTCTGCCCGACGCTCAGCGTCGAAGGAAAGTTCGGCACGGTTGAGATGACGACGCTCGCCCGCTGACCGGGGTACCGTCCCGTCCGGCGCCGGGCCCTCCCCTCCTTGTGGGTCCGTACGCCGAGACGGGGCCGGCACCGGGCTATGCGAGTCTGGCGCCGGTATGAGCGATCGATGAGTGGGGGCGGATCTCAACGCCGGCGCGGATCGACAACTACGGTTTCCTCTATGACTGTCATTCGGCTGCTCTCGTTGACCGCGAGGGCTCGGTCGACTGGTGGTGTGTCCGCGCTTTCGACTCTCCCTCGGTGTTCGGCCGCCTGCTCGGCGCCGACGCCGGCGCCGCGTGCCCGGATGAGGCGGACTCACAGGCCTAGACCCGCCCGTGCCGCGCCGGTTGGCACAGTGCTCGAGCGCCACTTCGGCGGTCCTCGCCGACTGACGGCGAGGGTCGCCGAACACGACCCGCGAAGGCCCGCCCTTTCTCCCCTCAGGCGGGCCTTCGCGGTGTCTGACCCGCCCCCGAGTCGTTTGCGTCGCAGGCTTTCACAGCACCTGCGGCGCCGCTTGAGCGGGCGCGATCGGGTTGCTCGATGATCGGCCGCGAGCCACACGAGATCTGGCAGGACAGCCTGAAGGACGGCCAGCGCCGCTTGGCCCGGCCCGTGGGTGTCCTCGCCGCGACGGGCCTGCTCGGCGGGTTTCACGTGACGCTCGGCCTGCTGGCCCTCGTTGTGAGCACCGGAGCGCTGAGCGAGGTCATGCCGCTGGCCACTGCGCACGTGCTCGGCTCGCTGACCTTCGGGGTCGGGTTCGTCTTCTTGACCGTCGGCCGATCGGAGCTGTTCACCGAGAACTTCTTGATCCCGGTGGCTGCCGTCCTGTCTGGGCACGCCACGCGGCGCTCCGTCGCTCGACTATGGGGGATCACGTTCGCGCTGAACCTCGCCGGGATCGCGCTGTTCGTCGTCATGCTGAGCACCCCGGGTGTGCTCGAGCGCGAGTCGCTGGAGGCGGCGGGCGGGCTGGCCGACACCCTGACCGAGCGCGACCTGCTGGCGGCCGCCGTGAGCGCCGTGCTCGGCGGGGTGGTGATCACGGTGTTCACCTGGCTCGCCGAGGCTGCCGAGAGCGACCTGACCCGGCTGTTCATCGCGCTGGCCGTCGGCTTCGTGCTGGTCGCTCCCAGTCTGAACCACTCCGTCGTGGGCTTCGGCGAGATCCTCTTCGGGATTGCCGCCGGGACGACCGACGCGGACTGGGTCGACCTGCTGCGCAACACCGCCGTCGCGGTGGTGGGCAACGTCGCGGGCGGCGTGATCCTGGTCGCCTTCGTCCGCGGCATCCAGGCCCAGGCCGAGCAACCGGCGTGAGCGGCGAGGCCGCGGCGCAGAGTCTCTTCGCCGTCGCGCACGCGCCGTCGGCCAATCCGGTGAGCGCGGCGTCAGACGAACTTGGGGTAGAGGGTCATGCCCCCGTCGACGAACAGCGTCGACCCCGTCACGTACTGCGCCTGCGGACCGGCCAGCCACGCGATCGCTGCGGCGACCTCCTCGGGCTGACCGAGCCGCCCCAGCGGAACCTCGGCCTCCACTGCGCGACGCTTCTCCGGATCATCGACGAGCTCCTGGTTGATCGGCGTCAGGATCGCCCCGGGCGCGACGTTGACCACGCGGATGCCGCGCGGGGCGAGCTCGCGGGCGATCGTCTGCGCGAAGAGCTTCAGGCCGCCCTTGCTCGCGCAGTAGTGACTGAACGTCGGCCAGGGGATGAGCTCGTGCACGCTGCTGACGTTGACGATCACCCCCCCGGCGCCGGGCGCGAGCCCGCGGGCCAGCGCGCGGGCGCACAAGAACGGGCCGGTGAGGTTGAGCGCCAGCACCGCGTTCCACTCCTCCAGCGGCATGTCGACGAGCGCGAAGGGCTTCTCGGCCCCGGCGTTGTTGACCAGCACGTCGACCGGCCCCAACTCGTCGCGCGCCCGTGCGAACAGGGCGGCGACCTGCGCCTCGTCGGACACGTCGGCCTCGACCGCGACAGCACGCCCGCCGCCGCGCTCGATCTCGCCGACCAGGACGTCGGCCGGCTCGGCGTCCCCGACGTAGTTGATCACCACCGAGGCACCGTCAGCCGCCAGTCGCTGCGCGGTCGCACGCCCGATGCCCGATGCCGCGCCGGTCACGAGGGCGCGGCGGCCCATCAGCGGTTGCGGTCGCGCGCTCACGCGTGGATCCCGGTCGCGGTGCGCGCCGCTGGCGCCAGCGGTGCGAACGATGGCTCACCGTTCGCAGGCGAGCCGGTGGACGGGCCGACGCTCCTCACCTTCAGAACCGCCCGCCGGGCCAGGCGACACCCGCGTAGCGCTCGAGCACCGGGCCGGGCGGTGGTGCGACGGCGGAGAACATATCGGTACGCACGATGGTGCCCGGGAAGATGCGGGCGAACGGGTCCTCGCTCCACGCCACCGGCTCACGCGTCACGGTGATCGCCCCGCCGTAGCGCGACTCGTCCAGGGCCAGCGTCGTCAGGCAGACGAGCGCGTCGCCGAGCAGCCCGATCCACCCCGCGAGCGCGTCGCGGCGCGCCTGCTGGACCTCGGGCTGATCGAACTCGAGCACGGCGGCGGCGTCGGGCAGCGCACAGACGTGGGCGTAAGCACTGAGCACCGGGGTGCCCCGCAGGCAGCGGGCGTCGACCATGAAGCAACGGCCGGGCCCGCTCGCGGCGTGCAGGTCGCGGCCGTCGAAGGCGAGTTGCGCGGCGCCGTCGGGCAGCGCGCTCATCGGCGTCCGAAGTCGTCGCGCACGGCGCGCGAGATCGCCCGCATGTCCTGGCGCAGGTCCTCGAGCGTCGGCCGTCCCCAGTACCAGTTGCCGTCGTAGGCGGCATGGATCGTCAGGTCGGGATGCAGCGTGAAGGCGGTCGGCCCGGTAGGGGCGGTGCACCGTGTCGGTCTCCTCCAGCAGATCCAACTGCACCAGCCACCGGCGTTCGGCGTCCGACAGGAACACGAAGCGCGCGCCGAGGCCGGCGCGGAAGGCTGCCTGCACTTCGGGCGCGTCGATGCTGACCACCACGATGCGCGTGTAGGCGACCTCGAACTCGCTCTGCAGCTCGGTGACCTCACGGAGGTGGCGCTGCTCCTTCGGACACCACCAGCCGCGTGAGAACAGCAGCACGAGCGGATCGCCACCCGACAGCTCCGATAGCCGACGCGGCCGTCCGGTGTGATCGGGTAGGTCGAGGTCGGGAAACCGTTCGCCGGGGTCGAGCTTCATGTGGTCGTGTCCTCGCGTTGCGTCGCCTCGTGGATCGCCCACGCCGCTGTGATCAGACCGACGTGGGAGAACGCCTGGGGGAAGTTGCCCAGCAGGCTGCCGTCGCGCGGATCGATCTCTTCGGCCAGCAGCCCGACGTCGTTGGCGTGGGCGGCTACGCGCTCGAAGACCTCGCGGGCCCGGCCGAGCTCCCCGGCCAGAGCGAGGCAGTTGGCCAGCCAGAACGAGCAGATCACGAACGCGCCCTCGTCCTCGCTGGTCCCGGTCCAGCGCCGCACGAGGCCGTCGACGCCCAGCTCTGCATCGATGGCGTGAATGGTGGCGAGCATGCGCTCGTCGTCCGCCGCGAGCAGACCCATCATCGGCATGAGCAGCACGCTCGCGTCGAGCCGGTCGGAGCCGAACGCGCCGACGTAGACGCCCCTGTCGGAGTCGTAGGCCTGCTCGAGGATCGCGGCGCGCAGCTCGTCGCGCTGGGCGGCCCACCGCGCCGGGTGCGCACCGTCTCCCAGCTGTGGCGCGAGCTTCACGGCTCGGTCCAACGCAACCCAGCACATGAGCTTGGAACTCGTGTAGTGACGCTGGCCCTCGCGGCCCTCCCAGATCCCCGCGTCGGTCTCCCTCCAGTCCGCGGCCGCGCGGTCGGCCAGATCGCAGAGAAACGCAGCGGTCGGCGCCTCGAGCTCCAGCGCTTCGCGCATGACGTACGCCGCCTCGAGGATCTCGCCCATGACGTCGAGCTGGCGCTGGCGCCAGGCCGCGTTGCCGACCCTGACGGGTTGGCTGTCGCCGTATCCCGCCAAGTGGTCGAGCTCGCGCTCGGTGAGGTCGCGCTCGCCCTCCACCCCGAACATGATCTGCACCGGACGGTCGCGCTGGGGGCCGACGGCTCGAGCCATCCAGTCGAGGTAGCGGTGGGCTTCGTGCGGGCACGCCGCGATCCACAGCGCGCGCAGCGAGAGGCTCGCGTCGCGCAGCCACGCGAAGCGATAGTCCCAGTTGGCTTCGCCGCCCAGGATCTCGGGCAGAGACGTCGTCGGTGCGGCCACGATCGTGCCGCTGGGCTGGTAGGTCAGGGCCTGCAGCACCAGCGCGCTGCGGTTGACCGCCTCCCGGTAGGCGCCGTCGTAGCGCTCGTGCTCGCCCATCCACGAGCGCCAGCCCGCGATCGTGTCCTCGAGTGCGGTCGCGCCGTCGACGATCGCGAAGTCCGTCTGCGCCATCCCCTCGCGATGGTGCACGGCGAAGGTCGCCCGCTCGCCCTCGTCCAGTGTCACCCGGGCGCTCGCGGTCCCGTCCGCGAGGTCGAGGTCGAGGTCGATGACCAGCAACAGGGTGTCCGCGCCGCCCACGGTCCGGACGCCGTCGGGTGTGGCGTGCAGACGGGGCTTGACGAGGCCGTACTCGGGCCGAGCGGCGAACTCTACGGCAATTTCCACGCGCCCGCTGAGGACCTCGGCCTCGCGGACGAGGACGTGCGGCGAGCGCAGCCCGATGTCGTGCCCGCGTGCACCGTGCTCGAGCGCCAGCGCATCGGTGAGGCGCAGCGTCCCGGACGCCGTCGTGAAGACCGTGCTCAGCACCATCGTGTCGCGCTCGTAGGAGCGGGCGACCTCAAACGGCTCGGTGGGACGGATCGAGAAGTGCCCGGCCGCAGGATCCAGCAATCGCGCGAAGACGCTGCGCGCGTCGAAGCGCGCCGGGCACCACCACTCGACGCAGCCGTCGCTCGAGACCAGGGCTGCCGAGTGGCAGTCACCGAGCAGCGCGTAGTCGGCGATCGGGCGACTCATGACACCGCAACCGCGGGCTTCGGCGTGCGGACGTCGTCGGCGCACGGGATACGCGCCGCGGCCTCATCGCGCAGGCTCCGCTGCAGCGTGATGAACGCGGCGCCGCCCAGGATCGCCGGGATGGCCAGCAGCACGGCCCGGTAGGCCAGGACTCCGACGGCCGCGGTCGCGGCCGGCGTCCCGTAGAGAACCAGCGCCCCGACCAGGCCGGCGTCGACGCCTCCGATCCCCCCGGGCACGGGGATCAGCGCCCCGAGCCGGCCGGCATGGCGTCGACGTGCGCCGCGCTCACGTTGCCACCGCGGCACGCACCGGATCGACGCGCTTGGCCGCCAGCCGCCTCGCGAGACGGGAGGCGAGCGTCATGATCGTGAGGGCTGGGTTGGCTGACCCCTGGGTCGGCATGACGCTGCCGTCGCAGACGAAGAGGTTGGGCGTCCCCCACACGCGGTGGTCGGCGTCGATCACGCTCTCCTCGCGACTGGTGCCCATTCGGCAGCCGCCGACGAGATGGGCGTAGCGGTCGATCGTGAGGATGTCCTGTGCGCCGGCTGCCTCGAGGATGCGTGTCAGCGTGGCCTTGGTGTAGGCGATGTTCGCACGGTCGTTGTCGCACTGCGTGTAGTCGAAGCGGGCGATCGGCATGCCGAACAGATCCTGTTCGTCCGCAAGCGTTACGCGGTTGCCGGCGCGCGGGAGCAGCTCGCTCAGCGCGCCGATAGTCGTCCAGTGGTTGTAGTCGCGCATGTACTCGCGCAGCGCCGTGCCCCAGTGGCCGTCGGCCAGCACGTGCTCGGCCCAGCCGATCGGCAGGGGGGAGACGGTCTGCACGCTGAAGCCGCGTGCGAATCCGCGCGACTCGTCGGTCTCGTAGAACTGCTCGCTGGAGACCTCCGGCGGCGGGCCCTTGTACATGCGCAGCGTCTCGGGGAATCGCCCGGCGACCTGCGGAGCGCCCTGGACCATGACGTAGCGCCCGACCTGGTCGTCGCCGTTGCCGAGCCCGGAGTTCAGCAGCAGGCGCGGGGTCTCGATGGAGTAGCCGGCCAGGCAGACGACGCTCGCCCGCTGGAGGCGTTCGAGCCCGTCGCGCACGTAGGTCACGCCGGTACACGCGCCGGTCTCGCCGGTCTCGACGCGGATGACCATCGAGTCGGCGCGGATCTCGACGCCGTGCTTCAGTGCGTCGGGGACGTGCGTGACGAGCGGTGAGGCTTTGGCGTTGACCTTGCAGCCCTGCAGGCAGAAGCCGCGGTAGATGCAGTGCGGGCGGTTGCCGAACGTCCCGTTGGTGATCGCCACCGGCCCGACGCGCATCTCGATGCCACACGCACGAGCGCCCTCCCACGCGCGCTCGGCCGCGCCGCCGATCGGATGGGGGCCGTGGGGGTAGCCGTGCGGGTCGCCCCACGGCCAGTGCTGGCCGGCCACCGGCAGTTCGGCCTCCAGCTTCTCGTAGTCCGCTTTGAGATCGTCGTAGGCGATCGGCCAGTCCGCCCCGACGCCGTCGCGCGTGAACGTCTCGAAGTCCGACGGATGAAAGCGCGGCGCGTAACCGGCGAAGTGCACCATCGAGCCGCCCACGCCGTGGCCGCAGTTGTTCTTGCCCAGCTCGACCGGGTCCTCGCCGCCGACGATGCGGTTGGCGTTCCAGTAGATGTGGTGCGCGCCCTCCTCGTCGGAGACCCAGTCGGTGTCGGGGTCCCAGAACGGCCCGGCCTCCAGCACGACGATCCGCCAGCCGTGGCGCGCCAGGCGCTGGGCGAGCACGCTGCCGCCCGCACCGCACCCCACCACGACCAGGTCGACCTCGTCGTCATCGCGGTAGGAGCGCATCCGGTCGCGGCCCGGGACGCCGCGCCGGTGGACGTCCAGGAGGAAGCGCGAGTCGTTGTCGGCGGGGCCAAGGGCGCCCTTCGCCAGTCCGGCGGCCTTCATCCGCTGTGCTCGGCCGGGTGGTCGAGGCCTCGCTCGCGCACGTCGGCGACGGGGTCGAGCGGAAAGGCATCCTCTTCCTCCCACGGCTCCTTCTGGCCGACGCCCAGGCGCATGTAGCCGCGCGGGTAGGCGGGCCCGCCGAAGCCGATCTCGTTCCACGCCCAGGGGTGCGAGTAGAAGGCCGCGAGGACCGCGCGCATCACCACCGCCCACGCGTGCACGACCGGCAGATCGCGCCAGACGCCCCCGGCCAGGCGGCCCTCGGCGAACGCCTCGCAGACCGCGACCCGCGCGTCCGCCGTCGCCTCCGCGTAGACCCCGGAGCCGTGTTCTGCCGCCGACTCGTCGAGCCCCCGCGCCACGAGCCGCCACGTCTGGCGGTCGTCGGGCATGTCTGCGTACTGGAAGCCGTCGAGGCGCCCCTCGTGGAGCTTGGCGTCGATGAAAGCCAGGACCGGGACGCGCGGCTCACGGTCCTGGGCGAGCACGGTGTCGCAGAACGCGCCCAGCGTGCGGGCCTCGGCCTCGTCGAAGAAGCGCAGCGGCGGTGGGGCCAGCCGGGCGAGCACCACGCGCCGCGTGACCCCGTCCCAGTGGTCGGCCTCGTCGAGAACGTCGAAGTCCGGGTAGCGGCCGTGCATCTGCGGCGTGGTCCCCCGGCGCTGGCGCGGCAGGCCCTCGGGGTCTCCGCCGCTGCCGTGCATCAGCGCTCCCGCGGCACGAGCGGAGCGACGAGGCCCAGCGTGCCGATCAGCGCCAGCGAGCCCGGGGCCAGCAGCGGCGGGCCCATGACCAGGTTGTACAGCGGCTCCTGCAGTCCCCCCGGCTTGCGGCGCACGCCGCGCAGGTGCGTGTACACGCCGATCACCCCATCGAGGAAGTACAGGGCCGAGACGACCGGCAGGGCGGTACGCGCCGCGCGCTCGGACACCACCCCGGCGGCCCCGGCGGCCACCAGCGGCGGGGTCAGCACGATCGGCGTCCACATCCACTTGTCGCCGAACGAGCCGCGGTAGTGCTCGAAGTAGATCTCGACGCCGATTGGCCCCGCGGCCGCGGCCACCATCGCCGACAGCGTGCGCTGCACGCGCCCGGCGCGGAGGTTGGCGAGCAGCCACCGCCGACCCCGGGGCGGGCGCCTAGACCGCATGCGCCTCGGCGTCGGCACGGCGCAGCTCGAGCCCGAGGCCCGGCCGGGAGAGGTCGGGCTCGAGGCGCCCCGCCACCGGCTTGAGGACGCCGTCGAACAGGAGGCGCTCGATGCGAACGTGGTCGTGGAAGTACTCGACGTGGACCAGCGGTTCGATCGCGCAGCCCGCGTGGGCGTGGATCGACGGCGCCGTGTGCGCGGACAGCGGGATCTCGTGGGCGGCGCACAGCGCGCCCACCCGCAGCATCTCGGTGATCCCACCGCAGCGGGTGACGTCGGCCTGGAGCACGTCGACGGCGCCGGCCTCGAGTATGCGACGGAAGTACTCGAGCGCGTAGCCGTACTCGCCGGCCGCGATCACCATGCCCGCCGGTGTGCGGTCGCGCAACAGGCGCAGACCCGCGAGATCGTCGGAGGAGACCGGCTCCTCGAACCAGCTCACCCCCTCCTCGGCGAAGCGCTCCGCCAGGAGCAGCGCCTGCTTGCGCTCGTAGGCGCCGTTGGCGTCGACAAACAGCTCACAGTCCCGGCCGATCGCGTCGCGGGCAAGGGCGACACGCTCGCCGTCGCGCTGCGGCTCGCGCCCGACCTTCATCTTCACCATCGCGATCCCCGAGTCCACCCAGCCGGCCAGCTGCTCCTGAAGTCGCCCGTCGTCGTAGGAGGTGAAGCCGCCGCTGCCGTAGATCGCCACGCCGTCGCGCACGGGCCCGAGCAGGGCGGCGAGCGACACGCCGAGCAGGCGCGCCTTGAGGTCCCACAGGGCGACGTCCAGCGCGGCGATCGCCGAGGAGGCGATGCCCGGCCGCCCGACGTTGCGCACGGCCTGCGCCATCGCCTGCCAGATGCCGGGCACCGCCAGCGCGTCGCGCCCCTCGACGACGCCGGCCAGCGTGTCCCGGATCAGGTGCGCCGCCGCCGCGTCGGCGTAGGCGTAGCCGAGACCGCGCGCGTCGGCGGCCGCGACCTCGGCGACCACGATGGTCGTCGAGTCCCAGGCGATCGTGCCGTCGGACTCGGGCGCGTCGGTGGCGATCCGGTAGGCGCCGACCTCCACGTGCGAGACCGCGGTGTCGGTCGCCAGCGCGAAGGGCGCCGTCATGAGCGGTGCGGGAGGAACTCCTCGAGCTTCTCCCGGAAGCTGCGGCGGATGATGTTGCGCGAGTCCGGGTCCCGCTTGAGCAGTGCGCTGGTCAGCGACCGGGCCTGATCGAAGGTGATGTGCGGCGGCAGCGACGGCACCTCGGGATCGGTCAGCGCCTCGATCACGACTGGGCGGTCGGTGCTGAGCGCGGCATCCCAGGCCGGGCCGATCTGCTCGGGCGTCTCGACGCGGATGCCGCGCAGGCCGATGAGCTCCGCGTAGGCGGCGTAGGGGAAGTCGGGCAGCCCCTGGGCGGCCTCGAACTTCGGGTCGCCGGCCATCGCGCGCTGCTCCCACGTCACCTGGTTGAGGTCGCGGTTGTTGAGTACCAGCACGATCAACCGCGGGTCGCTCCAGCGCTGCCAGTACTTGCCGATCGTGACCAGCTCGGCGTTGCCGTTCATCTGCATCGCGCCGTCGCCTACGAGGGCAATCGCCACGCGCTCGGGAAACGCGAACTTCGCCGCGATCGCGTACGGGACTCCCGGCCCCATCGTCGCCAGCGTGCCCGACAGCGACGCCTTCATCCCGCGACGGAGCTTCACGTCGCGGGCGTACCAGTTCGCCGACGAGCCCGAGTCCGCCGACAGGATGCAGTTCTCGGGAAGGCGCGAGGACAGCTCCCAGAAGACGCGCTGCGGGTTGATCGGATCACCGGGGTTCATCGCGCGCGCCTCGAGCACCTTCCACCACTCGGCCACGTTGGACTCGACGGTCTCGCGCCACGCGCGGTCGGGCTTGCGCTCGAGCAGCGGCATGAGCGCGCGCAGGGTCTGGGCGCTGTCGCCCACGAGATTCGCCTCCATCGGGTAGCGGATCCCGATCATCTTCGCGTCGACGTCGATCTGCACCCCGCGCGCGGCGCCCTCCTCCGGCAGGAACTCCGAGTAGGGAAAGCTCGACCCGACCATCAGCAGCGTGTCGCAGTCCTGCATGAGATCCCAGCTGGGCTTGGTGCCGAGCAGGCCGATCGAGCCGGTCACGAAGGGCAGGTCGTCGGGGACGGCCGCCTTGCCCAGCAGCGCCTTGGCGATGCCCGCGCCGAGCAGCTCGGCGACCTCGATCAGCTCGTCGGTGGCGTGCAGCGCGCCCGCGCCCGCCAGGATCGCGACCCGCTCGCCGGCGTTGAGGATCTCCGCCGCCTGTTTCAGCGCGCCGTCGCCGGGCACGCGCGCAGGCTCGCTGTAGCCCGGACCGGAGTGGACCGTGCCGTGGGCACGCGGCGCGTCGGGCACCGCGTCCTGCTCCTGCAGGTCGTTGGGGATGATCAGGCAGGTGACCGTGCGCTCGGCGCGCGCGATCCGGATCGCGCGGTCGACGAGATGGCGGATCTGCGCGGGGTCGGTCGCCATGTGGACGTACTCGTGCGCGACGTCCTTGAACAGCGAGACGAGGTCGACCTCCTGCTGGTAGTTGCCGCCCAGCGCCGTCATCGCCTGCTGGCCGACGATCGCGACCACCGGCTGGTGGTCGAGCTTGGCGTCGTAGAGGCCGTTGAGCAGATGGATCGCGCCCGGGCCCGAGGTGGCCAGGCAGACGCCGACCTCGCCGGTGAACTTCGCGTGCGCGCAGGCCATGAACGCGGCCATCTCCTCGTGGCGGACCTGCACGAGCTCCAGCGGCCCCGATCCGTCGATGCCGCCGCCCGCGCGGTTCATCGCGCCCATGATCCCGTTGATGCCGTCGCCGGGATAGCCGTAGACGCGCTGGACGCCGTTGGCGGCCAGGCGCTCCAGCAGGTGGTCGCTGACGGAGGGACTCAAGCGGAGCTCGCTTGCAGTGCGGAGAACGCCACGGCGGTGGCCATCGCGTAGACCGCGTGGTGGAAGGCGTCGATGGCGATCTCCTTGGGAGCGGATTCCCACGGTGGCGGGGCGACGTCGAGCACGGGCAGCATCACCTGTGCCGATCCCCAGACGGCGGCGAAGTGTGCCGCGGTTGCCTGGGGGCCGTCCAGGCCGGCGGCGTGCAGGAGCCCGCGCACGGCGCCCCAGGACGTGCCGTAGCCCCAGTGCACGACGTTTGAGAAGCGCGCCTGTCCGTCCGGGTCGCGCGGCTGCACCCCGAGCACCTTCCCGGCCGCATCAGCCGGCGCGGAACTCGAACCGCGGTCACGTAGCTTGGCCTCGACGGTGCTCGAGACCGTCATCGTCACCGTCCCCGCGACGCCCGCGAACAACCCCTTCCCGACCGAGGCGGCGAGGTTTCCGAGGCCGGTGTCAGCCATGAGAGTCAGGGTCGAATTGCTGTTCGAGTGCGGCGTGCACGCGCGCCCGCGCGAGGCGCAACAGGACGCGCTGACGAGCTTCGGAGATGTCCAGCGCCAGGCACACCTCAGTCGCTTCCCATCCCTCGCGGTCGCGCATGACCACGACGAGCCGCTGCATCGGATCGAGGTGCTCGAGCGCCTCGCGCAGGACACGCGCCGTCTCCTTCGGCCCAAGGCACCGCTCGTGCGAAGGGGGCCAAGGCCGCGGCGGCGTGGCCCACTGCTGCGCATGAGGGTCGTCGGCGGGGAGAAACCGCTTGGCATCGACGCATGCCGCGCCGGCATCATGGGTCGCAGACAGCGGTTCAAACGAGAAAGGGCGGCGGCCCTGCGCTGTGCGCGCCTTGGCCTTCCGGGCCAGGATGCCGAAGATCCATTCCCGCGGTGAGCAGTGGCCCTGGAGCCCGCAGGGATCGGCGATGACTTCCATCCACGCCTCCTGCGCCACGCGCTCGGCCGCCGCGCGAGAAGGGCAGAGCACGAGCGCCAGCTGCAGAATCGACGCCGAGTGACTGTCCAACAGCTCACGAAACGCCGGCTCGTCGCCGACACGCAGCCTCGCCGACAATGTCACGGGGCTCTCGGCCGGCGGCGGATGACGCGCGGGCAGGCTCATGGGTCGCGAGTCGGCGACTGAGTCGAGCGGCAGGCTCATCACTTCAACTAGTGCGAGCGTGGCGTCGCAGATCACCTTGGCCTCTGATTCGGTACGGTCGCAGCCGTTACAAAACGACAACCCCCTCTGCCGAGGCAGTAAGAGACCCTTCATGCTAGACGAACGCCGCATCGAACTGCTGCTCACCATCGCCTCGGCCGGCAGCTTCGCTCGGGCCGCCGCGCAGCTGTCGTTCACTCCCTCCGCGGTATCACAGCAGATAGCGCTCCTGGAACGTGATGCCGGCGCCATGCTCTTTGAGCGTCGGCCGCGCGGCGTCCGGCTGACGCCGGCCGGTCAGGCCCTGGTCCGGCATGCCGAGACGGTTCGCGATCACCTGCACGACGCGCGCGCGGAGATCAGCGCCATCGTCGACGCAGCTGGGGGCCGCCTGGCGTTCGGGTCGTTTCCGACCGGTACGTCGACGATCGCCGCTCCCGCCATCGCGCAGTTCAGCCGCGAGCATCCCGACGTCGATCTGCAACTCGTCGACGGCGAGCCCTACGAGAGCGTCGCGCGTCTGCGGGCGCGCGAGCTGGACCTCGCGCTCGTCTTTGACCTCGACAACTGGCCGGCGGCGATGGACTACGAAGGCACGCTCGTCGCCCGTGAAAACGAGATCGAGCTCGAGCCGCTCTTCGACGACCCGTTCTTCGTGCTGCTTCCCGCGGGCCACCGACTGGCAGAATCAGGCGAGGAGGTCGAGCTTGTCAAACTGACCGAGGAGCCGATCATCGGCAGCCCGGTCGGCTGCGCGCCCTGGGGCATGGACCTCGAGCACGTGTGCGAGCGTGCCGGGGTCGAGCTGAGGTTCCGAGCGGTGTACCGGTCGGCGGACTTTCAGGCCCAGCAGGCACTCGTCGCCAGAGGACTCGGGATCACCCTGCTCCCGCGCCTGGCGATCACGGCGCTGCGCGACGACGTAGTCGTCCGGCCACTGATGGACGCGCCCGTCCGCCACGTCTCGCTCGCCTGGCCCACCGGGGCGTACCGCTCGAAGTCCGTGCTGGCGATGACCGACATCATCCGACAGGTGTCGAGCGACACCCGTTTGCAAGCCTGATCTCGCACCCAGCATGAAGGGACGCTTAACGCCCGGTCGTGGATCGTCGCGGTTCCTACCACGCCGCGGCTGGAAGGGTCCTTACATCGGCGAGCACGCGACGATCCATCCCCGACGAGCCGCTCCCCCGTCCGACGAGGACCTGCTGGAGCGCATGCAGGGCGGCGACACCGACGCCCTCGGGACCCTGTACGCCCGCCATCACATCACCGCTCTCCGAGTCGCCCGAGCGGTGTGCCACGACACAGACCGCTCCCAGGAGGTCGTCCAGGAAGCGTTCATCTCGATCTGGAGGGCCCGTGCCACCTTCCAACCGCACCGAGGAGACGCCGCCGGGTGGACCATGCGGATCGTCCACAACCGCGCGATCGCTGCCGCGCGCCGCAACGCGGCCGTCGAGCGCCGACGCGAGGACCTCGCCGTACTTCCGGACCAGGCCGCGGAATCCGATGTCGCCGTCGAGATCGAGCGCCGGGAGCTGTCGGCCTCCCTCAAGTCTGCCGTCAGCCGCCTGCCGGTCACCCAGCGAGACGTGATCACCATGGCGTTCTTCGGCGGCCTGACCCACACGGAGATCGCCGCCGCGCTCATGCTCCCACCCGGGACGGTCAAGGGCCGGGCACGCCTAGGCCTCGTCAGGCTACGTCGGCAGATCGATGCCGGGCAGCAGTGAACTCGATCTTGTACTCACCCAAGTGCGCGCTGCAACGGTTTGGTCGCTCAGGGAGGCCATGGGGTATGAGCCGTATTCGACGAGTGGGTGGTGATCAGGGTGGCGATGGCAAGCGGCTCCGCACCGCCCGCCGACCTCGCTGGGCGTTGGGACGCGGTGAACGCGCACTGGGAGGCTCAGGTCACGTGGAACGCGACGGCCTGGGCCATGTACGAACAGGCCATGCGGGAAGGCGGTGCCGGCGCGACGTATTCGCACTCCAACCCGACCTTTGGGCTCTCTGCGCGTGTTGTTAACAGTTCAACTATCCGCAAGGAGAACCATGCGCAAGACCATCGGGGGTCTATTGAACCCTCAGCGACTCATTCTCATGTTGGCGGCCTGGGCGCTTCTCGCTCCGGCTGCTGCCGTGGCAGCTGTTCCGGTCGCGTCGACTGGCGACGCCACCAAGGTGACCGCGACGACCGCCACCTTGACCGGCACGGTCAACCCGAACGGAGAGGACACGACGTACTTCTTCGAGTACGGGACGACGACCGCACGCGGCACCACGACACCTGTGCAGACGGTCGCCGCCAAGGGCAAGCCCAAAGATGTGGCTGTGGACGCAGCAATCTCGGGCCTTTCGCCGAACACCCTCTACCACTTCCGGCTGGTCGCGACGAATCCGTCAGGGACCGCAGCGGGCGACGACAAGACGTTCACCACCACTCCGCCGCCTGGGCCTGGGCCTGGTCCCGGTCCTGGTCCTGGTCCCGGAGCCACCGCGCTCTCGTGCGCCGCGTCCCCGGTGAGAGTCACTTTCGGGCGCAGCACGACGATCTCTGGGCGCCTCACCGGCCCCAACAGCGGCGGCGTCAAGGTGCAGCTCGAGGAGGATCCTGTTCCTTATGACGACGGCTTCAAGAAGGTCGGCAGCGAGGTCACGACCGACGCCAACGGGAAGTTCTCCATCGCGGTCAAGCCGACCGTCAACACCCGCTACCAGGCCGTGGCGAAGTCCTCACCCCCGGTCGCCTGCGCCGCGGTGCAGGTTCTCGTACGCCACCGCGTGACGCTCCGGGTCAACGACCGCACCGCTTTCCGTGGTCAGCGCGTGCGCTTCCGTGGCGCGGTCGCTCCGGCTGATGTGGTCGGCCGCAAGGTCCGCATCCAGCGTCGCACCAAGAGTGGTTCCTTCCGGACCGTCGCAAAGGCAAAGCTGCGCGCGGCCGGTTCCAGGGCCGTCTATCGCAAGCGCCTGCGCATCTTCCGCACGGGCACCTACCGCGTGAAGGTGGGCGGTGACGCTCAGCACATCAGCGGCGTCAGCCGCAAGCGGACCATCCGCGTCCGCTAACTCGAGTCAAGGGGAGGCGCCGCCGCCTGGCGGCGCCTCCTTGGCTTTCCTCCAAGCGCACGCCCGCATGATGATCCTGCTCGTTGCGGCCGGAGGACGAACCCGCGCAGATTCCGGGCCTTCAACTGAATGGGCACGGCTGGTTTCGAACCAGCGACCTCTCGCGTTTGTGTGAAGCGCGATGAGGGCCATACGGGCGAGCAGCCCACGCAGGGACGATTGTTCTGATTTGCGGGTGTTTCGCGCGGTTCGCGGCCTAAGCGATCATCGCTGGAGTTCGGTCGATATCGGCGCCATCGGGCACTGGTGCCCAATCGACGGCTCGCGTCGGGCATGCTTGACTGTCTCATCGCCACGGACCTCTCAGCCCCTCGCGTACGTACAGAACATGTGAGGGGGATGCTGATCGGGGCCACGGTGCTCCTCGCCGGCTGCGGCGGCGCCGACGCCGAGCCGCGTCCCGAACCGCCGCCGAAGCTTAGTTCCGGTATCGCGAGCGCCGAAGACGCCGAAGACGCCGAAGACGCCGACGGCGTCCTCGCGCGCGCCGACCTCCTCGACGGCCGCCAGCTGGAGCTCAGGGGGACTGACAGCGGCTTATGCCTAGTGCTTTCCGGGCTCGATGAGTATGACCGGCAGTGTGGTGTAGCGCCGTCGGAGCGCGTGCCTGAGTCCAGGCGGGTGCTTTTCACCGGCCCGATCGCGCAGCGCGGCCGGCACGCTCCGCTTGAGGTGTACGGCGAGACGTCGGCAACCGTCGACGACGTCCGGATCCGCTACTCATACGGCGGTAGGCGCTACGCGCACTTGGCAACGATGCTGTACGCCACCGACCGCAACGCGCTGCGACAAGCGGGCATCGCGCGTCCGTTCAACTACTTCGTCGCCGAGCTGCCGGCGCAAGCCCGGCGTGTGACGGCCACCGCGCTCGACCGCCGCAGCCGCCCGATCGCGCGCGACGACTATCGCGACTTCCACGACCTGGAGCGCAAGGTGTTCATAGCCGCGACGGGAGAGAAGCCGCTACCCATGATCCGTGTCCGCCGCGTCATCCAACGCGTCGACAAGATCCAAGTTCCGGTTCGCATCCGCCGGAAGATCGGAGTGCGCGACGGGGTCAGCCGCTCGTACTTCGTCAGCACGGACTCGCCACGACCGCAGGTCGGCTGCGTGACGCTACGGTCCGCCTACATCGAGAAGGGCAGCATCGGTACGACGGTCCGGCCGACGCTCGACGAGGCAGACGGCGAAGGCGGCGGCTCAGGTTGGTGCCCCGGGCCCTACCTCGGCACGGTTGTCTACGCGGTCAGTGGAGTCTGCCCTCGACGGGGCCTGTGCGAGAACGCCTCGCCGATCCCTCGTCGCGGCGAGCTCATTGCGCGCTTCGCCTATCGAGTCCGCTGACCATCACGGTGGTCACTGCCTGGGGCGCTACGCGCGCTTGTCCGTTGAGCCAAGAGACGGTCAGGCTTCGAGCGCCCACCGGCAACGCCGGGGGCGCTCGTGAGGATGTCGACGCTCTTGGCCCTCGTTAGCGCGTAGCAGTCTGCCGTCAGGCCGCCTTCGACTGCGGGGTCCGCGAGCCCTTGCGTTCGGGCACCTCCTCGTAGGCCGGCAGAACGTACCGCTCCTCGTGCTGGTCATCATGCATCGCCTCCGCATTGGTGCGGGGCAGGCGGCGCGTCACCCGGGCGATGCCGCCAGTGGTGCGCACGAGATTGTGGCGGGCCTGGAAGTCCGACCGCAGGTCGTACTTGAGCAGCTCGATGTTGGCGACCCGGCCGTCGCGGTCGAGGTCCTTGGCCATCGACCGGACGGCGTTTGCGTTCTCGTCGCGCGCGAGCAGGTAGACGGCATCGACGTTGTCCTTATAGACGTAGCGCTTCGCAGCCTTGCGGTAGGGGCTGGTGCCGTGCTTCTCCAGCCGCTGACGCTGCGCGACAAAGACGATGGCGACCTTGAGGTAGCGCCCTTTTGAAGAGCAGGTTCTCGGTCTCCGACCCGTGCTCGCGGATCGCAAGCTTGTGCAGCGAGTCCACCAAGCCTTCGGCCTCGTGGAGGATGGCCTTCGTCGGACGTCCCGGATGCACCTTGTCGGCGAGGCGCTTCAGCTCGACCAACAGAATACGGGTCAACCAGCCGTGGACGTCCACCTCGTCCATGTGCTCCAGCCTCGAGCGCAGGTCGCTCGAGGCGGACGCCGCCGGGTCAAGGTGGTTGTCGAAGAGCACCTTGAGCGCGTCGCCGCCGCCGATCTCGCACAGGAGGCCCTTCGCCATCGTCAGGTCCGCCGCGCGCATCGTCTCCGGCTCGACGTAGCGGCGGGCACGAGGCGCCACCGCTCGCGGCAAGTAGGCCAGCACGGCGTTCGTGACGTTCTCGGCCTGGTTGCGCGACGGCTGCATGAAGACGACGACCTCGCCGCGGTTCAGCCGCGCCTCGGCCTTTTCGCCGTCCGCCCACTCGATGCGCAGGTCTCCTGCGGGCCAGCGGCTGCAGCTGAGCGACGCGACGCGGTGGCGTGGCCAGTAGCTCGTCGCTGACGAGGCTCGGGCGGAAGAGGCACGCCACGCTCTCCTCGTCGAGCCTGCGCTCGAGCGGCGGCAGGTACATGTACGGGTGGATGGAGTCTCGGCTGCGCAGGAGTTTCTCGTTCTCGGCGACCGCGCTCGTCTGCTCGACGACGAGCCGGGCGGAAGCACTGGGACGAGCACGCGGTAGGGGTGCGCTGATCCGCCGCTCTGCTGGTCGGCCATGTCGCATGTCGGCGTGATCAGCAGGCCGTAGCCGAACGCGACCTCGCCGACGAAGTGCTTGCCAGCGATCGGATCCTCTTCACCTGTGTCGGCAGGCCGGTGTTCGACGAGGCGTTCGGGCGAGATCCGGGATCGCGAGCTTACAGCTGGTACCCGTGCGACGCCTGGACGGCGGCCGTCGGGACGATCATCGAGGCCCAGAACCGGGACATGGATGCGTGCGCTCTGGTGATTCACCAGTTCCGGCCCGCCGCGCCGATCCCCGATGACAAGCGTGATTGGCTGGCGGTGCTGGCGGCCAACCAGGCGCAAGTCGAGGAGTTCGCTGCGGCCGTGCACGCCGCCGGTTCGGTGTCGTTCGAGACCGGGTTCGTCAGACCCGGCACGCGACTGCACGTCGTCACGGTCGACACCACCTTCTGAACCACCGCTCTCAGAGCCGAGGCCCAGCCGCCGCCGTCAAAGGCCGCCGCCGAGCGCCATGCCGTCCGCCGCGGTTGCCAGAGTCCGCGACATGGACGTGTCCCGCAACAGCCCGTGCTCGTGCGGCAGCGGTCGCAAGTTCAAGCGCTGCTGCCTCGACGCCGCCGCGAGCGGGCGAGCCGCGGCGCGGGCAGCCGACGCCGTCGCCGAGCGCATCCAGCGGTGGTCGCTGACCAAGTTCGAGCCGGAGCTCCGGGCCGCGCTGGAGGAGTTCGCCGGCCCGGGCCGGGCCCTGGACGAGGACGAGATCGACCTGTTTGCGACGTGGTTTCACAGCGATCGCGAGCTGGCGTCGGGGGGCACCCCGGCGGAGCGCTATGCCTCGCGCCCGGAGCTTTCCGGCGCCGAACGCGGCGCGGCTGCGCGCATCGCCGCCGCCCGGCTCGCGCTCCTGCGCGTGATCGCGTGCGAGCCGGGGCGGTCGATGCTGCTCGAGGATGTCCAGGACGGCCGGCGCATCGCGGTCCGCAGTACGACGGTGTCGCGCGACGCCGTTCGCTGGGACCTCCTGCTCGGGCGGCCCCTGGAGGGCGACCCGGCCATCCTGTGGGGCGCGACGCGCATCATCGAGGCCAGCGAGGAGCCGGAGCTGCTGGCTGAGCTCGAGCGCCGCGGCGGCGGCCACCCGTCGCGTCTGAGCGGGGCTGACGCCCTCGGGCTGATCCGCTTCCTGCCGGTGGCCGTGGAGCCGAGCTTGTTCACGCTGGCGGGCGACCCAGTCGTAGAGGGGACGGGGACCTGGACGGTCGGCGACGTCCACGGAGCCTGCCGCCGGCTGCGGGCGCTTGGCGGTCTGCGGCGAGGCGAGCCGCTAGCGATCGACATCACCGTCCGGCGCGAGACGCTGGTCGCCGACCGACCCGCGCTCCCGCGCGGGGCCGTCGTGATCGAGTGCGGGTCCGTCGATGGGGACGACGCCGACGTCATCCGGATCGCCGGGCTCTGGCTCGAGCGAGATCAACTGCGGGTGGAGGCGATGTCTGAGGCGTGGCTGGACGCCGCCATCGCGATCGTCGAGGAGGACTTCGGTGACATCGCCGCGTTCGCCCGGCGAGAGGTCGTTCCGATCGAGCAGCGGCTCGAACGGCACCGTTCAGCATCCGCGCCGGATCAAGCCGCCCCGCCGTCGGCATCGGAACGGCGGCTGATCGGCCGGTACATGACCGCCCGGATGCGCACTTGGGTCGACGAACCGCTGCCGCAACTGGACGGGTGCACGCCGCGGCAGGGCGCCGCGGGGCCCCAGCGCGCGGAGGTCGTGCGCCTCGTGCGCAACATCGAGAACGGCGCCGAGCGTGCCCGCCGCCGGGGCGAGCCGTTCGCCGACGTCGCGTGGCTGTGGGACGAACTGGGCCTCGCGGAGGCCAGCGCGGCCTGACTCAACGGCCCGCAGACGAGCGTCCCCGCAGTCGATGGTGACTCGCCGACGAAGGGTCGGCTGGTCGCCGAACGGGATCGCCTCGGAACCGGTCGCCGGTGAACTGTGTCGTCGACCAGGTTCGATCCAGTACTCGTGATCGTGCAGTCGGTGCTGGCCGGCTCCCATCCGGTGGGACGCGAGGTGCGCGACCCGACGGCTTCAGTCGAGTGCCCTGACCGCCTGACAGGGACGACCTCGTCCGACTCCTCCCCCGGCGGACGGTTTCTCGTGCACGCCGAGGGTTTGGGCCACCTCTCGGTCGCGAGCTGGAAGCTGGACGTACACTGACGGCGTGGCTTCGACCGGGATCACCGACGCCGAACTGGAGCAGCTCGCAAAGGAGTTCGCCGAGCTCCGCGACGAAGCAATGGCGCGGGTCAACTACAGCCCGAATGAGCTGCATGAGTTGGCCGAGCGGCATCGGCGGCTGGCTAAGCTAAGCGACAGCGAGGGACAGCGCCGCGCGTTGATCGTCGCCGCCGAGCGCTACGAGCTCGAGGCTCAAAATCGCGCAGCGGTTCGGCCCTAGCCGCCGTCCAGCATCGCCTTCAGCTCTCGTGCGATTCGCTGCTGGCGGCGAAGCAGGTCTGTAAGAGCTGATTCGGCGTCCTGCACTGCTTGCTCGAGGGCGGCGACACCATCCGCGGATGCGAAAGTCCGGAGCCGCCGCTCGATCAATGCGTCTCGTGCCAGCGCGCGTGCCGGCACCGCGACTGCAGGTGCATCGGTGAACACGATCGACGTGGATTCGTCGAGCAGCGGCTTGATCTCCGCGGGCGGCGCGTCGAGTTCCAGGGCAGCCCGATAGAGGTTGTAGATCGCGATATGGGCGTCGCCGATGACCTCGGTGATGGCTTCGATGCGACCAAGAGGATCGAGGTCATTCGCCAGGGCTGAACCTCACGTGCCAGCGAATGGATCGTGACTGGGCGAACGCGCCAGTGACGACCTGAAGGTCGCGACGAAGGGAGCAGCGCCTCACCAAACGATCGTAACCCGCCACACGACGACAGGGCACCATTCGGCGCTGGCGAGGAAATCGACGGCTCCGCGGAACCGTCCCGAGAAAACCAAAACCCCGCAGATGCAGGGCCTTCAGGTGATGGGCACGGCTGGTTTCGAACCAGCGACCTCTCGCGTGTGAAGCGAGCGCTCTCCCACTGAGCTACGCGCCCTGCGGAGCGGCATTCTAGGACGGGTCGGGTTCGCGCTCGGCCGCGGCTGGGCAGGCGTAGGGGCATGAGCGATGCGCATCAGACCGGCAAGCCCCTCGTCGTCGCCGTGACTGGCCCGACGGGCACGTTCGGCTCCGGCCTCGTCCCGCTGCTGGAGTCAGACGAGCGGATCGCCAGCGTGGTCGGCATCGCGCGGCGCCCGTTCGACCCCGCCTCGCGCGGGTGGTCGAAGATGACCTACCGCCAGGGCGACGTACGCGACCCTGACGCGCTCGAGCAGGCGTTCGCCGGCGCCGATGTGGTCGTCCACCTCGCGTTCATGATCACCGGCAACGCCCCGCGGGACACGATCCGCGAGATCAACGTGGAGGGGACGCTGAACACCTTCCGGGCGGCGGCCGCGGCGGGCGCGAAGCGCTTCGTCTACGCCTCCTCGGTCGCGGCCTATGGCTTCCACGCCGACAACCCGGTCCCCATGGACGAGGAGTGGCCGACGCGCCCCGCCGCGAAGCTCTTCTACGCGCAGGAGAAGGCCGAGATCGAGCAGCTGCTGCACGAGGAGTCCGCTTCCCATCCCGCGCTCGAGCTCTACCTGCTGCGCCCGCCGATCGTGCTCGGGCCCAACGCCATGGGCGCGAAGCAGATCGTCCCGGAGCCGCTGGCGGCGGTGATGTCCGCTGTCAGCGGCGTCGTCGGCAAACTCCCGCGGCCGCCGATCCCGGTGCCCGCTCCAGACCTTCCTATGCAGTTCATCCACGAGGCGGACGTCGGCAGCGCGTTCCTGCAGTGCATCGTGGCTGCGGGCCCGCCCGGCGCGTACAACATCGCGGCTGACGACGTGATGACGGCCGCCGCCGTCGCCCGCGCGCTCGGCGTGGCCGCCGTCTCGTTCCCCGGTCGCGTCGTGCAGAAGGCGGCTCGCGCGGCCGCCGCCGTGCCGTTCCTCCCCCCGGCGGGCGAGTGGGTCGAGGCGCTCGCGCACCCGGCGATCATGGACACGTCCAAGGCGCGGCGCGAGCTCGGCTGGACGCCGCGCCACAGCGCCGCGGACGCGCTCCGCGCCACGGTCGGCAGCTAGCTGCGGATGGCGTCGCGGATCGCGGCGGAGGTCGCCTCGGCGGCCATCACGGAGACGGTGAGCAGGTCGGCCTCGACGGCGCCTCCCGCGAGGACGAAGGTCATGTCGCCGTCGAAGGCGGTCGAGGAAGGGGAGACCGCGCGCGTCAGACCGGCGGTGGCGGCGCGCGCTACGGAGAACGCCTCGAGCTTGGAGAGGCGGGCGTCGGTGCACACGCAGGCGAGCGTGGTGTTGGCACGGTCGGGGCCGATGGGCGGCGTCACGCCCGCGGCGATCAGGTCGACCGAGCGCACGAACTCGCCGTCGCGGCGCGCGCCGGCGAGCACCGAGCCGTCGGTGTCCAGGACGTCGCCGATCGCGTTGACGACCGCCACGGCGACCACGGTCGCGTCGCCGGCTCGCAGCGACGCCGCGCCGACGCCGCCGCGCGACCAGGCGTCCGGCCCGAGCAGCTTGCCGACCGTGGCGCCGGTTCCCGCACCGACTGCGCCCCGCGCCACGACGTCCGAGGCCGCCTCGCACGCTGCGCGTCCGCAAGCGGCGTCGGGACGAGCCGACGCCGAGCCGGCCATGAGGTCGTACACCACCGCGGCCGAGACGAGCGGCACGCGCCCCGCTGGCGTCGGATGACCGCGGTCAGCGTCCGACAACCACGCCGCGACCCCGTCCGCCGCCGCCAGCCCGAAGGCGCTCCCACCGGTCAGCAGCACCGCCTGCGGCCCCGCCGTCCCCGTCCAGGGCGACAGCAGGTCGGACTCACGCGTGCCCGGCCCACCGCCGCGCACCTCGCCCGAGCCGACCGCTCCCGGCGGCGCGAGCAGCACCGTGCACCCGGTCATTCCGACCGGGTCCGTCCAGTGCCCGCACGTGAAGCCGTCGGGAAGCGAGACCGTGGTCATGGCCCGCATCCTCTAGCATCACCGACGGACCGTGCTAGGCGGGGACGTAGCGGAGCCCTGAACCCGCAATCCGCTCTAGCGGGGCCGAATTCCCTCTCGAGGGACTCGGGCCCTCCGGGTCAGCGCGCCGCATACGGTGTCGAAGGCCGGGTCCCGTGCGGTGTCGACCCGTGAACCAGGTCAGGTCCGGAAGGAAGCAGCCTTAAGCGGTCATCGGCAGGCGCATCGGGGTAGCCCGACTGGAGCCGAAGTGCGGTGTTAGCGCCGGAGAACCCATCTCGAAGGAGGGTGCACGGTCCGTTTTCGCGCGTAGACTCACACCCACCTGATGGCCTCGCTGTACCGCCGCCACCGCCCGCGCACCTTCGCCGACGTGGTCGGCCAAGAGCACGTGGTCCGCACGCTCTCAAACGCCATCGAGCAGGACAAGGTCCACCACGCGTACCTGTTCGTCGGCTCGCGCGGGACGGGCAAGACGAGCATGGCGAAGATCCTCGCCGCGAGCCTGAACTGCGTGCACGGCCCGACGACCACGCCGGACGGCACGTGCGAGTCCTGCCGGGCCATCGCGACGGCGACCTCCCTGGACGTCATCGAGATGGACGCAGCGTCCAACAACTCGGTCGACGACATCCGCGACCTGCGCGAGCGCGTCGCCTACGCGCCCGTCGCCGGCAGCCACAAGGTCTACATCCTCGACGAGGCGCACATGCTCTCGACGCAGGCGTGGAACGCGTTTTTGAAGACGCTTGAGGAACCGCCGCCGCACACGATCTTCGTCCTCGCGACCACGGAGGCGCAGAAGGTGCTGCCGACGGTGGTCGACCGCTGCCACCGCTTCGACTTCAACCGCCCGACGATCGTGCAGATCGCCGAGGTGCTCAAGCGCGTCGCCGCCCTGGAAGGCATCTCGGCGCCTGACGAGGCACTCGCGCTGATGGCCCGCAGCGCGACCGGCTCCTTCCGCGACGCGCTCGGCACCCTCGAGCAGCTCGTCGCCTACTCGGGCATGACCGTGACCCTCGAGGACGTGCTCGCGGTCCTCGGGGCCGCCGACGCCGATCTGCTCTTCGGGACCGTCGACGCCGTCGCGAGCGCCAACGCCGCGGACGCGCTGCGGGCAGCCGCCCGCCTCGCCGAATCCGGCCGCGACGTCAGCCGCTTCTTCGCCGACCTGGAAGCGCATCTGCGCGGCCTGATGATCGTGCAGACACTCGGCGGCGAGGTGCCGCCGGAGCTGAGGATGACCACGGAGGCAGACGCGCGGCTGCAGGACCAGGCCCGCCGGACGCCTCCCGCCACGGTCACCCACCTGCTCGACCTGCTCGCGGGCGGCCTGCGCGCGATGAAGGACGGCGCCGACGCACGCACCCAGCTCGAGCTCGCGCTCGTCAAGGCCGCGGATCCGGCTCGCGACGCGAGCCAGAAGGCGCTGCTCTCGCGCTTGGAGCGCCTCGAGCGCGGCATCGCGCCGGCGACCGCGCCGCCCACCGCTGTCCGTGCGCCCGAGCAGCCCGCGACGGCGGCCGGCCAGATCCTCGCCAAGCCGGCGCCCGTCACCGTGGTCCCCGCACCGGTGGAGATGCCGCCCGCGGTCACCGAGCCCGTCGTCGCCGTCGCCGTCGCTGTCGCCCCGGTCGAGGAGCTGCGCGAGCTCTGGCCTGCAGTGCTCAAGCAGCTCGAGGGCGGCCTCGGCGACATGCTCGGCGGGACGGTCCCGCTCGCTGTCGACGAGGAGAAGCTCACCGTCGCGTTCTCGTCGGGCGCGATGGTGCTGTTCAAGCATGCTGACAAGCCCGCCAACCGGGAGGCGGTCGCGGCCGCCGTCCGCGAGGTCACCGGCCGTGCCCTGCGCATCAAGTACGAGCTGCGCTCCGACGAGGAGCTCGAGCTGGACGACGACCTCGCAGACGAGGCCGGGATGTCCGACCACGAGCTCGTCGACCGGATGATGCAGGAGTTCGACGCCATCGAGGAGGACCCGAACCCATGAACGTCCCGCCCAACCTCCAGAACATGCTCGCCCAGGCGCAGAAGCTTCAGGAGGACATGGCCGCCGCCCAGGAGAAGCTCGCCGAGGAGAAGGTCGAGGCCTCGTCCGGCGGCGGCATGGTCAAGGTCGTCGCCACCGGCGAGGGGCGCATCGAGACGCTCACCATCGACCCCGACGCGGTCGATCCCGAGGACGTCGAGATGCTGTCGGACATGGTGCTCGCCGCCGTCAACGAGGCGCTGCGCCAGGCCGACGAGCTGCGCGAGAAGGCGATGGGGGACACCGCCGGCTTCGACCCGATGGAGGCGCTGTCGGGGCTCGGCCTCGGCGGCGGACCGGGTGGCGCGGGTGCGCTTCCGGGCGGCATGCCCCCCGGGGCCGGTGGGGGCAACCGCGCCGCCCGCCGCGCGGGCGCCAAGAAGAAGAAGTAGGTGTACCCACCGTCGATCCAGCGGCTGGTCACAGAGCTGTCCAAGCTGCCGGGCATCGGCGGGCGCACCGCGCAGCGGCTCGCGTTCCACCTGCTGCGGGCCAACCCGGAGGACGCGCTCGGTCTCTCCGACGCGATCCGCGAGGTCAAGGAGCGCATCGGCCTCTGCGAGACGTGCTTCAACCTCGCCGAGGGTCCGCAGTGCACGATCTGCGCGGACGCCCGCCGCGATCTGCACCTGATCTGCGTAGTCGAGGAGCCGGGCGACGTGATCCCGATCGAGCGCACGAGCGAGTATCGCGGCCGCTACCACGTCCTCGGCGGCGCGCTGTCCCCGATCGACGGCGTCGAGCCCGAGGACCTGAAGATCGCCGAGCTGATTCGCCGCGTTACCCACGCGGCCGAGGAGCCGATCACCGAGGTCGTCCTCGCCACCAACCCCACCACCACCGGTGAGGCGACCGCGCTCTACATCGCCGACGTGCTGCGCGTCCAGGCGCCCGAGACGACGGTGACCCGGCTCGCGTCCGGCCTGCCCGTCGGATCCGACCTCGAGTACGCCGACGAGGTCACCCTCGGCAAGGCGCTCGCCGGCCGCCGCACGCTCTGACGCGCCCGTCGATCACCGCCTGACGCCACCCGTCGAGCGCTCGCGTACTGGCCGTACGCCACGCGCTGCCGCGCGAACGTCAGCCGGCGCCGACGAACGCCTCAGAGCGCGCGGGACGTGCCGTACGGCGGCCGGTGGTCTGAGCGCGTGGCACGGGCCGCAGGGCGCGCTGATCTCCAACGACGAGGTCGCCGCGCACGTCGAAACGCACCCCGACCGCTTCGCCGCCCTCGCCTCCGTGGACATCGCCAAGCGGATGGAGGCCGTGCGCGAGCTGCGCCGACGCGTCACCGAGCAGGGGTTCAAGGGTCTGCGCGTCCTCCCGTGGCTGGGGAGACCCCGCCGACCGACCGCCGCCTCTACCCGCTCTACGCCGCCTGCGTCGAGCTCGGCGTTCCCTGGCCCACTTTCTGAGACGCTGGATGCAGGGGTTTTAGCGAGTCGAGCGGGTCGATGAGGGCGTCCTCGGCCGTCGTGGCTGGCTCCGGTGGCTCGCTCGTGGCCGGGATGTAGTCGCGGCTGCGCGTCGGCGCGGCTAGGTGCTGCTTCACGTCGGCGGGCACGTCCAGTAGGCCGACCTCGAAGGCGGCCCCATGCCTCCGGGTCCTGGCGGACGGTCTGGGCGGCCCAGCGCGCGAACTCGGCACGGCTCATGGCGACCGGCTCACCCATGATGAACCTCGGCGTCGGCCACGGTTCGGCCCGGCGACGCGACCCTTCTCCCGGTTGCCGGGAAAGCAGACCGGGTACGGACCCGACGATGACCGTGTCCACGGACGACCTCGCGCGGTTGAGCGACGAAGCGCTGATCCGCCGTGTGGCACAAATCGACACCAAGGCGTTCGGTGTGCTCTATGACAGGCACTCCGTGACGGCGTTCTCGCTGGCGCGCCGCATGATGAGAGGGCCAAACGCCGAGGACGTCGTCCAGGACGCGTTCCTGAACGTGTGGCGCAGCGCTGCGCGCTATGACCCTGAGCGCGGTCCGGTCAAGGCCTGGCTGATGGGCATCGTCCGCAACCGCGGTATCGATGCGCTGCGCGGGCTCGACGTCCACGAGCGCCGCCGAGTGGACGCGGAGCACATCGAGGGGTGGCTCGCCAGCCCCGATGAAACCGATGACCAGGTGATGCGGGCCGAGACGTCCATAGTGGTACGGAGAGCGCTCGCGAAGCTGCCGTCAGAGCAGCAGACCGTCCTGAGCCTCGCCTACTTCGGCGGCTACAGCCAGACGGAGATCGCCGAACGACTCGACGTTCCGCTGGGCACCGTGAAAGGGCGGACGCGGCTGGGACTCGACAAGCTCCGGACCGCACTGGACGCATCCGCGCGCACCCCGGGATGACCGAGGCGGACTGCCATTCCAGCCAGGCTGCGGCCTGGGTGCTCGGCACGCTCCCACCCGAGGAGGCCGAGCGCTTCGCTGAGCATCTTCCGAACTGCGAGAAGTGCGTCCCGCTCGTGCAGCGACTGCGCGACATCGTTGACGCCCTGCCGGATTCCGTTCGGGAGGAGGTTCCGCCGGAAGATCTTCGCTCTCGGATCATGTCGGCTGTCGAAGCCGAGGCGGACCTGTTCCGAGCGGCCGAGGAAGACGGGCCGGACCCTGGACCACTCGCCGTCCGACGACGGACGCCAAGCCGGTGGCTGGTCAGCGTCGTGGCGCTCGGCCTGGTGGCCGTCGGTGCCTTTGTCGGTAGCACGCTCACCTCGAAGAACCGGGTCATGCAAGTGCCGGCGGTGCGAACCGTGACCGGCTCAGTCACCGACGCGGGCGGCGGTCCTCGGGCTCAGGCGGCCGTGGTCGAGCGCAACGCGACTGCCCAGCTCGTCCTCACCGACCTCGCCGCGCCTCCCGAGGGCAAGATCTACCAAGCCTGGGTCATCCGCCGCAGATCCGCGCCGATTCCCACCGGGACGCTCTTCTCGGTTCCCCGCTCCGGCGATACCAAGGTCAGCCTGCCCGACCTCGATCATGTCGAGCGGGTCATCGTGAGTGCCGAGCCTCCCCGCGGCAGCCGCTCGCCGACGCCTCCACCGGTCGTTGTCGTGCTCCTCGGCCGGTGACCCCGGTCATCGCGTCAGGTACTCGGCCAGCTTGGCCTTGATCGAGTTGGCGATGATGGCGCGCGCGCCGGGGTCGCCCTTGCGGAGCGCGTCTGTGAGCGTGCGGGCCTGTTCGAAGCTGATGTGTGGTGGCAGCCGGGGCGGCGCTCAGGATCGCAGCGGAGAGCGCCAGGCCGAGGGCGAGCATGTGGCCAGAAGGTAGAGGCATGCGGCGAGCAGCAGCGGCGCAACGGTGAGTGACGGAATGATGTCGCCCTCCTTGACCCCGGACACACCGATGGCGACGGCCATGGTGACGGCGAGGACGGCTGCCGACGCGGTGACGTAGCGGTTCGCGAGCAGCAGCGTGCCGCCGCCGATCTCGATGACGCCCGCGGCGATCACCCACACCTCCGCGGCAGGCAGACCGAAGCGCTCGAAGGCGTCGAGCTCCCAGCCGAAGGCGACGAACTTCGGCAGGCCTGCGATGACGAAGGCGACGCCGGTGATCGTGCGGACGTTCAACGGAGGACGGCCTTGAGCGCGAGCACGCGGGCGGCGGCTTCGCGCACGCGACCCGCGGGGATGCGGCCGGACCGCACGGCCTTCAGGACGGCGCTGTAGACCACGTCGACCTGGCGCGCGTCGGGGACGTAGACGAGGTCGATGCCGGCCTTCAGGGCAGCGACGGCCGCGTCCCCCGGGGTTCCGCCCGTGGCGGCGGTGACGCTCGAGAGGTCGTCGGTCATGGCCACGCCGCCGAAGCGCAAGTCTCGCCGCAGGAGGCCTTCGACGATCGCCGGCGTCAGCGCCGCTGGGGTGACCGGGTCATAGGCGGTGAAGGTCGCAGACGACACGGTCACGGCGGGCGCCTCCTTCAGGGCGGTCCTGAACGGCTTGAGGTCGCGGCCGCGCAGATCCTGTTCGGTCAGCCCGACGTTGGCCGGGCCGGCCAGCGGGTCCTGGGTGACCGTGCCCTGACCGGGGAAGTGACCGGGCGCAGGCGCGACCCCGCCGTCCAGCCACGCCTTGACCGCGACGGGGGCGACCCTGGAGATCAGGTCGGGGTCGGCGCCCAGGCCGACGTCGATGAAGGGGGCGGTGGTCAGCGTTACGCCTTGCGCCTTGGCGTCAGCGGCGGCATCAGCGGCGCGAATCCGGCCCTCGCGCTGGTCTGAGCCCAGTCGCGGCGGGCGGGCGTCGTCGAAGGAGGCGACGAGCGGGACGACCCGGTTCGCCTGCTGGGCGATCACCCGCGCCTCGCCCGCGAAGAGCCCGACGCCCGCCAGGTCGAAGGCGTTGCTCGGCCCGACCACGATCCCGCCCCAGCCGTGGGCGCGCAGCTGCGCGAACACTTCGGCGCTCAGGTCGACCCCCTTGAAGCCGACCACGAAGAGCTGGCCGACGCGCTGCTCGAGCGGCAGCTTCCGCGCCCGCCGCACCGCCGCTGCGGAGATGGGCTCAGGACCCGCCGGGGTCGGGGTTGCGGTTGGCTCCCCGTCCGGCTCTGCGCCGGGCGTAGCCCAGCTCCCCGGCGGTTTTCCCGTCGTCTGGGCCTTCTGCGGAGCGTTGTGACAGCCCGCGAGCAGCACGAGCACCGCCAGCAGCACGCCTAGATGGGTTGTTCCGCGAGGCCCGTGGTCGCGGGCGCGGTCATGACCATCTGTACCCGCCCGCCCGTGGTCGGCCGGCGAAGCCCGTACCGGTGGTACGGGCAAGTCCGGACGGGCGCGATCCGGCGAAGCGTCAGGACCGTGATCCGAGGCCGCGGAGTCGTGGAACAACCCATCTAGAATCGCCCCCCGATGCCCGGCACGGTGGTGATGAAGTTCGGCGGCACCTCCGTCGCCGACGCGGAGCGCATCAAGCGCGCCGCCGCCCGCATGGTCCGGGCACGCGAGGCGGGCCAGCGCGTGGTCGGCGTCCTCTCGGCGCGCGGGAAGACCACCGACGAGCTGATCGCGATGGCCGAGGAGGTCTCGCCGACCCCCGACCCGCGCGAGATGGACATGCTCCTCTCCACGGGCGAGCGGATGTCCTGCGCCCTCTGCGCCATGGCCATCAATGATCTCGGTCACCGCGCCATCTCCCTCACAGGGTCGCAGGCTGGGATCGTCACCGACACCTCGCACACGAAGGCGCGCATTCTGGACGTCCGCGCGGACCGCATCCACGAGGCGCTCGAGCGCGAGCAGATCGTGCTCGTCGCAGGCTTTCAGGGCGTCAGCACCGCCAAGGACGTGACCACGCTCGGGCGCGGCGGCTCGGACACGACGGCGGTCGCGCTGGCGGCAGCGGTGCAGGCCGACGTCTGCGAGATCTACACCGACGTCTCGGGCGTCTACTCCGCGGACCCGCGCGTCGTCCCCGAGGCGCGCAAGCTGCCGGTCGTCTCCTTCGACGAGATGCTCGAGATGGCCGCGTCGGGCGCCGGCGTCCTGCAGCTGCGCTCCGTGGAGTACGCGCGCACCCACGGCGTGCGCATCCACTGCCGCGCGAGCTTCTCCGACGAGGCCGGTACCTTCGTGGTCGGAGAAGAAGAGACCATGGAACGCCCGCTCATCACCGCCGTCACCCACTCCACCGACGAGGCGCGGGTCACGCTGCTCGGCGTGCCCGACACCCCGGGCGTCGCCGGGCACATCTTCACCGCGCTGGCGGACTCCAACGTCAACGTCGACATGATCATCCAGAACGAGCCGATCTCCGACGGCGCCGTGGCCGACCTGAGCTTCACGGTTCCGCGCGCCGACCTGCGCGCCGCCCACGAGGCGCTCGCGCCGGTGATCGGCGAGTACGGGATGCGCTCCCAGGACGATCCGGAGATGGGCAAGGTCTCCATCGTCGGCGCGGGGATGCGCTCACATCCGGGCGTTGCCGCGAGGGTCTTCTCGACGCTTGGCGAGCGCGGCATCAACATCAAGATGATCTCCACGTCGCCGATCAAGATCTCCTGCGTCGTGCGCGCCGACCGGCTGCAGGACGCGGTGCGCGCGCTGCATCGTGCGTTCGACCTCGGCACCGAGGACGTGCGCGCAGAGCACCCGTTCGGGAGCTGACTTGAGCACATACCGACGTGTCCCCATTGATGCACCTGAAAGATGTCGGTATGTGTAGGGTCGCCGTCGTCGGCGCCACTGGCGCCGTCGGGACGGTCATGCTGCGCAAGCTGCGCGAGCGGAGGTTCCCGGCGAGCGAGATCGTCCCCTTCGCCTCGGCTCGGTCGGCCGGCCGCGAGCTCGAGGACGGCCTTGGCACTGTGCAGCCGCTGACCGACGAGACCATCGCCGGCTTCGACATCGCCATCTTCTCCGCCGGCGCGACGATCTCCCGCGAATGGGCGCCGCGGTTCGTCGAGGCGGGCGCGACCGTCGTCGACAACTCGTCCGCCTTCCGCCAGCAGGACGGCATCCCGCTCGTCGTCGCCGAGGTCAACCCGGAGGCGCTCGACGCCCACCAGGGCATCATCGCCAACCCGAACTGCTCGACCATGCAGCTGATGCTGCCGGTCAAGGCAATCCACGCCGCCGCCGGGATCGAGCGCCTCATCGTCTCGACCTACCAGTGCGTGTCGGGCACCGGCGTCGCCGCGGTCGAGGAGCTCGAGGCGCAGACGCGCGCCGCGCTCGCAGGCGAGCCGCTGCCCGATCCAGTCGTCTATCCGCACCCGATCGCGTTCAACGTCCTCGGTGGCGCCGGCAACTTCAAGGACGGCGACGACTACACCGACGAAGAGCGCAAGATGATGTTCGAGACGCGCAAGATCATCGGCGACCCCGACATCGGCATCTCGGTCACCTGCGCGCGGGTGCCGGTGACCTACTCGCACTCCCTGAGCGTCAACGTGCAGACGCGCGAGCCGCTCGACGTCGACGAGGCGCGCGCCGCGATGGCGGCGATGGACAACCTCGAGCTCGTCGACGACCCGGCCAACCACGGCTATCCGACCGCGCGCGACGCCGCCGGGCGCGACGAGGTCTTCGTCGGTCGCCTGCGCCGCGACCCGTCGCATCCGCGCGCGCTCAACCTCTGGGTGGTGTCGGACAACCTCTACAAGGGCGCCGCCACCAACGCGGTCCAGCTCGCCGAGCTGCTCCACGGACGCGGACTCGTCCGCTCGTTGACCCCCGTGGTCTGAAGGCAGGCCGGTACCGCATGATCGTGCTCCGCTCGAACACGGTCGTGTCCCGTCAGACGGTCCGGGTCGGCTAGGCGCTACCGGCGGAACCGAGCCGCCGCGAGCTCGCGGCGGCTCGACACGCCGAGCTTTCGGTAGATGTTGCGCGCGTGGGTGCGGACGGTCTCCACACCCACGTGCAGCTTCTGCGCGATCTCGGCGTTGGAGGCGTTCTGCTGGAGCAGGTCGAGCACCTCGGCTTCGCGCTGGGTGAGGAGATCGGGCCCGTAGGTCTGCTCTGCAGATGCGCCGCCGGAGCCGGGGAGCACGTGCATGCCCCGGCTCGCTAGGTGGATGGCGGTGAGGATGTCGCGCCGCTGCGTGTCGCGCTGCACCACCGCGGTGGCGCCGAAGGCGATCAGCTGGTTGCTCTCCGCCGGCGTCGCGCGGTCGACCATCACCACCACGTGCGTCTCCGGCTGCGCCTCGTGGAGCTGGTGGATCCAGACGGGACTGCGCAGCGCGGAGAAGTCGATCAGCGCCACATCGGGCTCGATCTCAGCGATGGCGGCCTCCAGGCCGTCGAGCGGGACGTCGGCGGCGAGCACGTCGACCCGCTCATCCTCCCTGAACAGTGCTTTCAGGCCGTAGGCCAGCAGATCCGGGAACTGCCCAAGCAGAAGGGTGATCACGATCTCACCCTACACCTCACCCCTGACTACCCCGCAGATAACCCTGCACGATCACCCGAAGACCCTCCCCCGCAGGGGAGGGCAACCAAGCGAACGTGACCGATCATTTGTATACGAACTTCCGGGGACGGACTGGGGTACGTAGCACCGGAACCGATCGACACTCCTGGCGGGGACGTCGATCAAAGTGAGAGAGGGCGCCTGGCGGGGCGCCCTCTCTCGTTAAGCTCGCCGGATGGACCAGCGCGCCTCGGACACCGATCGTGAGCAGGCCGCCGATACGCTCCGCGCGGCGGCGGCCGACGGCCGGCTGACCGTCGACGAGCTCGACGATCGCCTCGGCTCCGCCTACGCGGCCGCGACCCGCACCGAGCTCGAGCGGGTGACCGGTGATCTGCTTCCCGCGGCACCCTCCGAGGCGCCCATGCCCGTCCGTCCGGGGGAGGACGGTGAACGCCGCATCGTCTCCATCATGGGTGCCGCCGACCGCACCGGCCGCTGGAAGCTCGCCCGCGAGTGCCGCGTCCTCAACGTCATGGGCGGCGCCGACCTCGACCTCAACGAGGCCGAGCTGGCCGCCGACCGCGTCGAGCTGCGGATCACGTCGATCATGGGCGGTTCCACCGTCTACCTCCCCGAGAACCTCAACGTCGAGGTCTCCGAGACGGCGATCATGGGTGGCAATCAGGTCAAGCTCGGCAACCACACGCCCAACCCCGGGGGGCCGGTGCTGCGCATCCGCCTCTTCTCGGTCATGGGCGGCACGGACCTCAAGCGCGGACCGAAGCGGACGCTGCGCGAGCGCCTGCACCGCGGCCACTGACCTCGAGGTCCACCAGCGCGCCAGTCTTGCGCCGGGTTCTCGACGTCCAGCGACGGGCCGTCGCCGGCGACGAGCTCACCGCCGATCAGCAGGCGGGTCTCCATCAGACGACGTTCAGGCGGCGGCGAACGTCATGCGGACCGTCGTGCCACCGCACGAGGGGCGCTCGACCTGCATGCGATCGGCCAACGTGCCGGCGATCATCAGCCCCATCCCGGCGCCCGGGGAATCCGAGCGCGGGCTCATGCCGACGCCATCGTCGACGATGCGGATGACCACGTCGTCCTCGATTAATTCAGCTCCGACGGTGATGGTCCCGTCGCTGCCGTCACGGTAGGCGTGCAGCACGGCATTGCTGACGATCTCCGAGACCGCGAGCGTCAGATCCTGGGCGCGGGCAGGCGCCATTCCGCTGCGTTCGGCGTAGTCCCGGATCTCGCGGCGCAGCACGCGCACGTTGTCCGGCTCAGGGGTCGTCTTCCATTGTGTCCCGCCCACGACACCCTGGTTCCCGATTAATCACGGGTTGATTCGCGCCATGTCACCACGGTGACGCTTCTGCCCTACTGATGTTTGATTCCAAATTCGGGTGGCGCGTGCTTGCCCGCCATGCGGCGCCAGATCGCCACCCGAATCCTCGTGAATACGTCCGTATTCCCTTCGGATCCGGTCGGCGCCTGGCATCCACCTGACGGGAAAGCACGACCACGGAGGATTTGGAATCAAACATCTAGCCGCGCTTGGACGAGCCCGCGGTGGCGACCACCGAGGTCGTCCAATCGATCACGGAGGTGGGCTTCACGACGTGCTTGCCGAAGCCCAGCTCCTTCGGCTCAAGCCCGAAGGCCAGGCCGATCAGCTGCGGCAGGTGCAGGATCGGCAGCCCGAGGTCGCGCCCGCCGTAGCGCTCCGCCAGCGGCTGCTGGAGGTCGAGGTTGAGGTGGCACAGCGGGCACGGCGTCACGAGGCAGTCCGCGTCGGCGTCGATCGCGTCCCCGAGGTGTCGCGCCGCCTGCTTCAACGACGCTTCCTTGTTCATCGTGATGATGGGGAAGCCGCAGCACTTGTGCGAGCCCGCGTAGTCGACGACGGTGCCGCCTAGCGCCTCGATCAGTTGGGCGAGGTAGGTGTCGCGGGGCTGCTCGTCGGTGATGCCGACCCGCTCGGATGGCCGCACGATGTAGCAGCCGTAGAACGGGCCGACGCGCAGGTCGGTCAGGGGCCGCTTGACCTTCTTGACGATCTCGTCGAGGCCGATGTCCTCCACCATCATCCACAGCAGGTGCTTGTTCACCACGCCCTTCTCGTACACGAGGCCCTCGGGCTCGAGCGTGGTGTTGACCATCGAGCGGTACTCGGCGTTGGCGTCCAGGCGCTGCTGGCACTCGTTCTGCGCGCCCTGGCAGGTCGAGCAGATGTTCATCATCATCTCCGCGCCGGCGACCTGCTGGGCCTGGGCGAACGTGCGCGCATTCAGGGTGTCGGCGAGCTCCTGGTTGTGCTCGGCGAGCACGCCGGCACCGCAGCAGGACGCCCGGTCGAGCTCGACGAGCTCGATGTCGAGCAGCGGCGCCACGAGGGCCATGGACCCGTGCAGCTCAGGGGTGAAGCCACGGCTCACGCAGCCGGGCCAGTACGCGACCTTCACGGTGCGACCCTCCTTCGGAGGGTGCTTTGGAGATGCTTCGCAGTCATGTATTCGGGCTCCGTTCGGGGGAGGAGGAGCCGGGGGAGCCGTGGGCGTCGCCCCCGGGAGGGGCACCGTCGTCGGGTACCTCGTCGTCGGGCTGCACGATGTAGAGGTTGAGCTCGAAGCGCTCCTCCTTGTCCTCGATCGTGTCGAAGATCCGCCGCAGGTTCTTGAGGTCGGGGATCTTGTGCGGCTTCAGCGCGGCCATCGGCGTCACCTTGCGCCTTGCGACGGCCTTGGCGATCACCGGCAACGAGTCCACCAGCTCCAGCGCGGCCTTCGGGTGGAACTTGCCGAACCACGAGTCCCCGCCGTGCGAGCGCGGCAGCAGCTCGGCCTCGTGCAGCAGGCCGCCCTGCTTGACCAGGGTGACGAAGGCCTGCTCGTGGCGGTGTCCGTTGTTGCGGTCCTCGATGTGGTGATCGGAGCCGGCGATGCGACGCAGCCGCATGATCTGGCTCATCGGGGCGACGCCCTTGGGGCAGGCCTCGATGCAGTTGAAGCAGTGGGTGCAGTCGTAGATGCCGTGCGGGTCCTCTGAGAGGTCCTTCAGGCGCTCGAACTGCTGGCCGTCGCGCGGGTCGCCGACGAAGCGGTAGGCCTTGGCCAGCGCGGCCGGGCCGATGAACTCCGGGTCGACCTCCATCGACAGGCAGTCCGACACGCACGCGCCGCACTGGATGCAGGCCATCGACTGCGTGACGTCGACCATCGACTCCTTGGGCACGATGTACTCGCGCTCAGGCGGGTCGCCGTCGGGCAGCAGCCACGGGGTGACCCGGCGGATCTTCTTCCAGTGGACCGCGTCCATGTCGGTGATCAGGTCCTTGAGGACGGGCATGTTGCCCATCGGCTCCACCGTGATGACGCCGTCCGACGCGCGTGAGGCGGCCTCGCCGAGGTGCATGTGGCAGGCCAGTCCCGGGCGGCCGTTGATGCGCACGCCGCACGAGCCGCAGATCGCGGCGCGACAGGAGCAGCGGATGCCGATCGAGCCGTCGTGGCGGTCCCTGGCCTGCAGGATCCCGTCGAGCACCGAGCGGTGCTCGCCCATGTCGACCGGGAACTCCTCCCAGAACGCCGCCTCGCCTGACTCGGGCAGGTAGCGGCGGATGCGCAGCGTGTAGTCGGGCACGTCCTAGTAGGTCCTTTCCATCGGCTGCCACTGGGTGATGGTCACGTCGGAATACGAGATCTTCGGCGCGTCCCCGCCGTTCATGCTCAGGTCGATGTGCTTGAGCCAGTCGCCGTCGTTGCGCTCCGGGAAGTCGGTCCGGAACTGCGCGCCGCGCGACTCCTTGCGCTCGATCGCACCCATGACGATGCATTCGGCGCAGTCGAGCATGTAACCCAGCTCGATCGCGCCGAGGACGTCCTGGTTGAAGACCGTGCCGCGGTCGTCGATGTAGGCGAGCTGCTGTTCCTCCTTGAGGCGGCGGATGATCTCGTGCGCCTCCTGCAGGCCTGCCTCGTCGCGGAAGACCGCGCACTTGTCGTTCATCATCGTGCCGAGCTCGTCCTTGATCTCCGAGACGCGCCGGCCGCTGCGCTCGCGGCTGATGATCGAGTCCAGCCAGCGCTGCTCGAGGTCCACGCGCGAGTGCGTGACCGACGGCATCGTCATCCCCCGGCCGACCGCGGCGGCGTGGGCGCCGGAGCGCTTGCCGAAGATCAGCGTATCCAGCAGCGAGTTCGCACCGAGGCGGTTGCCGCCGTGCACCGACACGCAGGCGACCTCGCCCGCGGCGTACAGCCCCGGGATCGACGTCTGGCCGTCGGTGTTGGTCTTGACACCGCCCATGATGTAGTGGCAGCCCGGCTTGATGTGGATCGGCTCGCGGGTGATGTCGACCCCAGCAAAATCGCGTCCAATGTTCACAATTTCCCTCAGCGCCTCGAGGGTGCGGTTGCGCGGCACCTTGGTGATGTCCAGGGCCACCGTGCCGTCGTCGAAGCCCCGGCCCTCGTTGATCTCGGTCTGCTCCGCGCGCGAGACCACGTCGCGCGAGGCGAGCTCCATCTTGTTGGGCGCGTACTTCTCCATGAAGCGCTCGCCCTCGGCGTTGTAGAGGTGCGCCCCCTCACCGCGCGCGCCCTCGGTGATGAGGATCCCGTTCCCGGCCAGCGTGGTCGGGTGGTACTGGATCATCTCCATGTCCATCAGCTTGGCGCCGAGGCGGTAGGCCTGGGCGATGCCGTCGCCCGTGCAGATGAGCGCGTTGGTCGTCGGCTTGAAGCACTGGCCGGCGCCGCCGGACGCGAGGATGGTCGACTTGGCGTCGAAGACCTCGAGGCGGCCGTCCTTGATCGAGCGGGCCACCGCGCCGGTGCAGCGGCCCTCGTCGTCCTGCAGCAGCGAGGTGACGAACCACTCCTCGTAGCGGTCGATCTGCTCGTGGAAGCGCATCAGCTGCTCGTAGAGCACGTGCAGCAGGGCCTGGCCCGTGATGTCGGCGACGTAGTACGTGCGCGCGGCGGAGGCGCCGCCGAAGGCCCGGGTGCCGAGCTTGCCCTCGTCGTTGCGGTGGAAGGTGACGCCCCAGTGCTCGAGCTGGAGGACCTCGTCCGGGGCCTCCCGGCACATGATCTCGATGGCGTCCTGATCGCCCAGGTAGTCCGACCCCTTCACGGTGTCGAAGGCGTGCGACTCCCAGGAGTCGTCGGGGTTCAGCGCCGCGTTGATGCCGCCGGCCGCCGCGTTGGAGTGTGAGCGGACCGGGTGGACCTTGCTCATGATCGCCACGGTCGCTCCGTTACGCGCCGCCTCGAGCGCGGCGCGCTGTCCCGCGAGCCCGGCGCCGATGATGAGGACGTCGTGTGCTGGCATGGGTGCAAGCCTATCTGTCGAAGGGGGTCAGAAACCCCTACGGGTTAGGGTGGCCAGCGGGATGGAGCCCGTACGCGTCATGGTCGTCGACGATGCGGCCGATGCCCGCTTTCTCATCGGCCTCGTACTCGGCGATTGCACCGACCTCGCGATCGTCGCGGAGGCCGACGGGGCCGACGCCGCGCTGGCCGCACTCGACGACGCGCGGCCCGACGTCGCGCTGCTGGACGCGCGCATGCCGGTCGTCGACGGCTACCAGCTGACCGGCATGCTGCTCGAGCGCCGGCCCGACCTGCGCATCGCCCTGCTCACGTCCATGGTCGACGAGGTGGTGGAGGAGAAGGCGCTCGCCGCCGGGGCGCGCGCCTGCTTCTCCAAGGCGGAGATGGACGGGCTGGGCGAGCGCGTCGTCGCGCTCGCCCGCTAGCTACCCGGCGTCCAGGGCCGGTCGCCGCTGTCGTCGCGGTCCTCGCGCTTGGCGAAGCCGCGGGACAGGATGTAGGCGGCGCCCAGGACGGTGATGAGCGTCCACGCGCCGCGGGAGTCGAAGCCGTCGTCGACGGCCGCCGCGATGGCGATGGCCAGCGACGTGAGGGCCATGACCCAGAACTCCGTGCGTTGCCAGAAGGGGTAGATGTAGATGCCGGGCCGGCCGTGGGGCGTCATCACGCCCATTTCAGGACGCGACGACCCTGTGTGCTGCGACTGTGCGTCGACCGGCTCCTGCCTCGGGGGCGGCGGGGTCACACGCGTGGTGGGGTCTGTTGACATGGCGATTGGCCTCCCCTGGGCGCCAATGCGCCAAACGAATCACGCGTGGCTGGGGTCCAGTCGCGTGCGTAGCGCGCGGGCGACGTCCTCCGCGGTGACCACCCCGCGCAGCCGGCCCTCGGCGTCGACGGCGATCAGCGCGCCCGACGCGCGCAGGGGCTCGGACTGCAGCAGCCCCTCGAGCGTCGCGTCGTCGCGGACGGCCAGCTCCTCGTCCATGACCAGCTCGCGCACAGGGCGGTCCGGATCGGCGTTCGCGACTTGGCGGACGGGTTCCAGGAACGCGCGGCCCACGTAGCCGTCCCCGACCTCCACGACCGCGAACCAGTCGGAGCCCTGATAGCGCAGGAAGAAGTCCTCGTAGGCGCGCAACGCGCTCACGTCGGCGGGGATCGTCACCGGGTCGGGGTCCATCAGGTCGGCGACGGTGACGCCCTCGAGGCGCTCGTTGAAGGCGGCCTGCACGGCGACGTTGCGCGCCTGGGAGCCGAGCAGCCAGCCCAGGAAGGCGAGGTAGATGCCGTCGAAGGTGGCGCCGTTGAACAGCAGGAGCAGGCCGCCGATGACCAGCAGGCCGGCGAAGGCGCGCCCCACCGCGGCCGCCGCACGGGTCGAACGGTGGCGATCTCCCGTGACCTTCCACACGGCCGCGCGCGCGATCCGCCCGCCGTCGAGTGGATACGCCGGGATCAGGTTGAAGACGAGCACGACCACGTTGATGAAGGCCAGTGCGGAGACGATCGCCGCCGCGAGGCTGAGGTCGCCACCGCCGCTGAGCGTCAAGGCGTCGGCGAACTCATCCGCGCCGGCGATCGCGAGCCCCGCCCCGCCGGCGAGGATGATCACCAGCAGGGTGGCCAGCGGCCCGGCCACCGCCACGCGGAACTCGGCGCCGGGCGTCGCCGGCTCCGAGCGCATGTGCATGAGGCCGCCGAAGAGGAACAGGTCGATGCCGGCCACCGCGATGCCCTCGCGCCGCGCGGCGAGGGCGTGGCCGATCTCGTGGGCGATGATCGAGGCGAAGAACAGGAAGGCCTCGACCACGGCTGCGACGTAGACGGTGCTCTCCGACGCGCCGGTCTGCTCGGCGAGCTGCTCGCGCGCGAAGAAGATCGCGAGGAACAGGATGAGGAACCAGCTGTAGTCCGCGCCGACGCGAATGCCGAAGACCCGGGCGAGCTGCACGGATCCGGAGCGTCCGAACAAGGTCGACCGAACTTAGGGGGTGACCAGCGGGACATGGCTCCAAACGGGATGGCCCGCTGGGCGGGGCCCCGCCATATTGTTACGCGCAGATGCCAGCGAAGATCGAAGTCAAGACCCCGCTCGTCGAGCTCGACGGCGACGAGATGACGCGCGTCATCTGGGCGTTCATCAAGGAGAAGCTGATCACGCCCTATCTGGACGTGGACCTCAGGTACTTCGACCTGGGCATGGAGTACCGCGACGAGACCGACGACCAGGTGACCGTCGACGCCGCGAACGCCATCAAGGAGTACGGCGTCGGCGTCAAGTGCGCGACCATCACGCCGGACGAGGCGCGCGTGGAGGAGTTCGACCTCGAGCGGATGTACCGCTCGCCCAACGGGACGATCCGCAACATCCTCGGTGGCGTCATCTTCCGCGAGCCGATCGTCATCTCCAACATCCCGCGCCTGGTGCCGGGGTGGACGAAGCCGATCATCATCGGCCGCCACGCGTTCGGCGACCAGTACCGCGCCGAGGACACGAAGATCCCCGGCAAGGGCAAGCTGCGCCTCCTCTTCGAGCCTTCGGATGGGGGAGACCCCATCGACATCGACGTCTTCGACTTCCCGTCGGCTGGCGTGGCGATGGCGATGTACAACCTCGACGACTCGATTCGCGACTTCGCCCGCGCGTCGCTGCGCTACGGGTTGGATCGCAAGGTCCCGGTCTACCTGTCGACCAAGAACACGATCATGAAGGTCTACGACGGGCGCTTCAAGGACCTCTTCCAGGAGGTCTACAACGAGGAGTTCGCGTCGGACTTCGATGCTGCCGGGCTGACCTACGAGCACCGCCTGATCGACGACATGGTCGCCGCGGCGATGAAGTGGGAGGGCGGTTACGTCTGGGCCTGCAAGAACTACGACGGCGACGTGCAGTCAGATACCGTCGCGCAGGGCTTCGGCTCGCTCGGGCTGATGACGTCGGTGCTGATGACGCCCGACGGGCAGACCGTCGAGGCCGAGGCCGCGCACGGCACCGTCACCCGTCACTTCCGCATGCACCAGAAGGGCGAGCCGACCTCGACCAACCCGATCGCCTCGATCTTCGCGTGGACGCGCGGGCTGCAGCACCGCGGCCGCATGGACGACACCCCCGACGTGATCGCCTTCGCCGAGACGCTCGAGCGCGTGTGCGTGGAGACCGTCGAGAGCGGAAAGATGACCAAGGATCTCGCCCTACTCGTAGACGGCGACCAGGACTTCCTCAACACCCAGGACTTCCTGGATGCGATCGATTCGAACCTCTCGAAGGAGATGGACAAGAACTAATGGCTTCCGACGTCAAGAAGGTCACCGTCACGGGCGCCGCCGGCGCCATCGGCTACGCGGTCCTGTTCCGCATCGCCTCCGGGCAGATGCTCGGGCCCGACACGAAGGTCCACCTCAACCTGCTCGAGATCCCCGACGCGGTCAAGGCCGCCGAGGGCGCCGCGCTCGAGCTCTTCGACTGCGCCTTCCCGCTGCTCGCGGGCGTGGACATCTACGACGACGCCGCGCAGGCGTTCGACGGCTGCAACGTCGGCCTGCTCATCGGCGCGCGGCCGCGCTCGAAGGGCATGGAGCGCGCGGACCTGCTCGAGGCCAACGGCGCGATCTTCAAGCCGCAGGGCGAGGCGCTCAACGCCGGCGCCGCCGACGACGTGCAGATCCTCGTGGTCGGGAACCCGGCCAACACCAACTCCCTGATCGCCCGCACGCACGCGCCCGACATCCCCGCCGAGCGCTTCACCGCGATGACGCGGCTGGACGAGAACCGGGCGGTCGCCCAGCTCGCGCAGAAGCTCGACGTGACGGTGGACGACGTCGAGGACCTCGTCGTCTGGGGCAATCACTCCCCGACGATGTTCCCCGACCTGCACAATGCGACGGTGAAGGGCGCCAACGCCGCCGAGCAGGTCGACCAGGACTGGTACGAGGGCGAGTACCTGCCGCGCGTGGGCAAGCGCGGCGCGGAGATCATCGAGGCGCGCGGCGCCTCCAGCGCGGCCTCGGCCGCCAACGCCGCCGTCGACCACATCCACGACTGGGTGCTCGGCGCCGACGGCATGCGCTCCATGGTCGTGCCGACCACGGGCGCCTACGGCATCGAGGAGGGCCTGCAGTGCTCCTTGCCCGTGAAGGTGAGCGGCGACGGGACCTACGAGATCGTCGAGGGCCTCGAGATCACCGAGTTCGCTCAGTTCAAGATCGACGCGACCGTCGACGAGCTGCGCGGCGAGCGCAAGGCCGTCTCCGAGCTCGGGTTGGTCTGACGGTCTGACAGCACGACGCGGGCGCCGTCGCCGGGGGTGATCGTGATCATCCGGCGGCGGACGATCGGGTCCCGCCCGACCCCGGGTGCCGCGGGCGCAATCACGAAGCGCGCGAGCGCCTGGCGCAGGACCACGCGCATCTCGAGCAGCGCGAAGGCCACGCCGATGCACCGCCGCCGGCCGCCGCCGAACGGCAGCCACGTGTACGTGCCGGGCTTCGAATGCGCGAACCGCTCGGGCCGGAACGCGTAGGGCTCGGGGTAGATCGACGGGTCGTGGTGGATGAGCTGGGCGGAGACGATCAGGATGACCCCGGGCGGATAGGTCCAGCCGCCGGTGCTGAACGGCTGCATGACCAGGCGCGGCTCCGGGTTCGGGAGCACAGGACGGCGGCGCAGGGTCTCGTTGATCGTCGCCTCGAGGTACTCGGCGTCCTCGCCGTCGGCGAGGCGCTCGGCGACGTGCGGCGCCCGGGCGATCTCAGCGAAGGCGAACGCGAGCGAGGACGCGGTCGTCTCGTGGCCGGCCACCAGCGCGGTGAGCAGCTCGTCGCGGATCTCCTCGTTGGACATCGGGGAGCCGTCGGTGTGCGTGGCGGCCAGCAACGTGTGGAGAATGTCGTCGCCATCCGTCCTACCGGCGCGCCGCTCGTCTTCCATGAGCTCGTAGAGCTCGCGGTCGACGTCGGCACGGACGGCGGCGAAGCGACGGAAGCGCGGGACCCGCTCGTGCTGCAGGAAGGGGATCATCGACGACGGGTTGTCGGCGAACTCCATGAGCTCGGGCAGCTGCTTGCGCAGGCGGTCCAGGCGCGGGCCCTCGTCGAGGCCGAACACGGCCCGCAGGATGATCTCGAGGGTCAGCGCCTGCAGGCGCGGGTGCAGCTCGAACGGCTCGCGCAACGGCCAAGCGTCGAGCTCACGCGCGGTCAGGGCCTCCATCAGCTCGGTCAGGCGCGCGATCCGCTCGCCGTGGAAGGCCGGCAGCAGCAGCCGGCGCTGCTCGAGGTGGGGCCCCTCGTCGAGCAGGATGAGCGAATGGCGCCCGACGATCGGCTCGAGCAGGCGCGCGCCCTCGCCCGGATGCAGCACGTCGGGCGGTGCGGTCAGCACCGCCTTCGCGTCCTCGGGGTCGCTGAGGACCACGAACGGCGGCTGGCCGATCAGTCGCGTGGTGAAGCGCGAGCCGTAGCGGGAGCGCAGCCGCTCGAGCGACGTCGTCGGCCGGCTCCAGAAGCCGACCGACTGGAGGGCTGCGGGCAGCCGGGGTCCTGGCGGAAGCCGTGTATCTCTCATCCCGCGGCGAACCCTACGCCGCGGGGCGCACGGCTATGTGCGGTCGCTCACGCTTCGGCCTGGGCTTCAGCCGGCGCCGTCGCTCCGGGCTTGTCGCGGGCGTGCCACCCACGGCCGGACTTCGTCACCAGGCCCTCCTTGGCGAGGTCGGGGACGACGCGATAGAGGTAGTTCTGCTTGATGCCCATCGATTCCGCCATCTCCGGGATGGTGATGCCGGGCTTGGAGCGCACGAGCTCGAGCGCCTGCTGGGCGCGCTGCCCCGAGCCCTTCGGCCGGCCGCGCCGGCCGGAGCCGGAGCCGGAGCCGGAGCCCGTGCCGGAGCCGCTGCGCTTCTGGGACTTGCTCCGCGGGGCGCGCGCGCGGCGCGCGGATGCCACGCTGCCGCCGCCGTTGACCCCGGCGAGCGCCTCCTCGGCGGCCTCGAGCTTGTGGTACTCCTCAACCAGTGGTTTGAGCTCTTTGAGCCGCGACTGGATCTCGCGGCGCTTCTCCTCCAGAAAGTCAGCCATGATGAGCTGACTTTACCGGTTAATGCTCCTCCAGCAGTTTCTTCAACCGTGCAAGCGATCTGTCCGCCTCACGCTGCGGAAGGCCGCCCACGAGCGCCTTGCTCACGGCCCTGCCGAGCGGGCCGCCTGGTGCTTTGAACTCGTTGACGTAATGGAAGTCGGTGCCGCCGTCCGCATTTTCGCAAAGGTGGTACTCGGTGCGTGCGTAAGAGCGGACGGGCCCTCGTCCCTCCCAGATCGCGCACGAATGATCCACGCATTCGGTCAGTTCCCAGCTCACCTTGAAGGTGGCGCCGCGCAACACAAGGCTCTGCTTCATCTTCATTCCCACGCGGGGAGGGCCGGAGTCAGACGATTCAAGGTTCTTGTGAATCGTCACCCACTCCTCGAGGCGGTCGGCGTCCATGCACGCTTCCCATACGTCCTTTTGCGGTGCGTTGATGGTGATGTCCGCGGTGACCGCGTCGTCGCTCATCGCGCCCGCACCTCCATCCGTGCCTCGAGCCCGCGCAGCGAGCGCTCGACGGCGGCGTCGAAGGAGTGCAGGCGCACGCCGAACGCCTCTGCGGCGAGCTCATCCCGCGGGAGGAGGTCGTGCTCGAGCGACTCCATGAGCGGCTCGATCAGCCGGAGGTCCTCACCGGCGAGCGCGGCCGCGACCGGAGCGGCGATCGCCGTCAGCGAAAAGCCGAGATCGATCTTGGGGCGAGCCACCAGCATCAGGTCGGCGATGCGCTGCATCATCTCTCCGTGCGACATGCACTCGGGGCCGATCGCGTCCCACGCCCGGCCGGTCACCGAGGCCGGCGCGGTGGCGGCGCGCGTCAGGTACTCGGTGACGTCGCGGCCGTCGACCGGGTAGGAGCGGTGGCGTGCCCACGCCGGCAGGGCCAGCACCGGCAGCCGCTCGATCAGGCGGACGAGGAAGGTGAACGACCGCGACTCGGCGGCGATCACGATCGACGCGCGGAAGGCGACCGATTCCGCAACGGCCGCCAGCAGCGTCTCCTCGACCGCCAGGCGCGACGCGAGGTGGCGCGAGATGGGCTGGTCGTCGGTGGGCACCGGGCCGCCGAGGTAGACGATGCGCCGCACGCCGGCGCGGACGGCGGCCTCGGCGAAGTGCTCGGCTGACTGGAGCTCCGCGGTGTCGAAGCCACCGTCGGAAGCGCGCTCCATCGAATGGATGAGGTAGTACGCAATTTCGACGCCGTCGAGCGCCTCGTCGAGCCCGCGGCCCGTCAGCGCGTCTCCCTCCACCACGTCGTCGACGGGCGCGCGCACCCGGCTCGCGTCGCGGGTGAAGCCGCGGACCTCGTGGCCGGCGTCGCCGAGGGCGGGCGCGAGCGCGGAGCCGACGTAGCCGGTGATGCCGGTGACGAGCGTTCGCATCAGTCCCCACGGTACGGGCGCACCCGCGGGGCAGGACCAAAGAAAGCCAAAGTGCGGGGTGGTTTCGCACAAAGCCTGCGTTTTGCGACCTCGGCCTCTGCGACGACGCCCGACGGCCGCCACCATGCATCCCGTGGCTGGCAAGGCGTCATGCGAGGAGTGCTTCTTCAAGCGGCAGGGGCTGTGCGCCCTGCGCGTGGAGGAACCCTGCTCGACCTTCCGTCCCAACCACCCGGAGGGCCTCCGGCCCCCGCGCCAGATGCGCTTCCTCTTCCGCCAGGAGCGCCGCCTGCAATCCGCCTGGGCGTTCCCCGACGCGGACGCGCAGGCCGCCCTGCACGCTTAGGGTCCGTCTCCAAACCGCATAGTTATTCAGAGACGGACCCTTAGACTCAGACCTTCGAGAGGAGGGGTGAGTCGATGAAGGTGACGGTGCTGGGCAAGTCGCCCTCCTGGCAGGACGCGGGGGGAGCGTGCAGCGGGTATCTGGTCCAGCACGAGGGCACCACCGTGCTGCTGGACTGCGGCAACGGCGTCTTCGGCAAGCTGCGCCGCTTCGTCGACTACACCGACGTCGACGCGGTCGTGGTCTCGCATCTGCACGCCGACCATTTCCTCGACCTCGTGCCGTACAGCTACGCGCTGACCTACGCGCCGCGGCAGCAGCCGGTCCCGGTGCACACCTGGCGAGGCACCGACCATCCTGCGCGACCGGCGCTGCACGCGCCCCCGGGTGCGGCAGCGGTCTTCCGGCGCGTCGTCGGCGCCTGGGGCAACGACGACCTGATCGCGAACGCGTTCGCGCTGTGTGAGTACGACCCCGCCGCGCCGCTCGAGATCGGTCCCCTTGCGCTGCGCTTCTGCCGCGTGCCGCACTTCGTGCCCACCTTCGCGATCGAGGTCGCCGTCGCGGGACGCCGCTTCACCTACGGAGCCGACTGCTCCCCGACCGAGGCCCTCGTGGACTTCGCCCGCGACACGGACCTACTGGTCATCGAGGCCACCCTGCCGCGCCCCGAGCGCACGGGCGTGCGCGGGCACCTGACCCCAGGGGAGGCCGGGGAGCATGGCCGCGCCGCGGGCGCGCAGAGGCTCGTGCTCACCCACATCTCCGACGAGCTCGGAGAGCGCTGGGCGCGCGACGAGGCTGAGCGGTCGTTCGGTGCCACGGTCGAAGTCGCGCGTGAAGGTGCCGTCTACGAGCTCTAGCCTGCGCGGGCCGGTGCCGATGCACTGCTGGTGAGCCTCGCAGGGCCATCGACTGCACCTGCCCTGGGCGAGGGGGTGCGCCTGCTGTCACACCGCCCCTCCGTGCTGTTCAAGCTCGAGCATCTGGGCGACCAGGGCGCCGACGTCGACGTCTCCGCCGACGGCGTGCTGCTCTGCGGACCGGGCTGGCGCGACCGGATGCGCGACGTGGTCACCGGCCTGTCGAGCATGGAACGGCCGCTGCTGTTCGCGGTGCGCCTCGACGACCCTTCCGGACTGCCGCTGGTCGCGACGACGCTGCTGGCCCGCGAGCGCAGCGACTGGTTTCCCAAGTTCCTCTCCCAGGGAGTGCTCACCCCCGTCTACCAGCCCCTGATCGACCTCGCCGACGGCTCGGTCTACGGGCGCGAGGCCCTCATCCGCGGGCGCATGGGCAAGGTCGAGCTGCGCGGCGCGGAGCTGCTGGAGGCGGCGGTGGTCCACGACGCGCTCTTCTCCTTCGACGCGCGCGCCCGCGCGGCGGTCCTCGAAGCCGGCCTGCCGCTGCTGCCGGACGGCGAGGTGCTGTTCGTCAAGCTCGACCCGCGCGCGGTGCTGGACGTCGAGGGATCGCTGCGCGCCGTGTGGGATCAGGTCGAGCGCTGCGGCGGGGCGGCGGGGCGCGTCGGCCTCGAGCTGATGTGCGCCGAGCGCCACAGCGACCCCGAGCTGCTGGTGGACCTCGTGACCGCCCACAGCGCGCGCGGCGCGATCATCTCGCTCGACGACCTCAGCGTGGGCACGGACGGGCTGAGCATCATGGAGGCGCTCAAGCCCGACGTCGTCAAGCTCTCGCGACACCTGTGCAAGGGCATCGAGGCGTCGCCGGCCCGCCGCCATCTCGTCGGCGCGCTCGTCGAGGTCGCCCACGAGCTCGGCGTCCGCCTCGCCGCCGTCGGCATCGAGCGCGACTTCGAGCTCGAGCGCATTCAGGAGCTCGGCGTCGACCTCGGGCAGGGCTTCTACCTCGGGCGCCCCAACGACGAGATGCTGCCGGTCGACCGCGGCGTGGTCGCTCGACGCAGCGCTGTCTGACGTCGTCCAGGGGCCGAAGGCCGGCCCAGTGACGTCGTCCGCAGGACGGCGCTTGCGACGTCCGTCAGGACGAAACACTTTAGTCTTTGCTTGTGAGCGACCGCGACCTGTTCGCGAACTTCGAGCGGATGCGTCGTGAGATGGACGAGCTGTTCGGCGACGTCTTCGGCGGCGGCACCCGCACACTGCGCCGGGGCGGCTTCACGCCCGCCGTCGACGTCTACTACCTCGCCGACCCGCCGCGCGCGATCGTGCGCGCCGAGCTGGCGGGCGTCGAGTCCAAGGACCTGCACCTGGAGATCCGCGGGCGCGAGCTGATCCTGGCGGGCCTGCGCGACGCGGAGCGGTCCGCCGGCCGTGCGTACCAGCAGCTCGAGATCGAGCGTGGCGACTTCCGCCGCGTGATCGCGCTCGGCGTCGACGTCGACCCCGACCGCGCCACGGCCGACTACACGGACGGGATGCTCACCGTCGAGCTCCCCGTGCTCGGCTCGTGATGCCGATCGACATCGCCTCCGACGGCGGCAACGGCCGGCCGGTGGCCGTCGGCGGCGGCGGCGTGCTGCCCGACGAGCTCCCCGTCCTGCCCCTCCGCGACTCGGTCACCTACCCGGACACGCTGACCCCGCTGGCGGTCGGCCAGGAGCGCTCGATCCAGCTGGTCAACGACGTGCTGTCGGGCAACCGCATGCTCGCGATGGTCGCGTCGCGCGATCCTGAGCTCGAGACGCCCGGGCCGGCCGACCTGCACGAGTACGGCGTCAGCGGCGTCATCGCCCGGATGCTCAAGGTCCCCGACGGGTCGCTGCGCATCCTCGTGCAGGGCCACCAGCGCATCCGGGTCGCCGAGTGGATGGAGGGGAAGCCGTACCCGGTCGCCCGCGTCGAGGAGATCCACGACGTCATCGAGGAGGGGCCAGAGCTCATCGCGCTGATGCGCAACGTGCAGACGACCTTCTCGACCATCATCGAAGAGGTCCCCTATCTGCCCGAGGAGCTGCAGATGGCGGTCGCCAACGTCGACGACCCGTCGGCCCTCTCGCACCTGATCGCCGGGGCGCTGCGCATCAAGACCGAGGAGAAGCAGGAGCTGCTCGAGGAGGTGCACGTCGCCCGGCGGCTGCGGCGGCTCTCGGAGATCCTTGCGCGTGAGCTCGAGGTGGTCGCGATCGGCTCGCGCATCCAGTCCCAGGTGCAATTGGAGATCGACCGCTCCCAGCGCGAGTTCGTCCTGCGCCAGCAGATGAAGGCCATCCAGGAGGAGCTCGGCGAGCGCGACCCGGGTGAGGCGGAGGTTGCCGACCTGCGCGAGCAGCTCGAGGCACGCGACGTGCCCAAGGACGTGCGCACCCAGGCCGAGCGCGAGCTCGCGCGGCTGGAGAAGCTCCCCCAGGCCGCCGCCGAGCACGGGGTGATCCGCAGCTACCTGGAGTGGATCCTCTCCTTGCCGTGGGACAAGACCACGGAGGACAACCTCGACCTCGTGCACGCGCGCGAGGTCCTCGACGCCGACCACTACGACATCGAGCGCGTCAAGGACCGCATCCTCGAGTTCCTCGCCGTGCGCAAGCTCAAGCCGGACGCGAAGGGGTCGATCCTCTGCCTGGTCGGCCCGCCGGGCGTCGGCAAGACGTCGCTGGGCCGGTCGATCGCCGGCGCGCTGGAGCGCAAGTTCGAGCGCATCTCGGTGGGCGGGATGCGCGACGAATCGGAGATCCGGGGCCACCGCCGCACCTACATCGGCGCGATGCCCGGGGTGATCCTGCGCGCGCTGCGCGACGCGGAGTCCTCCAACCCGCTCTTCATGATCGACGAGATCGACAAGATGGGCTCGGACTTCCGCGGGGATCCGGCGAGCGCCATGCTCGAGGTGCTCGATTCCGAGCAGAACGACTCCTTCCGCGACCACTACCTCGACCTTCCGTTCGACCTGTCGCGGGTCATGTTCGTGACGACCGCGAACACGCTCGACACCGTCCCCGGGCCGCTGCGCGACCGCATGGAGGTCATCCAGCTCGCGGGCTACACCGAGGAGGAGAAGCTCCAGATCGCACGGCGCTACCTCGTGCCGCGCCAGGTCGACCGCTCCGGATTGCGGGCGGGGCTGATCGCCTTCACCGACCGCGGCCTGCGCACGATCATCACCGACTACACCCGCGAGGCCGGGGTGCGCAACCTCGAGCGCGAGATCGGCGCCGTCTGCCGCAAGGTGGCGCTCCAGGTGGCCGAGGGAACCCTGAAGCGCAAGGTCTCCGTGACCGAGCCACGGGTGCGCGCGCTGCTGGGCCGCCAGCGCTTCTTCGTCGAGGCGCGCCGGCGCACCCGCGAGCCCGGCGTGGCGACCGGGCTGGCCTGGACGCCGGTCGGCGGCGACGTGCTCTTCGTGGAGGCCTCGGCGATGCCGGGCACCGGCAAGCTGACCCTCACCGGCCAGCTCGGCGACGTCATGCGCGAGTCCGCCCAGGCCGCCCTCTCCTATGTCCGCGGACACGCGCGCGACTACGCGCCTGAGTTGCCCGACGACTGGTTCGCCCAGCACGACCTGCACCTGCACGTCCCCTCGGGCGCGATCCCCAAGGACGGGCCCAGTGCGGGCATCACGATGGCGACGGCGCTCGTCTCGCTGCTCACCGGACGCGCCGTGCGCCCGGACGTGGCCATGACCGGCGAGCTGACGCTGACCGGGCAGGTGCTGCCCATCGGCGGCCTCAAGGAGAAGGCGCTCGCGGCCCAGAGGTCGGGCATGAAGCGGGTGGTCGCCCCCGCGCGCAACGAGGCCGACCTGGAGGACATCCCCGAGCCGCTGCGGCGCGGCCTGACCTTCGTGTGGGTCTCGGAGATCGACGAGGTCCTCGCCCATGCGCTGGGATCGAGGGTGCATAACGGCCGGGCGGGGTAGCATCCGCCGCAACGGACCCGACCGAGGAGCGGACTTTCAAGATGGCATCCAAGAAGAAGAAGGCAGCCGCCGCGGCCGGCGGCGCGGCCGGAGCGGCCAAGGCGGCGCGCAACAGCCCGTACGTGCAGGAGATCGTCGACAACGACGACCTGCGCGACAACATCCAGCAGGCCTACGAGTCGGCGCGTGATGCGTACGACCGCATCGCCACCGCGAAGAAGCCCGGCAAGGCGGTCTTCGACGACAAGAAGCTACAGAAGGACCTCAAGCTGGCGGCGGAGTCCATCAAGGAGGCCGGCTTCACGCTGCGCGACGCGCCCTCCGGCGGCTCGACCAAGTCCGGCGGCGGCCTCGGTCGCAAGTTGCTGCTCGTGGTCGTCGCCGCGGGCCTGGCCCTCGCGCTCTCCGAGGACCTGCGCAAGAAGGTGCTCGACGCGCTGTTCGGCGCCGAGGAGGAGTTCGAGTACACGTCGACGTCGACGCCCGCGGGCGGCGGCGCCTCCGGCGGGGTCACCACCCCGGCCGCGACCACGACATAGCGCTAGATGGTTGATTCCGCGACCCCGCGGCCCCAGGCACGCCGCTGACGCTTCGCCGGGTCACGCCCGTCCGGTTCGCCCGTACCACCGGTACGGGCTTCGCCGGCCGGACGCGCCCGGCTCGGTCATCAGCGCGCCTGGAACCACGGGTCTCGTGGAATCAACCATCTAGGGGTGACCGGCGGGCACACCGCTCATGACGGAGTGGGCCCGCCGGGCGGGCCCCCGTGGGTTTATTCGGCGATGAAGTCGCGGACCGTGACGAGCGCCCCCGGGCGCTCCGTCGCGTCGGCGCCGAGTTGCTGCAGCCACGCGCCGGGCGGCACGTCCTCGCGGGCCTGCCAGGAGCGCAGGATCGGGTAGGGGTTCACCGGGTCCTCCTCGAGCCCGTTCGGGTGGACCTCGAAGTGGACGTGCGGGGGCGTGGGCTCGGCATCGCCGGTGTTGCCGACGAAACCGAGCACGTCGCCCGCCTCGACGCGGGCGCCGTTGCGCGCGACACTGGCGAAGCTCGAGAGGTGCGCGTAGAAGTACGCGTCGCCGTTGTCGTCGATGAGCCACAGGCGGTTACCGGAGATTTCCAGCGTGCCGACCTTGGTCAGGCGGCCGTCGCGTACGGCAACGACGGGAGAGCCGAACTCGGCGAAGACGTCGGTGCCGATGTGGGTGACGATCGGGGCGGCGCGCGGGGCGCCGTAGGTGTCAGCGAAGGTGACGTCGCCGTAGACGGGAAAGGCGTAGCCGCCGGCGGTCAGGCGCTGCGGCGGTTTGGGCACCGGGGTGGCCGTCGGGGTCGGTGAGGCCTTGGGCGTCTTGGTGGGCTTGGGCTTTGGGGTCGGCGTCGGATCGGGCAGCGCGCGCGTGAAGGTGCTCGTCGCCACGACGGCGATCTGGACTGCGAGCGCGTCCGTGGTCAGGCGCAGGCCGGTGTCGCCCTCGTTGAGGACGAGCTGACCGCCGCCCTCGAGCTCGATCGTGCGTGCCTGGCGGATCGGTCCGTAGGCGACTCCGTCGACGCGCAGGCCGACGACCTCGCCGCCAGGCGCGGCGCCGGTCGTCTCGCGGGTGACCGACCGGGCACGGACCCTTCCGTTGAGCAGGTCGATGCCCTGGGCGCTTGCGCTCGCCGATCCGGTCGGGCCGGCTTCGCCCGTGCTCACGCTCGACTGGCCGGTGACCGTCGCGTTCGTCTTGAGCACGGTTGCCTCGGTGGCGTCGGCGCCTTCGCGGCGGGTCTGCACCGCGCCGAAGCGCTTTCCGTCGACGATCGCGACCGCCGCCTGGGCCTGCGAATAGCGGACGTTCGCCGCCGGGCTCTGCGCGACCAGCACGCCTGCCAGCACGAGCGCAGCGAAGAAACAGACGTGGACCCTGCGCACGTTCGCGAGGGTAGCCTGATGACGGATGGCGGCGACCACGCGCGACCTCGAGTCAGACAAGGCGCAGCGCATCGTGGACGCGATGCGGTCGGCGGTCGGCGAGCGTGGCGCGGCGGGCTCGACCTTCGACCACGTCGCGCGTGCGGCGGGCGTCTCCCGCGGCCTGCTGCACTACTACTTCCAGACCAAGGAGCGGCTGCTCGTCGAGGTCTGCCGGCGCGACTGCGACATCCGCATGGCGCTGCTCGACGAGGCGTTTGCGGCGTCACGCGACGCGGACGAGCTGATCGGCGCGCTCGTGCGCTCGCTGGAGGACCTGCTGCGCGACGATCCCGGATTCATCGCACTGGTGTTCGAGCTGTTCACGTCGTCGCGCCACAACGCGGAGATCGCCGCGGGGCTGAGCGACCTCAACGGCCGCGTGCGCGTGCACATCGCCGAGCAGCTGGCGATCAAGGAAGCCGAGGGCGTGATCCGGCTCGGCGCCGAAGCGGATGCGGTGGCCTCGGTGCTGTTCGCACTGGCGGACGGCCTCGCGCTCCGGATGCTGTCGGAGGCCGACCGCGACTGGGGGCCGACGATCGACGCCGGCGCCCTGGCCGTCCGGCAGCTCATCCTCCCCGTGTGATCCACGTCACCTCCCGCACGCGCGTGATCTGACACCTTCGGCTGGCCAGCCAGCCAGTCTCGGAAGGGAGCACGGATGCCCGTCCGCTTGCCCGGGTGCTGCCGCGCGCGTCCTACGGGGAGGTCGGCGTACCCTCTCGGGCGTGAGACGCGTCTGGCTCGGTGCCGCGGTCTTCGTCGTCTCGCTGCTCGTGCTCGCGCAGGTCGGCCTGCCGCTGCTCGCCGAGCGGGCCGTGCGGGACGAGCTGGCCGAGGTGGGGACGGTCGACTCCGTTGACGTGCGTGCGTTCCCGGCACTGAAACTGCTCTTCGAGGAAGCGGATTCGGTGCGGGTGCGAATGGCCGAAGCGTCGGTGGGCACCGGAGACCTCGGCGATCGGCTGGCCTCGACGCAGCGGGTCGGCAAGCTGGACCTGTCGATCGACGTGCTTTCGCTCGGGCCGCTGGAGGTGCGCGACGTCGGCCTGCGCAAGGACGGCGACGCCCTGGTCGGCGAAGCGTCGCTGACGACCGCCGACCTCGAGGCGGCGCTGCCCGTGGACCTCGGCCTGCGCCCGGTCGAATCCGACGACGGATCCCTCGTCCTCGAAGCGCAGCTCGGTCCGGTCGGCGTCCGCGCGCGCCTCTCGGCCGCCGCCGGGACCCTGCTCATCGCGCCCGACGGCCTGCTCGGCGGCTTCGCCTCCCTCACCCTCTTCGACGACTCGCGCGTGCAGGTGTCGGGGGTCCGCGCCCAGCCCTTCGAGGGCGGCTTCACCATCGTCGCAAACGCGACGCTTCAGCCACGCGACTGACACAGAACTGCGCATCGCCGGAATAGCCCGCTCGCAGTGGTCGCAGGTCACGACCGCCCAGCTGCGCTCTTCAGGCCTTTCCTTCTGGCGCTGTGGAACTTCGGCCTCGTCGGGCTCCCGGGCCACCCACCCGACGTCACCGCCCCGCCGTCCCGGCACGACCGCGAGGGGCTCACCCTTCACCGGAGTCGTTCGCCGCGACCCGACGCCAACCACTTAGATCCCGACCACCACACCCAACCGCTCGATCATCGACGCGGCCCCACAGCTCTCCGCAAAGCAACTCCGCCGGGTCGTCAACCAGGCGCAGATCCTCCGCCTGACCACAGCTGAGTCCCTGCGCGAGGAGGCGAACCGGACCCGCGGCGTCCCGACCAAGGCGCTACTCGCGCAGCTCCCGATCGACCAGCACGGCGCCACCCGCTCCCTCCTGGAGGACCTGCTCCTCGACCTCCACCGCGATCGCGACCTCCCGCAGCCGCTCATCAACGCAGCGGTCGAGGGCATCGAGTGCGATTTCCACTATGCCGAGCTGCGCCTGGTGATCGAGGCGGACGGCTTGGAGTATTCATGGCACGCGGATCGCCTTCGAGGACGACCATGAGAAGCGGCTCTTTCCTGGAGGCGCGCGACCAGAACGTCGTCGCGGTGACCTACCGCCAGGTGACCGTCGAGCGCGAGCGGACGGCCGGCCGGCTGGAGGCCGTCATCGCCGCGCGAGCAGAAGCCGTCCGCCTGCGCCCGTGAGCAGGAAGGCGAGCCCGAACAGCGCGATCGGGAGCGGCGTCCCGCCGGTCAGCGGCAGCGAGGCCGGCAACGGCTGGGGGCCGTCGTCGATCGGTGGCGGCGAGGGCGGCGGGGGTGGCGAGGGCGCCGGGGATAGCGGTGGCGGCTTCTCCACCTTGTCGTCGATGTCCTTCTCGTCCGGAGCTGGCCCGCCCCCCGGAGCCGACGGATAGGCCGGGCAGTAGTAGTAGTAATCGTCCCCGCCGCACGGGATGTCGTAGTAGTACGGGTCCTCCTCCTCGACCGGCTCCTCCTCGACCGGCTCCTCCTCGGGCAGCTGGAACTCGTCGACGGGGAACTCCTCCTCGATCACCGGCTCGTCGTCGCGCCCTTCGTCCTGGGCGAAGGCCAGCGGCGGCGCGGCAAGCAGCGCGAGCAGCGCGAAGAGGACGAGCACGATCCTCATGAGAGCTTCGGCGACTTCCAGTCGGCGGCGACGCGGCGGGCGAGCTCGTCCGCAAGTCCGTCGATCGGCACGCGCTCCTGGGCGAGCGTGTCGCGGTCGCGCAGCGTGACGGTCCGGTCTTTGAGAGATTGGTGGTCGATGGTGACACAGTAGGGCGTCCCGATCTCGTCCTGGCGGCGGTAGCGCTTGCCGATGTTGCCGCCGTCGTCGTACTCGGTCGTGACGCGCTCGCGCAGCGACTCGTAGACCTCACGGGCGAGCTCGGGGTGGCCGTCCTTGCGCAGCAGCGGGAAGACGGCGACCTTGACGGGCGCGAGCCTCGGGTGCAGGCGCAGGACGGTGCGGTGCTCGCCGCCGATCTCGTCCTCGTCGTAGGCGTCGCAGAGGAAGGCGAGGACGGCCCGATCGGCGCCGGCGGCGGGCTCGATCACGTGCGGCACGTACTCGACGCCCACGTTGGCGTCCTTGTAGACGAGCTTCTGTCCTGATTCGGCCGCGTGCGCGGACAGGTCGAAGTCGCCGCGGTTGGCGATGCCCTCGAGCTCCGACCAGCCGATCGGGAACAGATACTCGACATCGGAGGTGCCGCTGGAGTAGTGCGACAGCTCGTCGGGGTCGTGCGGGCGCAGCTTGAGATGGTCGGGGCGGATGCCGAGCCGCTCGTACCAGGACCGCCGTTGTTCGCACCAGTACTCGTACCAGCGCTGCGCCTCGTCGGGCGGCACGAAGAACTCCATCTCCATCTGCTCGAACTCGCGCGTGCGGAAGATGAAGTTGCCCGGCGTGATCTCGTTGCGAAACGACTTGCCGACCTGGGCGATCCCGAACGGCGGCTTCTTGCGGGCGAACTGCAGCGTGTTCTTGAAGTTCAGGAAGATGCCCTGCGCGGTCTCGGGACGCAGGTAGGCGACCGAGCCGGCGTCGCGCAGCGGGCCGACCGTCGTCTCGAACATCAGGTTGAACTCACGCGCGTCGGTGAGTGAGCAGTCGCCGAACTCGCCGGGGTGCATGGACGGCTTGCGCGGGCACTGCAGTCCGTCGAGATGGTCGGCGCGGAAGCGCTGCCCGCAGGTCTTGCAGTCCACGAGCGGATCGGTGAAGCCCTCGAGGTGCCCGCTGGCCTTCCACGTCCGCGGGTGCTGGATGATCGCGGAATCCAGGGCGACGATGTCGTCGCGACCGAAGACCATCGCCTGCCACCACGCGTCCTTGACGTTGTTCTTGAGCAGGACCCCGTAGTGGCCGTAGTCGTAGGTGTTGCCGATGCCGCCGTAGATCTCCGAGGCGGGGAAGATCAGGCCCCGTCGCTTGCAGAGGGCGACGATCTTGTCCATGGTCACGAGGTCGGCGGGCATCGGGGGCGACCATATACTCACCCGCTTGCCGATCTACGAGTACCGCTGCGAGAAAGGGCACCTGTTCGAGATCATGCGCAAGATCTCCGAGCCTCCGCTGACGGAGTGCGTCGAATGCGGAGCGAGCGTCGTCAAGGTGCTCCACTCGCCCGCCGTGCACTTCAAGGGCTCGGGCTTCTACAACACCGACTACGGGACCGCCAAGCGCAAGCGGGAGCTCGACAAGTCCGCCTCCGACGGCGCCGACAAGAACGACGCCAAGCAGAAGGACAAGCAGGACGCGAAGAAGACGGACTCCGCGAAGACCGAGTCCAAGCCGGCGTCGCCGGCAGCCGACAAGAAGGACTGAGGCGTGGACCTCTCGCTCAGCCCGTCGGAGACCGAGTTCCGCGACGAGCTGAGGGGTTGGATCGAAGCCAACCACCCCGGCCCGACGCCCGACGGCGACGAGGACGGCTTCGATCACCGCGTCGACTGGCAGCGCAAGCTCAACGAGCGCGGCTGGGCCGGCCTCACGTGGCCGACCGAGTACGGCGGCGGCGGGGGAACGCTGATCGAGCAGTCGATCTACTACGAGGAGATGGCGCGGGCGCGCGCTCCGCGGACGGCCAACGTCCTCGGCCTGACCATGGGCGGCCCGGTCGTGATCGCCCACGGCACCGAGGCGCAGAAGGACCGCTACCTCGCCCCGATCCTGAGCGCCGAGGAGATCTGGTGCCAGGGCTTCTCCGAGCCCGAGTCGGGCTCCGATCTCGCCAGCCTGAAGACCAGGGCGGTCCGCGACGGTGACGACTTCGTGGTGACCGGGCAGAAGGTCTGGACGACGCTCGGCCACCGCGCCAAGTGGTGCATGCTCGTCGCGCGCACCAACCAGGACGCGCCCAAGCACCGCGGCCTCACCTACTTCCTGATGGACATGGAGCAGGCGGAGGTCGACATCCGCCCGCTCGTCCAGATCACCGGCGAGCCCGAGTTCAACGAGCTCTTCATCGATGGGGCGCGGATTCCGGCCGAGAACGTCGTCGGCGAGGTCGACGGCGGCTGGGCCGTCGCCATCACCACGCTCGCCCACGAGCGCGCCGGGCTCGCGATGGCCCTGCAGGTCGAGGTCCAGATCGCGATGGCCGAGCTCGTGGAGGAGGCCAAGGCCGAGGGCTTCGGCTCGGACCCGGTCGTTCGCGACCGCATCGCGCAGCTGCTGATCGAGTCGCAGGTCCTGCGCCTGAACGCCTACCGCGGCATCACCGGGCAGATGAAGCGCGGGTTCCCCGGTCCTGAGGGCTCGCTGGGCAAGTGGCACTGGGCGGAGATCAACCAGGCGCTGACCGAGCTCGCGCTCGACATCCGCGGCCCCGGCGCCCTCGTCATGGACGAGACCTGGGCCTACCGCTTCCTGCGCGCGAAGGGCAACTCGATCGAGGGCGGCACGACCGAGATCCTCAAGAACATCGTCGCCGAGCGCGTCCTCGGCCTGCCACGCGAATGAACTTCGACCTCGACGACGACCAGCGCGACATCCAGCGCTCTGCGCGCGAGATGCTCGCCGCGCGCTTCAAGCTCGAGGAGGTGCGGCGCCTCGCACTCGAGGAGGAGCGGGGCTTCACGGAGGCGCAGTGGCAGGAGATGGTCGACCTCGGCTGGCCCGACCTGCTCGACGACCTCGGGATGGTCGAGCTCGCGGTGATCGCGGAGGAGCTCGGGTACGCATTGGCGCCCACGCCGCTGCAGTCGCACTGGGCGGCCGTGATCGCCGCCGGGCCGATCGAGGGCCGCGGCACGGTCGGCTACCGCGACGGGGACTCGTGGCTCGTGCCCTACCTCGACTCCGCGGACGTCGTTGTCCTCGGCGGAGCGAAGCTCGAGGGCCTGGTGGAGGGCGAGCGCGTCGAGGCGCTCGACCCCACGAGGCCGCTCTTCCGCGTCCAGGCCGACGGAGGAGGCGCGGAGGCCGACGACCGCGCGCTCGTCCTGCTCGCCGCCGAGAACGTCGGCATCGCGCAGCACGTGATGGAGATGTCGGTCGCCTACGCGAGCGAGCGCAAGCAGTTCGGCCGGCCGATCGGGACCAACCAGGCCGTCTCGCACCAGTGCGCGCAGATGCTGCTGGAGGTCGAGGGCGCGCGAGCGCTGGTCTACAACGCCGCTTGGGCGCTCGACCACGATCCCAAGCAGGCGCCCCTCGCCTCCGCGATGGCGAAGGCGTGGGCCTCTGACGCCGGCCCGCGCGTGGTCAGCGCCGCGATCCAGGTCCACGGCGGCATCGGCTTCACCTGGGAGCACGACCTGCACTTCTTCCTCAAGCGGGCGGAGGCCAACGCGCTCGCCCTCGGCGGCGCGCGCGAGCAGCGGGCCCGCGTCGCTGCGCTCGTCTTCGATTAGCCGGCGAGGAACTTCTCGACGGCGGCAGCCTTCTCCTCGTCGCTGACGCCAACGCCGCCCGCGGCGTCGAGTCCGCCGAGCACGACCGGCTTGCTGTCGCCCCCGATCGCCATGCCGCCTGCGACGCCGAGCAGGGAGAAGCCGCGCATGTCGGACTGGACCGCCTTGGGCGCCTGCCAGGCCACCCACGGCAGCCGGAGGAAGGTCGTCGGCGACAGCAGGCGCGAGCGGACCGCGGACAGCACGTCCTGCTGACGCTTGGCGCGGTCGAGGTCGGTCTCCTCGGGGCGGCAGTCGTTGGTGCGCGTGCGCGCGAGGGTGAGCGCGTCCTGGCCATCGAGGTGGTGCTCGCCTGGCTTCAGGCGCAGGCTCGTCCCGCCGTTGGACGTCCCGCCGTTGATGTCGGACTTCACGCAGTTGGTCTCGATGTCGATCCCGCCGAGCGCGTCGATGAAGTCCGGGAAGTTGCCGAAGGACACCTCGACCACGTGGTTGATCTCGATGCCGAGGAACTGCTCCACGGTGTTGATGGTCAGGCTCGGTCCGCCGATCGCGTACGCCGCGTTGATCTTGTCGATGCCCTGACCGGGGATGTCGACCATCGTGTCGCGCGGGATCGAGAGCTTGGCCGCCTTCCCGCCACCGGTGCGGACGAGCATGATCGAGTCCGCCCGTGACGGTCCGCCGATGTCGGCGCCCGGTTCCATCGTGCCGGGCTGCCGGGCATCGGAGCCGAGCACGAGGATCGTGGTCGGCGATGCGAGCGGGAGGCCCCCGCCGCTCAGCGCCGACTCGGCGGCGTCGGAGGTCGACTTCGCCTGGATCTGCGCGGAGATGAGAAACAGCGCGAGCGACAGCAGCAGCCATCCGCCGGCGGCGGCGCCGGCCCACTTCAACACGCGCCCGCCGGTGATCGACCCGACGTTCGGCATGCGAGGCAGTCGCCGGCGGCGGTGCGTCGTGTACTGCGGCTTCGCGCCGGGCTGCAAGGGGACGTTCGGCGCCTCGTCGCGCAGCTTCTGGAGCCCGTCCTCGACGCGCTCCTCGCGCCCCCTGAAGAGCTTCGGCCGCGAGCGGTAGACCTTGTAGTCCGGCTCGTCGGGCATGCGGTGGCGCCACGATAGGGTCACGCCCAGATGGCGCCCACGATCGGCCTCGACCTCGGCGGCACCAAGGTGCTGGTGGGCCTGGTCGAGGAGGACGGGACCGTTCTGGCCTGCGAGCGCCGGCGGATCGCGGGCCTGTCGCTGCGGGCGCTGGTGGCGACGGTGGCCGAGGCGGTGGCCGCGCTGGGGGTCGACGCGCCGATCGGCGCGGGCGTCCCAGCCCTGCTCGATCTGCGCACGGGCGTGGCGGTGCGCTGTGTGCACCTGCCGCTCGACGGGCTCGTCGTCGCCAACGTGCTCGGCGCCGATGTGGTCGACAACGACGCGACCTGCGCGGTGCTGGCCGAGTGGACGCTCGGCGCCGCGCGCGGGTGCGACCACGTGGTGCTGCTTACGCTCGGCACCGGCATCGGCGGCGGCCTCGTCCTCGGCGGCCGCATCTACCGGGGCGCGGTCGGCGCCGCCGGCGAGCTCGGCCACTTCCCCGTCGACCTGGACGGCCCGTCCTGCTTCGGAGGCTGCCCCGGCCGCGGTTGCCTGGAGGCGCTGTGCTCGGGCTCGGCGCTCGCGCGCGACGGCTCGATCCTGCTCGGCACGCCGATCACCGGCGAGGAGATCACCGCGCGCGCGCTCGCAGGGAACCCCGAGGCGGTCCGCCTCGTGGAGACGCTCGGCGACCGGCTCGGGGCCGGTCTCGCCGGCATCGCCATGTCGCTGAACCCCGAGGTGATCGTGCTCGGTGGCGGCGTGCTCAACGCCGGTGAGCTGCTGCTCGAGCCGGCTCGGGCCGAGCTGCGCCACCGTGCCCTGGCGCCGGCCCGCGACGTGCGCGTGGTCGCCGCCGGCCTGGGCGAGGAGGCGGGCATGATCGGCGCCGCGCTGCTGGCCCGCGAGCGCCTATGAGCGGGCGCCTCGTCGTCTGCCCGACGCCGATCGGGAACCTCGAGGACGTCACGCTGCGCGTGCTCGCTGCGCTGCGCGACGCCGACGTCGTCGCGTGCGAGGACACCCGCCGCACGCGGGTCCTGCTCGACCGCTACAGCGTGCAGGCTTCGATGGTCAGCTACCACGAGCACAACGAGGCCGCGCGCTCGATCGAGCTGGTCCGGCGGATGGGAGAGGGCGAGGTGGTCGCGCTGGTCTCCGACGCCGGCATGCCGCTGGTCAGCGATCCCGGCTACGTGCTCGTGCAGGCGTGCGTGGCTGCGGGCCTGGAGGTCGAGGTGCTGCCGGGGCCGTCCGCGGTCATGGCCGCGCTCGTGGCGAGCGCGCTACCCAGCGACGTCTGGCGCTTCGTCGGGTTCCTGCCGCGCAAGCCGTCGGCGCTGGCGGCGGTGCTGTCCTCGCCGGAGACGATCGTCGCCTTCGAGTCCCCCAACCGGGTGCGGGCCACGCTGGGCGCGCTGGACCCGGAGCGGCCGGTGGCGGTCTGCCGGGAGCTGACCAAGCTGCACGAGGAGGTCATCCGGGGGCCCGCGGCGGAGGTCGCCGAGCGCTTCGTCGCCCGTGGTGAGGTGGTGCTGGTGATCGCGGGAACGCCGGCCGCCGAGGCCGACCACGAGGCCGCGGTCGCCGCCGTGCGTCGCCTGGTGGAGTCGGGCGCCAAGCCGCGCGTGGCCGCGGGGGTCGTCGGGGAGCTGATGGGCATCCAGGCCAACGCCCTCTACAAAGAGGTCAGCACGTAGATGGTTGATTCCACGACTCCGCGGCCCCAGGCACGCCGCTGACGCTTCGCCGGCTCACGCCCGTCCGGTTCGCCCGTACCACCGGTACGGGCTTCGCCGGCCGGTCGCGCCCGGCTCGGTCATCAGCGCGCCTGGAACCACGGGTCTCGTGGAATCAACCATCTAGGACGACTTTGCAACGACATTGCAACGGGCGCCCACGGCTGCGGGCGCCGGGCGTACGGTCGGCGAGTGCCTGCCCTGCACCCACCCGTCGAGGCGCCGATCGTGCGTCCGTTCCACTACGCCGGCTCGCCGTTCACGGCCGGACTGCACCGGGGCGTCGACTTCGGCAGCCGTTCGGGCGACCCGGTGAGCGCGCCGTGCAGCGGCCGCGTCGCGTGGTCTGGAACCGGCGGGGTGACGCTCGTCTGCGCGGGGCGGCGCATCACCCTGCTGCCGCTTGCGCCTGCGGTCGCGGAAGGCGCGCGCGTGGTGGCCGGCGGGCGGGTCGGCACTGCAGGCGGCGAGCCGCTGCACCTGGGCGTCCGCCGGCCTGGTGACCCGTTCGGCTACGAGGATCCGGAGCGCTATCTGGTCGACCGCCCTCCCGCGATGCCGGCCGTGGGACCCCGCCCCGCTGCGCCGCGCCGGGTCCGGCCGGCCGCGCCGCCGCGAAGCGCGTCCGCGCAGAGGCCGGCGCCCGTGCCGCCGCCGGCGCTCGTGGCGCCGTGGCTCGCGTGGGTTGGGGTTGCGGTTGCGCTCGCGGGGGCCTTCGGCGCGCGCCGGACGTCCCGCGGACGGCGTCGCGGCGCGGCCCGAACCCGGAAGGCGGCCGCCCCGGCGGGGGTGATCGCGGATAGGTAGGCCGTAGCCTCGACGCCGCATGGGCTTCTACGTGACGACGCCGATCTTCTACGTCAATGCGGCGCCGCACCTGGGCCACGCGTACACGGCGATCGGCTGCGACATCCTGGCCCGCCATCAGCGCCAGCGGGGCGAGGAGGTGTTCTTTCTCACGGGCACCGACGAGCACGGGGAGCCGGTCGCCCAGGCAGCGGAGCGGGAGGGGGTCAGCCCGAAGGAGCTTGCCGATCGCAACGCCGCGCGTTTCCAGGACCTGATGCCGATCCTGAACGTCTCCAACGACTTCTTCATCCGCACGAGCGACGAGCGCCACAAGGCCGCGGTCCAGGAGATCATGCAGCGCGTCCACGACAACGGGCACGTCTACAAGGGCCTGTACGAGGGCTGGTATTGCCCTGGTTGCGCGGACTTCAAGACCGAGGCGGAGATCGGCCCCGGTGACACCTGCAAGATCCACCTGATCGCGCTCACGCGCGAGCACGAGGAGAACTGGTTCTTCCGGCTGTCGGCCTTCCAGGAGCAGCTCGAAGCGCTCTACGCGGACCGCCCCGACTTCGTGCTCCCGCGCATCCGGTACAACGAGGCGCACTCGTTCATCAAGGGCGGCCTGCAGGACGTCTCGCTGAGCCGCGCGAACCTGACCTGGGGCGTGACGGTGCCCTGGGACACCGGTCATGTCTTCTACGTCTGGTTCGACGCGCTGCTCAACTACGTCACCGCGCTGCGCTTCGCGCGCGCCGGCGAGGATCTGACCGACGCCTTCTGGCCCGCGACGTTCCACGTCATGGCCAAGGACATCCTGAAGTTCCACTGCGTGTTCTGGCCCGCGCTGCTGCTCGCCGCGGGCTACGCGCTGCCGAAGCACGTCTTCGTCCACGGCTACCTGCTGATGGACGAGCACAAGATGTCCAAGAGCCTGGGCAACGTGCTCGACCCGTTCCAGATCATCGACCAGTTCGGGACCGACGCGCTGCGCTACTACTGCTACCGCGAGGTCTCCTTCGGCGCGGACGGCAACGTGTCGCCCGCCGGCTTCGAGGAGCGCTACACGACCGAGCTCGCCAACGACTACGGCAACCTCGCGAGCCGCACGCTGAACATGCTCCGCCGCTACGCGGACGCGCGCGTGCCCGAAGTCGAGCCGGAGCCCGAGCTGGCGGGGGACTTCGCCGGCCTCGACGACGAGGTCGCGGCGCTGCTCGACCAGGCCCAGGTCACGCAGGCGCTCGACCGCATCTGGCAGCGCGTCCGGCGCCTGAACCGCTACGTCGAGGAGCAACAGCCGTGGCAGCTCGCCAAGGACCCCGACCGGGCAGACGAGCTGGCACGCGTGCTCGCCTCGCTCGCCGAGGGCCTGCGCACGGTCACGGTGCTGCTGCACCCCTACCTGCCGGAGAGCACGAACAAGCTGCTGGCGGCGCTCGGCGCGCCGGACATCACGTATGCGAGCGCGCGCTTCGGCGCCGGGACGCCCGGCGTGGTCGGAGAGCTGGCGCCCCTGTTCCCGAAGCCGTCATGAGCGTGACGTGGCCCACTTCCCGGCTCCGCCGGTGGTCCCGAGGATGACGGCCTGATCGACAGCCACACCCACCTGGCCTCGACGCCCGGCGAGGACGCCGACGTCGTCGCCCGCGCGCAGGACGCCGGCGTCACGAAGCTGCTCACCGTCGGCACGAACGTCGAGGATGCCCGCGTCGCGCTCGACGCCGCGGCCGCGTTCGGAGGAACCGTGTTCGCCGCCGTCGGCTGGCACCCGAACGAGGCGGCGGGCTTCACGGACGCCGACGCCGAGCGTCTGCTCGCGCTCGCGCTCGAGCCCGGCTGCCGCGCGGTCGGGGAGACCGGGCTCGACTACTACCGCGACACCGCCACCCGCGCCGATCAGGCGCGCGCGTTCGCCGCGCAGATCGAGATCGCGCGGAAGGTGGACAAGCCCCTGGTCATCCACACGCGCGCGGCCGAGGACGACACGATCGCCATCCTCGCCCGCGACGCCGCCGACCTCACCGTGATTCTGCACTGCTTCTCGATGCCCGACCGCCTCGACGAATGCCTGGCCCACGGCTGGCACGTCTCCTACGCCGGCAACGTCACGTACCCGAAGGCCCAGGCGCTGGCCGCGACGGCCGTGCGCGCGCCGCTGGACCGCATCCTCGTGGAGACCGACGCGCCCTACCTGACCCCGCAGGCGGTCCGCAAGGAGCGCAACCAGAGCGCCAACGTCGTGCACACCGCGCGCTTCATCGCCGAGCACCGCGGCCTCGCCTACGAGGAGCTCGAGGCGGCGGTCGAGGCCAACGCGGCGGCACTCTTCCGCTGGTGAGCGAACCCACCCAGGCGAGCCTGCGGCGCCTGAAGCAGTTCGGTGTGCGGCCGGTGCGCGACCTCGGCCAGAACTTCCTCATCGACTCGAACCTGTTGGACGTCATCGCGCGCGAGGCCGACCTGGGCGAGGCCGACGTGGTGCTCGAGGTCGGCGGCGGCCTGGGCGTCCTCTCCGAGCACCTCGCGGCCCGCGCCCGCCACGTGCACGTGGTCGAGATCGACCCCAAACTGGAGCCGGCGCTGCGCGACGCAATCGACCCCTTCGACAACGTGACGCTGCACTTCGCCGACGCGGTTCGCCTCGACCTCGACGCGCTCGAGCCCCCACCGACGAAGGTGGTCGCCAACCTGCCCTACGGCGTCGCCGCCACCGTGATCCTGCAGACGATCGCCGACGCGCCGCTGGTCACCCGCTGGGTCGCGATGGTGCAGCGCGAGGTGGGCGAGCGCCTCGCCGCCGCGCCGAGCACCCCCGCCTACGGCGCGCCGTCGGTGCTCGCGCAGCTCTCGACCAGCGTGAAGGTCGCGCGGTCCGTATCGCGAACCGTGTTCCATCCCGTGCCCAACGTGGACTCCGTGATCGTGCGACTCGAGCGCACCGCGCCCCCGGCCCCGGCAGCGGTCCGCCGCCTGGTCTCGGCCGGCTTCGCGCACCGGCGCAAGGCGCTTCCGCGCTCGCTGGCCCTGGCCGGCGCCGCCGACCGCGACGCCGCGCGCGCCGCGCTGGAGGCGCTCGGCCTCCCCGAGGACGCGCGCGCGGAGCGGCTCTCGCCGGGCGAGTGGCGCGCCTTCGCGGAGCAGCTGACGTGAGGCTGCACGACACCGCGCCGGGCAAGCTGAACCTGTGCCTGTTCGTCGGCGCGCCGCGCGCCGACGGCTATCACCCGCTCGTGTCCGTCTTTCAGTCCGTCGCGCTGGCGGACGAGCTCCTGCTCGAGGACGCCCGGGGCGAGCAGGACGAGGTCGTGTGCCCGGGGGTGACCGGCCCCAACCTGGCGGCCAGGGCGATCGCGCTCTTCCGCGAGCGCTCCGGCTGGGACGGCCCGGCGGTGCGCCTGACCATCGTCAAGCGCGTGCCGGTCGCAGCCGGCATGGGCGGCGGCTCGGGCGACGCGGCCGCCGCGCTGCGCCTCGCCGCCCGCGCGGCGGGCCGTGCGGACGATGACCCGCTGCTCGCCGAGCTCGCGCCCCTGCTCGGCGCCGACGTCCCCTTCCAGCTGCGACCCGGCCGCGCCCTCGTCACCGGGATCGGCGAGCACGTCGAACCCGTCGCTGGGTGGGTGGGGCATATTCCTGCCGCGTTCGTCCTGTTTCCCTCGCGGCACGCGCTGAGCACCCTCGCCGTCTACGCGGAAGCCGACCGGCTCGGGACGACCCGCGAGGAACTCAACGAGGCCGAGGCGCAGGTGCGGGCCGGCCACCTGCCGCTCGTCAACGACCTCCAGGACGCGGCGCGCTCCTTGTGTCCGGAGATCGACGACCGCCTCCTCTCGCTCGGAGACGGCGCCCTCGTAGCCGGTTCGGGCCCCACCGTGTTCAAGGGCTACGACGACCCCGAGCGCGCAGCTGCCGTCGCCGCCGGCCTGCCCGGCGCGATCCTCACGACGCCGTGCTGAGGCTCGCCGCCTCCGTAACGGCGCTTGCCGTGCACATCGGGCTCGGCCTCCTCGTCTACCAACACGGCTCGCTGGGCGTCGACCGCGCCGCCTTCGACGTGCTCGAGCCTGTCCGCGGCCAGACCGCGCTCGACATCGTGCGCGTGCTCACCGACCTCGGCTCCTTTCCCGTGGCGACGCTCGTGATCGCGATCGCCGCCGTGTCCGCCGCCCGCCAGCAGAGCGCTCGGGCCGTCCTGGGCCTCGTGGCGGGCCTGGTCGTCCTGCTGGTGCTGGTCAACGTGGCCAAGGAGATCTGGGACCGTCCGCGACCGTCGGGCCGCTTCTACGAGCCCGGCGGCCTGTCGTTCCCGTCCGGCCACAGCGCCTACGCGACGGCCTGGCTCGCCGCCGCCGCCACCACCGGACGGCGCGCGCTGATCGGAGCGGCGTCGGTGGTCGTGCTCGCAGTCTGCGCCTCGCGCCTCTATCTTCATGTCCACTACCTGACCGATGTCGTGGGCGGCGTGGCCCTCGGCGCGGCCGTCTTCACGCTGGTGAAAGCCCGGACTTGAGCAACACCGCCCTCACCTACCTGATCGCCCTCGGCGTCGGCGCCGTCAGCGTCTCCTTGTGGGCGTGGCTCGTCCTGGTGCCGGCGTACACCGCGTACGCGCGCGGCTGGCAGCGGGCGGTCGCGGTGGTCATGAGCGTGTACGTCCTGGCGGCGATGATGGGCGCGGGCGCGCTGGTCGGCGCGCTGTTCCTCTGGTACTACGACCGCATCGCGTGAGTGTGAACCTCGTCCCGGAGCCGGCGGCGCCGCACGACCTCGAGGCGCTGCACGCGGTCACCGACGCCGTCGCCCAGGGCGCCGGCCTGCCCGAGGTGGTCCGCGCTGCGAGCCGTGCGCTCGACGCCTCCCTCGTCCTGCTCGATCACACCAGCGCCGTGCTGGCCGTCGCGGCGCGCTCGACCGCCGACGAGCGCTCCCTGATGGCCGACGCGCCGGGCGTGGAGACGCACGAGCTGCGCGTCGGGGGTGACGCTGTCGGGCGTCTGCGCATGCGCGAACGCTCGGGCACCCCGCCCGCGCCGTTCATGACGATGGTGCTGACGCTGATCGCCTCCGAGGTCGAGCGCCTGCGCGCTCCCGAGCGCCAGTCCGAGGTCGCCCAGGAGACGTTCCTGCGCGCGCTGCTCGAGCGGACGGTCACCGACCGGGGGGACATCCTCGCGCGCGCCTCCGAGCTCGGCTGCGTCCTGGATGACGGCGGCGCCATGATCGTCGTCCGCGCCCATCACTTCGCGGTCACGGACCTCGATTGGCGGGGCCGCGTCCTCGCCGTCTGCGAGCGCGCGACGCGCGCGACCGCTCCCGGCGCGCTGCTGGCCGTCCTCGATCACGCCGCGGCGGCGACGGGCATGATCGTCCTGCTCGTGCCCACCGACAGCGCCGACGGCGCGCGCCGCTGCGCCGCCGTCGTCGCCCGTGAGCTGCAGGCCGCCCTCGGGGGGTTCACCTTCGCCGTCGGCCATTCGCGCCCGGCCAACGACGCCGCCGACCTCTACCGCGCCGGGCAGGAGGCGCTGCTGGCGGCGAACGTCGCCGAGGCGACGCCCGGCGGCGACGCCGAGGAGCCCGCCGCCGTGCTCGCCTTCGAGGACACCGGCGCGTACCGCCTCCTGCTCCCCGCCATGAGCGAGGACCCCGGGGAGCTGCATCGCTTCTACGACGAGACGATCGCTCCGCTGGTCGCGTACGACGAGCAGTACGAGACCGACCTTGTGACGACGCTTGAGACCTTCCTGGACTGCGACGGCAACGTCGCCAACACCGCCGGCCGGCTGTTCACCCACCGCCACACCATCCGCTACCGCCTCGTGCGCGTGCACGAGCTCACCGGCCACGACGTCGCGTCCACCGACGGCCGCGAGCGGCTCGGACTCGGACTCAAGGCGATGCGTGTCCTCGGCATCGCCGCCGCGGGCGGCCCGGCCCGCGAGCGCGGCGCCGGCGGCGGCCGCGTGCCCCGCGAGAGGAAAGACCGCTAATTTCGGCCTCCGGTCTTCTCAAGTTCAGACCTACGGACGACGTCACATGATCGGCATCATCACCGGCTCGGGCACGTATGCGCTGCCCGAGCTCCAAGCCGCTGGTGCGCCGGAGCGGGTCGCCACCGAGTGGGGGGAGACCGAGGTGACGCGCGGGATCTTCGCGGGCGTCGATGTCGTGCACGTCTCCCGCCACGGCGAGGGACATCCGCGGCTGTCGAACCACGTCAACTACCGCGCCAACGTCGACGCGCTGCGCCAGGCCCGCTGCGACGCGGTCCTGGCCGTGACCGTCTGCGGTGCCGTCGATCCGTCGGTCGAGCTCGGCTCGCTGGTCGTCTTCGACGACGTCAACTTCGTCTCCAACCGCCTCGCCGACGGCTCGCTGTGCACGTTTCACGACACGCCGGGCGATCCCCGGCGCGGTCACTGGATCTACGAGGACCCCTATTCCCCGGAGCTGCGGCGCGCGCTGCTCGCCGGCGCGGAGCAGGCGGGGGTGAGCGCGCGGGACGGGGGCTGCTACGGCCACGTCGACGGCCCGCGCTTCAACACCAGGGCGGAGATCCGCGGCCTGGCCGCCTGCGGCGTGACGGCCGTGTCGCAGACCGCCGGGCCCGAGACCGTCCTCTGCGGCGAGGCGAGCCTGCCCTTCGCCCTCGTCGGCTACGCGACCGACTACGCCAACGGGGTGACGGACGCAGCGACGCCGGTCGAGCGGCTGCTCGAGCTGATCGCCGCCAGCACACAGACCTTCGCGGACGTGCTCGCCGCTGCCGTCGCGGAGATCGAAGCGGCTGCGCTGGCCCCGGCCGGCATCAACTACCGCTTCCACGAGGACTGAGGCGCAAGTCCGCGCGGCTGGCCCGCGTTGTCTGCGGGAAGGACTCGTGAGCGTGCCCGCCGATCCCGAACCCCCGCGAGTCGTCTCGCTCCACGATCCCGCCGGGATGCTCGAGCGCGTCGAGGCGCATCCCGAGACGCTGCGGCCGCGCCCACGCGCATGAAGCCCGGCCGCTAACCCCGCGCCGGCGCGCCGGCGCGCCGTTTGACGCGGACGTTGACCACGTCGCGGCCGGCGATGCGGAAGGTCTCGTCGCGGAAGAACCGGCCGGCCTTGCGCACGCGCACGCCGTCCCAGCGGTTCATCCCGGCGAATTGCGCCGCGAGCGCCTCGACGCTGCGCGGGCCCTCGGAGTCGATGTAGGTGCCGCCACCGCCGAACTCGATGATGAGCTCGTCGAAGAAGCTGAAGCCGCCGTCGGGGTCGGTGCCGCGGATGTCGAGGCGACGCTTCCCGAGCTCGAGCCTGCCCGGTACCTTCCAGTCGAAGGAGAAGACGCGCACCGGGCCCCGGACCACGCGCGTGACCATCTTCACCGGGACCGTCTCGCCACGGCGGACGGTCTTGGGCAGCGTCACGTTGCGGATGTAGGCCTGGCGCTGCGCCCGCGTCTGGCGCACCCGCGCCGACACGTCGGTGACGTGCACCGGCTCACCCTTGTAGGCGTCGAAGATCGACAGCGCGCTGCTGGCGTCGGTGCCTGCCGAGAGCGCCACGGGGTTCAGGCTGAGCGTCTCCCCGAAGCCGGTGCCGTCGCTGACGTAGCGGTTGCAGAAGCGCAGCGGCGCTTTGAGCTCGCGCAGCTCGACGCGCATGCACATGCGCCCGGCCATGCGCTGCGGCGCGGAGTTGAAGATCTCCGTCGAGGCCTGGGAGACCGCGATCGGCGCCACCAGGCTGAGGGCGGTGTAGCCCGTCGGGTTGTCGACCTCGGCCTCGTCGGCGACGTTGACGTCGAGGACCCTGCGGACGTCGAGGTCGGTGTCGCGGGCCACCACGCGCACGCCGATGCGCGGCGGCAGCCCGCCGAGCGTGCCGGCCACCGCGTCGAAGCCGTCGTTGGAGATCGTCCCGCGGTCGTGGACCGGGCCGGCCAGCTTATAGCTGACGTAGCCGTCGGCCTGGACCGGGTTGGAGATGATGGTCGAGACGTAGGCGTCCTGGAGCAGCAGCGAGCGGGCGCCTGCGGCGTCGAACTGGTGCCCGTAGGCCCACAGCTTGTTGCCGTCGACGTAGGAGACCGTGCCGATCCCCGACAGCGTGATGTCGCCCGAGGAGAGCCCGACGCCCATCGCCGACCCCGGCTCCATCGGGAGCGTCGCGGCGCTGTCGCCGGGGATCGACGGCGCCGGCAGCAGCGCGACGTCGTGGCGGGCGCCGGCCGCGCGCAGGTTGCGCATCAGCGACGGTGCCAGGCCGCCGAGGCTGAGCGGGGCCGCGATCGGCTCGGCGCGTGCGAGCAGCGCCGTGTCGCGCTGCGCCTCACGACGGGAGGTCTTGCCTCTCGGACCGGTGACGGGTGTGCCGATGACCTGCTCGATGGGCGTGGCCAGGACGGTCAGGTCGCCGTAGTTGCCCAGGCCCTCGGAGATCGCCCCCGCGTTCTTGCTCACGCCATCGGCGCCGGTGCAGAAGATCGGCGAGCCCGAGAAGCCCAGGCCGATGCCGGAGGGCTCGATGCGGTCGCCGGAGACACGTACGAGCAGCCGCGGCTGGGACCGGCCGATCGTGCCCTCCCCGACGATGTCCAGGATCTCCACGTCGAACGGCTCCACGGCCTGGCCCTGGAAGACCGAGAGCGCGGTGCAGCGCATCCCCGGCTGGACCTCGCTGAGCGGCATGATCGGTGCCGCGGCGTGGGCGGCGACAGGGCACGCGAGGCTGGCGAGCCCGGCGCTTAGCAGAAGGCGGGCTCGCATGGCGCGGGAAGCTAGTCGATTCCCCCACCGCCGAACGCCGGGATCCTCACCGCCACTGCGAGCATCGCCGGCTTCGATCACTGGGGAGCCTGGGTTCGAACCAGAATCTCACGGCACCAAAAGCCGGTGTCTTGCCATTGGACCACTCCCCAAGTGGGTCGGTCGGAGGCTACCCGTAGGCTCCCGCTCATGGCCGGACTGACCGTCGTCGTCCTTGCCGCGGGGGAGGGCACGCGGATGCGCTCGGCGACGCCGAAGGTGCTCCATCCGCTGTGCGGGCGGCCGCTGGTGCTCTGGCCCGTGCTCGCCGCACGGGAAGCGGGCGCAGAGCGGATCGTGGTCGTGGATGGCCCCATGCGCCTGCTCGAACCCGTCCTGCCCGCCGGCGTCGAGATCGCCGTCCAGCACGAGCAGCGCGGGACCGGCGATGCCGTGAGGGCGGCGCTCGGACATGTCGGCGAGGACGACCGCGTCGTGGTGCTCATGGGCGACGTCCCGCTGGTCACCGCAGACGCGGTGCGCGCGCTCGCCGGCGCCCACGTCGAGGGGGCGACGATGATGACGATGGTGCTCGACGAGCCGGCCGCCTACGGCCGCGTCGTGCGCCGCGCCGACGGCACGGTCGAGCGAGTCGTGGAAGCGAAGGCCGATGGCGACGCGACGCCCGGGCAGCTCGCGATCCGCGAGGTCAACACCGGCATCTACTGCTTCGACGGCGGGGCGCTGCGTCAGGCGCTCGAGCGCCTGACCCCCGACAACGCGCAGGGGGAGTACTACCTCCCCGACGTGCTCGCGCTGATGCCGGCCCGCGCGCACGTGGTCGACGACCCGACGCTGACCCTCGGCGTCAACGACCGGGCCGACCTCGCGGCCGTGCGGTCGATCGCGCAGCTGCGCATCCACCGTCACCACCTGCGCAACGGCGTGACGATCGTCGACCCCGCGAGCACCACGATCGACGCGGACGTCGTCATCGGCCGCGACACGGTGGTGGAGCCGCACACGACGATCAAGCAGGGCACGACCGTCGGCGCGGACTGCGTCATCCGCCACAGCTACCTCGACCGGGCCACGGTCGAGGACGGCGTCACGCTCGGCCCGTTCGCCTACCTGCGCCCTGGCGCTCACCTGAAGCCGGGAGCCAGGGTCGGCACCTTCGTCGAGATCAAGAACTCGGTCATCGGCGAGAAGGCCAAGGTGCCCCACCTCTCCTACATCGGGGACGCCGACGTCGGCGCCGGCACGAACCTCGGCGCCGCCACGATCACCGCCAACTACGACGGCGTGCGCAAGCACCGCACCACCATCGGCCGGGACGTGTCGACGAGCGTCGACACCACGCTGGTGGCGCCGGTGACGGTCGGCGACGGCGCGCAGACGGCGGCCGGCAGCGTCATCACCGACGACATCCCGGAAAATGGGCTCGGCATCGCCCGCGCGCGTCAGGTCAACAAGGCGCGGCGTCGGCCGCCCGGCGTAGACTCCGGCTCACCGTGAGCGCGCTCTCGACCTAAGTGGGCGATTCCACTGCGATCCCGCTCGATTACAACAAGCGGCTCATGCTTTTCGCCGGTCGCGCGAACCCCGCGCTGGCTGGCGAGATCGCCCACAAGCTCGGCGTCGAGCTCGGCGGGATCACGCTGAAGACGTTCTCCAACGGCGAGGTCTACTGCCGCTACGAGGAGTCGATCCGCGGCGCCGACGTCTTCATCATCCAGCCCACCTGCGGCAACCCGCAGACGGGCGTCACCGCCAACGACGCGCTGATGGAGCTGATCCTGATGATCGACGCGGCGGTCGGCGCCTCCGCGCACCGCGTCATCGCCGTCACCCCCTGGTTCGGCTACAGCCGCCAGGACAAGAAGTCCGCCCCCCGCGAGCCGATCTCCGCGCGGCTTGTCGCGCGCATGCTCGAGAACGCCGGCGCCGACCGCGTGCTCGCCATGGACCTTCACGCCGGCCAGTTGCAGGGCTTCTTCCAGAAGCCGATGGACCACATGACGGCGCTGTTCATGCTCACCCAGCACTTCAACGATCTCCAACTCGAGGACCTCGTCGTCGTCTCGCCCGACGTCGGCCGTGTGAAGCTGGCCAAGAAGTTCGCCGAGAAGGTCGGCGCCGAGCTGGCCATCCTCAACAAGGAGCGGCCCGCGCAGCAGGTCGCCGAGATCTCGTACGTGATCGGTGACGTCAAGGGCAAGACCGCGGTGCTGGTCGACGACATGATCGATACCGCCGGCACTCTCCGCGCGGCCGGGCAGACGGTCAAGGACGAGGGCGCCGGGCGGGTCTACGCCGCCGCCACGCACGGCGTGTTCTCCGGCAACGCGTGGGAGAACCTCGCCGCATCGCCGTTCGAGCAGATCGTGGTCACGGACACCATCCCGTTGCGCACCGGGGCGCCGGACAACATCCAGGTCCTCCCGTGCGCGGACCTGCTGACGGACTCCATCCGCCGCATCTTCACCGACGACTCCGTGTCCGAAGTGTTCGGCGGCGAGAATCAGCTCTTCTGACCGTCTTGGCTCTACGGCGCCGATCGCGCGCCGTGCGCGACAGTAGGCGCGACAGTCGCGCACGCCGCATCACCGAGCGCGAGTCCTGGACGCCCCGGAGCGCGGCCTGATGGCTCACGGCGCCCTCACGCTCTACGTGAAGAACCCCGGCCACCGCGCCGACGAGATCCTCTCGCACACCGCGACCGAGTTAGGCCTCGAAGGCGCTCTCTCGCCGGCCGACGACGGTTTCGTTCGCGTCGGGCTCACGGGCAACTACGCCGCCTCACGCGACGAACTCGAACGCGCACTTCAGACGTCAGGACCGGACTGGCACCAGCACGTCCAGCTCTCGTCGCCGCGGGCCGAGTAGGAGTTCAGCCCTCACAAACCAAGGTGTTGCCGAAGCAGTCATAGGGCCGTTCGACAATCGCGCCACCGCCCTCGACCTCGACGACCGAGTCAGGGCTGGTGCGGAAGCCACCGGCCACCTGCTTTCCCCTAGGCCGCGATAGCTGGATCTCGGTGCAGAACAGCGCAGGCGGTCTGCCTTCCTCGTTCGCGCAAACCTCCACAGTGTCGTCGAATCTACGGAGCACGAACGGATCACCCAGGCGATCGGCCGGAAACCGTGACGTGTACGCGGCGAACACTCCCAACGCCTCATCCTCGGGTCGGTTGTCCTGGTGCAAGTACACCAGGACCGCGGACAGCAGCAGCACCGCTGCAAGTACCAGCGCCCCGTGTCGCGTCTTGCGAGCCGCGATCCACATCGCTGGGATTCTTTCATGGGCCTCTCCGGCCACGCCCCGACTGCGCTGCGCAAAAACGGGCATGGAGCCCGGTCAGCCGGTTCACATCATCAGGGGGGCTCCCTCCTCCGGTCCTTCTTTTGGTACATCTCAGCCTGGCTGCCGGCACCCGCACCGTGAAGCTGCGCAGCAGCGAAGACCCCTGGGTAGGGGGCGTCGTCATGGCGCACGTGGGATACCACAGGACGGTCTCACCCCGGACGGAGGGCGTCAACCGGGCGCAGGGTGGTGATCGACCAGCGGCGTGAGAGGCCACGCTAAGCGCAAGGCGCGGCGGCGGCCCGACAGCAAAGCGCTGCCGGGCATCTCCACGCCCGAAGGGCGGGCTGGGCGCTTGCCGACGCGGCGCTCGAGGATCGTCCGCTTGCTCATGTCGCAGGTCCCGGCGGCGCGCGCCTTGCACGCGCCGCCGGTCCCACGACTCAGCAGAAGACCGCGATATTGAATGGGTAGTCCGTCA
>JBBJOW010000003.1:108214-113705 GCA_037724045.1 Solirubrobacteraceae bacterium
GCCGCCGGTCCCACGACTCAGCAGAAGACCGCGATATTGAATGGGTAGTCCGTCAGGGTCGAACCGTCCGACTGGTAGTGGCGCATTAGGAGCTCGTCGGGGTCGACCCTCGCAAGGCGAAACTCGCCGGGAGCGCCAGCAGCAGACTCGGGAAGCGCCACTACTGCGCACGTCGTAAAGTTGGTCACGCCTGCGAACCGCACGCGGTAGAGACCGGGGGCATCTTTCCTTGAGGACGCCCCGGTGCTGCCGTTGATCAGGGTGCCATCGGCAGCGACCCGCGCGAAGTACTTCGTGGCGGGAGCGCCATCCGTGCCGTTCGTGCCGTTCGTGCCGTTCGTGCCGTTCGTGCCAGCATTCCCCTTGGGGCCCTGCGGACCTTGAGGCCCCGCCGCACCAGGAGAGCCGGCCACTAGTTGACCAGGCCCGAAGTCTGTCGAGAGCAGCGAGCCGTCCTTGACCTTGCCGGTCGTCACGGCGTTGTTGCCGAGGTCGGAGTTCTTTACCGCGCCTTTCTTGATCTGCTTGCTGCCGACGCTGTTGGCCGGGAGTGTGATCGCGGCGTAGGACACGCCGCCGAGCGCGATGAAAAGCGCGAGATATCCCACGAACTGTTGCCGGACGTGTCGGCCGAAACTTCTGAACATGCAGTCCTCCTGTCGAAGCGCGCCGCCTGTCGGGCCCGCAGATCGAACGAGAGTCAAACACCCCAACCTTGCAGCAACCTTGCACCGCGCCGGCTGAGGTTGCAGTCAGCGCAGGCCGCCCGCAGGTTGCGTGCCGCGTCGGTCCCCCCTTCGGCTAGCGGCATGATGTGGTCGACGTGCTGCGCTGGCTGCCCGCACAGCTGGCAGGTGTAGCAGGTCGCGGGCGAGGATGAGCACCCGGACTTTGCGCCAGGTGCGCGTGGACCCGTTGCGGATCGTGTGCGCCGGGCAGCGGGAGCCGATGGAGGGCACGCCGCAGACGAGGCAGGGCTTCAGAGCCATCCGACGAGCCGTGTCGGGGTGGGCGCGGGCTGCTCGGCGCGCTCCAGAGCCATCGCGAGGGCGACGACGGCGTCCATGTTGTCCCGCGGGGATGCCTTGTCGATACGCCAGCCTCGGCGGGAGTGCCGGGCGATCGTGTGCGCGGCGTGGCTGGAGAGCTCCGGGTCGTCGGGAAGGGTGAGGCGGCGTTCAACGATCGCGGCATGCAGGCGCACGCTCGCCGGAACCATCCGTACGTCCGTCTGAGGAAAAGCGAGGACCGGGACGCGCTCGCGTTCGAGTTCCTGCGCGGCTTGACCGAACCGCCACGGATCGAAGACGACTTCGCGGGGCGGTAGCGGCCGGCGAGATCGCGGACCTGCTCGACGCATTCGAGCACGCCGCCGTCGCCGTGGTAGATCGCGCAGCCGACGTGAAGATCGGCGTTGACCCAGACGACGGCCGACGCGCTGCGGTCGCCGCCGACATCGACGCCGACCCAGACCTGTTCGCCGTCCGTGAAGGTCGGCTCGCGGATGCATGCCTGCCACGCGCCGGCCGGCAGCCACGAGCCCTCCGAGAGGCCCCAGCGGCAGGCGTGGAACTGCGCGAACGCGAGGCTCGAACGATGGCTCGACGAGCACGCTCAGCGGACGTTGGACAACAGGGCATGAGCGGCGTACCGTCGTGGTCCCACGAAACGGCCGGGCGGCGCGTGAACGCCCCCGGCCCGGCCCACGGAGACGAATCCATGAGCACCCGCAAGGCTACCCCCGGCATCGACCCACGCCACCGCAAGACCTGCCCGGCGCCACGCGCAGACGGCAGGTGCTGCACGCCGAGCTATCAGGCGCACGTCTTCGACTCTCGCAGCGGTAAGCGCATCCGTCGACACGTTTACCACGAAGACCGCCGCAAAGCTCTGGCGCGCCGATGCGGTGGCGGCGCTCCGCTCCGGCAAGCTCACTGAAGCGAAGCCGAAGACTTCGGTCCGCGAGGTCTGCGAGCGATGGCTCGGGGAAGCCCGCGGCGGCATCGTCCGCGCCCGCAACGGCAGTGAGTACAAGCCCGGCACCGTCGTCGCCTACGAGCAGGAACTGCGCCTGCGCGTCTACTCCGACCTCGGCACAGCGCCCTTCTACCGGCTGCGCCGCCGGCACGTCCAGGAGCACGTCGACAGGCTCGTCGCTCGCGGCTGTAGCCCGGCCACGATCGGCAAGACCATCGCCGCGCTCGGCGTCGTCTACTCCCGTGCCATCCAGCTCGACGACCTCGACCTCAGCCCCACAACCGGCGTCCGTCTGCCCACCGTCCGCAACGGCCGGGAACGGTTCGCCACCCCCGCCGAGGCCGCGCTACTCCTCGCCGCCGTCCCCGAACGCGACCGCGGCATCTGGGCGACCGCCATGTACGCCGGCCTCAGACGCGGGGAGATCGCCGCTCTGCGTTGGGCCGACGTCGACCTCAAGGCCGGCACCCTCGAAGTCACCCGCTCGTGGCACCCGCAGCACGGCTACGGCGAAACCAAGAGCCGCAACCGTCGCCGAGTACCCATCATCGCCGAACTGCGCGAGCACCTGGCTGCCGCTCGCCTGCGACAAGGCCTCGGCGGCGAGCTGTGCTTCGCTGAGCCCGACGCTCGCCCGTTCCGTGCCGACACCTTCCAGCAGCGCGCCGACGACGCCTGGACAGCAGCCGGGCTCACCCGCCTGACGTTGCACGACTGCCGCCACACCTTCGCCTCGCTCGCCATCGCCGCAGGCGTCAACGCCAAGGCGCTCAGCACCTACCTCGGACACTCCACCGTCGCCATCACCCTCGACCGCTACGGCCACCTCATGCCCGGAAACGAAGCTGAAGCCGCCGGCCTCCTCGACGCCTACCTGCGCGACAGTTGCGCGACAGTCGGGGCCTGAAACCCAGCGGTCCCCAGCGGTCCGCCAGCGGTCCAAACGGCTCTAGAGCGCGGTATCGTGGCCCCACGCATGGACGAACCGGCAATCAGCTCTTCTGACCGCGCGCAGCAGCTGCAGCAGCTCCTCGGCCTGACCGACGAGGAGCTGATCCGGACGCTCGATGCGAGCGCGCTCGAGCTGCTCGGCGGCGAGCTCGACCACCGGCCCGAGCTCGGGATCCTGCTCGACCTGCTGGCGGACGCCGAGGAGCGGGCCGGTGCGACGATGCTCAACCGCTGGGCGCGGGTGAAGGGGCTGCACGGCCGTCCGGTCGACCTGCTGACCGCGCGCGACTTCACGACCTTCGAGGAAGCGGTTGACGACCTCGCCGCCCATGGGTTTGTATTGCGGCTGAGATGAGCCTCACCACGGAGATCCAGGACCTGCCCCAGCTGCGCTGCGCCACGCTGTGCGCCTCGTTCCAGCTGACCGCGCGCGAGCGTGCCGGCGCGGTCGCGCTGCGCACGCCCGACGACAGCGTGTCCATCACCTACGCGGAGTACGCCGACCGCGTCGAGCGCATCGCCGGCGGGCTCGCGAGCCTGGGCGTCGGCCGTGGGGACACCGTCGGGATCATGCTCGTCAACCGTCCCGAGTTCCATCTCGTCGACACGGCGGCGCTGCACCTCGGCGCGACGCCCTTCTCCGTCTACAACACCTGGACGCCCGAGCAGGTCGACTACCGCCAACGCCGGCAACCGCGTCGTCTTCACCCAGCGCGAATTCGCGCCGATGCTGGAAGGCCTGACCGAGCACCTGATCCTCGTCGAGGAGCTCGAGGCCTTCGAGGACCGCACACCCTCGGACTTCCACTTCGCCGACACCTGGCGGGCCGTCGAGGACACCGACGTCCTGACCCTCATCTACACGAGCGGGACGACCGGTCCGCCGAAGGGCGTCCAGCTCACGCACCGCAACATGATGGCCGAGCTGCGCGGCTGCTCCACGGTGCTGCCCGCCACCCCCGGCGGCCGCGTCGTCTCGTTTCTTCCCACGTACGCCGCAGCGATCGAAGCGCTTTACGCGAGCTGAGCCTCAGTTGCCGAGGCCGGCCTTCTCCTGCTCCTTCGGGCCCGGCCAGGTGCCGGTCAGGTAGTGGAAGCCGCGGGCGCCGTAGCGATCGACGGCCACGCGCGTGGTCTTGAAGACGACGCCCTGCATGGCCCCGGCGATCAGTGCCTTGCGAAACGAGACGTTCTGCGTGGTCGGCTTGGGCGGTTCGGCGTCGTCGAAGCGACCCCAGGCGACGTCGAAGAGCTTCTTCGACAAGAAGCCCGACAGGAGGCCGAAGAAAATGCCGAAGGGCTTGTAGAGCAGCGTCATGGCGAGAATCTACCCGGCGAGCCTGGCCCGGTGAACATCGAATCCGTCTGCGCTGCGGCCGATACTTGTCGCGGACGCGATGCACGACCACGACGCCGACGACCTACTGAGACGGGCGCTGCTGGAGCCCGGGGCGTCGGCTGCGGTCGCGCTGCGGGTTGGGAACCTGCCGCTCTCGGATTCGGTCACGGTCGTCTTCCACGGCAGGCGCGACCTCACGAGCATCCAGACCTACGTCGCGCTCGGGCGCCACGGGACGGGCGCCGCGCTCTCCGCCGACGAGCTGCTGCGGGTTCCGTGCGACCTCGACCTCGGCGACGCGGAGGACCGCGAGGACGCCGAGCGCCTCTATGCCGAGCAGGCGTGTGCGATGCGTGACGCGCTCGCCGCCGCGGACACCGTGCTCGCGATCTGGAAGGAGCCGCTCGAAGACCTCGCCCAGGCGCACGTCGAGGTGGACACCCGGATCGCGCTCGGCCTCGACCTGCCGGCCCACCGCCTGCTGCCGACCGCACTGGTCGCCGCCGAGCGCCAGATGGTCGTCGCGCCCGTGTGCGAGGCGCGGACGCTCGCCGAGGGGCTGCCGCCGCTGGGCATCGCATGCATCCAGCAGGACGTCGCCCGCGTCTACCCGCTGCCCGACGATCCGGAGACGTGCCTCGAGGACTTCCTCGGCCGCGCCGCCGACCACGCCCACCGAATGGCGGACGCGCTACAGCGCCAGGAGGCGTCCGTCGCGCGCTTCCTCGAGATCTCGGACTTCGACGAGACGCCGTAGCGTCTCGCCGCGTGCAGCGGCGTACGAAGATCACCGCCATCGTCTTCGGGGTGTTCGTCTTCCTCGGTATGTCCCTGCTGCTCGCCCGCTCCCTGGTGGGCACGGGGGACGAGCGGGCCCTGGTCGTCGACATCCTCGAAGCGCAGGCGAGCGGGGACGCCGAGGCGGTCCTCGCCGGGCTGCCGCGCTGCGCGCGCGACCCTGTGTGCTCGCAGGTGACCACGGAGCGCACCGAGCGGCTGGCACGCGACGGCGAAGTGGAGATCCTCAACTACGACCCGTCGACCCAGGCGGCGTTCACCGACCAGACGGGCTTCGCGCGCGTCGCGTGGCGCACCGAGAGCGTGCGCTTCCCCGTCGTGCAGTGCCTGGTCGTGCGCCGGCAGGGCCCGCTCACGGGTGGCGGTGTCGCACTGATCTCGATCTCGAACCCGATCGGGCTCGAGGCCGACTGCGCCCCCTGAGCT
>JBBJOW010000004.1:0-98108 GCA_037724045.1 Solirubrobacteraceae bacterium
CGCCAACGGGGACTTCCAACGGCCGCCTACGGGGAGGTTCTCATGGCCGCCGTCAATGCTCGAACATCGATGAGGGGCGGTCGGCTCGGGAGCGGGAGGCGGTAAGCACGCACACGCATCACTACTTCCTGCGGCGCGAATCTCGGAAGTGTTGGGATGGCGATTCCTAACAGTTTCGAATCTGCTGTCGCAGTAAGGGTCATGGCGCCCTCAATCCTCCTCGATGTTCCATCGGGGCTCAGGCAGAGCGGCCACGCAAGGTGCGTGGCCGGAACACGCAATCTCTCGTTCCCCGCTTTAGGAACGAGAACTACCTGGAAAACGGCGATGTTGCGGGAGGTGTCCGGGTCGGACACCTCCCGCAGGGCGGTCGGTCTCGCACGAGCGGCCCTGGCGGGCCGCCCGGCGAGGCGGCCTTCCGGCCCCTCTGCGACGCCTTTCGGCGACGCCTCTCGCGGCGGTGCGGCGATCTGCAGCTGGCGCTGCCCCGCTCCCCTGTTGGGTCGCCCCTCGGGCCGGGAGGCCGGGCGATGAGTCGAAACGTGCATCTCCACTCGCGCGACGTGCAAGTGCTCGAGCTGCTCGCCGATCGCCGCGTCGAGACCCTGGCGGTCCTGCAGGAGAAGCTCTGGCCGGGCTGCGCCCGTAAGAGCGCCTACAACCGCCTCGGCCAACTCGCCCGGGCCGGCTACCTCGAACACCTCGTCCGGCCGGATCCGGTGCCTCGGCCCTCGGCACACCGGCGACCGTCGCAACATCTCTACATCCTCGGCCCGAAGGCGCCGACGGCCATGCGGATCCGTAACCGCGATACCCGCAAGCTGGCCGCCCGTCGCATGCCCGCCGCGTACATCGACCACCAGCTGGCCACCAACCGGGTGGGCGACTGGCTGGGCACGCGGCTCCTCGGTGAGATGGAGGTCTCGGCCGGACAGGACAGCCGCTTCCGTGCTGACGCCGGCTACCGCGCCGCGCAAGAGGTCAGCGGTCGCGATCTCGTTCTCGTCGAGGTTGACCTCGGCCACTACTCGCGCACCAGGATCCTCGCCAAGATCGAAGGCTTCAAGCAACACCCGCAGGCCCGGGGCGTGCTCTTTGCGTGCCCAACCGACGAGCGAGCCAAGAACGTCTCCGCGTGGATCAGCGAGCGCTACGGCACCGGCTTCATGCGGCGCTGCCAGGTCTTCTCGTTCCGGGAGCTGCAGAACCACCCGCGCCTGGAGCCGGGCACCACCCCGCGGCTCGCGCCACCCGAGAACATCGACTGGTACGAGCAGATCATGGGCCCCGCCGGCTGCCAATGACCTCAGTTGGTCACCGAGCCGGACACCCGCCAGCGTGACCGACGGACCGCCAATCCGCCACACCAGCTCGCCGTCGACTGCGGACGCCACGATCGCCGAGGATCGTGCGAGCTGGCGCGTGCGTTCGACGTCCCGCCGGTCTTTGGGCTGGGTATGTCCGGCCCAGATTTCCCAACAGTCTCGGTTGTCGTGCCGCAGGAATCATTGACGCCCCGTTTGGCGCCGCCCGGAGCAGCTGAGAACCGGGCTCACCACCGAGACGGCTCCTCGAGGGCCGAAGGGAGGACAAATGACCCAACGGACCAGCGGCAGGCAGAGCCCGACCCGCATGGCCCTCACGAAGGCGGAGGCGGCCGACACGATCGGCGTCAGCGTCGACTTCTTCGAGCGCCACGTGATGCCCGAACTGCGGATCGTCAGGCGTGGGCGGCGCCGGTTGATCCCGACAGACGAGCTCGGACGCTGGCTCGACGAAATGGCAGCGCAGACGCTGCCGTGAGGAGAACGGCATGAGCCGCCGCCGCAAGGCGGCGGCCAAGCCGCCGCCAGGCATCGAGGTCCGACACGGCCGGCTGTGCGCAGCCCGAGCCGACCGTGAGTGCGACTGCCGACCCACTTACCGGGCGACGGTTCACACCGGAGACGGCGCGCGTATGCGCAGGACGTTCGCGACGATCGAAGCGGCCAAGCTCTGGCGGCAGGACGCCCAGGTCGACCTCCGACGAGGGGCCATCGAGGCGGCCAAGCCACTGACCGTGTCGCAGGCGGCGGAGCGATGGGTCAAAGGCGCTCGCGCCGGGACGGTCCGCAATCGATCAGGCGAGATCTACAAGCCGTCGGCGCTTCGCGGCTACGAGCAGGCGCTACGCGACTACATCCTTCCCGCGCTCGGCGGCTGCCGCTTGAACGAGCTTCGCCGCGGCGACGTGCAACGCCTCGCCGACCGCCTCGTCGAGAAGGGTCACGGCGCCTCCACCGTGCGCAACGCGTTCCTGCCGCTGCGTGCGATCTGCCGGCGAGCCCCGACCCGCGGCGACATCAACATCAATCCGACGATCGGCATCGAGCTTCCGGCCGTCCGCGGCAAGCGAGACCGCATCGCCGGCCCGACCGAAGCAGCGCAGCTGATCTCCGCGCTGCCCGCCGCCGACCGGCCCATCTGGGCGACAGCGCTCTACGCGGGGCTACGGCTCGGAGAGCTGCAGGCGTTGCGCTGGAGCGACGTCGACCTCGCCCGTGGCGTGATTCACGTCACGCGGAGCTGGGACCGCGGGGCCGGTCTCGTCGAGCCGAAGTCGCGAGCGGGCATCCGGATCGTGCCTATTGCTTCGGTGCTGCGAGAACAGCTCGTGCCGTTCGCGCGGCAGGGTGACGCCCTCGCCTTCGGCCGCAGCGACGACGTCCCGTTCAGTGCCGGGGGCGTCGTTGACCGCGCCCACCGCCTCTGGCGAGCTGCCGGCCTCGCCGTCATCACTCCACACGAATGCCGGCATACCTTCGCCAGCCTGATGATCGCCGCCGAGGTCAACATCAAGGCGCTGCAGGTCTTCATGGGGCACGCGTCCATCACCGTGACGATGGACCGCTACGGACACCTGCTGCCCGGCTCCGAGACCGAGGCAGCCGCGCTGCTCGACGCCTACCTCCTGGGTGTAGGGCGGACCTGACCGCCATTAGGCGGCCTTGAGCGACCGTCCCCCTCCGCCGCCTCGCACGGGTTGACGTTCCGAGACCCGGCCCGCTAAGGTGATCGTTACATAGTTACAGAGGCGGGGTACTCCTTCCGATACTCCCTCCAAGCGATCCCAAGCCCAAGGTCCAAAATCATGAGCTCCCCCACCGCAGTGATGCGCGTTCCCGCCGAGATGCACGAGCAGGTCTCCCGCGTCTCCGATCTCGTCAAGCAGACCCCCGGGGATCTACTCGCAGCGGCGTGGACGGAGTACGTCGAACGTCACCGTGACGACTTCGCACAAGATCTTGAGCGTGCCGCCGAGCTGCTACGCAACGGAACGCTCGAGGATCTCGTGGATTTCGCCCAGGAGGCCCACCAGGCCGTTGTTTCCGTGGACGTCGATGCGGTCATCAGCGCCTGGGAGGATCCCGAGGTGCAGGCCGTGCTCGAAACCGCGCGCTCGTCTGTGGACCGCTCGCGGCGGGCGGGTCGCCGCCTCGAGCTCTAAGGCCGCCGCAGCGGCAGGAACAGTCGCCGCCGCTCCACGCCATCCCCGCAGCGCACGAGCGTGCGCGACGGGCGCATCTTGAAACGCTCGCGCCACATCGCGTCCGTGGCCTCGTCGTAGGGATCCAGCGCGACCACCGTCGCGCTGGCGCCCGCGGCGAGCTCCTGCGCGACTCCGAGCGCGTCTGAGACCAGCAGCCCACCGTCGAAGTCGCCGCCGTGCTGACTCGCCGGCCAGACCGTGATCGCGCAGCCACGCCGTAGCGGCCTGCGCGCCGGGCCGTGGGCCGGGTTCGAACACTCCGATGGCAGCCGCGATCTCCGGATGGTCTGCATGCACAGTCGGGTTCCAGCGGACCCAGAGAACGTCCTCTTCCGCGATCCGGCTGCTCGACATCGCCGTCAGCCTACCCAGCGGCTGCGGGGCGTTCTGTGGGGCGTTTGTACCCCCCGCGGGGCGGTTTTGAGCGGTGTTCACCGGCGTCGAGCGGTGTCGAAGCCTCCGCTCGACGCCTCAGGTTGACTGCCCGCAAAGCGCTCTACAGAGCCAAAACTGACGGTCTAAGCGGAGGGGGAGGGATTCGAACCCTCGGAACGCGGGTTACGCGCTCAACGGTTTTCGAGACCGCCCGATTCAACCACTCTCGCACCCCTCCGGGCCCGATTCGGGACGGCTCGGAAGGCTAGCGGCGTGCCGGCCGTCAGCTGAGGCGGAGGACCTGTAGGCCGCGGGCCTCTAGACGTGCCTGCTTGACGGCGTCGTCGGCTTTGGCGGTCGGGTTGGCGTGGGGCGAACCGTCGACCTCGATTACGACCGCGAGCGCCGGGAAGTAGAGGTCGACCTCGTCGCCGCCGATGTCCGCGTTCACCTCGGGCTCACCGCCGCGGCGGAAGACGTCGAGCACGTCGTCCTCGAAGCCGCTGCGCGTCGGGGAAGGGCCGTCGGCGAGCTCGCGCTTCATCCGGGCGACCCCGCGGGCGCCGCGGCTGAGGGCGGCGAAGGCGATGAGCCGGGCGTGGTTCGTCACCTCGTCCACCTGGGCCTGACGGACGATACGGCGGTAGGCCTTGTCGGACCGGATCGTCGTCGCGCAGTCGAGGACGGTCTGCTCCGGACTGGTGACCGGGATGCCGTCGATGTAGCGCCACCGCACGGGCCGCTCGCGGTGATGGGGGACGATGCCGTCGCGGGGGTGGCGCTTCGTCGTGGTGGTGACGTGCAGCTGGCGGAGGGCGTAGCGCAGCCAGCCGTAGAGCTCCACGGCCGGGGAGTGCGAGAGCTTCGTGCCCGTCCCGAACGTCAGGACCGACGCCATCCACCACTCACGGTCCGTCCGCGGCGGGCCTCCGAGGCTGTAGACCTCGGCGAAGACAGGATGGAGCCGCGCCTGCAGCACCCGATCGTGGACGAGGCTCGAGTCCCACCCAACCGCGCGCAGCTGAGCCGTCGTCACCTGCCGATGCTGCCGCAGCCCCCATCTCGCGAGCTGCTCCTCCGGCCGAAGTCGTTCTGAGCGGGCACTATCCGGACTTTGGGCGACTTCGGCGGTGGGGGGCCGGGGCATGCGGCCAACGCTGGCGCATGCCGTGTGACGGATCTAGACGCGGGTGTTACGCGTCTGCGTCGGAGTGCTGATCGGTGTCGCCGAGCGCCGAGTCGCTGTCGCCGGGGGCGCCGGGGGGCGTGTCGGCGTCGGTGGTCTCGTCGTCGTCGTCGACCTTGGGCTCTTCGCGTTCGTCGTCCATGCTTGATCTACGCGACACAGCCCCGCTTGGATCGCTACGTCGCGAGACGAAGAAGTCGCGCAACAGGGCGGCGCACTCGCCGGCCAGCGGACCGCCGACGACTGATGGCCGGTGGTTCAGGCGCGGCTCGGCCAGCACATCGAGTACAGAGCCGGCCGCCCCCGCCTTTGGGTCGGTGGTCCCGAACACCACCCGTGGAACCCGCGCCAGCACGATCGCGCCCGCGCACATCGCGCACGGTTCGAGGGTCACGTACAGGGTCGTGTCGAGCAGCCGCCACGAGCCCAGCGCGGCCGCCGCCCGCTGCAGCGCGAGCAGCTCTGCGTGGGCCGTGGGGTCCTGGCGCAGCTCGCGCTCGTTGTGGCCCGCGGCGACCACGGATGAGCCCAGGACGACGACCGCGCCGACCGGCACGTCGTCGTGCGCGAGCGCCAGCCGCGCCTCGGCCACCGCGGCTGCCATCCACACGTCGTCCACGGTCCCTATCTTGGCTGGTCTAGAAACCGGGCAACTCCCGCCCCGCGCCCGGGTTCTCATCATCGCCATGCCCCGCCTGCTGCTCGCCCTCGTCGGAGCGCTGCTTCTCGCAGCGCCCGCAGGCGCGGCCGAGCCCGTCCCCGGACGGGACTTCCGGCGCGGCGAGGTGGTGCTGCGCACGGACTCCGGCATGCGCGTCAAGCGCATCCGCGACGGCTCGACCGTGTTCGAGAAGGCGGCGAGGCTCGTACAGCGCCCGACGGTCAAGACCGCCACGCCGAACTGGATCGCCCGCGCGTCCTTCCTGCCCGACGATCCGGGCAGGCGCGGCGTCGCCGGCGCCTGGACGGCGCTGCAGTGGAACTTCGCCGACAGCGTCGCCGGCGTCAACGCCCCGGCGGCCTGGGACAACCTGATCGCGGCCGGCAGGCCCGGAGGCAAGGGCGTGGTCGTCGCGGTGTTGGACACCGGCGTCGCCTACCGCAACTATGAGAACTTCCGCCGCTCCCCGGACCTCAAGCCGCGGCTGCGTACCGGTTACGACTTCGTTGACAACGACCGCTTCCCGCTCGACCACAACGGCCACGGGACACACATCGCCTCCACGATCTCGGAGTCCGTCGACAACGGCGTCGGACTGACCGGGCTCGCGTACGGCGCGACGCTGATGCCGGTCCGGGTCCTGGACCGCCGCGGCGCGGGTGACAGCGCCGCGATCGCGTCCGGCATCCGGTTCGCCGCCAAGCGCGGCGCCAAGGTGATCAACCTGTCCTTCGAGTTCCCGAGCTTCGTCCGGCCGGCGCGGATCCCGGACATCCTCAGCGCGCTGCGCTACGCCCGCTCGCAGGGCGCCCTTGTCGTCGCCGCTTCGGGCAACGCGAGTGCGCGGGCGATCGCCTACCCCGCTCGCGCCGACAACGTGCTGTCGGTCGGCGCGACCACCGAGCACGGCTGCCAGGCCGAGTACTCCAACACCGGCCTGGGCCTCGACCTCACCGCACCGGGCGGCGGACAGGACGCGATCCTGCCCGGCGACGCCAACTGCGACCCCGACGCGGCGCCCGGCCGCGACATCTTCCAGGTCACCTTCACGGGCTCGGTCCGGCGCTTCGGCATCCCGGGCGGCTTCGAGGGCACGTCGATGGCGGCGCCGCACGTGTCCGCGACCGCGGCGCTCGTGATCGCGTCCGGGGTGCTCGGCGGCAATCCGACGCCCCGCGCCCTCGAGAAGCGCCTCGAGCGCACCGCCTTCGACCTCGGCAAGGTGGGAACCGACCGCCGCTACGGGGCCGGCAGGGTCGACGCCGCGGCCGCCACCGCGCGCGCGACGCCCGTCCCCGAGCCGACGCCGACCCCCACGGCGACCCCGACCGTCACCGCGACGGCCACGCCCAGCCCGGCCCCTACGCCGACGCCCTAGGTCGTACGGACGATCAGCACGCTGCAGGGCGCGTGATGAGAGATCTTGTTGGGCACGGAGCCCAGCAGGAAGCGCTTGGCGCCCGTCATGCCCTTGTTACCCACCACGACGAGGTCGGCGTCCTGCTCCTCGGCGACGTCGAGGATGGCGTCGGCAGGATCACCCTCGCGTGCGTGGGTGTGGACGTCCTTGACGCCGGCGTTCTGGGCGATCTGTTCTGCGTCGGAGAGCAACGAGTCGACGTCCTCGCGCGGGGTGACCTGCCAGGCGATGTCCTGTGGCGCCTGGCGGGACTCCTCGCGCAGCCGCTGATTGGAGACCGGCACGTATGCGGAGACGATGTTGACCGCGGCCCCGACAGCGGCGGCGAGGTCGGCAGCTTCCTTGACGGCCTTGGCTGCGGTCTCGGAGCCATCCGTGCCCACGACGACGGAGCGGATCATGGCTCGAAACCTACAGCTTCACGAGCGCGATGACGAAGCCCGCCAGCACGAACACGATGATGGCGATCTGGGTGTAGAGCAGCAGCCCGCGCACGAGAGACGAGGCTACCGCTGCGTGACATTCGGCCAGTTCGCGTGTTCCCACCGCAAAGCAGTCTCAAGCTCAGCACGAGGTGTGCACTATCCGCCCGACACCGGCGGTGCGCGCAGCCTCGAGGACGTTCGTCGTCCCCTCCACGTTGGTGCGCACGTAGGCCAGCGGCGTCACGTAGGAGTACGGGATCGCGATCAGCGCGGCGAGGTGGAAGACGACCTCGGCGCCGTCCACGGGCGCCGTCAGCGTCTCCGGATCGCGGATGTCGCCCGCGAAGACCTCCATCTCGGAAGCCAGTTCCGACGAGTCCAGCCACCCCCAGCCGCGCCCGTCACCAGCACCGTCCGGCCGGTCCAGTCCATGGACCTACCCTACGGGCGATCCAGTCTCAGCCGCCGCGCGGCCGGGAGGCCCTCGCGGAGACCCTCTTGCGCGAGGACCTGCGCGCGACCCTGCCGTTGCGAGCCCTACGGGCCTTCCTGGGCGTCGAGACGACGCCGAAGGCGGTGGTGACGGTGACGCCCGAGTTGCCGCGGCTGCGCGGGTTGCCCGTGACGAGCCCGAGGCCGATCTCCCTGTAGGAGGAGCGCAGGATGTTCTCGCGATGGCCCTGGCTCTTCATCCAGGCGCCGACGATCGCCTTCGGCGTGCTCAGCGCGCCGGAGCCCCAGGCGAGGTTCTCGCCCACGGTCCAGGTGCCGACGCCGGGGATGTAGCCGGCCTTGCGGATGCGGGCGACCGGGTCCGAGCCGTTCGTGCCGATGTGGTCGAAGAACTGCCCGTCGACCATGGCCTTGGAGTGCGCCGCGGCCGCTTTGGCGAGCTGCGCGTTCTCCTTGAGGGCGCGCAGACCGGCGTCGGCGCGCTCGCCGTTGAGCAGGCACAGCGTCGCCGTCTGGACGGCAGCGAGGTTGTCGGCCTCGGGAAGCAGATCGGCGTCCGCGCAGTTGGCGCCGGCGCCGACACCCTGCAGGGTGTTGGACTGGCCAGGCACGGGCGTCGTCGGAAGGACGTCGATGCCGTCGGCGGAGCCGGTGGTGGCGCGGCCGATGCCGGAATCCGTGACGCCCAGACGCAGCTTGCCGCCGGCGTCGGCCGAGGCCGGCGCGCTCTTGGCGGGCGCACTCGGCGACGCGGTCGTGTCGGTGCCGTCAGAGGAGCCGCAGCCGGCCAGGAGCGCGGCGGAAGCGAGTATGGATGCGGTGCGGAGTCGGGACATGCTGAAAGTCACATCGGCCCTCCCCCCGATCCGCTTTACACGAGTCGACGAATCCTGGACGCCTGGAACCTGTTGCACAAGTCCGACAGGCTCCTAGATCTCCGAGGCGAGCGCGTGCCAGGTGTCGGCGCCGAGCAGGTCGAAGGCGTCAACGATCGACGGGTCGAACTGGCCGCCGGCGTTGCGGCGCAGCTCCTCTGCCGCTTCCTGCACCGACATGCCCTCCTTGTAGGGACGCTCGTGGACCAGGATGTCGAACACGTCGGCGACCGCGACGAGCCGGCCGGCGAGCGGGATGTCCTCACCCGCCAGGCCGTCCGGATACCCCGCGCCGTCCCAGCGCTCGTGGTGGGAGCGGCAGATGCGCTCGGCGGTGCGAAACAGCGGCGCCTGGGACTCCTCGACGATGCGCGCCCCGAGCTCCGCGTGCGCCTTGACCACCTCGTACTCCTCCTCCGTGAGCCGCTCGGGCTTGAGCAGGATGGTCTCCGGGATGGCGATCTTGCCGAGGTCGTGCAGCGGGCCGGCGGCGCGGATGAGCGCGACCTCGGCGTCGTCGAGGCCGACGCTGCGCCCAAGCCGCGCCGCCATCGCGGCAACCCGCTGGGTGTGCTCCCAGGTGTTATCGTCGCGGTACTCGGCGGCGTGAGCGAGCCGGGCGAGCGCGTCGTGCTGGGCGTCGGTGGCACCGCGGTGGCTGGCCACCGCGTCGGTGGCCAGGACGGACTCGAGGTCGCGCACGCGCGCCCACAGCCGGTGGCGCTCGAGCAGCAGCGACAGGCGGTCCAGCACCATCTCGTCGCCCGCCACGCCGGAGGGCAGGCCGCGCAGCTCGTCCAGGGCGACCACTGGCGGGCCGGCGCCGGTGGACAGCGGGTCCAGCCGGGCGCGCAGCTCGTCGCCGAACCCGGGCAGCGCGAGGATGGCGTCGGGCTGGGCCGACGCCGCCCGGGAGACGGCCTCCTCGGCGTCGATCGCGAGCTCCACGGCGGCCGCCCCGCGCTCCGCCAGCCGCGCCCGCAGGCGGGCGGCGGTACCCGCGTCAGGCCCCGCGACCAGGATCCAGGCCCCCTGCAGGACGATGGAGCGGGAATGATCGGCCGCGCGAGAGTCGCGGTCTGCGGCGTCTGCCATGCTGGGCATGATGCCGGACCCGCCGCAAGACCCTCGTCCGGGGGACGTCATCGCCGGATATCGGGTCGAGTCACGGATCGGCCGTGGCGGCATGGGCGTCGTCCATCTGGCCGAGCACCAGACCCTCCGCCGCCGCGCCGCGCTGAAGATCATCGCGCCGGAGCTGGCCGAGGACTCGGACTTCCGCGAGCGCTTCCTGCGCGAGGCGCGCATCGCCGCGACGCTCACGCATCCGAACGTGGTGACGGTCTACGACGCGGGCGAGATCGACGGCCTGCTCTTCATCGCCATGCAGTACGTGCCCGGCCCCGACCTTGCCGCGATCCTGCGCGAGGAGCGCCGCCTCGGGCCCTACCGGGTGCTCGACATCGCCCGCCAGATCGCCGCCGCGCTGGACACCGCGCACGGCCACGGGCTCATCCACCGCGACGTCAAGCCGGCCAACGTGCTGATCGACGGCCGCCACGCCTATCTGACGGACTTCGGGCTCACCAAGGACCGCGGGTCGGCGTCGCTCACGCGTGCGGGCGAGGTGGTCGGGACGACGCACTACCTGGCACCTGAGCAGGTCGACGGCCGCGAGGTCGACGGGCGCGCCGACGTCTACGCGCTTGCGTGCATGATCTTCCACACGCTGTCGGGCGAGGTGCCGTTCCCGCGCGACAACGACATGGCGGTGCTCTACGCGCACCTCCACGACGATCCACCCAAGCTCTCCGAGCGCCGCCAGGGCCTGCCTCCCGGCCTCGACGCGGTGATCGAGAAGGCGATGGACAAGCTGGCGGAGCGCCGCTTCTCGACCTGTGAGGAGCTGATCCTGGCCGCGCGGGTCGTCATCGACTCCTTCGGCCCGCTGTCGGAGTCCTCGGCATCGTCGCGCCGGCCGTCGGCGGTCGGGCGCTCGGTGCCGCCTTACGGCTCGATGCCCACCGACCCGCCCGGCTCCGTGCCCCTCACGGGCGACGCGTCGTCGGTCTACACGCTCACCGGCGTCGTCGGGCCGGGTGGGGCGCGGGCGATCGTCCTGCTGGCCTCGCTGGACGCCGGCTCGCGCGCGGCGGCAAGAGTCGCGATCGCGCAGCGCTTTGAGATCCTCGAGGCCAGCGCCATCGACGAGGCGTTGTCACTCGCCCGCGAGCGCCGGCCCGACGTCGTGCTCGTCTCGGCGGCGGCGGCGCCCGCCATCGCCTCCGCCCTACGTGGCGACGCCGTCACGCGCGACACCAAGATCGTGCTGCTCGGGCCGGGGCGCGAGACGGGCCGCCGCCAGGTCGCCGCCATTGGCGCCGACGACGCGCTCGCCACGCCCTTCTCGCCGCTGCAGCTCCAGGTCAAGCTGCGCCGCCTGCTCGGCTCCGGCGCCGTAGCGGGCTGAACGTGGGCCACTGAATGTGGTTGGAGGTCCGGTCGGGGCCTGACGCCGGCAGTGCGGCCGAGCTGCCCGAGACGACGCCGTTCGTGCTGGGCCGCCAGCGCGGGTCGGATCTCGTCGTGCGCGACTCGCGCGCCTCACGCCGGCACCTCGAGCTGACGCCGGAGGGCGGCGGGCGCTGGCGCCTGCGCGACCTCGGGTCGGCCAACGGGACCTACGTGGACGGCACGCGGGTCGAGGAGACGGTGCTCGAGGGCGGGGAGGACATCAAGATCGGCGAGGTCGTCATCGCCGTGTCGCGCCGCGCGCCCGAGGGCAGGGCGGGGGCGAGCCCGGTCCCGGTCCCGGTCCCGGTCCCGGTGGTCACCAACCGCACGCCGGCCGGCGCGACCGACATGGCACCGCAGCTCGCCACGCACTCGATGGTCCGCCGGATGGTCGACGCCGGCAGCAGGCGCGCATCGCGGACGGGCCTGCTCGCCGGCGGCGGTGCTCTCGTGGCCGCCGTCGGGGTCGTCGCAGTCCTGCTCGCCACGGGGGTCATCGGCGGCGGCAGCGACGACGCGGTCCCGCAGGTCGTCGCCGAGGTCGCTCCCTCGACCGTGCTGATCACCACCGAGCGCGACGACGTGCCGACCGGCACCGGGTCGGGCTGGGTGCTGGACGCCGCGGAGGGCCTGATCGTCACCAACGCCCACGTCGTCAACCAGGGAACCGTCTTCACCGTGGCCGCGGGCGGGCGCTCGCGGCCGGCCACCGTGGTCGGCGCGGCCCCGTGCGAGGACCTCGCGCTGCTGAAGGTGCAGGACGCCGGCGGCCTGCGCACCGCCACGCTGGCCCCCGCCGACTCGGTCGCTCAGGGGGAGACGGTCGTGGCGATGGGCTACCCGGCCGACGCCACCGCCGCGGACTCCGTGGGCTCGACGCGCGGCGTCGTCTCCGCCGCGCGGACGGAGTTCCGCGACCCGGGGCCCGACGTGCCCGCCTATCCGAGCGTGCTGCAGACCGATACCTCCCTGAATCCCGGCAACTCGGGCGGCCCGCTCGTCGACCTCGAGGCGCGCGTGGTCGGCGTGGACGCGGCCGCGCGGACGGAGGCCGACGGGCGCGTGTTGCAGAACGTCAACTACGCCATCACCATCGACCGGGCACGCACGGTGCTCGCCGACCTGCGCGCCGGGCGCGCCGCGGCCTGGACGGGCCTGACCTTCGGCTATCCGAGCAAGGAGGACCTGCAGAGCGAGGGGCTCGCGAACGGCTTGCGCGTCACCGGTGTCCAGCCCGGGACCCCGGCCGCGGAAGCGGGCATCGCCCCCGGCGCGCTGCTGGCCGGCGTGGACGACATGAAGATCGCCAACACGCTGCAGTCCTACTGCGCGGTGGTCGCGGGGCGCGTCAGCGGCGACGAGGTCGTGCTCGCGTTCGCGCGGCCCAACAGCACCCGGCCACGCTTCGTGCGCATCACGCTCGCCTGATCAGGTCCACCATCTCCTCGGCGGAGGCGTCGCGCGAGGCGAGGATGCGCGTCCTGCCGTCGGCGTGCCAGGCCACGAGGTTGACGTCGCCGTCACGGTCGAGCGCGAGGTCGACGTCGCCCACGGTGACGCGGTCGCTGCCCGGGAGCTCCAGCGGCCGGCCGTCGACGATGCTCACGTGGATGTCGGTCGCGCCGCGGCGGTAGATCACCGTGCGCGCCCCGCGGCCGGCCAGGGTGTCCGAGCGCACGCCGACCGCCTCGAAGCCCGGGAGCTCGTCCGAGCCCTCGGGCGCCGACTGCGCCGCGGGTCCCAGCGCCGCTCGCGCCACCTCGGCCACGGAGGGGGCGTCGGGCGCGAGCAGGGCCGACAGCGTGGCGGCGACGGCGAGCACCGCACCCACGAGGAGGATCCCCTTTCGCGACGGTCCCGGGTTCACCGCGTCGCCGGCTCGGCTTGCGCGGCCAGGTCCGCGCTCAGGTCGAAGTCGAACGCGCGCGCCACGTCGGGAGGGGTGTCGACGATGCCGATCCGCGCGTCGAACGCCGCCCACGCCTCGAGGCGCGGGCGGTCGAGCCGCATCCCGTAGAGCGGCAGCACGGCGTCGAGCTGCGCGCGCACGAGGCCGACGTCGCCGGCCTCAGCAGCCTCGGCGACCCGCTCCGCGGCCGCGGCGGGATCGGCCCGCACCGCGGCGACGCCCGCGTCGATCTCCTCGAGCGCGGCCTGCAGCTCGTCGCGGCGCTCGCCGAGCGTCTCGCGCGACGTGATCAGCACCACCTCGGGATAGGCCGGCGCGCCGTAGTCCTCGACGCGGAACTCGTTGATCTCGAGGCCGCGCCGGCGCAGGACGACGCCCTCGGCGTTCCAGAACACCGGCGCGGCGTCGACGCGGCCAGAGAGGATGCGGGTGACGGCGCTGAAGCCGATCGTGACCTGATCGACCTCGTCGGGGTCGCCGCCGTCGGCAGCAACGATGGCGCGCAGGAACGCGGGATCGGAGGGAAGGCCCGACACGCCGACCGTACGGCCCTCGAGGTCGCGCGGCCGCCGGACCGGTGTGCGCGCCACGAGCGCGGCAAGCGGGCGGTCGACCAGCGCGGCGATCGCGACGACATCGCTGCCTTCGGCCTGCGCGATCGCCAGGTCGTGGATGTCGAGCACCCCGAACTGCACCCGGCCGCTGGCCACGAGCTTGAGGGCGTCAGGGCCCGAGCCGGGCTGGCGGATGGCGAACGCGCCCTCGTCGGCGGCTGCGAAGAGCGGCGCGTGCACCGCGTTGGGGACGAAGTCGAGCGCCAGCGTCAGCTCGGCGTCGCGTTCGGCGCCCCCGCAGCCGACGAGCAGTACGGCAGCGAGGAGCAGCAGGAGGCGGCGCATTCGCGCCTATCCTACGGTCGCGCATGCTCGCCGAGGAGGTACGCGCCCGATGCGCCGAGATCGCTGCGAGCGCCCGCCGTGTGACGATCCACCCCGGCGCCGCGCGCTACGACGGCGGCACCTCCGGCCTCGATCCCGGGCTGCACCGCCTCGACGCGCCCCGCGACGAGGTGCTGCGCTACGTGCTCATCCTCGACGCCGTCAACTTCGGCTCCGGGTGGTTCGAGAAGCTTGGAACCGACACGGACGCGCTCACCGCCCGTCTGACCGCACGCGGGACGCCGTGGACCGCGGCCGAGCTGCGCGAGGTGTCCACCGGCGAGCTCGCCGAGGTGCTCGGCCTGCCGGCCCGCCATCGCCTCACGGGTCTGTACAGGCACGCGCTGCGCGATCTGGGGGCGTGGCTCCGCGAGCCACTCGAGCTGGGTTCGTCCGCCCAGGCCTTCGCCGCTCGCCTCCCCTATGCCGAGGATCCCGGCTTCCACAAGCGCGCCCAGATCGCCGCCAACGACCTCGTGCTCGCCGGCGTGGCCGACTTCGACGACGTCGACCGGCTCACCGTCTTCGCGGACAACATGCTGCCCCACGTCCTGCGCGCCGACGGTGTACTCGAGTACGCGCCCGAACTGGCTGCGCGCATCGACGCGGATGAGGAGCTCCAGCACGGCTCACCCGAGGAGGTCGAACTCCGGGCCTGCGCCGTGCATGCCTGCGAGGGACTCGCGGCGGTCGCCGGCGTCGCACCGCGCACCCTCGACAACTGGCTCTGGCACCGCGCGCGCGCGCTTGGAGGCAGGCCGCATCGCACGTGCACAACGGCATACTGAGCGCGCCCCGCCACGCGTGTTCGCCACTACGGCCAGGACGGCGAGCTACAGGCCTGCGGCGGCGCGCACGCGCAGGGGCGCGACGTCGAGCAGCTCGGCGGCGGCGGCCTCGAGCACCGGCTCCGCGCGCACGCGGGTGACGAGCTCCTCGAGTTGAGCGTCGGAGAGGGACGCGAGCGACTGGGCGAGGCGCTTGAGCTGGCGGCGCGTGAGGTGGCCGGCGAGGTCGAGCGCCTCCGGAATCAGGTCGAGGGCGACCGCCTGCTGCGCGTACTCGTTGAGCCTGGGGTCACTGAGGAGCCGGACCGTCGGGTCGATCACCTTTGCCTTGTCCTCGATCACGAACCCGGTGCGCAGCAGCGCCTCGGCGTCGAGCACCGCGATGGCGGCCTCGAGGCCCTTCGCGTTGAGGTGGCTGACGAAGGCGCCCATCGCGACCCACTCCTGCCGCTGGGCCAGCAGGCGAGTGATCTCGGCGATCGTCGCGGGCGGGACCTTGCCGAGCAGCGGCGCGAGCCGGCGCGCGTCGGCGTGGACGGCGATGTCGGCGAGGAACGGCGCGGGCAGCCGCTTGACCATGTCCACCGTCATCTCCGGCGGGAGGACGTTGGCGGCTCCGGCGGACAGGCGCGGGCCCAGCGCGCGCTGGGCGAGCGTCGCGTTCAGCGGCGCGGGCAGCCGCCGGGCGAGCTTGATCATGCCCTCGAAGTGCCGGCGGTCGGTGGCGAAGAGCTCGTCGGAGACGCGCTCGCGCAGCAGGCGCAGGTCGCCCTCGGGCGCGTCCATCAGGAACGCGAGCTCGGACGGCTCGACGCCGAGCGTGCGCGCGAGGCGGACCTGCTCGGCGCGGGCCTCGAGCGTGATCATGCGCCGACCAGCTTCCGGACGACGCCGCGCAGCGGCTTGGGGACGATCCGCAGCGTCTGCTCGAGCGCGCTGCTCAGTTCTTCGGACTGCCGGCGCTGCGCGTCGGCCACCAGTGCGCGGACGCGCGCCTGCGCGTCGGGCCCGAGCGCCGCGACGCCCTCGGGGAGCTCCATCAGTCTGCGGAGAGGCGCATCATGACCTCGTCCTCGTAGCACCAGCTCCAGTCCTCGCCCGGCTCCACAGAGCGCACGATCGGAAGGATCTCGACCTGGTCCAGATGGGAACAATCATCGGCCATGGCCGCGAGCTTACGCTGCCGGGTCCATGAGCGACGACATCGCCCTGACCGAGGCGCCGGAGGCCGAGCGCTACGAGATCCGCGTCGGCGGCGAGCTGGCCGGCTTCCTGGAGTACCGGGGCCGCGGCGACGTCCGAGCGCTCGTGCACACCGAGATCGACTCCGCCTACGAGGGCCGCGGCCTGGGCGGGCGGCTCGTCGGCTTCGTGCTCGACGACGTGCACGCGCGTGAGGGCATGACCATCGTCCCCATCTGCTCGTTCGTGCACAAGTACCTGGCCGAGCACGGGGAGTACCTCGATCTCGTGCAGCCGCACATACGCACAGCGTTTCATCTCTAGGAGCCTGTTGAACGATTTGGCGCGTCCGGACGGACGCGCCTCGATCGTTCAACAAACTCCTAGACGCTGCGAGGATGCGGGGATGCCCGACCCGATCCTGATCACCGGCTGCTCGACCGGCATCGGCCGTGCCACCGCCGCCCGCCTGGCCAAAGCCGGGCACACCGTCTACGCGACCGCGCGCAAGGTCGAGGCGCTCGCCGGGCTCGACGGGTGTCGCACGCTCGCCCTCGACGTCACTTCGGAGGCATCGATGCAGGCTGCGGTCGACGCGATCGTGGCCGAGCACGGCGCGGTCGGCGCCCTGGTCAACAACGCCGGCTACTCGCAGTCGGGCGCGATCGAGACGGTCGAGCTGGACGCCGTCCGTCGGCAGTTCGAGACCAACGTCTTCGGCCTCATGCGGATGAGCCAGCTCGTCCTGCCCTCGATGCGCGAGCGGGGCGCCGGGCGCATCGTGAACATCTCCTCGATGGGCGCGAACTTCGTCTTCCCGGGCGGCGGCGTCTACCACGCGACGAAGTACGCGGTGAACGCGATCAGCGACGCCATGCGCTTCGAGGTCAAGGGCTTCGGGGTGGACGTGGTCATCGTCGAGCCGGGCCTGATCAAGACCGAGTTCGCCGACGCGGCCACCGCGTCCCTGACCGCGCACAGCGAGGACGGGCCCTACGACCACTTCAACGGCTACGTCGGCCGGATGACCGCCGGCGCCTACGACAGCGCGATGATCAAGGTGGTCGGCGGCGGACCCGACCGCGTCGCCAAGGCGATCGAGAAGGCGATCACCGCGCGCAACCCCAGGCTGCGCTACCGCGTCACGCCATCGGCGAGCCTGGGCGTCCCGTTCCAGTCGCTGGTGCCCGACCGCGTGTGGGACGCGATGCTCGCGCGCTCGTACCCGCGCCCCAGGTAGAGGAGCTGAGCACGGCCATCGCCGCGTTGCGGCCGGGGATGCCGCTCACGCCGCCGCCGCGGCGCGCGCCCGCGCCGCACACGTGGATGGCGGGGTCGTCGGTCTCGGTCCCCCAGCGCCCGACGTCGGCGTCGTCCTCGGCCCACGGCCACCTGAGGTCGCGGTGGAAGATGTTGCCGCCGGGCAGGCGCAGCTCGCGCTCGAGCTCGACGGGAGTGCGGACCTCGATGCACGGCTCGCCGTCCGGCGCGCGCAGGATGCAGTCGGCGATCGGCTCGGCGAGCACCGAGTCCAGCGAGCGCAGCGTCGCGGCCAGCGCGGCGTCGCGCACGGCATCATGGTCGGCGCCGCGGAACAGGCGCGCGGGCATGTGGAGCCCGAAGACCGTCAGCGTCTGGGCGCCGGACGCGCGCAGCTCCGGGCCCAGGATGGTGGGGTCGCCGAGCGAGTGGCAGTAGGTCTCGCACGGCGCCGGATCCGGCAGCCGGCCCGCGATCGCCGCCTCACGGGCCGCCTCGAGCTGGCTCGCGGTCTCGTTGACGTGCAGCGTGCCGGCGAAGGCGAGGTGCGGGTCCACGCTCGCATCGCGCAGGCGCGGCAGCCGCGACAGCAGCAGGTTCACCTTCAGCTGCGCACCCTCGGGCCACTCGCCCTCCGGCGCGCGCCCGCGCAGGCGGTCGAGCTCGCCCGGCGCCACGTTGGCGAGGATGTGCCCCGCGCCGACCCGGCCGCCGGAGTGCTCGACGGCGCCGTCGCCGATCGCGGTCACCTCGGTGCCGGTGACGATCTCCGCCCCGGCGGCCAGCGCCGCGTCGCGCAGCGCGCCGCTGACGGCGCCCATGCCGCCGACGGGCAGGTCCCAGTCCCCCGTCCCGTTGCCGATCACGTGGTAGAGGAAGCAGCGGTTCTGGCGCAGGTCGGCGTCGTGGGCGCCGGCGAAGGTGCCGATCAGCGCGTCGGTGAGCACGACGCCGCGGACGAGGTCGTCTGCGAAGGCCGCGTCCAGGGCCTCGCCGAGCGGGTGCGACACCAGCGCGTCCCACGTCGCGTCGTCCCCCGCGATCGCCCGCAGGTCCGCGGCGGTGCGCAGCGGCTCGAGCACGGTTCCGAACACGCGCGCGGCCACCCGGGCGACCGCGCCGTAGAAGCGCTGCCACGCGGCGTGGTCGACCTCGGCGCCGAGCGCCGCGAACGACGCGCGGGTGCCGTCCGCGTCCCCGTTGTCGACCAGCAGCCCGCGCGCGCCGCCCGCCCGCGGGTCCGGCGTATACGAGGAGATGCGCCGGCGCACCAGGCGCACATCGAGCCCCAGTTCGTCCACGATCGCGCGCGGGAGCAGGCTGACGAGGTAGGAGTAGCGCGACACGCGCGCGTCGACGCCCGACCACGGCGCTTCGCTGACGGCGGCGCCGCCGACGTGGTCGCGGCGCTCGAGCACGAGCACCGAGCGTCCGGCCCGGGCGAGGTAGGCCGCAGCGGTCAACCCGTTGTGGCCGCCACCGACCACAACGGCGTCGTAGGAGTCGCGCAAGCCTGCAACCTTACGTTCAGCCGGGTCACGGACGGACGAATTGCGACAGCTCTCGCGTTCGGCCTCTACATTTTGGTCGGCACCATGGCGAAGCATCGCACCCGTATCCCTGCCCGGACGCCCCAGAGCGGCTGGACCGAGGCGCACGTCCGCAGGCTCTTCTGGAGGGCCGGCTTCGGCGCGACCCCGAGCCAGCTGCAGGAATGGGCGCGGCGCGGCAAGACGGCCACGCTCGACCACCTGTTCGACTCGACGCCGGCGACCCTGCTCGGCCCGGCGCCCTCGGACTACGGCGCGCCGATCGACCCCTTCAACGAGTTCGGCCACGACCGGCTGTGGTGGCTGGACCGCATGGTCCGCAGCGACCGTCCGCTCCAGGAGAAGATGACCCTCTTCTGGCACGACCACTTCGCCACGCGCAGCCAGCCGACCCCGCTGATGCTCGCGCAGAACGTGACCATGCGCGAGAAGGGGCTCACGTCGTTCCCCGAGTTGCTCTACGCGATGACGATCGACCCCGCGCTGGCCCGCTTCCTGTCGCTGACCAAGAACGTCGCCGAGGCGCCCAACGAGAACTTCGCACGCGAGCTGATGGAGCTGTTCACGCTCGGGTCGGGCTACACGGAGCAGGACATCCGCGAGGCGGCGCGCGCGCTCACCGGGTTCCGCGAGCAGCGCGAGAACGGCCAGACCACGGGCGTCTACTTCGACTCCTCCGTTCATGACAACGGCCTGAAGACGATCTTCGGCGCGACCGGCGCCTGGGGCGTCGAGGACGTGCTGCGTCTGTGCGTCGCCAATCCGGCCCACCCGCAGTTCCTGGTCAGCCGCCTGTGGGACTTCTTCGTCGGCAAGCCGATCTCCGCGGCCGTCCGCAGCCGGCTCGCGGGCGCCTACGTCGCGTCGGGCATGCAGCTGCGACCGCTCGTGCGCTCGATCCTCTCGCGCCCCGAGCTCTACCTCAGCCTGGAGGACGACGACATGGTCAAGTGGCCCGCAGTGCTCGTGGCCGGGCAGCTGCGCACGATGAACTCGGGGATCGAGGTGTCCGACTGGAACGTGCTCATGGCGAGCATGGGGCAGACGCTCTTCTCGCCGCCGTCGGTGGCCGGCTGGGACTGGGGCACGCGCTGGCTGTCCTCGAACGCGATGCGGGCGCGCTTCGGTGTCGCCAACATCATGGTCGCTGCCGCCGGCCCGGCCGACCTCGTGCCCGGCGAGGTGGGTCGGCAGATGACCGTCGACGAGCACGTCGCCCTGGCGGTCGCCGCCGTCGGCTCGCCTCAGGTGACCGCGCCGACACGTCGCGTGCTCAAGCGCCTGGCCACCTCGTACGGCATGCGGCCGTCCTACGGTCAGCGCGTGCAGATCCAGCGCAGCCTGCGCCACCTGCTCGTCTCCGGCCCGGATAATCAACTCTGCTGATGGCCTTCCGCACGAGTCCCCATCACGCCTGCGAGGACTTCCACCGGACGGCGGCCACTGCGCGGCATCCGTCGATCGGCGTCTCGCGCCGGCACTTCCTGGGCTGGGGCGCCGGCGCCGGCCTCACGCTCTACACGGCGAACGCGATGCCGCTGCAGCACTGGATGGACGGCGCCGACGTCGCCGCGGCGCAGGATCCCAACGGGCGCATCCTCGTCTCGGTCTTCCTGCCCGGCGGTCTGGACCTGCTGGATTCCTTCATGGACATCTCGCAGTACGCGACCTACAGCCAGCAGCGCGGCGACGCGGCCCGGCCGCTTACGGCGGACCCGCTGAGCGGCACCACCTTGTCGGCGCACCCGTCGCTGTCGGCCGGTCAGAACGGCGGTGTCCGCGGGCTCTTCGAGACCGGGCGCCTCGGGCTGTTGCCCGGCATCGACTACGCCAACCCGGACCTCTCGCACTTCCACTCGCGCGCCTTCTGGGAGACGGGCACCATCACCCCGCAGCAGACCACGGGCTGGCTGGGCCGGTGGCTGGACCAGTACGGCACCCGCTCGAATCCCTTCCAGGGCCTGACCTCGGGCTCGCGACTGTCGCCGACGCTGCTCACCAGCGCCGCGCCGGTCTCCTCCATCGAGAGCACGCGCAGCGCGGAGATGAAGATGCCGCTGCTGACGCCCTACAACCGCGGCCGGGCGATGAAGGCCTACGGCGACCTGGCCAAGTCGCGCCGCAACGATCAGCTCGGCCGCGCGTCCGCACGCGCCGCGGCGCGCTTCGCCCAGGAGGTCGCCGACCGGCTCGCGCCGCTTTCGGACGACGGCCCGGCCGCGCCGCCCGCGGGCACGGACGTGGACTCCGTCGTCAACGTGACCGCGCCGATCGACGGCTACCCGGCGGGCTCGGGCTTCTCCAAGCACCTCAAGCAGCTGGCCTTCCTGATCAGCCAGCCGCTGGGCGCCCGGATCGCGACCGTCGACGGCCGCGCCGACTTCGACACCCATCAGGGCCAGCCTGCGCGCCTCGAGCGCGCGCTGTCGGACGTCTCCGCGTCGCTCGCCGCGTTCCAGTACGACCTCGAGGCGCGCGGGATGGGCGACCGCGTCCTCACCTTCGTGTGGACGGAGTTCGGGCGCCGCCCCGAGGGCAACAGGTCGCTGGGCACCGACCACGGTGCCGGCGGCATCGCCATGGTCATGGGCACCCAGGCCGCCACCGGGCTGCGCACCGAGTACCCCTCGCTGCGCAACCTCGACGGCCAGGACAACCTCAAGGTCACCGTTGACTTCCGCGGCGTCTACGCATCGCTGATCGAGCAGTGGCTGGGCACACCGGCTGACGGCATCATCCCCGACGCCGCCAGCTTCCCCCGCGTGGGGCTGGTCAAGTGATCGTCGCGCTGCTCGCCGCCGCAGCGGCCGCAGCGCCGTCCGGCACCGCGGTCGGGATCGGCCTGTCGGAGTGGGAGGTCGCGATCTACCGCCCCAAGGTCACGGTCGGCAAGGTGCGCTTCAACATCACCAACCTCGGCGAGGATCCGCACGACTTCGCGGTCCGCACCGCCGGCGGCAGGATCCTCAAGCAGGCGCCCGAGCTCACGCCCGGCGGCCAGCTCACGACGCCCTTCAGGTTCAAGCGCAAGGGCACCTACACGCTCGTCTGCACGCTCACCGGGCACGAGGAGCTCGGCATGGTGTCGACCATCAGGGTCACCAGGGCGCCCAGGCGCCGCTGAGTGTCTGCTCGCCCACCGACGGGTAGGTTCCGGTCATGCTTCTCATCGCCGGAGTCGTGCTGCTCGTCATCGCCATCGCCGGTGGCGCGATCGTCCACCCCGTTCTGTTCGCCCTCGGGATCGTCGCGCTGGTGCTGTTCTTCATGGGCCGCTGACACCTTGGTGTTCGCCAGCGACGGCGGCTAGCCGAGCGTACGGGAATTTAGTGTCCCGATTCAGAAGTTCGTGGGCAGCTCGAGGGCGCCGGAACGCGCCTGGCGGCACCCCGCGCCCGTCCACGTATGCCCGATATGCAGCCGGGCACGGGGCGCCGCCAGACACGACCCGGCATCCCTCTCGGTGTCAACGAACTAACGACTCGGGACACTAGACCCGCTCGCGGACCTCGCTCGCACCCTCCACGACACCGTCGTCGCGCAGGCGCCCGATCTCGGCGTCGGAGAGGCCGAGGACGCCGGCGAGCACTTCGTCAGTGTGTTCGCCGAGCCGCGGCGCACGACCGACGGGGAGGCGCTCGCAGGCTTCGAAGCGCAGCGGCGAGCCCGGCATCAGGTACGTCCCGATCTCCGGCTGGTGGACCTCCTCGAACATCGGGTTCGCGGGCGAGCATCGCTCGTCGTGCTCGACCATCTCCGCAAAGGTCCAGTAGGGCCCCCAGCAGACGCCGTGCGCGTCGAAGATCTCCTTGATCTCGAGCAGTGTGCGCGTTGTGGTGAAGGGCTTGATGACCGCACCGATCACCTCGCGCGCCTCGAAGCGGTCGCCTTCCTTCGTGAAGTCCAGGCCCAGCATCTGCTCGGCCTGCGCGAAGGCCTCGCCGAGCCCGGTCGCCGCGATCAGGCTCTCCCACTGCTTCAGCGTCAGCGCGACGATCATGATCCGCCGCTCGTCCCGGGTGAGAAAGTCGCGGCCGAACGCCCCGTAGAGGTAGTTGCCGTCCTTCGGCCGCTCGGTCTGATTGATCTGCACCTCGGCGATCTTGCCGAGATTGCCAACCATCGCCAGCGCGACGTCCGAAAGCGCGATCTTGACCACCTGGCCCTCGCCGGTCCGGGTGCGATGGCGTTCGGCGGCGAGCAGCCCGGTGGTGGCGAGCCCGCCCGTGATGGCGTCCCAGGCGGGGAGCAGGTGGTTGAAGGGCACAGCGAGGTGCCGCGGTCCGGTCGCCCACGGGAAGCCGGTCGCGGGGTTGATCGTGTAGTCCACGGCTGACGAGCCGTCGTGGTTGCCCTCGATGTTGACGGTGATCAGGTCGGGGCGCTTGGCGCCGAGAACCTCGGGGGCGAGCCAGCCGCGCAGCGGGAAGTTGGTGAGAAAGAGCCCGGCGTCAGGCCCGGGGGCGCCGACCAACTCGGCGACGAGCTCGCGGCCCGCGGGCGACTTGAAGTCCACCTGGATCGAGCGCTTGCCCTTGTTCATGCCGGCCCAGAAGAGGCTGTGGCCGTCGCGGGTCACGGGCCAGCGGGTGCGATCGAGTCCGCCGCCGATCGGGTCGAACCGGATCACGTCGGCGCCGAGCTGTGCGAGCGTCATCCCGCCGAGCGGCGCGGCGACGAACGCTGACCCCTCGATGACCCTCAGCCCGTCGAGGATCCCGCTCATGCCATCACTCCCACCAGTCGCCAATCGAGGACATCGACATCGGAGCGCACCCGCGCGCGCAGATCTACCAGGCCTCCGGGCCGGATTGCCTCCAGCGTGACCTCGGTGGCCAGCACGTCGCCCTCGAACACCGGGGCGAGATGTTCGCACCCGCGCCACGCGAGGATCGTCACCAGGTTGGGCAGGGCACGGGTGACGTGCGCCGCCGCGATCGAGATCGTGTGGCCGCCGTAGACCAGGCGGCGCCCGTGGGCGGTCGCCCCGGCGTCGGAGTGCGCGGCCGCGAGGTTGAGGGTGAGCCGCACGAGCTCCGGGGCGGCGGTGACGGTGTCGCGCCCCTCGAGCTCCCAGACCGTGCCCGCCACCAGGTCTTCGAGGTGGCGGCCGGGGACGTGTTCGCGGAAGGCCTGCAGGTCCCATTCGGGCAGAGCCGCCTGCGCATCGACTCGGTCGGGGATGTCGTCGAAGCTGTCGGCGTGGCCGGTCTGGGCGTCGGGATCGCGGAGCGGGATCATCGGGCAGCGCCAGAAGTCGAGCACGGGTTCGTCGTGCTGGTTGGTCGTCGAGATCCGCAGAGCGACGAGGCCGGCGGCTTTGCGCGTCTGGCGCAGGCCGACCACCTCGGTCCGCGAACGCAGCGTGTCGCCGATGAACACCGGCTTGAGCAGCACGAGCCCGCGGTAGAAGAGGTTGCCGCGGACGCGCTGAGTCGGCTCGGTGGACTGGCCGATGGCGACGTCGCAGACCAGGTTCGGGTGCGCGAGCAGCGTCTCGCGACCGGTGACCGCGCTGCACAGCGGGGCGTCGAGGGCGAGGCGCAGCCGATCCCCGGTAAGCGCCTGGTGCAGCGACGCGTGGCCGGAGGTGAGCGTGAGGCCCGGCGCCCCGGTGAAGACCTGCCCGACCTCGAAGTCCTCGAAGTACGGCCCGCCGAGACGGACACGGTCAGCGGTCTCGGCCATGCCGCACCTTATCCAATCTGGTAGCAAGTGTCACAGTGCCTCCGTCGCGCCGAACCTGTCTCTCCGTCCCCGGCGGCTCGGAGCGGATGCTCGCGCGGGCGCGCTCGACCATGGTGGACGAGGTCGTCATCGACCTCGAAGACTCCGTGGCACCCGCGGACAAGGACGCGGCACGCGCCATGGTCGTCGCGGCGGTCCGCGCCGGTGGGTGGCGGGCGGGCAGCCTCGCGGTCCGGGTCAACGGGCTCGACACCGAGTACTTCGCGCCCGACCTGGCCGAGATCGCGGGCGAGCGGGTGGATTCGGTGATCATCCCCAAGGTCGAGCGGTCCGCCGATGTGCGGCTGGTGGTGGAGGCGCTCGCGGGCCGGCCGGTCGGGCTGCAGCTGCTGATCGAGACCGCTGCAGGCCTGGCCAACGCCGTGTCGATCGCGAGCGCCAGCCCGCAGGTGGAGACGCTCATCGTCGGCTACGCGGACCTCGCCGCCTCGCTCGGACGGCCGCCGATCGCCCCCGGCGAGCATCCGCGCGACCGCTGGGGTGCCGTCCTGCACGCTGTGCTCGTCGCCGCCCGCGCAGCCGGCGTCCAGGCGATCGACGGCCCGTTCTTCGACATCGCCGACGTCGCCGGTGCCCGAGCCTGGGCCGACTACACGCGGTCGCTCGGCTACGACGGCAAGTGGGCGCTGCACCCGACCCAGGTGCAGCCGCTCGCCGAGGCCTTCACGCCGAGCGCGGCCGAGCTTCAAGCCGCGACCGCGCTGCTGGCCGCGCTCCAAGCCAGCGAGGCCGGCGGCCACGGCGCAGCGCTGCACGGCGGCGAGATGATCGACGAGGCCAGCCGCAAGCACGCGCTCGGAGTGCTGGCTCGCGGAGCCGCCCGCAACGCCTAACCCGGCTACGCCACCCTTGGCCTGGAGCTCGTCGGCACGGTCCCACGCGCCGCTGGCCAGCGCCTCGAGTCGGCGTCCGGCGCCCTCGACCGCCTGCTCGCGATCGGCCTCGTCGGTGACGAGATAGGCCCAGCCGCCGGCCGCCTCTTGAAGACCCGGCTCCCGCCCCTGCGCAGCGGTCCCCACCGCAGCGAGGAGTCCGCGCGGCGAGCCCGGCCATCGCACGACCTACTGGCCGTGATGTCTTGTCCAGCCTTACGCTTTCCCTCGTGAGCAGCGTCCTGATCGCGGCGGGTGCCGGTCTGGCCGTGCTCGTCGAGCTGCTGGAGGCGCTCGCGATCGTGCTCGCGGTCGGCACGAGCCGCAGCTGGCGTGACGCTGCGCTCGGCGCGGCGGCCGCGGTGGTCGCGTGCGCGGTGGCCGCATTCGTGCTCGGGCCGGTTCTGCTCGAGCGCCTGGGCCTGACGACGCTGCGGCTCATCATCGGCGCCGCGCTGCTCTGGTTCGGCCTGAACTGGCTGCGCAAGAACGTCCTGCGGCTCGCCGGCCGCAAGGCGCGTTCGTCCTCCGAGCGCGAGTTCGAGGAGACCCGCGAGCAGCTGGCCGAGCAGCCGGCGACGGACTGGGTGGCGTTCGTCGTCGCCTTCAAGGGCGTCTTTCTCGAGGGGCTCGAGATCGTGCTGATCGTCAGCGTGCTCGCGCAGCGGCCCGCCGGCGCCACCCCCGCCATCGTCGGCTCGATCGTGGCGGCCGTGCTCGTCGTCGTGGCCGGCGCGTGGCTGCGCAGACCCCTCTCGCGCCTGCCCGAGACGGAGCTGAAGTTCACCGTCGGCGTGCTGCTGACGGCCTTCGGGGTCTTCTTCGTCGGCGAGGGACTCGGCCTCGATTGGCCGGGCGGCGACCTCGCTCTGGTGGGCCTGCTCGTCCTGGTGGCCGGGCTCGCCGTGGCCGCCGTGCGCGCCCTCAGCCCCCGAACAGGAAGCTCCAGCCGATCCCGTACAGGCGCGAGGTGACGACCGGCAACGGGCGCGGCAACCCGTCCGCCTGGTCGGTGAGGGTCAGGCGCGCGTCGCACTGCGCGTTGAACGCCCCTTCCGCGACCGCGCCCACCGCGATGACCGCGAAGAAGGGGCCGCCGGCGTAGCGAGATGCGTGGGGGGTCCGAGAAGTCCCTGCTCCGAGGCACAAAGATCCTTTTAGCAGGAGCTTTCGAGGAAGGATCCGTGTGACGTGTTGTCTCGTATCGCCTCGGCCCTTGTCGCATAAGGCCGAGCTAGGCGCGGCGCCGTAGTGAACGTTCAGGCGGCGGCTTCAGTGAACCGATAAGGAGTCGTATGACTAGACGGCGTGCGGTGGTGTTTGGCGCAGCTTGCCTTGTCTTGGGTGGCTGCGGCGGCGGCGACAACGAGCCGAGGACCGTCACCGTCATCAAGGAGCAAACGACGGTCGTCCTCGACGTAGGGAAGTCAAGACAGGTCGCGGAGCAGAACTCCCTCGCTCGCTCGAGCGCCCGCAACCTAGTTGTAGAGGCAGAAGTGTGCTTTACGACGCGTCAGACTTACGTGGGTTGCGATGTTCCCGAACGGTTGGGGCCGTCCGGCTTGCCGATAGGCGCTGGCCTTGGACAAGTCCAGCTCAGCGAGGTAACCAAGAACGGCTACACCGTCATCGCGCACTCCCTGTCCGGCGACACCTTCTCAATCGTCAACGACGGCGACGGCTCGCTGCGGTATCCCTGTATCGAGACATCGGGCTCCGGCGATTGCATCGCAGGTAGCTGGAAGCCGAGCTAGAGGGCGCCTGCCGCTGCGACCGCCCTCATCGGATCGCCGTGACCTTCGGGGGCTCGGCAGCCCGGTAGCGCGCATCGAGCAGGTCGCCTAGCGCCGCCTCCGCCGAGGGGAACAGGTGCCCGTAGGTGTTCATCGTCGTCTTGATGTCCTCGTGACCCAGTCGCAGCTTGATCTGCAACGGGTGGGCGCCGGACTCGACCAGCCACGCGGCGCACGTGTGCCGAAGGTCGTGGAAGCGAAAGCGCCGGCCAGGGAGCGCCTGCTCGACGGCCGCAGTGAAGACGCGCTTGTAGAACAGGTTGTGCCGGACCGGCGAGCCGTTCGGCTCGGGGTTCAGGTTGCCCCGCCGGTCGCGCCCTGCGGCCGGCAAGTCTAGAAGCGGCGGCTGTGGTAGGTGTGGTCGATGCGGCCGGACCGCCTGCACCCAACCTCACACCGTCGCTGGATGGCGAAGGTCCGACGCGGGCCGGATCAGCGCGGGCCCTGGTGGACGGAGATCCTGGCCGCGATCGCGCAGAGCTACGCGGACTGCTGCTACATGGAGATCGGGGTCGAGCACGGCACGTCCGTCAACGTCGTGGCGCCCTGCTGCGGCGAGGTGCACGGGTGCGACGTGGTTGACCGCACCAGGGTCATGCCGGCGGGGACGCGCTTCTGGCACATGCCGTCGGATGAGTTCTTCGCGGCCTACGACGGGTCGGCGCCGAACCTCGTCTTCATCGACGGCGGCCACAGCTACGAGCAGGCGCGGCGCGATTACGACAGCGCGGTGCGGATCCTCGCCCCGGGAGGCACGATCGCGCTGCACGACACCTGGCCGGAGAGCGAGGCCGACAAGGCCCCGGACCGGTGTGGTGACGTGTGGCGGGTGCGCGATGAGATCACCGCGAGCAAGGTCACCTTCGCGACGTCTCCCGGCCTCACAGTGGTCCGCCCGGGCGATTAGACCGCGTCGCGGGTGGGGTGAACGGGAACAGCCATTCCGGCTCCCCGGCGGCAACGCTCGCACGCCGTACCGCTTGCTTCAACCGAAGGTCGCCGCCGGGAAGAAGCCAGTAGCGGGTGCGCTCGTCTTGCAAAGCGCTGCGTAGCCCTTCATTTGCCCTTGCGGTCCCGTAGCGTTAGTAGGTTTGTGTCAACTGCTACAAGGAGTCGCCGGGCGACCATGAACACCACCGAACAGGCGCTCGCGCTGTGCTGGCGCGGGCCGTAGGTGGGCCCCTACGCGAGCGGCCGGAGCAAGGGCTATGAAGGGCGGGAGGAGGGCAACCCTCATTCGGCCCCGCGGCCCGAGAAGAAGAAAACCCGCCGTTACCAGCGGGCTCTTCATGCGCCAGAAGGGATTCGAACCCCTGACCTTCGGTTCCGTAGACCGACGCTCTATCCAGCTGAGCTACTGGCGCAGAGCGGGTGATGTTAGCGACGCCCTCCGGTAGGCATCGAAGGCCAGCCGCCCTCCGAGGTTCGACTGGGTACCCGCCAGGACCAGCTGAGGCGGACCCGGGCCGGAGTGAAGCGGAGAGGGCGGGATTCGAACCCGCGAACGAGGATTAACCCGTTACTCGCTTAGCAGGCGAGTGCCTTCAGCCACTCGGCCACCTCTCCGGGAATCGGCGAGTGAGTGTAAACCGTGCGTCCCGTGGCCGTTAGGTTGGTCGCGTGACCGAGGTCGCGGCGCCGGCTGCGGGTCCTCGGCGGCCCGGCGGTCGACCTGCCCCGGGAGGTCTCGCTCAACGCCTTCGGCCTGCTCGCCGAGATGCTCGACCGGCGCGTGCGGTCGTGCGCCCGGACGCCGGGCGGAAGCGCGACCTCGCACCGCTGCTGGACCTCGACCCGGGCCACGGCCTGCTGCTGCTGCTGCGATCGGACGACCGCCTGGACTAGACGCCGAAGATGGCGAGGTGGACGAGCCCGGCACCGAAGCCGAGCACCGCGCCGTGCAGGAACAGCAGCCACTCGTCCTCCTTCATCGCCGAGCGCAGCATCTCCGCGAAGTCCGGGTTGGAGAGGTCCTTCATACGGTCGACCATGAGCGCCTTCAGCTTGCCCGCCGTCTCCCGGTTGAACTCCGGGTCCTGCATCGGCGTCATGGTGTAGTCGGCGCCACCGGTGGCGACGGACTCGCGGATCGCGTCGTACTCGCGCGTCCCGACGGCGACGCGCACCAGCGGCTTGAACTGCCCGCTGGCGCGATCCACCGCCGGGCGCAGCGCCGACTCGATGACGTGCCGGGTGCGGTCGCCGTTGGGGCCGTTCATGAGCTCGTCGCCGATGTTGGCTGCGGTGACGATCTCGTCGGCGACGACGCCCGCGTAGATCTCCGCCGCGTGGTCGCGCCGCTTGAGGAAGAGTCCCTGGAACGTCTTCCCGAGGACGCGCTTGGGCTCGGAGGGCTCGAAGATCATCGAGATCGCGAGCCAGTTGGTCACCCAGCCGATCACGGTGCCGAGGATCGGCAGCATCCACCAATACGGGAAGGCGTGCACGATGAAGATCGTCGGGATGCCGCACGCGAAGCCGAAGAAGAAGCCGAAGTTGATGATGAACTTGAGCTCCTTCTCGCCGACCTCCTGATAGATGCGGTTGGAGAGCTCAGGCCGCTCCTGCATGCGGCGGATGACCATCAGCTTGACGTCGAGCAGCTGGTCGACGTTCGCGCCGATCCGGTCGACGACGACCTCGCGGACGACGTCGGGCAGCTCGCGCTGCACGCGGTCGTGGACGGCTTGACGCACTGGCGCGGGAAGGTCGCTCCACAGCTGCGCGTGCTGCTCGCGCATGCTCTGCTCGACCAGCTCGCGGATGTCGTCGCGCGAGGCGTTGAGGACGTGCTCGGCCAGCTTCTCGGGCTCGAGCGCCTGGTAGAAGTCCGACGCCGTGCCGATCTTGGCGATCGTCTTGTCGACGGCGATGGAGCCCATCTTCGCCGCACGGCTCGGGATGATCCCCTGCCAGCCGACGCCGCCGTGCATCACGCCCGGCACCTGCTGGACCTTGCGCGGGAACAGCCGTACCAGCCACGCCAGGCCGGGCAGGCGGACACCCTTGAAATGGAGCGGGTTGAAGAGCATCCAGATACCCGACCAGTTCGTGATGTAACCGATGATCCCGGTGAACAGCGGGATCGTCAGATCTTCAAGCACGCTCGGGCGCGATCTCGTCTCTCAGGGCGAGAAAGTCCGCGGTGTCCAGCGGCAGGCACGTCTTGCAGAAGTCGCGGCCGAAGGCGGTGAGCTGCACCGAGCGGCGGATCAAGCGCGCGCGGCCGGCCCTGGTCATGGCCTTCTGGATCTCCGGCTGGGCCTCGAGCACATGGTAGGCGCTGAGGTCGTCGACCGGCTCGCGGCTGAACCGGATCAGGCCGAGGCGGTGCAGGTTGTCCAGATAGGCCGGGACGCGGTCGTGATAGCGGGTGCCGGCCTCCCGCCCGATCATGCTCAGGCCCTGCTCGACGAGCTCGGAGCCGACGTCCAGCGGGCGCCAGGTGCGGACGTCGACGGCGGCGCGGGCTCCCTCGACGCACATCAGGCGCAGGATGCGCGCCTCGTCGGGCGCGAGGCTCGTGAGGATGCGCTCGTAGGCGGGGTGGGCGGGCTCCTCGCCGTCGACCTCGGCACTGCGGGCGAGCAGTTCCGCACCGCGCTCCTTGAGCACCGCGAGTTGGTCGACGTGTGAGCCGTTCCCGTTCGACTGCGGGGACGGCGGCTCGGGCATCCGGCCCAGCCGCGCCTCGATCTCCGCAACGCCGACGAGCCTCTTGAGCTGCTCGCGCACCTCGTGGCCCAGGGCGTCCGCGCCCTGGCCGGTCAGGACGAGCCGCAGCGCGCCGTTGACCGTCCTCACGGAGACGGTGACGCTCCAGCCGAGGGCGTGCAGGTAGGCGGTCGCAGCGAGGCGCACCAGCGCGGGCGCCGACGACAGCAGGTCGCCGTCGGTTCGCTGTGGCCCCTCCTCGACCGCCATCGCGAGCATCGTACTCCGCATCGCGTGTCAGGATGCCGACTCGGATGTCCGTCTTCGCCGAACCTGTGGACACGTCGGATCTGCGCGACAACGTGGCGCTCGTCACCGGCGGGGCGTCAGGACTTGGGCGCGCCACGAGCCTCGCGCTCGCCGCGGCCGGCGTGGAGGTGGTCGTTGCGGACGTGGCGGTGGACGCGGGCAAGGCCGTCGCCGAGGAGGTCGGCGGGCATTTCGTCGAATGCGACGTGCGCTCCCTGGAGGCCAACCGCGCCGCGGTCGCGTCCTGCGTGTCGCTGTGCGGCGGGCTGGACTACGTGTACCTGAACGCGGGCGTGACGACCGGCTGCGGCGTCGGCGAGGACTTCTCCGAGGAGCTCTACCAGCGGGCCATGGCGATCAACCTCGACGGCGTCGTCTTCGGCGCGCACGCGGCGCACGGCGCCCTGAAGGCGCGGGGCGGCGGCGCGATGGTGGCGACCGCTTCGCTGGCGGGCCTCTTGGCGATGCCGCTGGATCCGATCTACGCGGCCAACAAGCACGCCGTCGTGGGGCTCGCACGCGCACTGGGGCCCGTCTTCGGCGGCGAGGGCATCCGCTTCAACGCCGTCTGCCCCGGGTTCGCCGAGTCGGCGATCATCGCCGGCGCCCGCGCCGATCTCGTCAAGGCGGGCTTCGACATCATCCCCGCGGAAACGGTGGCCGAGACCGTGGTCCGCCTGCTCGCCGATCCGCGGGTCAACGGCGAGTGCTGGTTCGTCCAGCCGTGGCGCGAGCCCGAGCCGTTCCGTTTCCGCAACGTGCCCGGGCCGGGCACGCGTCCTACCAGCTGAGGATCAGCTTCTGGAGCGCCTTGTAGCCGGGCGACGTCTTGCCGTTGTCGGTCATGTTGATCGACGTGTCCCAGTACTCCTTGCGGAAGGGCGGCTTGCGGTACCACTGGTACTGCAACATCTGCCTGACGCCCGCTGCCTTCGCGACCGCCCAGGCCTTCGGCAGCGCCTTTCCGACCTCCTGGTACGTCAACCGGCGCCCGAAGACACGCTTGTCCATGGTCGAGTTCGGGGCCGGATAGCCGAACTCCGTCAGGTAGACCGGCACCTTGACCATCTGCTTGAACTGGGCGAGGTTGCCGACGCCCCAGCCGTTGGCCCGCTTCTGCGGGGTGAGGTCGCGCAGCTGGAAGGGGTGGTGCGCCCAGCCGTCGATCTGCTGCAGCGGCTTGACGTAAGCGCCGCGGACGAACCACTCGAGGCCCGCCAGCGCCGACGTCTCGCCCGCCAGCACGGTCGCGTTGCGGTTGGACTTGTGAATCGCCCGCGACGACGCGTTGAAGATCCCCCGGTACTGGTGGCCGCGCCAGAACTGGCGGCAGGCCACCTCCAGCGGCACGTTCGTGCCCTTAACCAGCACGCCCTTGGCGACGAGCCTGCCCCTGCTCTCGATCATCTTGCTCGGGTAGAGCTTTGCCAGCTTGCGCTGGCCCTGGCCGTCGCACCGGCCGTCGAGCGGGATCGACAGATCCGGCTCGTTGAGCACCGAATAGCGGTTGACCTTGTTGCCGAAGTGCTTGGCGAGGTTGCCCATCCACCCGGCCACGACGGCCGGATCCAGGCGCCGGTTCCAGATCAGCGTCAGCTGCACCTTCAGGCCGCGCTCCGTGACCGCCTTGACCGCGGCGTCGTACTGCTTCATCGGGTACCGCAGGCCGAAGTCGATCTCGTTCTCGAACTTCTTCTCGCGCCGGTGCTCGACGTTGATGCGCACGTGCGTCCCGCCCATCGCCTCGAACTGATCGAGCGCGAGGTCGCGGTCATAGACGCCGTGAAGCAAGATCTGGTCGTCCTGCATGCCCACCTCCATCGGCTGCGCCTGCGCGGGTGCGGCGCACGCGAGCAGGGTCAAGAGGGTCAGAGCGAGGTAGCGCATAGTCATTCCAGTCTCAGAACACGGTCAGGCCACCGTCGCAGCGGTCCTTCCGTGTGTTCGCCGCGAGCAGTGTGACGGATCAATCGGTCTTTACCCGACCTTTTTTTACGCCGACTTGCGCGCGTACCCTTCCAGAGCCCCCGGAGGGGTGGCAGAGCGGTTGAATGCGCTGGTCTTGAAAACCAGTGGCCTGGTAACCCCAGGCCCGAGGGTTCGAATCCCTCCCCCTCCGCTGACAGAGCCAAATTTGGCTCTGGGCTTGACTTTGGACGGGTTGTCGAAATGGTCGATTCGGTCGCGCCGAACTCCGCTCAAGACCGCTGAAGACCGCTCCGCAGAGGTACGGTTTTCCCCAAGTTTTCCCCAAACGGGACAGGGTGCTGAGCAGGGCGGCGGCACGGTCAACCATTCTCCCGGACGCGACGGCGACTCTCCAGCCGGTCGCTAGGAGCCGTGAGGCTGGAACCGCGGGGGCTGGGTGCTGCATCTGCCTCAGAAGCAGGCCGCAGCCGACCGGTGTACCGGTGCTCCGGGGGTTGCCGCAAACGACTGGCGGACGTGCAGAGCCCATGTATCATCGCCGCATGCTGCGCTGTGCGGTTGCCTTGACGGTGGTCATGCTTCCCGCGACCGCGCTGGCATCCCCCCACGACGGTGACAAGGCTGGCTGTGGCGCCCAATCCCAGGCCTCCTTTCCGGGCGACTCCTTCACGAGCGCCAACAACCTCGTCATCGGGCCGCTGTCGATGATCGGCGCGGGCCGCGAGGTATCGACGTCAACCGTCAAGCAGTTCGATGGCCAAAAGTTCGCCGTCCTCGTCAGAGCAGGCCACACGGTGACCGTCAAGGTGTCTCGTACCAGTTCGGGGTCGCTGACTCACGGTCGCAACCGAGCCGGTTCGCGGAAGATCACTTTCAGAGCGTGCGGCGCGGCGAAGGCCGCCAGCGAAGCCGGTGGCGAGCCCGTCACTTTTTGGTCAGGTTTCGTCCGGCTATCAAACCCTGCGTGCGTGCGATTGAAGGTGTGGACCGACCGTGCGGCAGACCCGCGTCCCGCGAGCATTCGCATGGGGCGTGACTGCGGCTGAATGGTGAGGCTCCTACAGCGCATCTACGGATACGGGTCACCTCAGGTTGGGCGGTGCCAGGCAGCCCGAGCTGCCTTAGGGCGCCGTTCAGGCTCGTTTGCACTTGGCCGGCCGAGGACGCAAGCGCCGAACGGGTGCGCCGTAATACGGCTTGATCACGACCGTTCCGCACGCCGCCGCGAGCGGCAGCTCCGCAACCCAGACGCCGAACCGCTGCTCGCCGAAGCGGCGCGCCAGCTCCTCGCCCACCCGGAACACGGTCGCGGACGTGTACCCGCCCGCGTACCGCAGCTGGACCGCGCTTACCGACCCGCCGACGGATCCCCAGATCACGTAGCCGTAATCGCCCCACTCGCGGCGGGCATCGCCGATGCCGCGCACGGCGTACTCGGAGAGTGGCGGGACGTTCGCGCAGGTGGCCGTTTGGCGCTCGCCGGCGGCGTAAGCCGCGTGCAGGCACGAATCGGTCTCGGCGCTGATTCGCCCGCGGGTGCCGCTGAAGTCGACGCGCTTACGACTGACCGGCAGGCGGGCGCAGATCACGCGCACAACCGGCCCGAGGTTCGCGTCATGCGGCACGTAGTAGCCGGGCGGCTCCCCCTCCTCACAGCGGGCACGGGTCACTTGACGCGTGGCGGCCTCGACCGGAGGCTTGCAGAGTGATCGCGGTGATTTCGAGACTCGGCGGACCGTGAGAACCGTGCTGGTGAGGGGGTCGATCTCCGCCACGGCCTCCTGGTGCTTCGTGAACGTGTAGGTGCGGTGCCCGGTCTCGTCGGTGGTGGGCCGCGTCACCCCGCCGAGGACCCTCACCGCATTCTGGCACAGCGCCACCGGACCGATGCCGATCCGCACCCCGTTCGGTCCCACCAGCTTGATGTGCGAGACGTCCTGCGTGCGCGCGTCGATGCGGCCGAGGTGGTTGCCCTCGCCGACCCACACCGCGCCGTCGCCGGCGGCCACGTCGCTCGTGGAGTCGAACTTGGTCCTGACGTACGCCGTGACGCGGTTGGTGTCTGGGTCGATGCGGGCGACGTAGCCGCGCGCGGTAGATACCCAGACGCCGCCCGCGCCCGTGGCGATGTTCGACGGCAGGAAGTCCGAATCGGGAGGTGAGTCAGGGTCGGCGAGGATGATCGGCTTGGGCAGCGTCAGTCGCACCGACGCCTGCTTGCGACCAGTGTCCGGGTCGCGCCGTAGGACGCGGCCGCCGCGAAAGTCCGCCAACCACACGCTGCCAAAGCCCCGCGTGCCGCGCTCGGCAGGCGCCACCGGCTTCGCGGCCCGCTCGGGGCGTGACGGAGGCGCAGGGTCCGAGGGCCGGTCCGGCGCGGCGCCGCCGCAGGCCGCGGTGGAGGCGGCCAGTACGAATGTCGCGACGAGGCGATCCTTGCGCACACCTTCTCTACGAACGAACCGGCTCTGGAAGTCCCGCGCTGATCAGGGTTCACGAAACGGCGGACCGGGACTTTTTCGGCGCCGGCATCCGTAGAGAGAATGTGAGGACCCTTCTGAAGTCGCTGCTCGTCGCGGGCGCCGTGACTGCGCTGGTCGTTCTGTGGCCCCCCGCCGCTACGACGAGCGAGCGCCAGACCCCAAGTCCAAGGCCGCCTGAGCCTGAGATCTATCGCGATGCGGAGCACCGCCTGAGCTATGCGATCCCGGCGGGCTGGCAGCGCGCGACCGCATCGCTCACGCCCAGCTTGGTCGACCCAGTCGAGGTGCTTTCGGTGGGCACGGGGGACCTGCGGCCCGGCGGGCAGGACTGCGGACATACGCCGGAGAACGCCGCTCGGGCGATGAGCGCGGGCGATGCGCTCGTGTCGGTGCAGGAGACGTCGCCGAAGCACTTCTCTGCTCGCAATCAGCCGTTCGACCTGGGTGTCGCCCAGGTCCACCATCAGCTCGCAGGCTGCGCCGACCGCAGCGATCTGGATGTGCGCTGGACCGGGTTCAGCGAAGCCGGTCGCGGGTTCTACGTGCTCGTCGCGTTCGGGCCCGGCGTGTCAGCCGAGCGACGCGCAGAAGCGGTGGGCATCCTCGACTCTCTTCAAGTTGCCCGCTAGCTCCCATCCCTTCGACAGGCTGCGGTAGCGCGGATAGGGTGCAAGACGAGGTGGACGCCACCGCTCTCGAGGCTGGCCGTGCGCGCGCCGCGACCAGGCGCGATGAGTCCGATGCCGCGCTTGTGCGAGCCGCTCAGCGCGGGTCGGCGGCGGCGGTCGAGCGGCTGTTCGAGCGCCACTGGCGTGATGCGCACCGGGCGGCGTACTGGATCGTCCACGATGCGGCGGCGGCGGAGGACATCGCGCAGGAGGCGTTCCTTGCGGCGATGAACGCGCTCGACCGCTTTGACCGGCGTCGGCCGTTCGCGCCGTGGCTGCACCGGGTGGTGGTCAACCGTGCCATCGACCACACGCGGACGCGGACGGCGCGCCGCGAGGTCGGCGCCGCACTCGCATTCGAGCACGAAGCGCCGGCCTTCGACCCGCCGGACCCTGAGCTACTTAGCGCGCTTGCGGAGCTCCCGCCCGACCAGCGCGCGGTCGTGGTCATGCGACACATGCTGGGCTGCTCGCCGGCGCAGATCGCGGTGGCGCTCGACCTTCCGCGCGGGACGGTCAACTCGCGGCTGCGTCGAGGACTTGATCGGCTGGGTGAGCTGCTTGCGGCCTGAGGAACGTCTCCGGCAGGCCGAGGCTCCGGATGCCGCCGCCGCGCAGGAGCGCGCCCGCCGCGTCGTGCTCGCTTCCGCCGCCGCACTATCGCCCCGTCGGCGCCGCGTCGTGCCGACGGCCATTGTCTTGGCCGTGGCGCTGGCCATCGGGATCGCGCCGACGGGCGACGCGATCGCCAGCTGGCTGCAGGACCTGGTGGCCGTTGATGAGTCCGCCGCTCCGCCCCCCGAGCCTCGGCTTGAGCGGCTGCCGGCGAACGGCCAGCTGCTCGCCACCGGCGCCAGCGGCGCGTGGGTGATCGCACGGGACGGGCAGCGGCAGCGACTCGGCGAGTACGAGCAGCTGGCGTGGTCCCCGCGCGGGCTGTTCGTCGCCGCAACCCGGGACGACGTGCTGCGCGGGCTCGAGACCGACGGCACGGTCCGCTGGACGGTGAGTGCCCCTGATCGAGTCGCCGACGCGCGTTGGGCGCCGTCCGGCTATCGCGTCACCTATCGCTCAGGCGACGATCAGTGGGTGGTCGCCGGAGACGGGAGCGAGCCCAGGGCCCTCGTGCCGACCGTCGCCCCAGTCGCGGCGGCGTGGCGCCCGACCCCGGACAACGTGCTCGCCGTCGCGCGCGCCGACGGCGCCGTAGAGGTGTGGGCAGTCGACGAGGGCCGGCGTCGCGCGCGGATCGCGGCAGCGTCGGCCCCGCCGCCCGTAGCGCTGCTCTGGTTGAACGAGACCATGCTGGTGATCGTTCGGCCCGATGAAGTGCAGATCGCCGAGGTGTGGCGGCGCGGCATCCGGACCGCGCGGACACTCGCGATCGATGGCGCGGTCACCGACGCGGCCATCTTCGATGGGCGCCTCGCTCTCGCCGACGGGGCACAGGTTATGTCGGTTTCGCTGCCCGATCTCGCCGAGCCTCGCGTCCGACTGACCGCTGCCGGCGAGGTCAGCGATCTCGTTTCCTCCCCGGACGCGTCCAGGCTGCTGGTTGCCTCCGACGCGGCGGACCAGTGGGTCTTCCTTCCTGGGTCTCCCACTGGTCCAGTTCGCTCTGTGACCGTGCGCGGATTCTCCCGCGTTAGCGATTGGCAGACCGAGCCCTTGGCCTCCTCAGCCCTCGCGGACGGACGGCGAATCGCACTCACCGCCTTCTCGGACGATGCCGGGGCGTGTCTGACCATCAGCGGCGTCGACGAGTTCGACCGTCAGTGCGGGCGTGTTCCATCGCAGCGCGTGCCGGCGGTGACCGATGCGATCGCCGCCGGCCCGATTGCGCAACGCACGCCTGCAGACTCGCTCGAGGTCTACGGCGAGACGTCGGCCGCCGTCGAGCGTGTCGTGCTCGCCTATCGCGTCGCCGGCACCCAAGGCGAGCAGGACGCGCTCCTGCTGCGCGTGCGCGATCCCAACGTCCTGCGGCGGGCCGGCATCGCGAAGCCATTCGGCTACTACTTCGCGGAGTTGCCCAGCCGGGCCCGGCGCGTCGTCGCGACCGCCTTCGACTCACCGGGCGCGGCGCTCGGCACTGACGACTACCGAGACTTCCACGACCTCGATCGGCAGGCCTTCATCACGAACCTCGACCCCGGACGACGGCGGACCGTCCGTCGCATCAGTCCACGGCGCGGCGGACGCTTCACCCGCTTCCGCATTCGCTTTCGTACGCAGCATCCCACTGGGGTCAGCGGAGACACGCGTCGCTCGTACGGAGTGTCCGCCGAGAGCACCGCTCCCGCCGCAGGCTGCGTCAACGCGCGCGACAGCTTCTTCCCGAACGCCCGCGCGGGTGAGCGGGTGACCACCTACCTCGATCCCGCCGACGGCAAGGGCGGTCCCGAGGGATGGTGCCCCGGCAGCTACCTAGGCACCATCACCTACTACCAGGCCTACGCATGCCCGGCACGCGGCACATGCGCCCCTCCCGCGGACGCCGCCGACAAGACCCGAGTCGTGGCCCGCTTCGCCTTCCAGGTCAGACCGTAGGAATCCGGTAAGCGATGGGCAAGCTCGCGGTAGCTCATCGCCATTGCCGCTGGAACCGTCGCCGTGCTGATCTTCGCGGCACTTCGGGTGGGGCTCGTCATGCTTCTGGATGCGGCGAATGCCGCTGGTCCAGGCGACTGCATCAACGCCTGGTCACTGGGAGCGACAGAGCGGAGACCTACGCCTTCGGCCTTCGGGCTTGATACCGAAAGCTCTGCGGGCTGTCACACCACGTGGGTATCGGGCATACATGTGCTGTGAGGCGACTGGACGACCTTGAGGATGCGGGGCTACTCGCCCTTGCTCAGTCGGACGCCGCAGCGTTCGGTGTCTTCTACCGCCGCCACGGTACGGCGCTGCTCGGCTTTCTCGTGCGTCGCGCCGGCGATGCGGAGGCCGGCGCCGACCTCATGGCGGAGACGTTCGCGGCCGCGCTCGTGCACGCAAAGCAGTTCGACCCGCAGCGGGGTGAGCCGGTCGCGTGGCTCTACGGAATCGCGCGCAACCAGCTGGCGATGTATCACCGCAGCGGCGCCGTTGAGCGGCGCGCGCGGCGGCGCTTGGGCATTCAGTCGGTTGCGCTGAACGACGACGAGCTTGAGCGCGTAGAGCGGCTCGCAAGTCTGGAGGTGAACGCCCGCGTCCTCGCCGGCGCGCTCGACGAGCTGCCCGCTCAGCAGCGGGCGGCGGTGATCGAGCGGGTGGTCCACGAGCACAGCTACGAGGAGATCGGCAGGGCAGAGGCCGTCAGCGAGGGCGTGGCGCGTCAGCGTGTCTCGCGCGGCCTAGCGGCGCTGCGCAAACGACTGGGAGGGACCTCGTGAACGGCTACTTGGAGCGCTTTGGCGCAGAACTCGACGCGGCGGCCGCGCGCCTCGTGGCCGGCGAGCGTCCCCGCAGGGCCCGCCCGCTGCTCGTCGCGGCGGTCGGCGTCGCCGTTGTCGTTGCGGCGGTGATCGCGGTGACGCTCGGCGGCACGGCGCGCGAGCGCGAGATCGCGCCCGCTGACCCGCCCGCCCGCGGTGGATACGCTCCTCCGCGCCCGCCGACGAGCTTGCGCGATGTCACGATCGCGTTCGCGGGCAATCCGATGTCGGCGATCCACATCCAAGGCGAACTCGCGCAGGTTGGATGGAAGACGAAGCGCGCCGGACGCAAGGACTTCGACGACAAGATCACCCGCGGCCTCCTGGTTCGCTACCGCGCCGGCCATCGGGATCAGGCCGCGCTGCTCGCGCGAACGCTAGGCGCCGGCAGCATCGCGAGGTCGGACGTAGATGAGCCGTTGGTCTTGGTGGCCGGTGAGGACCTCGTCTTCCCTGGCGCCGTGGACGCCTACCGCTCCCGCTTCTCGTTGCTCGGGTACGACGGCCAAGGCATCAGCCGGAGCGGCTTCCGCCTGTACGTGCTCGGCGGAAGCCTCTGCATCACTGGCCGAAGCGCCGGCGGTTGCGCCCCCTACGCCGATGCGCTGGCAGGTGACCTCCGCCTCAGTCGCTCCGATGGCGACGGCACCGCCTCAAAGTGGGGCGCGGCGCCCGACGGCGTCAAGTCCGTACGAGTCCGCGGAGAGAGGGTGCCAGTCGTAGACAACGTGTGGACGACCGACCCTGCTGCCTCCGGCGGGCAACCCTGAGGCGCGGTGGAGGACCATGCTTACGATCGCGCCGGCCGGCCCACGGCGACGGTTCCGACTCAACCTCGCGCAAACTCCTAGAGATCGGCTGCAGCCGTTGCCGTCGCCGCCGTCATCACTGTGATCGAGGAGATCGTCGGTGAAGGTGATCTCGATCATTCAGCGCGCTGACTGAGTCGATCGCGGCCGGTCGAACTCTCAGACGCGTTAGGACCAGCGTCGCCTGCGGCTGTCACACGTCGGCGTCTCGAGCGAGTATCAGTGCAACGGATGTCCTGGCAAGACGCTTCAGATGACGAGTTGCTGCTCGCGGCGGCGCGCCGCGACGGCGACGCGTTCGAGGCGTTCTTTCGCCGGCACGCGCCGCACGTTCTCGCGTTCTTCGCCGCCCGTGTCGAGGACCCGGAGGTCGCTGCTGACCTGATGGCGGAGACATTCGCTGGCGTCGTCGTCAGCCTGAGCCGGTACCAGCGACGCCCAGAGCCGCCTACCAGTTGGCTTTTCGGGATCGCGCGGTACAAGCTCGCCGACTACGCGCGGCGCCAGACGGTGCAGCGCAAGGCGATGCGCCGGCTCGGGATCGAGCGGCGCGAGCTCGACGATCTGGATCTCGCCCAGGTCGAGCACCTCTCCGAGCTGGCCGCGACCGGGGTCGTCGTCCGCGACGAGCTCGCGGCGCTACCTGCCACTCAGCGTCTCGCGGTCGAGGCGCACGTCGTACACGAACGCTCCTACCAGGAGATCGCCACTGATGCCAACGTCAGCGAGGCCGTGGTCCGGCAGCGCGTCAGCCGTGGACTGCGGCGCATGAAGGAGGGGCTACGAAAGGCATGACCAACGACCTATTCGATCACTACGCGCGGGAGTTCAACCGCGCGGTCGCCGAGCCGGCGCTCCGTCGTCAGGTGGCCTCGCGTGCGGCCCGTGTTGGGGTCGCCGTATTTGCGTGCGCCGGCGTAGTGGCGGCCGCGTTGGCTCTGTTCGGCCCGCGAGTGGAGCGCGAGGTTCCCGCGGACGATCTCCGCCCACCGAGCGCCATCTCCTCGTCGTTCTCGGTCCTTGATCAAAGGGGCGACGGGACAGGCACAATCTCGACCCCTCATGGCGACTTCCGCGTGGGGTTGGACGACAACACCGGCGCGATCTGCTTCGAGGTTTTCAACACCACTGTCAGCCAGGGCGGCGGCTGCTTCTCCAAGGCGCGCGCACGCGCTGGGCACGGCAGCCTGGTCGTCCCTGACGATCCCCGCAGAGGATTAGACAAGGACACCTCGTTCCGCGCGTTCGGCGTCGTGCCCGACGGCGTGTCCTACGTGGTCTACCACGGCGAGCGCGTGCCGGTACGCAACAACGTCTGGGGAGCCCCGTCTTCGCGAGGCCCGCGCGAGGTCACCATCCCAGGCATCGGAACCAGAGACATCTCCGTCCTAACCGCCCCGAAGGCATCGGCCCTCACTGGCTGCTTCCGCACGGCGGATGTCGACGCGGACACATCGGTCGAAATGGGGCCCGAGGGGCCTGGGTCGCCGGTCGAGATCTGCGAGCGCTACTGGCGTGAGGTCGGGTTCGGTTCTGACCCGGTGCCAGAGTCGCTCGTGGCCTGCCAAGGGAAGGGCGACGCACCGTGGGTCTTCCCGGGGCGGGAAGGCACCTGCGAGGCGCTAGGTCTCGATCCCCTGTGACCCGGTGGCTCCAGCCACTCCCACCCCGTCCCTGCTTCGTACCACTTGGGCGGGTCCCGGGAGGGAGAAGGGCCGCCAGTCCGCCAACGCGGCCGGGAAGTGACGGACTACCTCCGATGACCGGACGCACCGCTCCTTCGAATCGTCGCCATCGCCCTCCCGCCCCGCCGCTGTTGTGCTCGTGCTGGCGAACGTACTGGTTTCGACGGTACGACCCTCGGCCTGAACTTCGATCAGGCAATCGACCTCCCGTCGCCGACCTCAAGCCAGGGTCGCGTCGAACCCGGCTTGGTCGGTCAGGGGCCAGTCAAGCCTCAGCAGTGGACAGTCATTCCGGGAGACCGTGGACTGTGCGTGGACTTCGGCGGCCACTTGCCTGTCGGCACGTCCTCGTGCACCGCAATCAACGCTTTCCGACGAGGCCGCTTCTCTATCTACGCCTATGCCGACTCTCTCAACCCGAACGGCGTTATTCAGGGCGTTGTACCGGAAGGGTTCAGTCAAGCGATTGCGTTAGACGCCGAGGGGCAGCAACTCGCTAAAACAGCGGTTGAAGGAAGCGTCTATGAACTCGAGATGCGGCAAGTCGAGGCGGTGGCCGAGCTTCGACTGGTGCGTTCGGCAGGCGAGGACGTCACGGTCACAATGGGGCGCTAACAGCGCGCAGGTTCCCAGGTCCTTGCGCTTGACAGTACTCCGCGGCGCGTAGTAGTCTGCGCCGCAGACATGGATAAGAGCCAGCTACTCCGCGGCGCGCTCGACGGCGCAGTGCTCGCAGTGACAGCCGAAAGCGACGCCTATGGCTACGACGTCCTGCGCCGCCTTCGTAGCGCCGGCCTCTCGGACGTCGGTGACGCGTCGGTCTACGGCACGCTGCGCCGCCTCTACACGGGCGGAGCCCTCACGTCCTACATGATCCCTTCAGAGGAGGGGCCGGCCCGCCGCTACTACGGCATAACTGACCGCGGCCGCGACCAGCTGGCTGAGGCTCGCGTGACCTGGCAGGAGTTCTCGCGGGCGCTCGGCGCCGTGCTCGACAACAAGGTGGAATCGCCCGCATGACCATGACCACGATCCCCGACGACGCCCGGGTTTACCTCGCGGCGGTCCGCTCGCGGCTGGACGATCTGCCGGCCGACGAGCGCGAGGACTTGCTCGCCGACGTCGAGTCCGCGGTCCTCGACAGCGCCGACGAGACCGATGCGCCGATCGCCGCGCGGCTGGGCTCACCCGAGCGCTTTGCGGACGAGCTGCGTACCGCCGCTGGACTGCCGCCACGCACCGACCCTCCGCCGTCGAGTCTGAGCCTGCGGAATCGTCTCGCTCCGTGGGCGGCTCGCCTCGAGGACGCGCGCGAGCTGCTGCCGTTGTGGTGGGTGGCGCGCGCGATCGTGGCGGTCGGCGCCGGCGCCCTCATCGCCGGCGACACCTACGACGACGGCTACCTCCCCGGTTCAATCTGGACCGCGGCAGCGGCCGTCGCTGTGTCCGTCGCGATCGGGCTCCGTCACCTGCGGCGCACCCGGCTCACCGTGCTGGCCAACGTTGCGCTTGTGCTCGCCGCGCTTCCGGTCCTCACGTTCGTCGCCGACCGGGCGGCCGCGGACGACTATGTCCCGTACGCTTCCTTCACGCCGAACGGCATCGCCTACGACGGCGCGCCCGTGCGCAACCTCTTCGCCTTCGATCGCGAGGGCCGGTTGCTCACCGACGTCCGCCTCTACAACCAGGACGGCCTGCCGCTGGACATCGGCCGCGGCCAGCGTGATCCCGGTCGCCGCGTCGTGCGCACGCGCGGCGGCGCACCCGAGCTCAACGCCTTCCCCGTCCGCTACTTCGAGCCCGGTACGCGCCGCATCGCGCAGCCCCGCGCCGGCGTGCCGCGCGCGCCGCAGCCGCTCGCCGGCGACCCGATGCCGTGAGTCATCTCACTCGACAACATGCTCCCCCGGCCGCTTCCAGCCCGTACTCCACCGTCGCCTTCCAGTACGACCGAAGTCTGAGACCACCACGCGTGTACTGAGGAGGGCTCTCTCCGACTGGCCGGTTGGGGTGCTCGTTTCACTCGGACCGCAGCGGCGAACCAAGGACAAGATGTTTCCCCGCGTCGCACCACCGACCGCTTCCGCTCCCGGATGGGCCTGCGTCCTTTTACAGGTTCGACTGGTGACCGTGGTCGTCTCGGCCATCAGGCGCCGAGATCAACGGATCACGCCCCCCTTCCCAGGCTTGTAACGCTCACCTTCCCAGGCTCGTAATGCTCACCGAACGGCCGTGCAGACGGAAGTCGTGGCCGAATTTGTCGCGACGCAACCTGACGTGAAAGCGCTTCGACCTGCCTGGCAACTTGATGACTGCTCGTCGGTAGAGTCGAGACTTGCCCGTGGGGGAGTTGCCGAACGTGACCACGAACCCCACGTGCTCACCCCGTCGAATGCGCTGGCTACGGATCGGGCCGATCACCCCGTAAGCTTCGCGGCGGTCGTGAACCGATCGCGTTGGAATGCGGCGGCCCTGCGCGACGAGAGTGAAGTCTGGGACGCCCTTCATCACGCAGGCGCGCTTCGTCCGACTGGAAACTGTGAAGCCCGCAAGGCGGATTCCGTTCGCTGGCGAGATGCCGCGGTACTTCACCGACAACTTCCCGCAGTTGTGCCGGCTCTTCGCCGTGTGTGCCTGGACCGGGCCGGATCCGCTCTGCAGCACAGCCGCGAAGCAGATGCCGAGCGCCAGCAACGGCCGAAGCACGGCAGCGCGCAACGGCGACGGCGGGCTCATTGCGTTCATGGTCTCGCGTCCCGTCACCCTTGGCCGAACGGGCTGACATTCGCCATGGTGGTGAGCGGCGGGAGGCTGGCCAGAGAGTCAAGCCTGCGACCGGAAACCGGAAGGCACGTGGAGTGCTCGTTGCGCGAGCTTTTCAAGATCAGGTCCGCGCCGGCTGACCCGACGAATGTGAGCGGTCCGCCGGCCAGCGGCCCGGATTCTGTAGCAGCCGGACGACGGCGTGCTGCGTGGCGATGGGCCATGCCGTCATTGTCGCAGCGCGTCACGGGATGTCCACTACCAGCCGCGGAAGTCGAGGGCGGTGCCCGGTCGCACTCGGGTCATCGCTGCCGCGCACGCAGCCTGCTTGCACGCCGAGAGGACCTCGGATCAGAGCGCGCGTCCCTGCGGAGCTCCATCCTCGGTCCAGTACACGAATCCGGGTATGAGCGCGACGGACTCGGGGTCGATCTGGGGTGACGTATCGAGCACTTCGAGCTCATCCCGGTTATCGGGGTAGGCGATGTTGACCGCCCAGGCGCGAGTGGGATCCTCGGCGTCGCGGGCGGCCCATGCCACCGTCCCGTTCGCAATGAGGCGCAACGGAGAAACCGTAGGCGCGGTGCCTTCCTCGAATTGGCCTTCGAAGGCCGTGGCGTCGATAACCCGTCGCCCCGAACGGGCGTTCAAGACGATTACGGACGTGAAGAGCGCGCGGTCGCTCGTGAAGTTCGGGTCGGTGAAGCGATACGCGACAAACCGGCCCGCGATCGCGTCAACCTGTTTGATGCCCGGGATCACGGACAGGGCGGGTTGTCCGTCCGCTCGGGATGAAACAGGCCCGATAGCCCCGGCGCTTGGCGTCGGTCCTGTACACGTGCACCCGTTCGGTTCGGAGCACCGTTTCCGAGCCGACGGCCTTGCATCGCTCGGCTGCTGCCGCGCTCGGCAGCGCTCCGGACGGCATCAGGCTCGCAGCGGCCACCGTCACTAGGAGAAGCGTCAGTCGATGCACTGCGCTCGCGCCTGTTCGTCTCGTTCGGTCTTGTAGACGCAGTAGACCTCGGTCGTCCCCGGATCGGTCTTCTCTCGCACCAGGCCGGTGCATCGCTGCCATACCGGAAAGATGATTGCAGGCGGCTGCCGCAACGGCACGAGCGAGACGGAAACGGACGTGATCGCAACGGGCCGAGCGCGAGCGCTGGAACCGAACTGCCCTTGCGGCTGCCGCTCCTGTCTCCAAGCGACACAGCATGTCCGTTCACCTACGGCTCCCCTAGCTGAAGCGGTAGTGGCTTCGACATGATGAGACCGTGCGCTGGATCCTCGCCGCGACCGCAACCTGTTCGCTGGCAGCGCCGCTGGTGCCGTCCGCGCCGGCTCAGGCGCAAGACTCGGTGATCATCACGGACCCGTTCATGGTCGAGACACGACCTGGGCCGTGGGAGCGCCCGCAGCGCGCGAGCGGCTTCAAGCCCACGAGGGTGAGACCAGATACCCGCGCGGTCCGAATCCAGCTACGGACGCTTGGTTGCCGCAGGGTCAACCGGGTCAGGGTCGTGCGGAACCGCCGCGCCATCGTGATCACGGTGATCTACGACTCCCTCATCCCCACCGCGCCGTACTACGTGCCATGTCCGCCACCAGGAAGCGCGATCCGCAAGGTCTCGCTGAAGGGCAAGCTCGGGCACCGATCAATCAAGGACGGGTCGCGCAAACCGCCGAAGGTCCGTTACCCCGCACCACGCTGAGTGGCATCCCCTTCAGCCTGCGCTTCTGCAAGCCTCAAAGCGGCAGTCGGACCGAACTCAGGGGGTCACGCCAGCGGGTCAAGACCGTCGTCGTCGAGCTGGACTACCCGGAGCTGGCGTCGAGCGCGAGCCTCTCCCAGGGCTTCGTCTACGTGTCCCGCTTCGCAGACGGGTACCGCATCTGGCACCGCGCGCACTGACCGGGCTGGCTACTTCGCGCGGATCGGCGCGCCTGGCGTGCCGCCGCACTCGAGCTTGGGTGCCTCCGCGCGCTTGCGCGAGGCGCCGCGGATGCAGCCCTGCGCGTCGCGGCGCCTCGGGAGGAGGAACTCGCGCAGGTCGTCGAGGTTCTCCCGCGTTGGCGGCAGCCACTCGATCAGCCTCACGATCTGCTCGGACTCGGACTCGATGACTCTGCCGCCGGGAAGCATGGTGTCACCCGGTCCGTCGTCGACCAGCCGGCTCCCAAGCGGGTCCCCGGTCTCGCGGTCGATGTAGTACGCCGTCGTCGGCCCGGGATTCTCGAAGAGGAGCTTGCCCTCCGTGTCCCGGCCCTTCACGATCTGCGTGTGCAGGTAGCGACGCGCCGGCCGGCCGGCGAACGTCACGTCGCCGTCCGGGTCGAGGTCCCCCTGCTCGTACCGGCGTCGGAACTCCTCGATGAAGCCGCGCTGCTCCTCGCGGATCACCCTGGCCGAGTCGCCGTTGTCCGAGGCGCGGACGATTCGATAGCTGCCGTCAGCCGAGACCTGTCGCATTACGCCGTTGGCGACAACGTGATCAAGCGCCTGCCCGCGACCCGCCGTGCCGGGTCCGCCGTAGCGGTTGAGCGTGTGCGACTCCGTGCCTCGGTGCCACTGCTCCACACGTCCGATCGTCTCGACCGTCACCTCGCCGGTCTCAACGAATTCGCGCGTACTTACGAAGGTGACAACCGTGTGGAGGATCTTGCCGGGGCGTGGGTTCGTCTGCGCGTATGCGCGCGAGGCCAGCGCGAGATCACCAAGCTCGCGGACAGGCTCTACCCGTTCGTCGTTAGTGAGCAGCGCTGCCAACCCGCCGGCCAGCGCCACGGCGGCGGCGGCGACCAGCGGCACGAACCGCAGGGGTGACCGTGCCGCGCGCGGCCGCGCGGGCGACCGCTTGTCGTCGACGATCCGGGCAAGCAGCTCCTCGTTGCAATCGGGGTCGTGGCCAGCCGCAGGGTCCGCGCTAGCGAAACGCCGCATCGTCGAGTCGCTCATAGGTTGCTTTCCTCGGTGGGCGTTGGGATGGGATGCGCTACGCGGGAAGGTTGATCGGCGGAGAGCGCTGCCGCGAGCCGGCGACGGGCGCGCGAAAGGCGCATCGCGAACGCGACACGGGAGGTTCCGCACACGCGGGCCGCTTGGCGCTGGTCGAGGCCCTCCCACCCAACTAGTCGCAGTGCTTCACGGTCGTGCTCGGATAGGGAGTTGAATGCGCGCCGGATGAGGTCGCGCTCACCAAGCGCATCAGCGGGATCACGCGCGCTCAGCCACCCAACGGCTGCGATATTCGCTTGCTTGTCGACGCCGCTTCCAACGGAACGGCGCTTCGCGGCGATGACATTGCGCGCCACCACGTAGAGCCACGGCAGAGCATCCCTGGGGACCGCATCAAGTCGCCGCCAGGCCGTCGCGAATGTCTCCGCGACCACCTCCTCGACGCTGTCGCGGTCGATACGCCTATGGGCAAAGCGGACGATCGCGCCGTAATGCGCCCTGTAGAGCGCCTCGAAGCGCTGCGCGTCAGGATCCGCTGCGCCCACACGACGACTATGTCGCGAGGGCCGGAGATGTAACGCCCGATGGTTGGCTTCATCTCCTGCATGCCGTTGAAAGCAAGACGCTCCGTTGACGGCGACGACCCGCGGGCTCCGGATCTATGCCGAACAGGTCACGCGAATCGCCGGGTTGCTCGACTCGACCTGTCTCCATCATTTGGCCTGTACCGCTGAAGCCATGTTCGGTTCCGGGAAGTGCGTCCTCGTGTGACCGGCGGCCCGGCGCAGGCCGGACGGCCGCCGTTGTAAGTGCCGGATTGACGGCCGCCGTCGTGTGGGTTGCCATCGGCACCGCATAAACGGACAATCCGTGTCCACAGCCCTGGACCGAATTCGAGAACCTCACTGTCACAGAACACCATCGACACGCGACTACTAGACGTGAGGCCGCTGGATCAGGCAACCGACGAGGAGCTGTTTCGACTCGGGGCCGAAAACGAGGAGGCGTTCGTAGCGCTCTACCGGCGTCACGCCCGTCCGCTGCTTGCGTACTACGCCCGACGTACGTCCGATCCTGAACTCGCCGCTGACGCGTGCGCCGAGGCCTTCGCAGTGCTAGCTCATCATGTACTTGCCGGCAAGAAACCGCCGAGATCCGTTTCGGGTTGGTTGTACGGCACTGCTCGACACAAGGTCGCTGACGCGCAACGGCACGGATACGCCGAGGCGCGTGCGCGCGCCCGACTCGGTATCCCCCGGCTGGAGCTGACGGACGTCGGTATCGAGGCGGTGCACCGGGCGGCGACGGAGACTCTCGTCACCGCCGCCCTGAATGATCTCCCGAAGGCCCAACGGGATGCCATCGAAGCGCGAGTCGTGCGCGACGCGCCTTACGAAACGATCGCGCGAACGCAGGATGTCAGCCCCACGACCGCACGCCAACGTGTGGCTCGCGGCTTAGCGAAGCTTCGGACAACTGTCGAAAGGCCGACTGAATGAGAACCGACGACCCAATAGCTGACCTCGAACGCGAGCTGGTGGCTGGATATCGGCGAGAGCGAGCGCGCGCTCATCTGGCACCGTGGCGGCGCATACGCGTTGGGGGGCCGGCGCTTAGATTCGGCGCGCTCGGCGTGGTGATGGCCTGCATCCTCGGGACGGTCGGACTCATCTATCAAGGCGAGCCTGAAGAACGCTCGCTTCAAGCTGCCGACCTCGGTGATGCCGTCCCCTCCGCGGTAGATCCAGGCGCACCCGGGCCGAACGCTGAGCCTTACGCCGAGCCAGTTCGTTTCCGTAGCCTTCCTCCAGGTTGGACGCAGAGCGATAGCGGTAGCCAGAGGATTACTGCCCACCCGGGCGCCAAGACTTGGACGCTCGTGACTAGCTGGCCATACGTGGAGAACCCCCGAGGTGCTGCTCACGTCCTGCCAGAGAACGAATTCTTCATGCAAATCAGTCTGCTCCGAAGCCAGTTTCAGGACACGGCCAAGGGCGACCTGTGCAAGGGGGTAGCTCCCTCGGGTCAATACCCGAATTTGAACCTTCAGGAGGTGTCGTTCAACGAGGCCGACAGAGTCGATCCAGGCTTTACCGGATTGCCCGAGTATCGAGTTCAGGGCTCGTTCGAAACCGAGTACTACATCGAGATCCGGCTTGTGGTCAGAGAATTGCCGGCCAGCGAGGACTCGCTAGCGGCGGCAGAGAGGGCCCTCGCCGGTCTGGAGCTTCCAGACTGGCCAGATCGGTGCTGAGCGTCTGCGGCTCAATAGCGTCTCGGAGTACGTGTTTGATGGTTTCTGTTGCTCCCTTCGCGATTGCCCGACTCGAGCGATCAACGCACGCAACGTACCGACCAAGATGCAGGGACTCGTGATCAACAGACGACGACGAGATGTCGAGGTTGGCGAGCATCGCTTGCTCGCGCTCGCGCCGTTCGGCTTGGAAGCGCTCGAGGGCCTCTTGCTGTTCCTGCTCAGTCCGCGTGTCGTCCTCAAAAGGGGCGTAGAAAACGCCGGTGCTGACCTCGTAGCCGCAACGCACGCAGACGACCACGCCGTTGTTCTTCAGAGGTCCGTTGTTGGAGCTGGAAAGCCCGCGTGAGCCTTCGAGCGCGACGATGTACTCCCATGCGTCTCCTGCGCAGGCGGGGCAGCGCTCCGTTGCGTCATGGACCGGCTCGCGCAGCCACTCCGATGGCAACTGCGGTCGCACGATCGCGCCGTCATCGCCGATGAAGCACACGGGCAGCCGATGGCGCTCGACCGCGGTCACGTAGAGCCAGGCCCGAGAGCCAGCCCCGGCCTCGGTGAACGTGCCGTCGAATAGCACCACCGTTGCGCGCGTCGCACCACGCGGAAGCCGGCCTCCGTGCGCCAGCGGCCGTCGCTCAACCCCTGCATCGCACGCGCCCGGCCCGGATCACCGGCTAGCCCGTGCCGGGCCCGGACTCGACATCCCCGAGCCAGTAACCGTCGCTGCCACGGAAGACCGCAGCCCCCTCGCACGTCACCAGCGTCTCAGTCATTCAACGTATTATGGGTGGGTGGTGTCTTCGCGGTTGCGCTCGCGCACCATGACCCAGGTTGCCGCCCCAAGTGTCGATGCTAAGCCGCTCGCCCCGAGTGCAGGCTCAGAATTTCGTGTTTGTGCTTTGGCGTTTGCCGCTGGGATCGATCCAGGTGACGCGCTCGGGGAGCACGTCGAACTTCGCCGAAAGGACGTTGTTTCGCAGGGAGAGGACGACGACGCGTCCGTCCTTCATATGCGCACGGATGTCGCTCGTGCCGTCGGGCATGAAGCCTTGTACGAGCCCTCCGGCGGTGTAGCTGATTCCGCTTTCGACAAAGAACCTTTCACTGATCTCGCCGCAGCCACCTCCGCCGCCTCCGCGGCGATTGAGGTACGTGAAGCATTGCTGACCGGGTGCGATGGTGACCCAGACACGACGCTGTACGTTCTCCAGAACCAGGTGCGTCTCGCCCGAGACATCTCCGAAGAAAGTGCTGAGCTCGGGCGGCGTCTCGACGATGTTGCTGCGGTCGCGCAGGGCGGCGAACGCCTCAACGGCCCGCTGCATCTCCGCGCGCGCCGGAGCCATCGCTCGCTCGAGGTTCATCTCCAACCACCGCTCGTCCAGCGGGCCCGGTCGCTGAGCGGCGACCGTCCCGTCCGGCGCGACGAGCGCGATCGCGGGAAACGTCCGATATCCCCATCGGCGGGCGAAAAGCCCCTCAGGATCGATGCCAACCTCGTCGCGGAGGCTCTCCGGAAACGGCATGCGCCGTGCCGCAGCCGCGTTGTCCCGGCTGACGATGTACTCGACGCCACCTCCCTCGGCGGCGAGCGTCGCGTCAGCTTCCCCGAGCGCCGGCAGGTCATCGACGCACGGCCTGCACCAGGACGCGCCGAACACCACGAGCGTCGCACCGCCGCCCTGATAGGTCGGCGGGCGGTCGAAGTACTTCCCGAAGAGCGGCTTCATCGGCGGAGCGGGCGCAGGCTCGCCGACGAGCCCCGCCGCCGGGACGGCAGTCGGCGGTGCGGGCGCCTCGCCGCCGGAGGGCACGAGCGCGACCGCGCCGGCGACGGTGGCAGCGACCGCGAGCGGCGGCGCCACGACGCGAGCCGCGCGCCGAGCGACGCGACGGCGTCGCTGACCCGGCGTGTAGTAGCGCTCGGCCGCCTCGACCAATCGCGCTCCGTACTCCACGATGCCGTTGCTCACGTCGCTTTCCCCCCTCGTGATCGAAGCGCTGCCAAGCCGCGGCTGACCCGCTGCCGGATGACGGACTCCGAGACCTCAAGACGCTCGGCGATATCTGCGTAGCTGGACTCGTCGATCACGCGCGCACGAACGGCGTCGGCTTGGTCGGGAGCGAGCCCTTCGAGCATCACCCTGGCGGTCGCGTCGCTCGCGAGCCGCTCGAAGTGCTCGACCACGTCGTTGGTCAATGGGAGCTCGATGCCGAGTTGCCGACGGGCACGGTCCTCTACGGACCTGCGCTCGTAGCTGCGCTTGAGCAGGTTGTGTGCGATCCCGAACAACCACGTAGTGGCGGCCGCGGTTCCGCGGAACCGGCGCGCTCCGATCAGCGCGGCAGCGAAGGTTTCGGCCGTGAGGTCCGCCGCGAGTTCTGCGTTTCTGGTGTGATGCATGAAGTAGGCCCCGACCGCGCGTTCGTGTCGCTCATAAAAGACGCCGAACGCCGCGGCTTCTCCAGGCGTGGCGAACAACAGATCCTCATCGGAGCGATCGTCCATCACCCATGAGTGCACCAGAGTCGCGCGTTTGTGACGAGGAGCCTCCAAGACGGGTTCGGGCTCGTGAATCAGGGCTGCCGCTCGTCATGGAGATACGCGTCGAGCAGGTCGGCCGCCTGGTTCTCAGACCCCGGCAAGAGGTGCCCGTACCGGTCGAGCGTTACCGTGATTGAGGCGTGCCCCATGAAGGTCTGCAGCGCCTTGATGTTCACGCCCGCAGCAATCATGAAGGTCGCGTAGGTGTGGCGACACTGGTGCAGTCCTATCGGCCGTAGGCCAGCCGCCAGCCATAGGCGCTGGGCCCTGGCGCCTATCCCCTTGGCGCTGAAAGCCTGCTCGTCCGACCGCCCGAAGGCAAGTCGGTAGCGCGGTAAGTGTTGACCGTGTCGCTGAAGTTCGGCGCGGAGGCCGGACGGGATCGGTACACGACGAGTGCCTGCTCGCGACTTCGGGCTTACCTCGCCCTCATAGGCGTCCCAGCTGCGCGCAACTCGGATGACGCCGGCGGACAGGTCGATGTCGTCCCAGCGCAGAGCCTGCAGCTCCCCCGCGGCGCAGTCCGGCGTACATCGCCGTGGCCCACAGTGCCCGGTCAGCTTCTGGAAGAATCGCGAGCAGCTCATCGGCTTCTCGTGGATCGACGACACGGTCACGCCGACTGCGGTTTGCCGGCAACTCGAGGCCCTGCGTCGGGTTGATCGTGATTTCGCCGCGCACGAGCGCCCGGCGGCAGATCGCGCGCAGAGGCATCAGGGAGTTGCGCACGCTCGACGCGCTGAGGCCGCGTCTGACGAGGTCGTCGACCAGGCGCTGGACATCGGCGCGCTTGAGCTCGGCGAGCCGAGCTCCGCCGAGCGCGGGGTTGACGTACATGCGCAGCGCCTGCTCGTAGCTGCGGATGACAGACGGCTTGTACTCCATCCCCGACCGGTTGCGCACCGAGCCCGACTGAGCACCCGCCAGCCATTCCTCACTCGCTTCGCGGACCGACCGCGCCGATCGTGTGACAAGCGCACCGCGGCGGAGGTCGACCTGGGCGTCCTGCCGCCACTGCTTAGCGGCCGCGAGCGTCGGGAAGGTTCTCTGCAGCCTGCCATCCGGCGTGCTTACGACGGCCCGGAACTTCGGTTTGCACGTGCAGTCAGCATCGGCGCGGCTCGGGCACCAGTGTTGGTGGCGGACCTCGATGCCCGCGGGCTTGCGCGCCGGCCGGCTCACGGCTCGACCGTTCGGTAGGCGCTGTCGCTCAGCCAGCGCTGCAGCTCGGTGACTGGAATCAGGCGGCGCCGGCCGCGCCTGACGACGCGCAGCTCTGGCATGACGTGCTGGTCGAAGAAGTCGACGCTCACCCCGAGTGCGCTGGCCGCTTCGACCTTGCTGAGCGCGAGGCGCGGCAGGCCGCCATCGTCGCTTTGAGCGGCTGCGGAAACCAGGCCCATACATCTATGACGGACGAGCCGACGCCGCTGGGGGTAGGACAGCGCAATCACGTGCGAACACGCTCCGGTCGAACGAGGTCGCTGCGTTTCGCTGCGACCTGCTCCAGCGGGACCGAGAAGAGCTCGGCGAGGTCGGCGTTGCCGAGGTTTGCAACGCGCCCGAACTCCCGGTCCGCCATGAGCGACGAACGCGCGACCTGTTCGGCGAAGTCGTCGCGATAGGGGCCGTGCGCTCGTCCGACCGGGACGTCGCGCGCGTGGAAGCACATCACCGACACGAAGACCCGGTCGGGATGGTCGCCTTCGAGCACCTCGACGTGTGGGGCGAGGTAGAAGCGATTGTCGCCGGCGAGCGCGGCAAAGCGCCCGCGGAAGACCACGGGCAGCAAGTTCGGGATCATGCTCCTCCTAGGGAGCGGCCTCGTGAATCACTCCCCTCGACGTGCGGCGTGTGACCCCGAGGCGACCGAAAGCTGCCGGCCTCAACGCAGGCCAGACGAGTCGCGGGACTTTTCACGCGCTCCAATCCGTAGGGGGGTTATGCGCGTGCGAGCCGGCGTCGGACTCCTCCTGCTGGGCCTGGACATGCGCTCCGACGACGTGTTCGACGGCGACATCGCGTTCGGTAGCTTTCTGCAGGCGCACCTGTATCTCGGGGCGCGCGCAGATCCGGGCCGCAGGCGTGAGCTCGCGGCGCTCTTCGACAGCCTGCGGTTCCGCAGGTAGGGTGGACGACGAGGTGGACGGTGCCGCTCTGCAGGCCGGTCGCGCGCACGCTGGTCGCGAGCGCGGGCGATCGGATGCGCGTCTCGTCCGCGAGGCGCTCGACGGCTCGTCTCGTGCGGTCGAGCGCCTCTTCGAGCGACATTGGAACGAGGCCTATCGCGCCGCCTATTGGATCATGCACGACGCCGCCGCGGCGGAGGACGTCGCGCAGGAGGCCTTCCTATCGGTTCTCGGCGGGCTGGATCGCTTCGACTGCAGGCGCGCGTTCGGGCCGTGGCTGCGGCGCGCGGTCGTCAATCGAGCGATCGACCACACACGCGCCCGCACCGCTCGGCGCGAGGTTGGGGCCGACGTGCTCTCAGAGCAGGCGGCGGCGGTCGCGGTGCCGGCTCCCGATCCCGACCTGCTCGCCGCGCTTGCGGCGCTGCCGATCGATCAGCGCGCGGTGGTAGTCATGCGTCACGTGCTCGAGTGCTCTCCGACAGAAATCGCGGCTGCGCTTGACGTGCCTCGCGGCACGGTGAACTCGCGTTTGCGACGGGGCCTGGATGCGTTGGGAGTCGCGCTTGCGCCCTGAGGAGCGACTGAACTCGGCCGCTGCGCCCGACGCTGCGGCCGCCGCCGACCGCGCCAGGCGGGTCGTGCTCGCCGCGCCGATCGCCCGCCGGCGGCGACGGCGCCGTTGGCTGCCCGCCATGCTCGCAGTGGTCGCCGTCACCGTCGGCGTCGCGCCGACGGGGGATGCGATCGCGAGCTGGCTCACCGACTTGATCGAGGTCGATCCGACGAGGCCGCCGACGCCTGAGCCGAAGCTGGACGCGCTGCCGGCGAGCGGGAGCGTGCTGGTCACCGGGTCCGGCGGCGCGTGGTCGATCGCCAGCGACGGCACCCGTGCGCGGCTGGGTGACTACGACGAGCTGGCGTGGTCCCCGCGCGGGCTGTTCATCGCCGCGGCGACCGGCGACGAGCTACGCGCGATCGAGCGCGACGGAACCGTTCGCTGGCCCGTCCAGGCGTCCGGGCCCGTCGCGGACCCCGTCTGGTCGCCCTCCGGCTATCGGATTGCCTATCGCGTCGGGCGGCAGGAGCGCGTCGTCGCCGGCGACGGCACGCTCGACGCCACGCTTGTCGACGGCGTCGCGGACGTGGATGCGGCCTGGCGTCCGGGGCTCGGCCATGAGCTTGCGATCGTCCGGGCCGACGGCGCCGTCGAGCTGTGGTCGGTGGACGCGCACGAGCGCCTTTGGCGGCTGCCACCGGGCTCTTCACCGGTGCGCCTGCTCTGGCAGGACGAGCAGCACCTCATCATCGTGCGGCGAAACGCGATCGAGATGCTCGACCTCGGCCGACCACGACAACGCTTCAGCGTGCCGATCGACGGCCCGCTTACCACCGCCGCCCTGCTCAGCGATCAGGTGGCCATCGGTGTGGGGAATCGCGTGCTGACGGTGCCCCTGCCGCTCAACGACGGTCGCGCAAAGCCCCGGGTACGCCTCACCGTCGACGGCGCGATCACCGATCTGGTCGCAGATCCCAACGCTCGCCGGCTCATCGTGGCGTCCGCCGCCGCCGACCAGTGGGTGTTTCTGACGGAGCAGGCGTCGGGGCGAGTCTCCGCGGCGACCGTGCGCGGCTTCTCGAGCGTCGAGGGCTGGGAGGCGGACCCCCTCGCCTCGGCGTCCATGGGCGACGGCCGGCAGGTCGTCCTCTCCAACCTGCAGGGGAAAAGCGGGTGCCTGGTGATGAGCGGCATCGACGAGTTCGATCGGCAATGCCTGTACGCGCCCTCGACACGCCGCCCGCAGGTCACCGGGCCGCTGCTGATGGGACCCGTGGCGCAGAAGAGCGCGTCGGCGGCGGTCGAGGTGTACGGCGAGACGTCGGCAGCCGTAGACCGAGTGACCGTCTCCTACACGCTGGACGGCAGCCCAAGCGGCCAGGACGCTGTGCTCCTGCGCGCGACCGATGCCGCGGTGCTGGACCGCGCGGGAATCGCCAAGCCGTTCGGGACCTTCGTCGCCGAGCTGCCCAGCCAGGCTCGCAACCCGATCGCCACCGCGTACGACTCGGCAGGCCGCGAGCTTGCCCGCGACGGCTACGCGAAGATCGATCCGCACGGCTTCATCGGCACCGCCGGACCCGGCGATCTGCCCGAGTACAACGCGACTCCGTGGGCGTACGCCGACGCCGACGTCAGCCCCGCGCTGGGCGACGGGACCACACAGAACTTCCGCGTCAGCTTCACGACGAGCTTCCGGACCGGGCTCATCGACAGTGAGCGGCGCAGCTACTCCGTGTCCGCATCATCGACCACCCCCGCCTCGGGCTGCGTCAACGGCCGCGACGCGGGCTTTGCCCCGACACCGGCCGGCAGCCAAGTCTCCACTCTGCTCCGCCTCGACCACGGAGAGGGGGCGGGCACGCGCTGGTGCGCCGGCCGGTATCGCGGGACGATCAAGTACTACGCGCCGGGCGTGCGCGCGGTCGTCACCCGCTTCGCTTTCGCCGTCGCGCCCTGACTCGCTCAGGGCCGTAGCCCCGAACATCATTCCCCTCAAGGACGTTCGCGGCGCTCCAGGTCGGATGATTGGGCAGCAAGGGTTAATTGGCTGCCCACATCGGGGGTTATCGCCGCCCAATTGACGTGATCGGCAGCCCGCCGAGGCGCACAGGATGCCCGCGACTCCAGGCGCTACGGCAGGTCCGCGCACGGTCGGTACGCGCTTCACATGCAAGCGGTCGCAGGTCGTCACCGGAATCCGAAGGCCGCCGCGAAGGACCTTCAGGACTCCTGTCCGTCTAGTCTGAAGGGGTAGTTGTTGACGGTTGCGCGTCAATTGTCAGCCTCGCTTCCGCGGGCGTCGGCTGGGCGCAAGACGTTCACGCTCGCCTTCCCCGAGGCCTAATGGCGCTGGGCGGGAGGGCGCTTGCGTTCGGTCGTGAGTTGCTCGTGCGAGATGCTGACGAAGCCGAGCGCGCGCCCGCAGTCGTCGGCAATCTCGACCAGCGCGATCATGTCGCTGGATTGCACGACGGTGCCGACGGTGCCGGCCGGCCAGCCACCTGAGTCGCTGAGAAAGCGGACGACGTCGTGCTCGGTTAGGCGCGGCGCCATGATCTGAGTGTCGCAGCGCGGCAGGGGTGAAGGGGTTTCGTACTCGTCGATTCGCGGCGGCTACGGTTCGGGTCGTTCGGCGGCGACTTCGTCGAAGCGCGAGTGTGTCCTGATCCAAGTGGCCGCCTCGGGGTCGATCAACGACGCGAGACGGAGCAGCTCGTCGTGGTGGCGTTGGATCGGGCGGCGGATGATCGTCTCGTGATGGGCGATGCGGTTGCGGAAGGGCACGAGGCTCGCCATCGTGGCGGCGATCTCTGCACGGTCGCCGCCGCCGTGGGGGAACGCACGGTGCAGGTGGCTGACCCAGAGCGAGTCGTACTTCTTGTCGAAGAGGGCTCGCCAGAAGCCGAACGACAAGCCGGCCACCACGCGACCGCGGGTCGGCTTCTTCCCTTCGCGGCGGATTCGGCCGATCGTCTCTGCGACGCGTTTGCGTGACTGGGCATTGAGGATCGCGGGATCCTCGAGCCACGTCTCTCGCGGCGGTGCGCTGGAGTCCACTGGCTTGAAGCGATCGTCGATCGCGTTCCGCAGCAGGACCTCGACGTGGTGAAGTGTCTCGAGCAACACGGAGGAGACGCGCGCGTTCCAGACGTAAAGCTGTGCGGCGAGCTCGTGCCGCCCGTCAGCCTCGTCGAGGTAGGGCCGGAAGCGTGGCTCTGTGAACCACCGCCTGGCTTGGCCGGGTGTGAGATCGCTTGCCCGATCCGGCGTCATGGCGGTAACCTAGATGGCGTATGCCCCAGGTAAGGCTCTCCCGCTTCGGCGGTGATCCCCCTGGGGCTCCGTCGTTCTGAGGGTTGTTCGGCGCTACCGGTCGATGTTGCGGTAGCTGTCAAGGTGCCGGTTCGGATCGCGTGGATGGGCGATGCTTGCCGAGCGGGCACTGGCGATCGGCTGGCGGACCCGAAGCACGCCGGCGGCATGGTCCGGAGACGTCCGCCGCGGTTCGGAGTCCCGGTTTCCCCGATTCTTTCCCCGAGTCGCCCGGTCCGCTTCCGAGAACGACGGCACAGAGCCAAGACTTGGGGCTCCAGAGACAGGAGGCCGAGGACTTGAAACCAGTGAGCCGGTAACCCCGGTTCCGAGGGTTCGAATCCCTCCCCCTCCGCTGCTGTAGCCGTTTTCCCTGCTAGACAGTTGCTTCTTGGGTCGGTCCTGAAGGCGTTCGCGGTTCCGCGGAACCGCGCCCAAGACCGCTCAAGACCGCTCAAGACCGCTCCTCGAGGGTCATTTGCTCCCCGCGTGCTCCCCGCACCGGCGATTTCGGCTCACTGATCTCACGTGTCAACGGTCATCGGTTTCTCCCCGTAGACGGCCATCGGTTCTCCCCGGTGGCGGTCATGTTTTCTCCCCGGTGGTGGCCATCGGTTCTCCCCAGCGCGCTGTCGTCGCAGACGCCTGAGGCCGTAGGCCGAAGGTGTCTGTGGCGATAGCGCGCTGCGCGGGTCAAGTCAGGGGCATCACCCCCTTGCCGGCAGTTGCTTGGGCGAGGCGGTAGGAATCGGTGCCGTCGGTGAGCAGGACATGCGCGTGATGCAGGAGTCGGTCGACGGTCGCGGCGGCGAGGGTCTTGGGCATCAGCTCGTCAAAGCCGGCGGGGTGGATGTTGCTCGTCAGCGCGATCGAGCGTTTCTCGTAGGCGGCGTCGACGACCCTGAACAGCGCCTCGGCGGCGTCGGGCGCGACCGGAAGCATGCCGATGTCATCGATCACGATGACGTCGGCGCGGATCAACCTGCCGATGGCCTTGGAGACCGAGTCGTCGGCGCGGTGGCGGCGCATCAGCGTCGCCAGGCTCTCCAGGGTGTGCCAGGCGACGGTCTTGCCTGCATCGATCGCTTGGTGGCCGAGCGCTTCGGCGAGGTGGCTCTTGCCGGTGCCGCTGGGTCCGCAGATGCAGAGGTTCTCGGCGCGGCCGATCCACTCCAGCGACCGCAGTGCCTGTTGGGTGGCCTTCGGGATCGGCGAGGCGTCGGGGTGCCAGGCGTCGAAGGTCTTGCCGGCCGGCAGGCCGGACTGGCGGCGACGCATCCGGATCGTGGCCTGGTCGCGGCCGGCGGCCTCCTCGGCGAGCAGGACCCGCAGCACCTCGGCCGGCTCCCAGCGCTGCGAGGTGGCGGTCGCCAGGACATCGGGGGCGGCGTGGCGGATGTAGGGCAACCGCAGGCGACGCAGCAGCCGTTCGACCTCGTCCGGGAGCGGCGGCGGCTGCGGGGTCTTGACCGTCATCGCCCGGTCCTCTCGCGGTCGGCGTGTTCGGCGAGCTCGAGCAGCTCAAACGCCAGGTCGCGGGCCTGGCAGGGCAACAGCGCGACCGCCGCCGGCCGCAACCGGTCAGCCTCGACGACCGGGCCGGTGAGGATCACGCTGACGTCTTGGAGCCGGCCGCCGTCGGGCAGCGGGTCTGACTGCTCAGGATCGATCAGCGCCCGGATCTCTCGGTAGTAGACGGTCACGCGCCGAACCCCTCCCAGGCCTGCGTCGAGCCCTGCAGCGACTGCGTCTCGCTCGCGCGCGCGGGGAACTCGATCACCTTGCCGCCGCGGTGATTGAGGATCGCGGCCAGGTCACCGTCGGCGAACCGGCCGGCGTCAGCGGCGACCCCGAGCGCCTCATCGACGTCGCCGGGGTCGTGCAGCTTGGCCAGCGCGACCGCCTCTGAGAGCTTGCGACGAAGCTTCGTCGTCCCGGCCGCCGCCGCAGCGATCAGCCACTTCTCCGCGCCCCGCCCGATCTGAAGGAACGCCTTTTCGTCGGCGTTGTCGGCCCTGGGCTTGCGCTCAAGCGCCCCGGCGGGCCGCGGCGGGTAGTGCTCGTCGCGGATGCTCGGCCGGCCCGGCGTCGTCAGCTGATGGCGCGCGACCTCCCGCGGCCCCGCGGAACCGTCGGCATGCACGACGATCAGCTCGTCACCGGCGATCCGGGCCCAGACGCGCTCGTCTAGCAGCGCCGACGGGACCGAGTAGATCGCGCCGCCGACCGAGATTGTCGACTGCCACCCCACCCGGCGCGTCTGCCCGAAGCAGACCGTGTGCGGCACCACCGCCAGCTTGTGCAGCCGGGCCTGCTCCTCGGCGAGCATCACCACCGGCGGCCGCCGCGTGACCCGGTGCTCGCGGGTGTTGACGCGATCACAGAACTCCACGCACGCCCGCTCCAGCGCGGCGAAGTCCGCATAGCTTGGCCGCAGATTGTGATCGGTCGGGACCAGATCGGCCTTCGCGATCCGGACCGTCGCCTCCGAGCCGCCCTTGCTCTGCGGATCCGCCGGCACGCACGTCTGAATCGTCAGCCCGTAATGACGGCCGACCGACACGATCTGCGGGTTGCGGACCGCGATCCCGCACACATGATCAACCGACACCGTCTTCTCGTTATCGGTCAACGCGTAAGTCGGCGCGCCCCCGAACGCGCGCAGGGCACGGTCAAGCGCCATCACGACCGACGCCATCGTCTTGTCGCGCAGCGGCATCACGAACCGAAACCGGCTCCAAGCCAGCCACGCGCAGAACAACGTCGTCGGCCGCCCATCGATCTCGGGCCCATCGCCGTAGTCCCACTGCATCCACAACCCCGGCTCAGTCACCCACGGCCGCGTCCGGCGACCGTGCCCGACCCGCCAACGCCGCTTAGCCTCAGCGACCGCCCGACGCGTCGTTCGCTCCGAACCCCGATAGCCCATCGCCACCAGCTTCTCGTGCGCCTTGTCAGCGCGGACCTTGCCACGCGAGTGACACACCCACTCCTCGATCTTGGCCATGTACTCGTCCACGCGCGGCTTCGCCCGCACATGAACCGGCAAGCCGCCACCGGCGGCATCACGAGCACGCACCCAGTGCGCGACCGTCTTGTGATCACACCCGACCAGCTCGGCTGCTCCCCGCAGCGAGCCCGTCAAATCGAACGCTTCCAGAATCTCCATCACTTCCTCACAGGTCTTCAAGCCCGCCTCCCAGCTGCCTTGATCGTCAAGGCGCCGGACGTTGCAGGCCACTCAGGACAGGACAGTGGGGAGAACCGATGGCCGCCACCGGGGAAAACCAGTGGCCGCCAACGGGGACTTCCAACGGCCGCCTACGGGGAGGTTCTCATGGCCGCCGTCACTCACGGTCCAGATAGGCATCCGCGAGAGCGATTGCCTCCGTCTCGGAGCCCCGGCATGAGGTGCCCATAGAGATCGAGACAGCGACGCTGCTCGCCGCTGCCGGCAGCTGACCGCCCGGTGTGGGCCGCGGCGTCGTCATTACCGCAGCGGAGAAGTTCGCTCAGGCGAGCGTGGACGAGCGCTTCATCTCGCAGACGCTGCTTTGCAATCTGGACGCGACGCGTCGGCTCACTGGTACCAATCCAGACCGGACCGCGATGGTCGTTGACATTGCTCGTCGGCTGAAGAACGCCCTAGTTGGACTTCGATCTGGAGTTGTGCTGGTCGTTCCTGATGACTTTGGGCGGGGTGGCGTGGCTGCCGTGGCCGTGGTGGTGGCTCGGTCGTTCTTTCGGTGTTCGTGGTTTCGCGGAGCGACCGTACGATGCTCGAGTGAGTCCGACGGTGTTCAGGGAGGGGCCGTACCGGTTCTTCTTCTTTTCGCGCGAGGAGCCGCGCCTCCACATCCACGTCCAGTCTCCCGACGGCGAGGCGAAGTTCTGGCTGGCGCCTAAGATCGAGCTAGCGCGCAATTACGGCCTGACCGCTCAGGACCTCAAACGCGTCGAGCGGCTGGTGGAGGAACACGAGCAGGAGATCACGGATGCCTGGCACGAGCACTTCGAACGCTGAAGTCACCAACATCTCGACGCACGGCTTCTGGATTCTCGTCGACGATCGAGAGCTGTTCCTTCCCTTCGAGCAGTTCCCCTGGTTCAAGCGGGCATCAGTGGAAGCGATCGTCCGGCTGGAGTGTCCGCGCGCCGGACACCTCTACTGGCCCGACCTTGACGTCGACCTGTCGGTCGACTCGATCGAGCACCCTGAGCGCTACCCGCTGCTGGCACGCTGACCGCAGGCGCGGCCTGCGGCAAAATGAGCACCGCAAGCGTCGCGCGAGCCTGAATCCGAGGCTCTGAGTTGTTCAGCGAAGGACGATCCGAGGCGGAGCCGCCGCCGCATCTGGTGGGCTTCGGCTCGTGCCGCGGCTGAGCTACTTCTACGGGATCAAGATCGCGATGTTCTGGCGCGAGCAGAACCATCCGGTCGCGCACTTCCACGCCGAGTACGGCGAGCATGTCGGGTCGTTCGCGCTCGACGGGAGGCTGCTGGCAGGGACGCTGCCGCCGCGACAACTCCGGCTCGTCCGCGAATGGGCCGCGCTCCATGAGGACGAACTGCTCGAGAACTGGCAGCGCGTCCGGGCCCTGCAGCCGCTGGTTGCGATCGAGCCATTGCCTTAAGCTGAGGCTGCGCATGCCGGACGTCGCATCACTCCCGCGCATCACCCAGGTCGACGTGCTCGGCGACCATGCTCTGCGGCTGACCTTCGCCGACGGAGTAGTAGGCGACGTCGCCTTCGAGGATCACGAGTGGCGCGGTGTCCTCGAACCGCTCCGCGATCCGGCCCTCTTCGCCCGGGTCGGCATCGAGATGGGCACGCTGTGCTGGCCGGATGAGCTCGACATGGCTCCGGAGCCGCTTTACGAGGAGGCCCTGGCCAACCGCGTGACGGGCGCGGCAGCCAGGCGCTGATGCTCCCCACGCCGCTCCCCGCGCGGAGCGGCGACAGCCCGCAAAGCCCGCTACAGAGCTAAATCCACGCGCCGGGCGGCAGCTCTTGAAAACCAGTGAGCCTGCAACCCCGGTTCCGAGGGTTCGAATCCCTCCCCCTCCGCTGCCAGAGCCAAATCCCGCGCTGCGCCGCCGCTCCCGGGAGGTCGGCGCCGCTGACCGCGACGGTCAGTCGGCGTCACCCAGCGTCAGCGGCGAGCGCGTTTCGTGCCCACGCCGTGCCCACGGCCGCGCACGAACGAGTTGAACGCCAGCCGCTCCACGAAGACCGCGACCACACGGTCGCGGCCAGTCGCACTCGGCGCCAGGATGCCTTCGCGCCCCGACGCGAAGGCCGCCGCGCCGATCGCCTGCGGCACCGAGAGGTTGTCACGGGCGAGGTCTTCCTCCGAGAGCTCCAGGTGCTCGAGCGCCTCAGGGTCCGTCAAGTCGACGACAGCGTTGAGCGTCAGTGCGTAGCGGTAGAGCGTCCGCGGAAGGAACTGCTCGGGAGCAACACGCTGACGACGGGCGAGGCGGTGGAATTCAGCTACGACCGTCTCACGGCTTGTTCCTAGGTAGAAAACCGCAAAGCTGCCGGGCGGGTTCCAACGGCCTCCGACCAGTCGAGCGCCCTCGCCAGCGAGCGCCGGCCGCCCGACGGCGACATGCCTCCACGCGGATCCTTCGAACCCCCGCGCCGGCAACTGGGCGAGCCGCGCCGCGAGGTCCTGCTCGTCGGGCTTCAGACGAAGACGCCTTCAGCGAGGGCGTCGATCAGTCCGAGGATCCGCCTCCACTCGCCTTCGGCCAAGAGGTCGATCGGCTTTTGCTGCTCGAGCAGCACGTTGGGTGAGAACAGCCAGTCGTGCGCTGCCTGCGGCTCGAGCACTCCGGACAGCTGCTCGAGCACGGCGAGCACCTCGAGCAGGCGCCGGCGGACTTCGGTTCTGGGCGAGGACTCCTGCGTCATCCAGCGTGCGACGGTGCGGGGATTCGTCCCGACAAGGTGCGCCAGATCCGAGCGGTCGAGATCAGTGCGCTCGGCTGCCGTGCGCAGTCGTCCTGCAAACGTCGTGCGATCTGTCGCCTCCAATGCCATGTCAAACGACACTCTACGGGGTTTGTGCGAGGACAAGGTCAGGTGGAGTCGGGGTAGCTACGACAGCGAGAACCGAAAAGGCTTACGACCAGGTGCTCGATCCGGCCCTGCCCTTCTTCACGGGGTGGCGGTGTCGTACGCACGTTCACGGCTCGCACGGTGACCGCCGGGCGCCTGCAGAGCGTCACGCTGCCGGCGAAGGGGCTCGCCAGGGGTGACTACCGGATCAACGTCGTGTTCTCGGGCAGCGACGGGCGACGCACGACGGCGACCGCACGCGCGTTCCGCCTGTGATCAGCGCAGGCCGAGCTTGAAGCGCCGGACCAGCGTGCGGCGGTCTGAGCGAAGCCTCACGTCCAGCGTGTAGCGACCAGCCGCGACGCGGCGGCCCGACGTCCCGCGCCCGTTCCAGCGGACAGCTATCGGCCGCTTGGCGCGGCCACAACGGTCGATCAGCGTCGCCACGACCCGGGCTCCGCGCCGAACGGTCGCGCGCAGGCGCACGGGCTGGGCCAGCCTGACGGTGGCAACGGTCGCGCGACGACCCGCCGGCAGAGGCCGCCGACGGGGCTTGACAGAGCGCAAGAGCTTGCCGGGCGCGCTCGGAACCACAACGGGAACCCGGCGCGTCTGGAAGCCGGAGGTGATCGACACGGCGGTGCGCCCGGGGCAACGGCCGGCGAAGCGCCCGGACACCGTCTGGGTGGCCGGATCGCGCCGGGCATCGTCGGACTTGGCGGCGACCGGGGCGACGATGCGGCGGTTGCCCGTGGTCCAGATGCGCGCAGGGGTCGGCAGCTTTGCCGCGTTGGAGCGAGACGGGTCGGGCTCGCGCAGCTCGAGGGCGTCGATCTTCGGCCCCTCCTCGGTGGGCTGCTTGGCGGTCGCTGTGAAGACCGCGACCTCGCCTCTTTTCACGGACGGGGGCCCCTTCACGGTGATGCCGTCGGGCACGATCGCCGGCACCACGTCGGTCGTCACCTTGGAACCGACGATCCGCAGCAGGCGGAAGCCGTGCCAGTAGCCGCTGTCCACGCCGACCTCCTCCTCCGAGCTGACGTAGACCTCCCCGCCCGCCCCGCCATCGGTGTAGTACGGGACGTCGCCCTGCCCGCGATACATCCACTGCCCCTTGATGTGACCGGCGAAGACGGCGTCGACATCGAGCTCGGCGGCGACCTGCTCGAACGTCGCGTTGTCCGGAGAGGTGCCCTCACCCATCGTGTGGGGCGCGGGCGTCGGATTCGTATGACCCGGGCGGTCGTCCTGGGTCGGCATGTGAAAGACCACGAAGACCAGGCGCCCCTCCCGCTTGGCCTCGCCCGCGACGCTGCGCAGGTAGTCGTACTGCGAGCCGTTGCCGTCATCGTCAGGAAAGGCCGGCGCCTGGAAGGGGTCGCAGTTGATCAGCGAGTAGCACGAGTTGTCGAGGAAGACCCAGCGCACGTTGCCCACGTCCACGGCGTAGTGCGTGGACGCGCCGTCCGTGTCGCTGACCGGGCGCGAGATCGGAGCGAAGCGCGGATCTGACACCGGGGGACCATCGCCCCACGGGAAGGGCCGGTCGGCGAACGCAGCCCGATACGGCGCGAAATCCGTGACCCCCGGGAAACCGCCCGGGACCCCGGGGGGCGCCGTCCGGTCGTGGTTGCCCAGCGCGCTGAAGTACGGCACGGAAGCGCGCTCGAGCGCCGCCATGACCTCCTTGTAAGCGGCGAACTGCTCCGGTACGCCGTTTGACCCCTTATCGGCGGAGGTCGTCGCGATAGCCGGCTTGTAGCGCGCCACCTCGGCGACGACGTTGGGCAGGATCCGCTCGCCGTCGTCGTCGTTGAGATGCTCCTCACCGAAGTGAGCCACGAGCAGGCCAGGACCCTTGGCCGGCGGCCACGAGGCCGGCGGCTTCGCGGCCGCCGCAGCGCCCGGCGAGCCCAGCACGACCACGGCAAGGAGAACGGTGAGGACGCGCACGTGCAGCATGCACGCAGAGTAGGCCGCGGACCGCCGGTTCGCAGAGCCTGATGTCGCTCTGCGGCCCCCGCCTTGGGCAGGTTCGCACGATCGTCACATTCGAGACGGCGCGAGCTTCCGCTCCCGACGTCTGCAGCTACCTCGCGCGGGCCACCAGTGTCGCGTTCGCAGACAGCGCGAGGCCGCTCGCCTTCTGCACGCCGACCGAGCCGCGCCGACGCGTCCTCTTTCCGGCCTTGAGCGTCCAGCCGTAACGTCCGGCGACGGCGATGCCGCGCACGAGGATGCGCGCCCGCTTGGAGGTCGCCCGCCTGACGCTGACGCGGCCAACTCGATCGCCCGCGGCATCGGTGAACGCGACGGTCAGACGTGTCTTGCGGCCGACGCGGCCGGGTACCCGCTTGAGGGTCAGCGCCAGGCGCAGCCTGCCGAGCTCGCGGACGGGCTGGCCACCGTTGGCGCCCCCGTCAGAGGCGCTGCCGCCGCTCGTCGAGCCGGACGGAGTCGGCTGCGAAGACGGCCCCGCCGTCGCTGGTGGCGTCGCCGTCGGCGTCGGCGTAGCAACGCCGGCGATCGGCACGTACGGAACGCCCTGGCGTGCTGAGCGCTGGACCTCGGCGGGGCCTGCGGTCGCCGGCCAGCGCGTCCCGCCCTCACCGGTGTACTTGAGGATGTCCAGTCCGTGCTCCATGTCGCTGGCGTACAGGTAGCCGCGATGGGGCTTGTTGGACCAGTAGATGGAGCCGCCCTCGGCCACGAACCAGCCCAGCATCTGCGGATTGCTCGGGTCCTCGAAGTCGAGCACGAACGCTCCCGTCCGGTAGAAGGCCTGCGTCAGCCGGTTCTCGTCGGGCGCCTGCCAGAAGACGTGCGCGACGCAGGCGCCCTGGTTGACGTTGGTCGGCGCGTTGAAGGTGCCCAGATGGACCGCACCGCCGTTGGCGAAGGTGCCGTCGGGCGCCGCCCTGAGGAAGTGGATCGAGCCGGAATCCAGCGAGGCCGGACCCGACCCCACCTTGCCGCACGCCGAGACGCTCTCGTCCAGCTGGCCGCCGGCGAGGCCCTCGTCGTCCACCAGGATGATCGAACGGTCGTGGTTGGGCTGGACGTCGTGCGAAAGGGTGTAGGTGGACGTCGCCGACTGCAGCCACGTGGAGTCGAGCGGGTCGGTGATGTCGATCACGTCCGACTTGTTGATCGACGCCGCGTACAGAAGCGTCTTGCCGTCAGGGCGATGGTCGACATAGGAGTCGTGCGCCAGGCCCGCGTCTGCACCGGGCGGGGCGATGACGCCCGTCTTGACCGGCTGCGCGGGGTTGGAGATGTCGACGACCGTGATGTGGGCGTTGCCCGGCTGGGGGTAGAACGGCGCCACCTGCGGATTGAGGTAGAGGGTGTCTCCGTCGAGCGTGGAGGTGTGCACGTAGTCCATCGTCGCGTCGTCGACGACCTTGCCGAGCAGCTTCGGCTTGGACTTGTCGCTCACGTCGATCAGCACGGCCCACGCGACGACGCCCTCCTTGCAGTCTGAGCAGTGAGAGTTGGTGAGCACCGCCAGGTTGCCGTCGGGCGAGAGGTCGACGTCGGCGTATCCGGCGTCCGTGATGCCCGCTGAGGAGGCGTTCCAACGTCCCTGGACGAACGGTCGCGTCGGGTCGGCGATGTTGACGATCACGAGGCCGCCGCCCTCCCCGCCGTCGGCGGCCTTTTCGACCGACATGAAAGCCCAGTCCCCGGCCAGCTCCACCTCGTTGGCGCCCGGTATCTGCACCCGCGCCACCGGCTCGATGTTCTCTCCTTCACCGGCCAGGGGCACGCCCGACTGAGCGTTCGCGGCCGGGGTCAGGACGGCGAATGCGGCGAGGGCCGCGAGGCATGCACGAAGGACCATGTCAGCGACAACGGCCTGCGAACGGAAAGCTTGCGGCAATCGCCCTACCTACAGGCGGGTCACGAACACCGTGCGCGGCGGGCTGCCGGCAACGGTCAACCGGATCCCGTACTGGCCCCGCCTGAGCCCGCGAGCGACGATGCGCACCCGCCGGCGGGCGTCGCCGGCGATGACGAAGCGGCGCACGACCCGTCCGCCTCGCAGGAGTTCGATCCGTGCCTCGCCGGCCCTCGCCAGCTCGAATCCGGCACGCAGCGGGACGTTCCGCACGCCGCCGAAGACGGGCCGGCTGAGGCGCAGGAAGCGGATCGCGGCGCAGCCGAAGTTGCGGTCGAACGCGCGCATGCGGACGAACCGCTCGCCCGTGCGGCGCAACCCGAAGCGCCGGACGCCTGATGCCGACCGGAAGCGGGCCACGTAGACGCCGCGCTCCACCGTCGCGCCGCGCTCGGTCGCTTCGCCGTCCCAGACGAAGGACCGCGTGCGACTGAACCGCGCGACACGCTCCGGGGGGATGACCCGGCTGCCGCGCGACTGGCGCAGCACGTCGATGGTCACGGGCCGAGCCGAGTCGAAGCTCAGCTTCAGCCGGCCGTCGCTGAGCGGCTTGACCGACGCTCGCAGCGTCGACTTCGCGCACGAAGGCATCGACGGGCCGCTCCCGCCGGGGCCAGTCCCTGGGCCGCTCCCCGGCCCCGTGCCCGTGGTCGGCGTTCCCGCGGCGGTCGGGGTCGCCGACGGAGTCGGAGTCGCGGCACCCGGGGCGACGTTGACACGCTCGACGTTGCTGGCTCGCGTCGAGACGCCGTCGTTGTAGACGGCGAGCACGCGGTAGGCGTAGGCGCCCGGGGCCCGGCCGGTAATGGCCTGCGTCTTGGCGGCCGGCTCGGCGATCGTCGTGAACGTGCCTGTGTCGATGCGGATGTCGTCGACGTACCACCCCGTGCGGAAGACGTTGACGAACTGCGCGGCTCCCAGCGCGTAGACGAAGCGCAACTTCACCTGCTTGCCCGCGAAGGCACTCAGGTCGACACGGCGCAGCTCCATGTCGTCGGGGTACGTCACCTCGTCGATGGGCACGTTGAAGAAGTTCGTGGTACGCACGCTGTCGACCTCCTGCCAGTCGAGAGCGCCGCCGTCCACCACTGCGGCCTCGACGCGACTGACGTCGTTTCTGTCGTTGGCGTAGCTGGAGCGGTACGACAGCTCAGCGCTGCCGGTCAGGGCGACCGGGTCCTTGAGCTCGAGGATCGAGACCCCTGAGGACGGTCCGACGCCGGGCATCTGATCGGCACGGTCAATACCGGTATAGAAGCCGCGCGCACCGCTCGAGTGCACGTTGCCGCGTACGCTGTCGCCGGCCTGGTCGCTGAGCTGCCACGGCTGGATGACGGGTTCGGTCGGCGCCGACGGCGTCCAGCGCGTGAGATCCTCGGCGGGATCGTTCAGCGGCGTGCTGGCATCGGGCGCCTCCTGAACGCGGTAGTTGGAGAAGCCCGGGCGCGTGGTCTCGTCGAAGGTCCACGACAACTCGTAAGCATCGTCGGCATCGTCGGCCGGCGGCACGGCGAGCACGGGACCTGCGAGTGCGGCGCCGATCACCGTGATCGGGATGGAGGCGACGTCCGTCTCGCCGCTGACGTTGTCACGCACCGTCAGCCTGGACTCGTAGACGCCGGCCGTCGCGTACGCGTGGTCGACCTTCGCGCCGGTCCCGGTGGTGCCGTCGCCGAAGTCCCAGGAGTACTCGAGCCGGCTCGCCGGCACGCGAGTGCGCGTGGCCGCCGACTCGTACTCGTAGGAGCCGCCCGCGTCGAAGGTGACCGGGGCGGACACCTGAGCCTCGTTCGGGAGGGCCTCGTAGTAGGCGACGACATCGCCGTTGGCGGTCTGGCTGCCGCCCTGGTCGTCGCGGAGCATGCCCCAGGCCAGCAGGTCGGCGCACATCTCCATGCCCTTCATCCAGCCCGCGGAGAACGTCTCGCCCGTCCCAGGGGCCGTCATCCGGTTGAGCGTGACGATGTTGTCGTTGGGCGTGTGCAGGATCGCCAGGCCGTCGGGATTGCCGACCCCGCCGTCGTCGCCAGGCCCGGTGACCTCGGGACCCGGGTTGAAGAACGGCACGCCCTTGGCGAGGAAGTTCGCCCAGTCACTCGAGAACAGAACGGGCCGCTCGTCGCCGATCACCACAGGTCCGCCCGGACCGGCATCGGCCTGCGTTCCGGCGGCGAGCGCTTCAGCCATGGAGATGAACACCTCGCGCTGGCCGCCCGTCACGGGCACGGTGTCGTCGAGACGCTCGAAGACCTGCTCGACCACATCGTCTGCTTGGTCGTTGAAGGCTTGCACGCGAGCGACGTCGAAGTCGCCCGGGATCTCCTCGGGGCGAGCGATCTGGATGCCGAGCGCGATGCGCGCGCTCGGATTGCCGTTGCGGAAGGCCGGATAGCCGCCGGCGCACGGATCGGTGTTCCAGTAGCCGCGAACCTGGTTCTCCTCGCCCGGCACGATGTTGTTCTCCACGTAGTCCAGCGAGCCGAGCGTGCCGGACTCCTCGCCGTCCCAGGGGATGAACTTCACGGTGGCCGAGGGGCGCGTGCCCGTCGAGCGCCAGTAATCGGCCATCAGCTTGGCGACCCGGATCACCTGGGCGTGGCCCTCGGCCGAATCCCACGCTGACGCCGGCCCTTCCGTCGTCTGGTCGTAGTGCGCGCCGATGATGACGGTGTCCTCCGGATGGTCTGCGCCCGGCACGACGGCCGCGGGATTGATCGCGCGCCCGCCGAAGGTATTGCCGCTGCCGGGGTTCTGGAACTCGAAGCGCTTGGTCTCCACGCCGAAGTCGCCGAGGATGTCGCGCATCGTCTGCTCGTAGTACTCGATGTACTCGAGCTGGTGGTTCGGGCACTGCCCGGCCAGGACCGACAGGGGCGCATCCGGTCCGGGCTGCGGCTCGCTTGTGCCGGCACCGGCACAGAACCCGCGACCGGGATCGCTGCCGTCGCCGCCGCCGAACTCGTCGGCCGCACTCATGTCGTCCGCCTCGCGGAAGGGCAGGCAGAAGACCTCGTAGACGTTCGAGTCGAACGCGTTGTACTTCCCGGACGGGTTGAAGCGCAGGCCGTTGCGACGCGAGCTGAACAGATCGGTGGTCTTGCAGGCGTTGCCCAGCGGCACGGGGTCGCCCGCCTTGAAGAACCCCTGCGGCGAGTAGTCGAGCTTGGAGATGTCACGGGCGGGCTGCGGATGGTCGGCCCTGGCCGCCGAGGGGTTCCCGACCGTGGCGAAACCCAGCAGCAGCAGGGCCAGGGAGAGGCGGAAGGGCGCGCGCATGTGGCTTCAAACGCTGCGCGCGCCCCGAACTTGCGGTCAAGCCGCTCGGGATGGGTCGGCACCCGCTGCCGCATCATGCTCGGTGCACCTCCGGCCCGTCAGAGGACGTAGATTTGCTCGCATGAGCGTGCTTGATTCCTTCCGCCTCGACGGCAAGGTCGCGATCGTGACCGGTGCCTCCTCCGGCCTTGGCGTGGACTTCGCCGACGCCCTCGCCTCGGCTGGCGCCGACGTCGCGATCTGCGCCCGCCGTGTCGATCGCCTGCAGGCGACCAAGGAACGCGTCGAGGCGCCTGGGCGGCGGTGCCTCGCGCTGCAGGCCGACGTCACCAGCGTCGAGAACTGCACTCGCGTTGTCGAGCAGACCGTCTCCGAGCTCGGATCGGTGAGCATCCTCATCAACAACGCCGGCGTCGGCACCGCCGTTCCGGCGACTCGCGAGACGCCTGACGCGTTCCGCCAGGTCATCGACATCAACCTCAACGGCTCGTACTGGATGGCGCAGGCGTGCGGTCGCGTCATGGAGCCGGACTCGAGCATCGTCAACATCGGAAGCGTCCTCGGCTCGACCACCGCGGGCCTCCCCCAGGCCGCCTACGCGGCGAGCAAGGCTGCGATCATCGGGTTGACGCGCGACCTCGCCCAGCAGTGGACCGGCCGCAAGGGCATCCGCGTCAACGCGCTCGCCCCGGGCTTCTTCCACTCCGAGATGACCGAGCAGTATCCCGACGGCTACCTCGAGCAGATGATGTGGCGGGTCCCGATGAACCCGTGTCGGCACGGGCCCGGAGCTCGCCGCCGCGGCGGTCTCCTCGCGAGTGACGCGTCCGCCTACATCACCGGCGTGCTGCTCCCGGTCGACGGCGGGCTGCTCACCACTTAGGGTCCGTAGATGAATTAGATGCGCGTTTGGACGCGTGAGCCGTGGATGCCTGGCGCCGCACGATTCCGGAGTCGATGCGTGCATCGGCTAGGAATCGGGTGGCGCCAGGCGCCGCGGATCGCCCGCCCAAACCGCATAGTTATTCATCTACGGGCCCTTAGGCAAGGAGCAACCCGGTCACGGCCGGCGGCTGGCGGTGATGTCGTCGTCGAGGTCGAGCAGCGCGTCGATGTGGGCGACAAGCGCCGCCGCCTCGGGCGTGCCGACGGTGACGAGCAGCGCGCGGCACGCCATCAGCAGCTCGTCCCGGGACTCGAGCTCCTCGGCGAGATCGGGATCAGGCGGCGACGGCACGCACGAGACGTCAGCACGCTAAGCGGTCAGATCAGCTGAGCACCGGGGACCCGAGCGCCGGCAAGTCGACCACCGGCGGGTCGTCCATGCGGCCGCGCAGCCCGAAGGGCGAGGTCTCCAGCCAGTGCTCGATCTCATCACCCGGAAGGGGGCGGCTGAAGAAGTAGCCCTGGGCCTCGTCGCAGCCGTACTCGATCAACCGGTCCATCGTGGTCTCGTCCTCGACGCCCTCGGCGACGACCTTCAGGCTGAGGTTGTGCGCCAGGTCGATGGTCGAGCGGACGATCGTGGCGTCGGCCGGGACGGTCGCCAGGGTCGTCACGAAGGACCGGTCGGCCTTGATCTCCACCACGGGCAGGCGCTGGAGGTAGACGAGCGACGAGTATCCCGTGCCGAAGTCGTCGATCGACAGGCGCTCGTGCTGCAGCTGCTCGAGGAGACCGGGAGCGGCCGTGTCGATGAGGGCGCACTCGGTGAGCTCGAGCGTCAGCTTGTCCGGCGGGATCCCCCAGTGCCGGGTGAGCTCGTCGATCGTGTCGAAGAGGCTGGTGCCCGGCACGAGGCAGCGGGCGCCGATGTTCACCGCCATCGTGAGGTCGTAGCCGTCCTCGCGCCAGGACTGCAGCTGGCGCAGCGCCTCGTTGATCACCCACTCAGAGATGGGGACCATCAGCTCGCTGCGCTCGACGACGGGCATGAACGCGTCGGGCGCCAGGAGCTTCCCGGACGGGTGGTTCCACCGGATGAGCGCCTCCACGCCGACCGTCTGGCGGGTCGTCAGATCGACCTTCGGCTGATAGTGGAGCACCAGCTCGTCGCGCTCGACGCAGTGGCGGAGATCGCGCACGAGCGCGAGCTCCCGGGCAGGCGCGTCCTCCTGCTCGGCGGCGAAGACCGCGTGGCCGGTGCCCGCGCGCTTGGCGTCGTACATCGCCAGGTCCGCCCGGCGCAGCAGATCGTCGACGTTGTCGCCGTGCTCCGGAACGACCGTGATCCCGATGCTGACGCCGACCTCGATCGAATGCCCTTCGATGAGAAACGGTGGCTGGAGCGCCTGCTCGACCTTCCAGGCGACCGCCGCGGCATCGGCCAGATCCGTGCCGCCGATCGGCAGGATGCCGAACTCGTCTCCGCCGAGCCGGGCGACCGTGTCGCCCTCTCGCAGGCAGTCGACGAGCCGGTCGGCCACGAGCTTGAGCAGTGTGTCCCCGTGTTTGTGCCCGTAGCTGTCGTTGACCTGTTTGAACCCGTTCAGGTCCATGACCAGTAGGGAGAGGTGCTCGCCTGCGCGAATGGCGAGTTGGATCGCGTGCTCCACGCGGTCTCTGAAGAGCACGCGATTGGGAAGCCCGGTGAGGCTGTCGTGGAGCGCCTGGTGCGTGAGGCTCGCCGTGTAGGCGTGGCGATGGGAGACGTCGCGGATGCAACCGATGTGGATCTCCCGGACGCCGAGCTGCACGTCGCTGAGGTCGAGCTCCATGGGAAACGTCGTGCCGTCCTTGCGGCAGCCCAGCAGCTCCGCGGACTGGCCGCTCTCGACCTGCTTGGTCGCCATGTGTCGCTTGGCCTGGTCGTGGCTGGCGAACCCGCGGTACTCCGGTGCGAGCATGATCGAGAAGAACTGGCCGATGGCCTCCTGCTCGGTGTAGCCGAAGATGTCCGTGGCGGCACGGTTGAACGACTCGATCACCCCGTCGCCGGTGACCGTGACGATCCCGTCCGCGACGTGGTCGAGCACCGTCCGGGTGCGCGCCTCGTTGTCGCGGAACTGCTCGCTGAGCCGCGTGACGTCGTTGAGCGACTCCTCGAGCGCGCGGGTCTTCATGAAGAGCTCGACGAAGACGGACACCTTGGCCCGCAGGATGCCGGCGTCGATGGGCGCGAACATGAAGTCGACCGCGCCGCTCGCGTAGGCGACCGGGATCTGCGCCTCCTCACGCGCGTGCGCCGTGACGAAGATGATCGGGGTGTGCTCGCACTCCTCGCGCATGCGGATGAACCGGGCTGTCTCGTACCCGTCCATGAGCGGCATCTGGACGTCCATCAGGACGACGGCGAAGTGCTGCCCGATGATCGCCCGCAGGGCCTGCTCCCCCGAGTCGACCGCCACCACGGTGTGGCCGAGCGGCTCGAGGATCGCCTTGAGCGCCAGCTGCTTCGCCGCGTTGTCGTCGACGACGAGGATCGCCGGCGCCGGCGCCGACGTCGGCGACGTGTCGCCGGACGTCATTCGAGGCCGTCCGGGATCGCGACGCCGACGCTGCGCGGGGTGGAGGGAAACCAATCGGCGAGCGCGTCGAGCAGTTCCGCGGTATCGACGGGCTTGGGGATGTAGTCCGACGCGCCGGCGGCGAGACAGCGCTCGCGCTCGCTCCCGACGACCTTCCCGGTGACCGCGATGATCGGCAGGTCGGCGAACTGCGGGAGCTGACGAATGGCCGCGATCGTGTGGTAGCCGTTCATCACCGGCATCATGATGTCCATCAACACGATGTCGATGTCTGACCGCGCGCCGAGGATGTCCAGCGCGGCATGGCCGCTCTCCGCGGCGACGACGTCCACCTTCCCGCGCTCGAGCAGCGCGGTGAGCGCGAAGATGTTGCGGAAGTCGTCGTCCACCACGAGCACCGTGATGCCCGCCGCCGAGCCCATGTAGAAGGCCTCTCCGCTCGTGGTCCTTCGCGCAAGCTCGTCCGGCCCGGCCATGAGGAGCGCATTGTTCGACGCCGGGGAGCGGGCCGGTAGCGGCGCCATCGGGCGGACCTGCGCGACCGCCCTCTCCACCCGCTCCAGCGGGAGGTAGACCGTGAAGGTGCTCCCGTGCCCGGGCCGGCTCTCGAGCCCGATGTCCCCGCCGAGCAGCTCGACGAGGCTGCGGCTGATCGACAGCCCGAGCCCGGTTCCGCCGTAGACGCGGGCGGTGGTGCCGTCGGCCTGCGCGAACGCTTCGAACATCGCGGACTGCCGATCCTCCGGGATGCCGATGCCGGTGTCCCTCACGCTGATCGCAATCACCGACTCCGCGGCGGCGAGCCGCGCGTTGCCGGGGCTCCATCCGCCGGTGCACAGCCGGAAGCCCAGGGCCACCTCGCCGTGCTCGGTGAACTTGCAGGCGTTGGACAGCAGGTTCTTGAGCACCTGCCGCAGACGGTGCGCGTCCGTCACCATGGTGGCAGGGACGCCGGCTCCGAGGTCGGCCGAGAAGGACAGCCCCTGGCCATCGGCGATGGGCTGGAAGGTGTGCATCATCGTGTCGCACAGATCGCCCAGTGACAGCTCGGCCATCTCCAGGCTGACGGTCTTCGATTCGACCTTGGCCAAGTCGAGGATGTCGTTGAGCAGCACGAGGAGGTCGCCCCCCGAGGAGCGGATGACGCTCGCATACCGGACCTGCTTCTCGGACAGGTTGCCCTCGGGATTGTCCTCGAGCTGCTCCGCCAGGACCAGCAGGCTGTTGAGCGGCGTGCGCAGCTCGTGGGACATGTTGGCGATGAACTCCGACTTGTAGCGGGAGGACACCGAGAGCTCCTGCGCCTTCTCCTCGACGAGCCACTTCGCCTCCTCGACCTCGAGGTACTTGCCCTCGATCTCCGAGTTCTTGCCGGCCAGCAGGGCCGCCTGTTCGGCGAGGTCCGCGTTGGACCGTCCGAGCTGCTCCTGTCGGGACTGGAGCTCCTGGGCCTGCGACTGCGCCTGCTCGAGCAGCTTCTCGGTGACCGCCGTGGCGTTGACGGTGGTGAGCACGAGTCCGATGCTCTCCGTGAGCTGGTCCAGCAGGGCCTGGTGCATCGGGCTGAAGGGGCCGAACGAGGCCAGCTCGATGACCGCGTGCACGGACCCCTCGAAGAGGATCGGCAGCGCGATGATGTTCAGCGGCGGAGCGTCGCCGAGACCTGAGCTCACCCGGATGTAGTCCGAAGGAACGTCGGTGAGCAGGATGCGCTCCTTCTCCAGCGCGCACTGCCCGACGAGGCCTTCGCCGAGCCGGAAGGTGGTGTCGACGTGCTTGCGCTCCCGATAGCCGTAGCCCGCCTGGAAGCGCAGGACCGGCTCGGTGCCGTCGCCGCTGTCCTGGAGGGCGTAGAACACACCGTGCTGCGCGCAGACGAGCGGTGCGAGCTCCGAGAGGATCATCTTCGACACGGTTGCCAGGTCGCGCTGGCCCTGGAGCTTGCGCGTGAACCGCTCGAGGTTGGTCTTCAGCCAGTCCTGCTCGGTGTTCTGACGCGTCGTCTCGCGCAGATTGCGGATCATCTCGTTGAGGGTGTCCTTCAGGACGGCCACCTCACCGCTGGCCTCGACGCTGACCTGGCGAGTCAGATCGCCGTCGGTGACGGCGGTGGCGACGTCGGCGATCGCGCGCACCTGGTTGGTCAGGTTGGCCGCGAGCTGGTTGACGTTGTCGGTGAGGTTCTTCCAGACGCCGGCGACCTCCGCGGACTGCGCCTGGCCGCCGAGCTTGCCCTCGACCCCGACCTCGCGCGCCACGCGCGTCACCTCCCCGGCGAACCGGTTGAGCTGGTCGACCATCGCGTTGACGGTGTCTTTGAGCTCGAGGAACTCGCCCTTGACGTCCGCCGTGATCTTCTTGCTGAGGTCGCCGTTGGCGACGGCCGTGGTGACCTTCGCGATGTCGCGGACCTGCCCGGTCAGGTTGCCGGCCATGAGGTTGACGTTGTCGGTCAGCTCCTTCCACACGCCGCCGACCTCGACGGTGTGCGCGGCCGCCTGCCCGAGCTTGCCTTCGGTCCCCACCTCGCGTGCCACGCGCGTGACCTCGGAGACGAAGCCGTTGAGCTGGTCGACCATCCCGTTGATCGTGTTCTTGAGCTCGAGCATCTCGCCGTGGACGTCGGCGGACACCTTCTTGCTCAGATCGCCGTCGGCGACGGCCCCGATCACGCGCTGCATCTCGGTGCTGGGCCGGACCAGATCCTCGATCAGGCTGTTGACCGACTCGATGCTGTCGCCCCACACCTGATCGGTCCCCCTGAAGGTCAGGCGCTGGGAGAGCTTGCCCTCCTTGCCCACGACGCGGCTGACCCGTTCGAGCTCGGTGCCCAGCGCCTGGTTTGCGGCGATGATCGCGTTCACCTTGTCGGCGACCTTTCCCGACACGCCCGTCCAGTGCATGGGCATGCGGACGCTGAAGTCACCGGCCTCGACCTCGCTCAGGACGCGCAGCAGCGTCTCGTGTTCGGGAACCTCGACTACTTGGGGGACGTCGTTGAGCATTGCTCACCCATCGACCCCGGCTGGGACGGCGAAGATACCGCAGATGAGGTACCTCATCTGCGGTAGCCACACCCAGATGAGGTAGATCAACAACGCATGGGTCTGCCGATGGAGGCGTATGCGTTCCCCGACCCTTCGCTGGACGTGCCTTGCGTTGACGATGTGGGCCATCGTCGGTGCCGGGTCCGCCCTTCTCCTCGCCCATGCGCAGGGCCGGGTGCGCAACGACAACGAGCAGCGGTTCGCCCTGCGGGCGACGATCGCCTCGCGCTTCGTCACCACCGACGTCGATGACCTGACCACCCGCCAGTCGGCTGACGCGACGCGGAACCTGACCGGCACGATCTCGCATCCTGGATGGCTCCCCTGGTCCGCGCTGATCGCGTTCATGCTCGTATCGCTGTTCGCCGTGCTCATCCTCCTGCGCTACCTGCACGGTCGCGCCGACCTCGCCCGCGTCGTCACCCTCCTCGAGAAGATCATCCGCGTGGATCCGCTCACCGATCTCTACAACCGCCGGGGGCTCGACGAGCAGCTCGAACGGGCGTCAGGTCAGGCCCGCCGTCACCGGCAACCGCTGACCGTGATGCTCATAGACGTCGACCACTTCAAGCAGGTGAACGACACTTGGGGCCACCAGGCCGGCGACATGATCCTCGCTGAGCTCGCCGATCTCATGCGAGGCGCGATCCGGGTCGAGGATGTGCTGGGGCGCTGGGGCGGCGAGGAGTTCCTGGCGATCCTCCCCGACACCGGGCCCGACGCGGCCGTCGACCTCGCCAACCGGCTCCGCACCCTGATCGAAGCCAATGAGTCCACTTTGCCGGACGGCTCGGTTGCGATGGTCACCGTCTCGATCGGTGTATGCACCGGGATGGACGATGCACCGGACAAACAGATCGCGCTCGCCGACCGGGCCCTCTATGCGGCCAAGGCAGGCGGCCGCAACCGCGTGGCCGACAGCCGCGACCTTCTGGTCGCAGCGGTCTGAGTGCACCGATGTCCGACCGCCGGCGGTTCACCCAAGAAGAGATCGAGTTCGTCGCGCGCCTCCAGGCCGCCCCGCAGGCCGCCCCGGCGTCCGGCTTCTCACCCACCTTGTTCGAGGGGACGATGCTCGTCGTCCTCGTCTCGGCCGACATCGCCATGTGGTCACTCGTCGCGTTGCGCGGCCTGCAGGAGATGCTTGGCAACTAGACACGAATGAGGTAGATCGCAGCAGCAGAGGTCGGCCGATGTTCCCCGTATGAGGCCGACCTTCCGATCCATCAACGCCATGCTGCTCGGCTGTCTCGCGCTGCTCATCGGAGCTCTCGGGCCGGCCGCGTCCGTGGCGGCGGCCGCCGCGACGCCGATGGTGGACCTCGGTACCGCGTCGACCTATGCGGTGCTCAGCGGCGCGTCAGTCGACAACACGGTCAGCGCCGCGGGCGCTCCTCACACCACGCTCCGGGGCGACCTCGGCGTCAAGGCGAACACACAGCCCACGGGCTTCCCGCCGGGCGTCGTCACCGGGACGTCCCGCGTCGGGACGGCGGCTGCCGCCCAGGCGCATGCCGACCTCGTCGCGGCCTACACCGAGGTGGCCGCGCGGACGGGTGGCGCGCCGCTGGCAGGCGCGCTGGCAGGCCAGACCGTCGGCCCGGGCCTGCACTCCATCGCCGGCGCCGTCTCGAACACGACGACGGTGACGCTCGACGCCGGCGGCGACCCGAACGCGGTCTTCGTCTTTCAGGTCAACGGCGCTCTGGCCATGGCCGCGGGGAGCAAGGTCGCGCTGACCAACGGCGCCCAGGCCTCCCGCGTGTTCTGGCAGGTCAACGGCGCCGGCGCCGTCGGCGCCAACGCGGAGTTCGCCGGAACGCTCATGGCGCTCGATGCCGTCGCGGTGGGCAACGGCACCATCGTCAACGGTCGCGCCTTCGCTCGCAACGGCGCACTGACGCTCGACGCCAACGAGGTCTACAGCTCTCCGCCCGTCGTCACCATCGCCGGTGGCGCCACGGCGGTCACGACCGACACGACCCCTGCGATCAGCGGCACCACCGACGTCGAAGCGCCGGGAGTGGTCACCGTAAGGATCAACGGGCAGACGTTGACCGCGACTCCGTCCGGCGGCGCATGGTCGGTGACCTCGCCGATCCTGGCGAACGGCACCTACCCCGTGTCCGCCTCGGTGACCGATGGCGCGGGTAACGGCGGCAGCGCTTCGCAGCAGCTGACCGTCGACACGGTGCTGCCCGCAGTGTCGATCGACGGCGGATCCTCCGTGACGACGAACGACCCGACCCCGACGATCACCGGCACCAGCGACGTGGCGGTCGGGACGGTGGTTCGCGTGACCGTCGACTTCCAGGCGCTGACCGCGCTCGTGCAGCCCGGAGGCATCTGGAACGTGACGCCGACCGCGCTCACCGATGGCGCCCGGACGATCACCGCCGCGGTGACCGACCCCGCCGGCAATGAGGGCACGGACAGCCAGGCGCTGACCGTCGACACCACGGCGCCCGCGGTGACCATCACGGGCGGAGCGACGGCGCTGACCAACGACGCGACGCCGAACATCTCCGGGACGGCCAACGTCGCACCAGGCACGACCGTGACCGTCACGCTCGCAGACGAGACGCTGACCGCGCCGGTCGAGAGCGGCGGCGGCTGGTCCGTCACCGCATCCAGACTCTCCGACGGGCCGCACCGGGTCGGCATGTCGGTTTCCGACGCGGCCGGCAATCAGGCGACGTCCACGCAGACGCTCACCGTCGACACGGTGTCGCCGATCGTCGCGATCGACGGCGGGCCGACCGCGACGACCGACGACGGCACTCCGACCATCGCGGGCACGTCCGACGCCGCCCCCGGGACGACCGTCACCGTGACGATCGCGGGGCAAACGATGACGACGCTGGTGCAGGCCAACGGCTCGTGGAACGCTACGCCGAGCTTCGTCGGCGAGGGCACGTGGCCCGTCAGCGCCTCGGTCCCGGATCCGGCGGGCAACGTGGGGACCGCGAATCAGACCCTCATCATCTCCGGCGGTGGCGCCGAGCCGACGCCGACGCCGACGTCAACGCCCACATCAGCGCCGACGTCCACACCCACATCGGCGCCTACCCCCGCGCCCACGGCGACGCCGAAGCCGGGCGCCGTCGCCTTCAACGCGGTCGACAAGGCCACTGTCGAGCGCGACACCAGCCAGAGGGTGCGCGGCGGCCGGCTGACCATCGCCACCAAGGTGACCGCGCCGAGTGCCGGCCGCGTCACCGCCACGGTGATCGGCGCGGTGCGGATCAAGGGCGCCAGGAAGGCGGTCAAGCTCAAGGGCGCGAAGGCGGCCGTCCCCGCCGGTCAGACTGTGACGCTGAAGGCGAAGGCTCCGAGCCAGGCGATCGCCAAGGCCGTCAAGAAGGGCCGTGCCGCGACCGCCGCCATCACGGTCGCGCTGGTCGACGCCGCGGGCTACACACGCGAGATCGCCCGCACGGTGAAGCTCACCAGGTAGGCGTCACACAACGGAGGTGAGCTGCAGCACGGCGCCGACCAGTCCGCAGCCGAGGACGACGTAGAGCACGGTCAGCTTTCCGTGCCAGCGATTGAGCGCGGCGAAGGCGATCAGGGCCAGCAGCGCGGTCGGGACGTCGACGACGCTCGCGTCCACGATGTCGACCGCGACGGCCGCGATCAGGCCGATCACCGCTGCCGCCACGCCGAGCAGGAAGGGGCGGATGCGCGGGTTGTCGGCCACGGCGACCAGCTGGCGATGAAAGAACACCGGGAACACGAAGGCGGGCAGGAACACTCCGAGGGTCATCACGAGCGCACCCGCCAGGCCGCCGGCGAGGTAGCCGACGAAGGTGGAGAAGATGATCAGCGGGGCCGGGAGCACGCCACTCATCGCGAGGCCGTCGACGAACTGGGCGTCGGTCAGCCAGTGCTTGGTCTCGACCGCGACGTCCTGCAGGTAGGGGATCGCCGTGAACGCGCCGCCGAAGGTCACGAGGCCGGTCTTGAGCCCCTCCCAGAAGATCTCGGCGGTGAGGCCGGCCGTGACCGCGCCGGCGAGCATTGCGAGCGCGGACGGCAGCGTGAGGTCGATCGACGGCGCGCGACCCGTCCACCGGGGCGCGCTGCGGTAGACCTCGTAGAGCAGGCCGGAGCCGAGCAGGACCAGGAGGAAGCCCACCGAGGCGAACACCGTCAGCGCGAACGCCGCGACGGCGAGCAGCGCCAGCGGCAGGTCGGAGATGAACGTCTTGCTCAGGCGCACCAGCGCGCGGGCCAGTAGAGCGCCGACCGCGGCCTTCAGGCCGTAGAAGAGCTCGTCGAGGTGTCTTGCGAGGTCCGCCTCCACGTAGAGGACCGACAGCGTCAGCATGAGCACGAACCCGGGCAGCATGAAGCCGAGGCCCGCAAGCAGGCCCCCGATCCGGCCGCCGCGCAGCCGGCCGAAGTAGACGCACAGCTCGTGCGCCTCCGGGCCTGGGAGCACCTGGAAGACGGCGAGCGTCGCCTTGAAGGTCTCCTCGTCGACCCAGCCCTCTTCGTCGACGCACTCCTGCTTGATCATCGCGATCTGCGCGGCGGGGCCGCCCCACGCGAGCGCGCCGAAGCGCAGGAAGCGCAGGAAGATGGCCCCCGGGGGATCCGTCATCGCGCGCGGAGTCTGACGGACGGCTGCGACGATCTGACTCCGTGCCCGATTCCGTCGTGTTGATCCTCGTCGCGGCGCTGGCCCTCTACGCCATCGCCCTGCTCGTGCTCTTCGGCGCCGGCCGCAGGGAGGACGCGCGCGCGCTGGCCGGCTTCGTGCCTGATTGCGTGGTCCTCTTCAAGCGGCTCGTGACCGACCCGCGCGTGCCGCGTCGCCACAAGGTCCTGCTCGCCCTCACCCTCGGCTACCTGCTCTCGCCGATCGACCTCGTCCCGGACTTCATCCCGGTCCTCGGGCAGATGGACGACCTGATCGTGGTCGCGCTGGCGCTGCGCCGAACGCTGCGCGGCGCGGCGGGAGCCTCGCTCACGCGCGAGCTGTGGCCCGGCCCGCCGCGCTCACTGCGCGTCATCGAGCGCCTCGCCGGCGCAGGACCAGACGCGCGCGCAGGACAGGGGCGGGACGGTTGACCACGCGGACGGTCGCCCGACCGCCCTGGTCGACCGCGAAGGCGGCGGCACCGCGTCCGCTGATCAGCGTTCGGCCTCGGGCTGCTTCGGGAGGTTGGTCATCTCGAGGCGGGCGATGGCGCGGCGGCGCGCGGCGGCCTGCTCGGTCTTGGCGGCGTTCTCCGCCTCCATGCGATTGCGCGCGGCGTCGTTGCGCTTGGCCATCTCTGACTTGGCTGCGAGCCAGGCGGCCTCGCCACGGAGCGGACCTGCGGGTTGCTTGGCCATGGGGTCTCCCAACGTTGTGTTCATGGACGCCTCGGTGCTCGGGCTCGGGCAGCGCGGAGCCGCTCGGTGGCTCCGGCGGCGATGCGCTCGAGCTCGGCGAGGCGGTTCGGGATTCCGCGGCCGATGTACATCCGGCGACGGTAGAGGGCGACGCGATCGGTGGCGTGCCGGGCGAGCTGGGTCAGCTCCGTCAAGGACGGCTCACGCGCGCCACGCGAACGCCCCGGGCCGTCCGTCCCCTCACCGACCGAATCACTCCGTATGAGCAACGCGTTACGATCAGGTAAGGAAGGGTGAAGGGCCGTCCCTTGAGCCTAGCCCTCGAGGGCCGACAAACTCCCATGACCCGAACACTCGTCAGCATTCTCGCGCTCTGCGCCGTCCTCGCCGGCTGCGGCGGCTCGGACGAGGCGCCGGCGACCGGCGCTGACCCCGAGAGCGCGATCCGCTCGACGATCGAGGCGTATCAGGTGGGCATCTGGGAGGGCGACGACGAGCGTGCGTGCGCACAGCTCGCGCCCGGCGCCCTCGACGCCATGCTCGCCTCCGACGTCTCGAAGCAGACCGGCATCACCGACTGCGCCGGCATGGTCGAGCAGGTGAGCGCGTACGAGCACGCGCTCGTCGCCAAGCAGTACAAGGACCCGGCCGCCGCCGACAGGTTCATGCAGCCGCTGCTGCGTCCGAAGGACCTCAAGCTGAAGATCACCGGCTCGACTGCCGTCGCGCGGCCGTTCGACGAGCCCATCCCGCTCGCCGAACAGGACGACGGCAGCTGGCGCATCACCCGGGTCGCCGTTCCGGGCTAACCCCTTACGGCGACCACGCGGCCCGCGCGCGACAGCCGCGCCGTGACCCCGCCGCGGTAGCGCCAGGCGCGCGCGCCGCGGATGCGCGGCTGGCCGGCCGCGCGCAGCAGCCGGGTCGTCGTCATCCCGATCCGGGCACGACCGGGCCGCGCGCGGGCGGGCACGCCTGCCGCGCGCTCCCACATCTGCAGGTAGGCCTCCGGGCCGCGGAGCATGTCGCGGACGAACGGCGCGCCCAGGCGCGTGCGCAGCTCCTCGAGCCAGTCGACGTAGAGCCCGTAGTGGGCGACGCCATCCTCGTTGAAGTCCCACGTCCGCTCGGCCGTCGAAGGCTTGCGAATGGTCATCCGCCCGTCGAAGGAACGGTGCGGATACTCGACCGCGGAGTCGGGCCCGGCGACCGGTTGCTTGGCGACGCCGTTGACGTCTGAGCCGAAGCCGAAGCCGTAGAAGTAGCGCGGGTCGCGCAGCTTGCGCAGGCGCTCGTACTCCGACACCAACCAGTCCGGGTTGGACGCGACGCCGATCGCCGAGGCCTTCGGGAACACGACCCCGCCGAGCTTCATGATCCGCGGCTCGTCGACCGGCGTCGACCAGGAGTGGCTCGACAGGACGCCGGAGTACTTGCGCGCCTCGAAGATGTCGAGTGCCGCGATGCGCGCCGCGGCCGACATGTGGTCGGGATCCATCAGCATGCGGCGGTCGGCGATCCGATTGACCAGATGCGCACCGAGCCCGGACAGCCCGCGCCGGTTGCAGTGCGGCGGCGGCGGATAGGCAGGCGTCGTTCCGGGCGCGAGCGCAGCGAACGGCTCGCCGAGCGGCCCGAACGAGCTGATCTGCGTCTTGTCGACGGCGCCGGACGGCAGCCCCTCGCACGTGGCCATATCGAGGAAGCGCCCCGTCTCGAGGCGGTTGCCGGTGTTGGTGATACCGCCGGTGGAACCCGGGTCGCCGGCGACGCCCGACAGCGCGTTGTCGAACTTGCCGGTGATCTCGAGCGAGCGGGCTCCGAGCGAATGCATCTCGGCGAGGCGCGAGTCGATGCTCTGCTTGTCGCAGGTCGGCTCGCCGTCGATCAGGCGGCATTCGAACAGACGCGAGACCTCGAGCCCCATGACGATCGCGAGCTTGCCCTGGTTGATCACGCGCCGCGCCTGAAACGGGGTGCGCACGACACGCATCCAGCCCCGGCCCGGTCCGCCCGACTGCGCGTCGATGTAGTCCTGCAGCTCGAAGAGCAACTTGATCTGCCGGCGGACGCTCTCCATCTCCCCGCACTCGTGCGCTCGGCTCGGATAGACGCTGCACAGCTGCGCGTTGTCGAAGAAGAGGACGACGGCCATGCGCAGTCCGCTGCGGTGCGCGCGCTCGACCCAGCGGTAGTAGGTGTTCTCGTGGGTCGCCGAGGTCGGGTTGGGCCAGTCGGCGAACGTCGGCCAGCCGGTCGTGTCGTGCGTGGCGCCCGGGCGGTTGCCGCTGAGGAGGTTCTCGAACTGCAGCCCGGGCTCACCGGGGTCGTGGTCAGGGCAGTCGGTGAGCGCGTACGAGGCGCCGTATCGGTCCCACGGCCGTCCGCAGTGCGCGTTGCCGCCGAAGGCGTCGGCGGCGATCCAGTGCATGTGGCTGTCCATCAGGCCGCGCGTCTGGACCCACGGCCGCGACGACCGGACGATCCGGCCCGAGACGTCGGTGTCGGCGTTCGGGTAGCGGGCACAGCCGCGGGCGCGCCTGAACGCGACCGGGCCCGGGAGCGCCTCGCCGGCCTGCGACCGCAGCGAGAAGCGCCCGCGCTTTCCGCGCACCGTCCAGTCGGCGTCGGGGCCGGGCTCGTCCACCGGCTCGCCGCCGGGACCGACGAAACGGCCGTCGGCGAGGTAGAGCAGATACGACCCCAGGTCGGTCGCCTGCATGCGCACGCGCGCGGCGATCGGCTTGCCCGCCGCCCGCACGTCGAAGCACCCGTTGGCGAGCCGGTAGCGGGCGGCCGCCTTGCCGGCCTGCGCTTCAGGCACGAGCACGAGCAGGACTCCGAAAACCAGCAGGATGCGCCGCAAGGCGCGAAGGGTACTTACGCAGCGGCGCGCCCTGCGACCAACAGCTTCCGGGTGCGGGGCACGGTCGCCCGGCCGGCGACGGCGCCGTAGCCCTCGCGCTCGATCTGACGGAGGATCTCGCGGTACATCACACCGGCGGCGCGGACGGCGGGGCGGCCGCTGCGCAGGCGGCGCACCCCGGTGAGCCCTGTCGTAGAGCGCGTCGGCGCGGGCGATCTGGTCGCGCAGGACGGCTTCGCGCTCGCCCGGGGCCAGGGAGCCGCCGGTGCGCTCGACGACCGCCGCCGGTAGGTAGACCCGGCCGGCGGCGAGGTCCTCGTCGATGTCGCGGAGGATGTTGGTGCGCTGCATGGCGCACCCGAGCGCGGCAGCGTCGTCGCGGGCGGCGTCCGCGTCGCCGTCCACGCCGAGCACGGCGGTCATCACGATCCCCACGGTGCCGGCGACGTGGTGGCAGTAGGCGTCGAGGTCGGCGTCGGTCACGACGGGCGTGCCGGCGAGATCGGCGCGCATGCCCGCGCAGAAGTCCAGCAGCGCGCTGCGTGGCAGCCGGTGACGGCCGTCCACGTCGGCGAGCACGCGCGCCTCGCGCGCGTCGATGGCGTACGGTCGTCGCCCCACCCGCGATGATGTGCGTGTGCAAGTGATCCTCGGAGCCGGGTTGTCGGGCCTCAGCCTCTCGGTTGCGCTGGTCCGCGCGGGCGTTCGTGAAGACATCGTCCTCGTCGACAAGCGCACGGAGTTCGGCCGCGATCGCACGTGGTGCACCTGGGCCTCCCCCGGCCTGCCGTTCCTCGAGCTCGCCAAGCACCGCTGGCATTCGTGGGACGTGATCACCGCCGGCGGGGCGGCGCGCGGATCGAGCCGCACCCGCCCCTACGTCCACATCGACAGCGCGGACTTCTACGCGGCAGCGCTCGAGGAGCTCGATCGCGCGCCGCAGGTGACGCTGCGCCTCGATGAGCGCGTGAGCGAGGTCGGCGACGGCTGGGCGCAGACCAGCAAGGGCCGGCTGGAGGGCACGATCCACGACGGCCTCGCGCTCGGGAGCCCGGCGTTGCGCCAGACGCGCATGGACCTGTGGCAGGCCTTCCTGGGGTGGGAGATCCAGACGGAGCAGCCGCGCTTCGAGCCCGGCGTGGCGACGCTGATGGACTTCCGCGTCAGCCAGGAGGACGGCGTGAACTTCCTCTACGTGCTCCCCTTCGCCCCCGACCGGGCGCTCGTCGAGCACACGTCGCTGGCGCGCGGCGGCCCGGCACGTCACAAGCGCCAGAAGGCGCTGCGCGCGTACCTCGGCGAGGGGTACGAGATCGTCCACGAGGAGCGCGGGCGGCTGCCCATGACCACCGTGCCGATCCCGGCGCTCCGATCGCCCCGCACGAACGCGATCGGCGTCGCCGGCGGCGCGCTGCGGCCGTCCAGCGGCTACGCCTTCAGCCGCGTGCAGGCCCACTCCGTCGCGATCGCCCGCGCGATCGTCGCCGGCGAGCCGCCCCCCGCCCGTGCCGGTGCCAGGCGCCTCGCCACGCTGGACAACGTCTTCCTGCACGCCCTTGCCCGGGAGCCCGAGACGTTCGCCGAGCGCTTCCGCACGCTGGTGGACAAGGTGCCCGGCGACGCGTTCGCGCGCTTCATGAGCGACCAGTCCACGCCACGCGACGAAGCGCGCGTGATGGCGGCCCTGCCGACGCGGCCGTTCCTGCGTGCGGCGGGCCGGGCGGCGCTCGACGACCGGGGCGACCCCCTCGGCCGGCTCGACTAGCTGCGCCCGCGCGGCACGTCGAGCCTCTTGCTGACGACCGTGCGGTTGCCGTCGGCGTCGCGCACGACGAGCTTGAGCCGGGCGTTGCCCGCAAGCACACGGCGGGGCACAGCGATCGTGAGCGTTCGCGCGCCTGGGACGAGCGTCGCCGTCTGGCGCCGGGCGAGGACGCGCCCGCGGCGCAGCAGCTGGGCGTCGAGCGTGACCTCCTCATCGGCCGTCACCTCGAAGGCGAGGATCCGCTTCCCGGATCCCGTGCGGGTGAACCGGGCCCTGCCGAGGGTCGTTGAATCGGAGAAGCCCGTGAGCCCGACGGTGAACGTCCCCGCGTAGCCGCTCGCGTTGTCACCCGTCACGTCCATCCGCAGCGACGCGCCGTCGGCGCCATAGAAGCCGTCTTGCGCGTTGGTCGGGCGGCCGTCGTTGCCCTTGTACGCGCTGGCGGCGTTGACGGACTGGGTGACCGCCTCCTCGAAGAACAGCTGCGAGTCGAACTCCCGGTCGCCCGCTCGGACCTTGAAGTGGATGTGGACCGTGCGGCCGTTGTACCAGCCTGGGAAGATCGTCGTGAACGCGCACGACCCGTCGGCGTCGGTGAGCTGGAAGCCGCGCAGGTACGTCTTGCCCTCCGTGTTGCCGGCGCTGCCAGGGCCGGAGTTGTTGGCGGCGAGGTCGGAGTAGTCGCCGTTGGCGTTGGAGTGCCACACGTCGACCTGAGCGCCCTCGATCGGCGCGCAGCCGGCATCGTTGTCGAGCACGACGAACCTGACCGTCAGCGCGATGCCCTCAACCGCTGTGCCGTCACTGGTGTCGACGCGGATGTCGGAGCGATTGAGCTTCTCGTCGACGAAGAACGGCCCCTCCGTGCGCGCGCCGGTCAGCACGCACTGCGGGGTCGCCCGGGCGCCCGCTGCCTCCACGCCCACCGTCCGCCCCAGCCAACCCCCCGCGCCGTTGCGCGCCGCCAGCAGCGACGCCCCGGCCACGCCGGTCGTCGCGATCGCCTGCCTTCTCGTCATCCCCATGTCAGTAGACGATCAGCGGGGTGGTGCCCGACAGGTCGTCGCGCATCCGCCGGTCTAGCAACGGCCTCCAAGCGCCACTCGACCATCGCGTGGGCGTGCGCGGTGGTCGGGCCCGGCTCGACCGGGACGTCGATCGAGAACGGGAGCCGCTCGACCGCAGCGTGAGCGAACTCGCGCCTGCCTGCGAGGTCCACCTACGTCGTCGGCGAGGTTGACGGACGTCGCCTGGCCGGGCCCGAGCTGCGCCGGGTAGTGGTGCTCCGCGGCGTGAAGCTCGTCCTCGGGCCACAGCTTGATGGCCGCCCCGATCCCGCCGAAGCCGGCGCCGACGATGGCAACGCGCACCTCCCGAGTCGGCAGCTCGGTCGTCGGCGGTGCGGGGGCGGTCGCGGTGCTCATGGCTGCGATTGTGACACCCTTTGGCCAGCCAGCCAGTTCGAGGGAGGAAGCCCGTGTCGGTAGGAGAAGAGACCCCGGTCGAAGAGGTGCTCGTCAGCGAGCGCGAGCTGTGGCTCGACGGGCCGCCGCACGCCGTGTTCAAGCGGCTGCGCAGCGAGTGCCCGGTGCACTTCACCCCGACGATCTCCGAGTACCCCGAGGAGGCCGGCTACTGGTCGGTGACGACGGCTGAAGGCGTCCACGCCGTCAGCCGCGACTGGCAGACCTACTCGTCGGAGGTCGGCGGCGTCACCGCGCTCACCAACGCCGTGATCCCGCTCGAGCTGCAGCAGGGCATGTTCATCGCGATGGACCCGCCCAAGCACGACCGCCTCAAGGCGCTGTTCCAGCGCGGCTTCACCCCGCGGCGGATCGCCGACCACGCCGACGAGATCCGCGCCATCGTGATCGGCGTCCTCGACGGCCTCGAGGGGCGCGACGAGTGCGACCTCGTCTCAGACGTCGCTCAGCCGGTGGTCTCGCGCGTGATCGGGTCCTTCATGGGGATCCCGCCCTCCGACGACGCGCCGTGGGCGAATCTGATCAACGCCATGATGGGCGCGGGGGACCCCGACCTCAATCCAGAGGGGCCGGAGACGGTCATGCAGCGCGAGATCCCGCAGCTCTTCGAGCGCTGCTCGGCGCTGATGGCCGCCCGCCGCGAGCATCCCACCGACGACCTGACCTCGGTGCTCGTGCACGCGGAGCTCGACGGCGAGGGGCTCGCCGACCACGAGATCGTCATGGGCTTCTTCCTGCTCATGGCGGCCGGCAACGACTCCACCAAGGCCACCTACGCGTCGGGCATGCGCGCGCTGATGGAGAACCCCGACCAGCGGCAGCTGCTGCTCGACGATCCCGGGTTGATCGGGCAGGCCGTCGAGGAGTCGCTGCGGATGTTCCCGGCCTTCGCGCACTTCCGCCGGACGGCGACCAAGGACACCGAGCTGCTCGGCCAGCCGATCGCCGAGGGCGACAAGGTGGTCATGTGGTACGCCTCGTCGTGCCGCGACGAGACGCGCTTCGAGGACCCCGACCGCTTCGACGTCACCCGCGCCACCGAGCACCAGGCGTTCGGCGCGGGCGGGCGGCACTTCTGCCTCGGCACCGCGCTCGCCCGCCTCGAGCTCACGATCCTCCTGGAGGAGACGCTCAAGCGCTACCCGGCCATGGCGCTGGCGGGCCGGCCCGCCCACGCCGAGTCGCCCTTCATCAACCAGCTCAAGACGCTGCCGGTGAAGCTCCGCTAGCTACTTCCCCCGGAAAATAGTTAGTGCTCCGACTTGCTAACGTGCGAGGCCTCGTCCACGGCACCGCACCATCTAGGAGCTCCGTATGGCCGCTGTCCCTCGTCGTCGATACCGCCTCGGAACAGCGATCATCGTCCTGGCACTCTTTGCTGCCGGATGCGGGGGTAGTGACGAGGCAGACGATGCGTCATCCAACTCTGGAGCGTCGTCTCCAGCCGGGGAGGAGTCAGAGTCCTCTGGTGCCTCCACTGGAAGCTATGAACCGGGCGATGGCAGTACCCCCGCCCCATACCCATGTGACCAGCTCACGGCCGACGAGGTCGGAACTCTTCTCGGGGGCACCTATACCTTCAAAGAGGGTCCCCAGGGTCAATGCGACTTCGACCCTGAAGATCCAGCCGCCTTTCCGACCGCCTACGTCAGGATCGACCCCTTCAAGAAGGATTTCCCGATTTTCTTGGGTGCCAATCCCGGAGCAACAGAGGTAGACGTTGCCCTGGGTGGCTTCGTTGCCGATGACCCCGCGTCGAAATTCCTCAAGAATGGTTACGCCCAACTCACCGAAGACGGCGTGACGCTACGCGTCACCCTGGGTGGCGGGGAGCAAGCAGACCGCGATGAGAAAATCGAGGAACTGCTGGCGTTGGCCGCCTCCAAGCTCTAGGCGCCACCACCCAGGCGCGGCCGTTTCACTGCCCAGGGTTTTCCGGGCAAGTAGCTACTTCACCCGGATAAACGGCTCCGCGGAGCCACGGTCGCAAGCCGCAGTCGCCAAACTTGGCTCTTCAACAGTTCCCCCAGATATCAGTCCATAGGCACGATCCGGGCTGAGAGGACTTCTTCCGGGGGAAGTAGCTAGCCGGGACGGCGTCGGTCAGCGGGCCTGCAGGGCGTCCAATCCGACGGCGGTGGCGAGGACGAGTCGGCGGTCCACCCGGCGCTCCGCGTCAGCGGTGAAGTCCATCGTGTAGATGTCGCGCAGCTTCCAGCGCCGGCGGGAGTGCGTGCCGATCACGTCCTCGCCGTGGATGAAGTCGAAGTCGTAGGCGATCGGCAACCAGTCGGCGAAGCCCCCGATGTAGGGGACGAAGCCCACGACCCGGCGGAAGATCGCCTTGGCCATGCTCTTCTCGCGCACGACGCACAGCTCGTTGCCCGTCGTGTCGAACAACGTGTAGGTGGAGCGCAGCAGCGACTTGCCGAAGACCTTCTGGATCTCGCCGACCTTGGCGCCGTCGGGACTGGTGATCTCGTACCGGGCGCGCGGGTCGAAGCGCTGGCGGGCCTTGAGGCGCAGCAGCTCGCTCGTCTTGGACTCGTCGGCGAAGAAGCGGATGTCCTCCTTGAACTTGAAGCGCTTCTGCTCGACGAAGCAGAACGCCGCACCATCTCCCTCCTCGCCCTCGTCGGGCGGAACGGAGAACTCGTACTGATTGATGGTGAGCTTGATCCGCTGCCGCAGGACGAAGCGATCGTGCTGGTTGGGGTCGACCATGTGCAACTCTTACCAGATCGGAGATGCGCGACCGGAGTCCGGGTACTCCGCCACGATGGTGTCGCTCCCGGAGAACCCCCGCGCGCTCATCCGCGACGTCGTCGATGGCTACGCGCGCGTCGATCTCCTCACCTACGCCAACGCGATCGCGTTCCAGGTGCTCTTTGCGCTCATCCCCTTCGCGCTGATGGCGCTGGGGCTCGCGGGCTTCCTGGGCCTCGACGGCGTCTACGAGGACGACCTGCGCGACGAGCTGAGCGGCTCCACCTCGCCCAACGTCTTCATGATCCTCGACGACACCTTCCGGCAGGTTCTGGGGTCGGGCCAGCTGTTCTGGATCACGGTCGGGCTCGTCTTCACGGTGTGGAAGATCTCCGGCGCGATGCGCGCGGTCATGGGCGTCTTCGAGAACATCTACGACACCGGCGAGGGGCGCGGCACCGTCGCGACCTACCGCGCGTCGATCCTGCTCGCGCTGGCGGTGGGGGTGCTCCTGTCGGCGGCCGTGATCGTCACCCACTTCCTGCCGGGGCTGCTCGGCTGGCCGCTCGCCGTCGCCCTCATGACCGTGACGGTCGCGCTGATCGTGCACTACGCGCCGTCGGAGCGACGGCCGTGGCAGTTCGTCAGCCTCGGCACGGGCATCGTCGTCGTCGCGTGGATCGGCACGTCGGTGGCCTTCGGCTTCTACGTGACCGAGCTCGCCGACTACGGCAGCATCTTCGGCAACCTCGCGACCGTCATCATCGTCTTCGAGTATCTCTACCTCGCCGCGGTGGCGTTCCTCACCGGAGCGCTGCTGGACACCATCGTCCGGGACGACAGAAACTGAACGAGACCATCGAGCGCGGGCCGACATCCCGGACGCCGTGGACGTCGTCGACATCTTCCGCCGCACCGACCTGGCCGGCGTCCACGTCGTCGAGTTGCCGCAGCTCAGCCGACCCGGGTGAGCTTCTCCGGGTTGTTGACGATGCGCACGTTGGCGACCCGGCCGTCGGCGATCTCGAGCGCGAGCACCGACGCGACGCCGTCGGGGCCGAGCGTGCGGATGCCCGGGTCGCCGTTGACGCGCACGAGCATGTACTCCGGCGTGTACGCGAGCTTGCGCTGGATGCCGAGGAGGAAGCGGGCGCTCTTGGCGGCGCCGTAGATCGGCTTGCGTGCGGCGGTGACGACTCCCCCGCCGTCGGAGTACGTGTTGGCGTCGGCGGCCAGGACGGCGATCAGCGCGTCGACGTCGCCCCCGGTCGCCGCCGCGATGAAGGCGCCGAGGACGCGCGCCTCCTCCTCGGCGTCGACCGGGCGTCGGCGAGCCGGCTCGCCGACGTGCGCGCGGGCGCGCCTCGCGAGCTGACGGCAGTTGGCCGGCGCCTTGGCCACGACGTCGGCGATCTGCTCGTACTCGAGGTCGAAGACGTCGCGCAGCAGCAGCACCGCTCGTTCCACAGGATCGAGGCGCTCGAGCGCGACGAGCAGCGCGAGGCTGAGCTGCTCCGCCTCGGCGACGATGTCGGCCGGGTCGTCTTGCGCCGCGTCGCGGACGATCGGCTCGGGCAGCCACGGGCCGACGTAGGTCTCGCGGCGGGCGCGGGCCGAGCGCAGGCGGTCGATCGCCAGCCGCGTCGTCACGGTGACCAGGAAGGCCTCCGCGTTGCGCACGGCGTCCGTCCCGGCGGCGGCGAAGCGCAGCCAGGCGTCCTGGACGGCGTCCTCGGCCTCGCCGCGGTCGCCGAGCATCCCGTAGGCCACCGCCGTCAGCCGCGGGCGGCAGGCCTCGAAGACATCGGCGCCGGTCACGCGGCGACGGCGCGGGGCGCGTGGGCGGCGGCCCGGGCGGCGGCCGCGCCGGAGGCGAGCGCGGCGTCGACCAGCCAGCCCTCGGGGCCGACCCAGTCACCAGCGAGGTAGAGCCCCGGGCCGTGGGCCACCGGCGGGCGGCGGGTCGGCGAGGCGATCGCGCCGACGGGCACCATCCTGGGGAGGTGACGGTGGACGATCACGTGGTCGCGCCAGCCGGACTGGACAAGGTCGGCGACGCGCTCGAGGTCGGCGACCGGGGCGCCCGCGTAGGACATCGCGGACACGAGAACCCCTTTGGGGTGCTTGGGCGGTGTGTGCTTGGAGAAGTAGGTCGGTTCGTCGATCCCGAGTGCGAACGTTGCCCGCTTCGGGAGCTTGTGCAGGCCGAGGTCGAGGGACGAGATGGTCGCCGGCGGGCCGGGGGCCTGGAGGTCATCGACGAGCTTGCTTGCCGCTTCGGGGAGCCCGGCGGCGAGGATCACCACGTCGGCGTGGTGGTTGGACTCGTCCGTGGTGACCGTCCAGCCGTTGCCTTCGCGGGTGAGGGAGCGGACATTCGCGCGCGTGTGCAGGGTCGCTCCGCGGTGGGTTGCCTGCGTCGCGAGCGCATCGACCATCCACTGCCAGCCGCCCTTGAGGTACCGCACGCCGGGGTAGGCGCCGAGGCGGAGTTGCTGGCGCGCGACGTCGGCCGGCAGCGCGTCGTGGTCGGCGACGAAGGTGGTGACCCGGACGAGCGCCGCGGCCAGCTCGCGCGCCTTGGCGTCCTTGACGTTGGCCGCGATCCACTCGTCCGCGCTCTCATCGGCCGGCGCGTCGGCGCGCGCGAGCCGTGCGACGGCGCCGAAGCCGCCGACGACCCGGTGCGCCTTCCCGTCGCGCAGCAGCAGCGAGCGGGTCATGGAGACCGGGTTCCAGCACGGCGGGTCCACGCCCAGCGCGCGCAGCTCGCGCATCGCGGCGCCGCCGACGTAGAGCGCATGCGGGCCCTGGTTGAGGACGAAGCCCTCCTGGGTGTCCGACGCGGCCCGGCCTCCGAACGAGGCCTTCGCCTCGAGCAGGGTCGTGCGCAGGCCGGCGTCGGCGAGATGTGAAGCGGCGACAAGGCCCGCCGGCCCGCCGCCGATGACGATCGCGGTATCCATGCCCATCAGACGAGACAGTCTGGCGGGCTGTGACACCAGCTTTGCGAATCACACCCCGTATTGGGGTGCAAGTCGCAGAGCTCAGCCGGAGCTGGGCGGCTCGGCTTCGGGGATGCCGGGCAGCGGAGCGTCCTCCGGGTCGAGGTCGTCCGGCGCGCCGAGCGGCTGGTCGTCGACCTCGGTGCCGCCCCCGCCGGCCGGCGGCCGCTCCGCGGGGATCTCGGGCTCGTCGTCCAGGCTCATGCCGAGCCCCCTACCCGAGCGGGCGCGCCCCATGCCTGCAGGACCTCGGGAACCGCGCCGCCGTGGTTCTCGAGGATGGCGATCAGGTGCCGCCACGTCACCGCGGTGCCGTTCAGCGTCGCCGCGAAGCCGCCGCCGCGCAGCTTGACGCCGAGCCGCCGCGCCTGGAAGTCCGTCGTGTTGGACGTCGAGGTGACCTCGCGGTAGCGGTTCTGGCCGGGCATCCACGCCTCGCAGTCGTACTTCTTGGTCGCCGAGGCGCCCAGGTCGTTCACCGCGATGTTGACGACTCTGTAGGGGACGTCGAGGGCCTGGAGGATCTCTTCCTCGATGGCGAGCAGGCGCTCGTGCTCCTCGACCGCCGCGCCGGGCTCGACGAAGGCGAACATCTCGACCTTGTCGAACTGGTGGACGCGCAGGATGCCGCGCGTGTCGCGCCCGGCGGCGCCCGCCTCGCGCCGGAAGCACGGGGAGATGCCCGCGTAGCGCAGCGGCAGCCCGTCGAGCGTCTCCCCCGCGTGCAGGGAGGCCAGCGCCACCTCGCTCGTCCCGGCCAGGAACAGCTTGTCGTCGGGCACGGAGTAGATCTGCTGCTCGGTGTCGGGCAGGAACCCCGTCCCGTACAGGGCTTGCTCGCGGACCAGCACCGGAGGAATGACCGGCTCGAATCCCTTCTCACCGAGCAGTTCCAGCGCCCAGCGCACGAGGGCGAGATACACCAGCACCACGTCCCCGCGCAGGTACGCGAACCGCGAGCCCGAGACCCGGGCGCCGGCCTCCATGTCGATCTCACCGCCCGCGACCGCCAGATGATCGGGCCCTTCTCCGCCGGGCGCCCCGACCTCCCGGATCACCGAGTCCGCGTCGGCGGCGGACGGGTCCGGCGGATTGGGCACCGAGGACAGCGCCGCGTCGTACTCCTTCTCGACGCCCTGCAGCTCGGATTCGAGCGCCGACCGCCGTTGCTTGAGCTCGGTCATCTCCGCGCGCCGGGCGGGGTCCCCGCCGGCCGCCTTCTGCTCGGCGCGCAGGCTCTCGACCTCCGGCAGCAGCGCACGCCGGCGCTCGTCGAGCTCGAGCACCGTGCGCAGGCGCGAGTCCGAGCCGTCACCCCGGCGCGCGAGCGCGGCGAGGACCGGCTCCGGGTCCCGCCGGATCGCCTTGACGTCGATCACGACCGCTCAGCGCGTCGGGAGTTCGTTGCGGCAGTCCTGCGTCTTGGGCGTCTCGGTGATGCCGCCCGGGCTGGGCTCCTGATCGGCCTCCTGACCCGAGAAGGTCGCCACGAAGCACGCGACGACCTTGGCATCCTCGCCCAAGACGATGTTCTGCGGCATCGGGCCCGAGGAGTAGCCGCCGTTCTGGATGGCGTAGAGCACGTCGGAGTACTGCTCCTTGCGCTGGTTGAAGTTCGGGCCATCCTTGTACTCGCTGTCGTCGGCGCTCCCCGAGGAGCCCTCGGTGGCCGCCGCGTCGTAGGTGTGGCAGCCGCCGCAGCGCTCGTTGAAGATCTGTGCGCCCTCGTACAACGGGTCGTCTGACGCGACCTCGAGATCGGTTCCTCCGCAGCCCGCGAGGACGGGCAGGACGGCGAGCAGGGGCAGCAGGCGGCGCAGCTTCATGACCGGCGCGCAGCATACGCAACACTGGAAGGCGGTCATGCGCCGACTCCTCGCAGCCCTCGCCGCCATCGCCTCGACCACGATGCTCACCGCGTGCGAGCGCGCGGAGTTCGTGCAACTCGAGGGAAATCACGTCGCGCTGACGGTCCGCGACTATCGCTACGACCGCCAGAACCTGCGCATCCGGCCAGGCCGGACGCTGTTCGGCGTGGCCAACGAGGGACCCGGGCCGACGAACTTCCGCGTGCGCCGCGGCGAGCGCGACGTCCTGAACATCACCACCATGGAGCCCGGGGAACGGGGCGTCGGCTATGCCCGGCTGCAGCCCGGGGAGTACGTCATGTACTCGAGCGTCGGGCGCAACGAGACCCTCGGGGAGCGAGGGACGCTCGTGGTCAGCCGACG
>JBBJOW010000005.1:0-97152 GCA_037724045.1 Solirubrobacteraceae bacterium
GTGCGCAGCGCGATCTTCGCCGCGCGCTCGCTCGGCAGCGCGAGCGCCTCGTCGTAGCCGTTGGTGTGCAGCGACTGGGTGCCGCCGCAGACGGCCGCGAAGCCCTGCAGCGCGACGCGCACGACGTTGTTCTGCGGCTGCTGGGCGGTCAGCGTGACGCCGCCGGTCTGCGTATGAAAGCGCAGCTTGAGCGACTTCGGGTCCTTCGCCCCGAAGCGGTCGCGCATGATGTGCGCCCACATCCGCCGCACGGCGCGGAACTTCGCGACCTCCTGGAAGACGTTGTTGTGGCCGTTGAAGAAGAACGCCAGCCGCGGCGCGAACTCGTCGACCGACAGCCCCGCGTCGACCGCGGCCTGCACGTAGGCCATGCCGTTGGAGAGCGTGAAGGCGACCTCCTGGACGGCCGAGCAGCCCTTCTCGCGGAAGTGGTAGCCCGAGATGGAGACGGTGTTCCACTTCGGGATGTGCTCCTGGCAGTACGCGAACAGGTCCGTCGTCAGGCGCATCGAGGGACCCGGTGGGTAGATGTAGTTGCCGCGGGCGATGTACTCCTTGAGGATGTCGTTCTGCGTCGTGCCGCGGAGCTCTTTCGACGGCACGCCCTGTTCCTCGGCGACCAGCTCGTAGAGCAGCATCAGGCAGGCGGCGGGCGCGTTGATGGTCATCGACGTCGAGACCTCGTTGAGCGGGATGCCGTCGAAGGCGGTCCGCATGTCGTCGATCGTGTCGATCGCGACGCCGGTGCGGCCCACCTCGCCGAGGCAGCGCGGATCGTCGGAGTCCAGGCCGAGCTGCGTCGGCAGGTCGAAGGCCATGCTCAGGCCGGTCGACCCGTTCTTGAGCAGGTAGTGGTAGCGCTCGTTGGACTCCTTGGCGGAGGCGTAGCCCGCGTACTGGCGCATCGTCCAGACCTGTTTGCGGTACATCTCGCGGTGCACACCGCGGGTGAACGGGAACTCGCCGGGGTCGCCGAGCTCGCCATCGGCCACGTCCTCGCTGGTGTAAAGCGCCTTGATCTCGATGCCGGAGTCGGTGAAGACCCGGGGGTCGTCAGGACCGACGATCGGCGCGATCGACGGGTCCTCCTCGTTGCTCAGCGCCTGCTGCTCGGGATCTGTGACATCCGCCATGCGCCAAGCGTATCTTCAGCACTATGCGCGTACTCCTTGTCGCCGCTGCCCGGCTGTCCGCCAACGAGGGGTCGGAGCAGTCCCGGCGCTACATGAGGTCAGGCGAACCGTGGGTCATCCGCGGGAACGACCGGTACTCGATCTCCGACGGGCAGTACCGCATCGTGACGAGCCGCGCGCGCCCGCTGTGAGCCTGCGCGACCTGCCGTCGGTGGACGCGCTGGCGGCGGAGCTCGACGCGCCGCACGGCGCCGCGGTGGCGGCGGCGCGTGCGGTGATCGCGCAGCGGCGGGACGAGCTGCGCGAAGGCGTCGAGGGCGACGCGGACCTCGTCGCGCGGGCGCGCGAGGTGCTCGCGCCGTCGCTGCGGCGCGTGCTCAACGCCACGGGGGTGGTGCTGCACACGGGGCTCGGGAGGGCGCCGCTGTCGGCCTCGGCGCGCGCGGCGGTCAACCAGGCCGCCGAGGGCTACGCGAACCTCGAGTACGACCTCGCGACTGGCGCGCGCGGATCGCGCCACGACCACGTCGCCCCGCTGCTGCGCGAGCTGACGGGGGCGCGGGACGGCATGGCCGTCAACAACTGCGCCGGCGCGGTCCTGCTCGCGGCGGCGGCACTTGCCGGTGCCGATAGAGAGATCATCGTCGCGCGCGGCGAGCTCGTCGAGATCGGCGGCGGCTTCCGCATACCCGACGTGGTCGCGCAGGCCGGTGCCGTGCTGGTCGAGGTCGGGACCACCAACCGCACTCGCCTCGCCGACTACGCCGACGCAATCACCGACCGCACCGGCGCGATCCTGCGCGTGCACCCGTCCAACTTCCGCCAGCTCGGCTTCGTGGAGGGCGTGCAGACCGGTGCGCTCGCCCGGCTCGGCGTGCCGGTGATCGACGACGTCGGGTCGGGTGCGCTGCGTCCCATCGGCGACGAGCCGACGGTGCAGGGCAGCGTGGCGGCCGGCGCCGCGCTGACCTGCTTCTCCGGCGACAAGCTGCTCGGCGGCCCGCAGGCCGGCCTGCTCGTCGGCACGGCGGACGCCGTCGCGCGAGCCCGCGCACATCCGCTGGCGCGCGCCCTGCGCATCGACAAGCTGTCGCTGGCTGCGCTGGAGGCAACCCTGCGTGACCCAGACGGCACGCCGGTCGCGCGCATGCTCGCCGAGGACTCCGCCGGCAAGGCGCGGCGCCTGGCCGCGGACATCGGCACCGTGATCCCCGGCGTCGGCCGGGTCGGGGGCGGCACGCTGCCGCTGCACGACCTGACCGGCCCCGTCGTCGCCGTCGAGCACCCGGACCCCGACGCGCTCGCCGCGCGACTGCGTGCCGGTGACCCGCCGCTCGTCGGTCGCATCGAGAACGGCCGCCTCCTGCTCGACCCGCGCACCCTCGCCGAGGCGGAGGTCGAGGAGGCCCGTCAGGCCGTCCTGCGCGGCTGCGCGAGCCCGGACTCGTAGTGGCCCGTCTCATAACTCCACACCCGAAATGCCGGGCGCCGATCACCGCCTGGCTGTGTCCTCGCTCGGGGCAATGGCTCCGCCATTGCGCCCTCCCTGCGTCCTGGCCAGCCGGCGCCGGTCCAACCTCGCTTCGCTCGGAAGCGGCATTTCCGGCGCGGAATCACGAGACGGACCACTAGGCGATGACGCCCGGGCTCCCGCCCCTGCAGCCGCTGACGGTCGGGACCGCCGGGCACATCGACCACGGCAAGACGGCGCTGGTGCGCGCGCTGACCGGCACCGACACCGACCGGCTCCCGGAGGAACGCGCCCGTGGCATCTCCATCGCGCTCGGGTACGCGCGCCTCGAACTGCCCTCGGGGCGCGTCCTCTCGGTGGTCGACGTCCCGGGCCATGAGCGCTTCGTGCGCACCATGGTCGCCGGGGCGACCGGCATCGACCTGTTCCTGCTCGCCGTGGCCGCCGACGACGGCGTGATGCCCCAGACCCGCGAGCACCTCGCCGTCCTGCGCGCCCTGCGCGTGGACGTCGGCGTCGTCGCCGTCACGAAGTCCGATCTCGGTCCGCTCCCACCGCTCGAGCTCCCGGGCGAGACGGTGACGGTGAGCGCGCGCACCGGGGAGGGCATGGACGCGCTGCGGGCGGCGCTCGACCGCGCCGCCGACCGGGTGGTCGTGCGCCGCGAGGACGACGGCCCGCTCGTCCTGCACGTCGACCGCGTCTTCACCGTGCGCGGGGCCGGGACGGTGGTCACCGGGACGCTGTGGTCGGGCCGGGCGCAGCGCGGCATGTCGGTGACACTCGAGCCCTCGGGCCGCAGCGCGCGCGTGCGCGGTGTGCAGGTCCACGATGCGGACGTCGAGACGGCGCAGGCCGGGCAGCGGGTTGCGCTCAACCTCGCCGGCGTCGATCGTGACGCGGTCACGCGCGGTGACGTCATCGTGGCCGGGACCACTGCGCCGCAGGCGCGGCACGTGGTGGAAGCCGAACTGGACTGCGACCCGCCGCCGCGCGTGATGGTGCACCACGGCACCCGCGAGACCGCGGCGCGCGCGGTACGGCGCAAGGGCCGGTGGTCGCTTCGCTGCGAGGCTCCACTCGTGGTCGTCTCGGGCGACCGCCTCGTCATCCGCTCCATCGCGCCGCCGGACACGCTCGGCGGCGGCGTCGTCCTCGCGCCGGTCGCGCGCCCGGCACCGGAGCGGGAGGTCCCGGTCGACCGGGCCGCGCCCCCCGCGACGTGGGACGCGGCAACGGAGGCGGCCCTGCGCACGCGCGAGCCGCCGGCGGGCCTCGACCCGGCCGACCTGGCGGCGCTGCGGGCCGCCGGCCGGGCGGTCCGCGTCGGTCCGGAACTGCACTTCCACGTCGACGTCCTCGACGAGATCCGCGAGGAGGTCGTCGCGATGCTCGAGGCGGCGGGACCGCTCTCGCTCGCGGAGGTCCGTGACCAGCTCGGCACCTCGCGGCGCTACGCGCAGGCGCTGCTCGAGCACTTCGACGGCGAGGGGCTGACCCTGCGCCGCGGGGACGCGCGGGTCCTCAGGCGCCGGCGCCGGCGGCCCGGGGCGCCGTAGCGTCCTCGCCCTCGCCCGACTGCTCGCGGGCGATGTAGTCCTCGATGTCGTGCACGTCCTGGCGGGAGCGCTCGGCCACGCGCAGCAGGTCGCTCATGGTCGCGATCTCCTCGACCTGCTCCTTGATGAACCACTGCATGAACTGCTCGCTGGAGAAGTCGTTCTCGGCGCGGGCGACGCCGGCCAGCGCGTTGATCTGCTCCGAGACGCGCTTCTCCTGCGCGAGGGCAAGCGCGATCGGGGCGATGACGTCCGCGAAGGTGACCTCCGGGGCGGCGACGCCGGGAATGCGGACCTGCTCGTCGGTGTCGAGCAGGTACTGGACCATCATCATCGCGTGGTCGCGCTCCTCCATCGCCTGGCGGTAGAAGAAGCCGGCGAGCTGGGGCAGGGCGTCGTCGTCGTAGTAGACCGCGCACGCCACGTACTGCTGGCTGGCGGCGAACTCGTTGCCGATCTGCTCGTTGAGCTTGGCGACAAAGGCGTCCGCGGGCATTCGGGCACCCTAACATGATCGTCCCATGGCGACGACACGAGTCAAGGCCAAGAAGAAGTGCTGCAAGGACCGCCCGCGCTGCAAGAAGTGCCCGGTGACCTGCAAGCGCCTGGAGGCCGCGGGCAAGGCGACGCGCGAGTCCAAGCGCGTCTACGTCCTCGTCGACGTCACCAAGCAGGACTTCCGCGCCGCACGCGCCCGCTGAGGCGTCGCGCTGCCTGCTGGCGCGTTAGCCTTCACGGGCGATGCCTACCTGCCTTGTAACCGGTGGCGCGGGGTTCCTCGGCTCGCATCTGAGCGACGAGCTGCTGCGCCGCGGACACCGCGTGATCTGCGTGGACAACCTGGAAACGGGTTCGCTCGCCAACATCGAGCACATCCGCTCGCCTGATTACGAGTTCCGCAACGTCGACATCATCTCGCCGTATGAGGTCGAGGAGCCGATCGACTTCGTCTATCACCTGGCGTCGCCGGCGTCGCCGATCGACTATCTGCGGTTGCCGTTGCACACGATGAAGGTCGGGTCCTACGGGACTCATCACACGCTCGGGCTGGCCAAGAAGCACCGGGCGCGCTTCTTGATCGCGTCCACGAGCGAGGTGTACGGCGATCCGAAGATCCATCCGCAGCCCGAGTCCTATTGGGGGCACGTGAACCCGATCGGTCCGCGCGGCGTCTACGACGAGGCCAAGCGTTACGCGGAGGCCTTGACGATGGCCTATCACCGCCAGCAGGGCCTGGACACCGCGATCGTGCGGATATTCAACACGTTTGGTCCTCGGATGAGACCGCATGACGGTCGCGCGATCCCGACGTTCTTGCGTCAGGCGCTGCTCGACCGGCCGATCACGGTGTTCGGCGACGGCAGCCAGACCCGGTCGTTCTGTTACGTGTCAGATCTGGTGGACGGCATCATCCGGCTGCAGGAGTCCGGGCATCATCTGCCGACCAACATCGGCAATCCGAACGAGTTCACGCTGCTCGAGCTGGCCAACACCGTCGTCGAGGTGACCGGCAGCCGCTCGGAGATCGTCTTCGAGGCGCTGCCGACCGACGATCCTCAGGTCCGCCAGCCCGACATCTCCAAAGCCCGGGAACTGCTCGGCTGGGAGCCGACCGTCGCGCTGCGGGAAGGACTCCAGCGCACCATCGACGAAGCGGGCACGGAGACCCTCGTCGGCGCCCTCTCGTGATCCAAAGGCGGTACTTCGCGGCCGGCGCCGCGTTTAGACATAGCGAACCGTGAGAGAGCAGACCTCGACCACTGAACGTCCGGCGGAGCATCGCTCCGGGCCCGTCTTCCTACCGACGCAGGACGTGCGCCGGCGGCGACCCCCTGCGCTCTCGTTCCTGCTGCGGTTGGAGACCATGCGGCGTGGGCTGCGGGTCTGCAGCCTGCTGCTCATCGACTTCGTCGCGCTGCTGCTGGCGATCTTCACCGCGCTGCTCGTCAAGCAAGGCATCAAGACCGGGTCGTGGGCGAACGAGCCCGCCAACGCGACCACCCAGGAGTACCTCTCCTTCGCCTTCCTGCTCGTGGTGCTGTTGTTCGCCAAGGAGCGGCTCTACGCGGACAGGCCGCAGCGGCCGGGGTTGCCGAAGATCGTCACCGCGCTCTTCCAGGCGACCCTCGTCGCTTTCGTCTACGCCCTGATCGCGACGGATCGTGAGCAGTTCTCGAGCTATTACATCTTCTACGGGTCGTTCTTCTTCGGGGTGGTGTACGTCGGCACGTTCCGCTACGCCTACCAGCGGCTGACGGGCTGGCTGCTGCGTAAGGCGGGCTACCGGCGGCGGGCGGTCCTCGTGGGCACGGGGGGGCACATCGAGGCGGTCGCGCACGCGCTCGCCGACGAGGTCAACGTCCCGGTCCAGATGCTCGGCTTCATTGCGCTGACGCCGCGGCCCGACAACGGGCTGCGCTCGCTGGGCCGCATCGAGGAGCTGCCGCGGGTGCTCGACGAGCATCAGGTCCAGGAGGTCATCATCGCCGACTCCGACTTCCCGGAGGACCTGTGCGTCGAGCTCGTCGACGAGTGCCACCGGCGCGGGGTCCGCGTGCGCATCGCCCCGTCGACGATGGACATCCTCGTCGGCCGCAAGACCGAGTTCGTCCCCGGTGGGACCGTCCCGCTCTTCGAGTTGCGCTCACCGGTCTTCGAGGGCTTCGACTACGTCGTCAAGCGCGCGTTCGACTTCATCGGGGCGTGCCTGCTGCTGCTGGTGCTGAGCCCGCTCATGGCGGCGATCGCGCTGTCGGTGTCCATGTCCTCGCGCGGCGGCGTGCTCTACCGGTCGGTGCGGCCCGGTATCGGCGGCAAGTCGTTCAGCTGCTTCAAGTTCCGCACGATGCTGTCCGACGCCGACCAGATGCAGGCCGACCTCGAGTCCGTCAACGAGGCCAGCGGCGCGCTGTTCAAGATCCGCCGCGACCCGCGCATGACGCGTGTCGGACGGCTGCTGCGCCGCTACTCGCTCGACGAGCTGCCGCAGCTGTTCAACGTGGTGCTCGGCCAGATGTCGCTCGTCGGCCCGCGCCCGCTGCCAGTGCGCGACTTCGAGCGCCTCGACGAGTGGCACAAGAAGCGCTACCTGGTCCTGCCCGGCATCACCGGCCTGTGGCAGGTCTCGGGCCGCTCGGACCTCGACTTCGACGACCTCGTGCGACTGGACTTCCTCTATCTCGAGCGCTGGTCGGTGGGGCTTGACCTCTCCATCCTGCTGAAGACCATTCCCGCCGTGCTGCAGCGGCGTGGCGCGTACTAGTAGTGGCCCCGTCCGCGAGTCCGACGCGCAATCCGCGGCCGTCTCGCCGCCCGTGGCGGCGTCCTCGGACACTTACGTGCCTGCGGCACGCCGCGCGTCCTGCGTCCTAGCCACGAACGACGATCCGGGCGCCGATTGCCCGCCGGACCCGCAAACGGAACCACCACCGTCGTCATCGCGACCAAGTCGCGGGCGGACCGGTTGCGGACGCTGCTCGAGGCGCTGCGCGACGAGGACGTCGTCGTGGCGGCCGACGGCGCAACGCCCGAGGTGCACGCGGTGCTGGCGGAGTACGACGTGCGGGTGGTCCGCCTGGACCCTGGTCGTGGACCGGCGGCGGCGCGCAACGCCGGCTGGCGCGCGGCTTCCGGCGCGGACTACGTCGCCTTCACCGACGACGACTGCGTCCCCGCCGCGGGCTGGGTCGCCGCGCTGAGTGCCGTGGCGGCGCCGGACGCCGCGGTCCAGGGCCGCGTCGCGCCGCTGCCGGCCGAGCGCGACCGGATGGGACCGTTCGCGCGCACGCTCGCAGTCGACGGCGCCGGCCCGTTCTTTCAGACCGCGAACATGCTCTACCCGCGAGCGGTGCTCGAGCGCCTCGGCGGCTTCGACGAGGCCTACGCGTTCCCGGCCGGCGAGGACACCGACCTCGGCTGGCGCGCCCGCGCGGTCGGCGTGCAGATTCGCTTCGCCCACGACGCGCTGGTCTGGCACGCCGTCCACGCCCTGGGCTGGCGCGGGATGGTGCGCGACGCGCCGCGGTGGGGCTCGGCCGTCGGCATGGTCAAGCGCCATCCCGGCCTGCGCGCGCACTTCCACCACCGCGTCTTCTGGAAGCCGTCGCACGAGCGCCTGCTGCTCGCGCTCGCCGTGCGCCGGCCGTGGGCGCTGGTGCCGTGGCTGCTCGTCCACCAGCACGAGCACGCGTCGCGTGCCGCCCTCCTTCGCGCCCTGCCCGCGCACCTCGCCGTCGACGCCGCGGAGGTGCTCGCGCTCGCCCGCGGGTCCGCCCAGGCACGGACGCTGCTGCTCTGAACGCAAAGCTACCCTGGCCGCGCATGAGGCTGCCACGCCCCAGGCCGTGGTGGGCTGCCCCGCCGATCGTGCTCTTCGCCGTAGCGCTCGCGCTCGAGTTCGCGATCGCGCCCCGTCACGACTCCCTCGACGCGGTGCCGGACACGCTGCGCGCGCTCGCCGGCGCAGTGGTCCTCTTCGGACTCGCCGGCCTCGGCGTCACCCGGCTGCTGCTGCCCCGCTCCCTGCGCCGCCACGAGCTGCTGTGGGTGCTCCCGATCGGGGCTTGCGCGTCCGGGCTGGCGCTCATGGCGGTCGGCTTCTCCGGCGTTCCGTTCGCGCTGAACCTGTCCGTGGTCCTGATCGCCGGCGCGGCGCTCACCGTCTTCGCCTACCGCCGCGACCCCGGGGCGCCGGCGCAGGACGGCATGCTCTGGCCGCTGCTGCTCGCGCTGGTCACCGTCGGCGTCGCGCTGATCCCGCTGGTGATGCAGATGCACTTCGCGACCGTGACCGGGGACGGCTCGGACGCGCACCTGGCCGCGGGCAGCGCGAACTTCCTCCAGCACGCCCATCCGACGGGGGAGGACCTCGCCCAGCCGACGGACCGCATGCCGCTGCTGTGGAGGTCGAAGTACCCGATCTACTACGCCTTCGCCGGCGTCAGTTCGCTGGCGGGCCTGGAGACCTGGCAGACGCTCATCCCGGTGGCGGCCGTCCTGCTCGCGCTCGCGGCGATCGGCATGTTCCTGCTCGCGCGCGACCTGCTGGGCGCGGGTGCCGGAGTCGCCGCGTGCGCGATGGGCTTCGCGGGCCTGGACCGGATGGTCCTGCACACCGGCACGCACCCCTACTTCAATCAGACCTGGGGCTACATGGCGATGCCCTTCGCGCTCGTGCTGGCCTGGTGGCTCGTGCGACCCGGCGAGCCGGCGCGCGACCGGCGCGGGTCGGCGGCGCTGCTGGCCATGTTCGTCGCCGTGCTCGTCTTCGCCTACCCGCTCGCCCTGCCCTTCGTTGCGATGCCGCTCGTCGTGCTGCTCTGGCGCGAGCGGCGCCGGCGGCTCGCGGAGGGCCGGCCGGTGCCGGGCCTGCGCGGCCTGTATCGCGGGCCGTGGAGCCTGGTGTACCTCGTGCCCGGGGCGCTCGTCCTGCTCTTCCCGCTGCGCGGGGTCACCGAGAAGATCAGGTCGGCGTCCAACCTCTTCCTCGACCAGTACGCCGACCTCTCGGCCTGGGGCGGGGACCTGCGGGCGTTCATCCCGATGACCCACTTCATCAACCTGCCCGACACCCCTGCGGCGCGATTGGCCATGGGCGCGATCGTCCTGCTCGCCTTCCGCGAGCTGCGCCGCCACCAGCCGCGGGCGCTGCTGCTCGGCCTCGGCCTCGTGCTCGTCGTGTTCTTGTGGCAAGCGTCGGCGTTCCGCGGCCGCGAGGTGGGCTACTACTTCCACTTCAAGATCCTCGCGTTCACCGCGCCGCTGCTGCTCGTGCTCGCGGCCGTGCACCTCGGCCGGCTGCGGCGCCTCGGGCCCCCGGTCCTGGCGGCCTTCGCGGTGGCGACCGCGTTCGCCGTCCGGGCCGAGCTCGACGCCACCGGCCGGCAGCTGGGCCGGGACACGGTCGAGCTCGCCGAGTGGGCGCAGAAGCTGCCCGCCGATGCCTCCGTGCGCCTGGACATGGAAGGCGGCCGGCAGCTGTGGGGGGCGTACTTCCTCGCCTCCCGGCGCACCTGTTCGAAGAAGCCGCTGCTCGAGTCCGACTACCCGCATGTCGCGCAGTCGCGCAAGGCCGACTTCATCGTCGTCCACGCCGAGACCCGGGTGCCGCCCGAAGCGCTCGGCGATCCGGTTTTCGCCAACATCGAATACGCGCTCTACCGCATGAACCCGTTCTTCCCAGGCCCCGACCTGTGTTCCTACCGACAGGACTCGCGGGTCAGCGAAGCGGCGATCCCCGGCTAGCTTTCCGCCGGCAGCGCGAGCGCGTGGGCGGGTGCGGGCTCGGCCTCGATCGGGCCGGGGGACTCGAGGTTGACGACGCGGTAACCGGCGTCGTCCATGAAGGCGACGAACTCCGCGGCGGTGTCGTGGAGCTCGCAGACGACGACGGGCGCGTGTGCGGCGAGCGTCCGGTGCATGCCCGCAAGGACGGCCAGCTCATGGCCCTCGACGTCGATCTTCACGAGGGTCGGCGGCCGCAGGCCGAGGTCGTCGAGCGCGTCGACCTGCACGTCGATGGTGCGGTCGGTGCCGGGGTGCTCACCCGTCTCGGCGAGCTTTGACCAGGACTGGTCGTCGACGAGCTGCAGGCGACCGGTGCCCGGTCCGGCCCCCGCCGCGCGCTCGAGCACGGTGACGCTGGCCTCCAGGCCGTTCAGTGCGACGTTCGAGCGGATCGCGGCGGCATTGTCCGGCGCCGGCTCGATCGCGTAGGCGTGGCCGGCCTCACCGGCCAGCCGCGCGCCCAGGAGGGTGAAGAAGCCGACGTTGGCGCCGACGTCGTAGAAGACGCCGCCCGGGCCGAGGTGCCGCCGCAGCGCCTCCTGCACGGGCGGCTCGAGGATCCCGTAGGCCATCACGCCCAGGTGGGCGTGGGAGAGCGGGATCCCGCGCAGCCGCAAGCCCTGCGCCAGTCCGACGGGAATGGTGAGCGGGCCGGTGGAGCGCGCGCCCAGCACGCGCAGCCGGTCGGGACCGAGGCGCGAGAGGCGCCGCACGGCGAGGCTGCGCAGGTCTCCCATCAGGCGGCGATGGCCTCCAGGCGCGCGCGCATCTGCTCGGCCACCCGGTCGGCGGCGAAGTGCGCGAGGCGGGCCTCGGCGCGCGGGCGCAGCGTCGCGCGCAGGCCCGGCTCGGTGACCGCGAGGTGCAGCAGCTCGGCCACGACTGCCAGGTCGTCGTCGGAGCCCAGCAGCATCCCGGCGTCCCCGACGACCTCGCCGATGCCGCCGATCGGGCGCGCGACGACCGGCACCCCGAAGTGGAACGCCTCCAGCAGCGGGATGCAGAAGCCCTCGTGCTCGGACAGGCACAGGAAGGCGTGCGCCGAGCGGAAGTGATCGTGCAGTTCCGCGGCGTCGATCGCGTTGGCGAACTGCGCCGCGCCCGGAGCGAGGTCGTCGGCGAGCCTGCGCAGGCGCGCGTCGAAGTCCGGGGAGATGGGGACGCCGACGAGCACCAGCCGCGCGTCGGGTGCGTGCAGCGTGCGGTAGCGGGCGAAGGCGCGCACGATCAGGTCCTGGCGCTTGTGGGGCGCGAGGCGCCCGACGAAGAGGATCGTCGGCGGTCCGTCCGGCGCTTGCACAGCCGGCGCCGGGAGCCGGCCGCGGTCGAAGAGGATCGGGATGACCACGGGGTCGTCGACGCCGAGGTCGGCGGCGTTGAAGGCGCTGACCCCCGCAGCGAGCTCGGCCCCGGAGGCGAGCGTCGCGAGCTGCTGGGACGCGAGCGCACAGCGCACCGCCTCACCCGGTTCGAGCTCCCAGAAGTACCGCGCCGGCGTGACGTTGTGCGAGAGCACCGCGTAGGGCGCCACGAGGCGGTGCTCGAGTTTGGGCACGTAGCCCGAGAAGTGCAGCAGCGTGAGCTCCCCCGGCCGCGGCGCGTACGCCTTCAGCGGATGCATCACCCCGCGGGTCATGTCGGGCGAGAAGACCTCGGCGAAGTCCTCCCCGCCCCAGCCCCACGAGGCGAAGCGCGCGCGCCACGCCCGGGCCTGGTTGGTGACGGCGTCGACGGGGCCGGCACCGCCGACCACCTGGTGGACGATCACCCGCGCCTCGCGAGCTGATCCTCGAGCTCGCGGACGCGCTCCTCGAGGTTGAGGATGTGCGCCGTCGCGACGGCGTTGTAGCGGCTCTGCAGGGCGAACGCCTCCCCGAGGTACTGCCGCATGGCGCGGATGAGCCCCCGCTTGGCGAAGGTGATGGGGGCGCCGAGCCGGCGGGTCGAGTACACGCGCTCGACCTCGGGCTCGATCACCGACCACTCGAGCAGCCTGTTCTCCGAGATGCGGGTCACGGGCGAGGCGTCCAATGACACCGGCCCCTCGTCGTAGGCGGCGCGCGTGTCCACCGCCGCGGTGCGGGCCAGCGCGAGGGCCTCCTCGGGCGTCATGGCGCGGTCACCGGCGTCCTGGCCGTCCACGTCCCCCGCAGGTCGGCGACGCCTTCGGCTCCCGGCGTCGCGGCGACGGAGAACCCGACCAGACGGTCGATGTCGCCGGATCCGAGGGTGAGGGCCAGGTCGTAGTCCCCGCCGAGCAGGTGCAGCCTGGGGATCTCGTAGACGAGCCAGCCTGCGGCCTCGACCTCTGTTGCCGCGGAGAACACCCTCTGGCCGGCGGCGTCGCGCAGGGCCAGCTCGAGGCGGCCGGCGCCGGCGACGTTGACCTCGATCCGCAGCGGCTCGCCGGGGGCGAACACCGTGCGCCGGCGCCCGTCCGCGTCGCGCAGCTCGACCTCCTCCACCTGGCCGGCGTTGCGGCGCTCAGTCCCGCCGGCGCCGGTCTCGGTGCCCAGCAGCTCGTGGTAGAAGAGCAGGCCCTCGGCGGTCGGCCCGTCGAAGACCGCGCGGCCTGCGTCGAGCACGACGACGCGCTCGCAGGTGCGCTCGATCGCCGACGGCGCGTGCGAGACGAGGACCACGGTGGTGTCGCCCTCGATCACCTCGGCGATCTTGCGCATGCACTTGCGCTGGAAGGCCTCGTCGCCGACCGCGAGCACCTCGTCGATGAGCAGGACGTCGGCGTCCAGGTGCGCGGCGATCGAGAAGCCCAGCCGCACGAGCATGCCGCTCGAGTAGGCCTTGACGGGCACGTCGACGAAGTGGCCCAGCTCCGAGAAGGCGATGATGTCGTCGAGGCGGTCCTCGATGTCGCGCTTGCCGAGGCCGTTCAGCGCGCCGTTGAGAAGGATGTTCTCGCGGCCGGTGAACTCGCGGCCGAAGCCCGCGCCGAGCTCGATCAGCGTCGCGATCCGCCCGCCGCACTCCGCCCGGCCGCGGTCGAGCGGGACGATGCCCGCCAGCAGCCGCAGCGTCGACGTCTTGCCCGCGCCGTTGCGCCCGACGATGCCGACCGTCTCCCCGCGTCCGACGCGGATGGTGACCCCCGCGAGCGCCTGCACGTGGTCCAGCGGCCCGTGCGTGCGCCGGGTGAAGAGCTCCTTGAGCGTGCGCCGCGGGTCGCCCCCGATGGCGAAGCGGCGCCACGCGTCCTCGAGGACGATCTCCCCAGGGCCGATCACCGCGGTGCGACCGGCTGCGCCGGTGCTTTCCCGATTTCCGTTGGTCACAGGACGACCGCCAGCTCGCGCTCGCCCCGGCGGAAGACCGCCAGGCCGCCGACGACCGCCACCGCCGTCACCCCCACGATGTACAGCAGCGTCGCCGCCTGCGGGACTGCGCCCGAGTAGAGGATGTCGCGCACTGCCTCGATGAACGGCGCGATCGGGTTCCCCCAGCGCAGCAGCGCCTCGATGACGGGCTGCCCGTCGAGCCCGGGCAGGTCCTCCAGGCGGAAGAAGATCGGCGTCACGAAGAACCACGGCAGCAGCGCGGCTGCGAGCACCGGCTGGACGTCGCGGAAGTACGCGTGGCCGACGCTGACCACCAGCGCCAGCCCGAGCGCGAGGGCGAACAGGCACACGACGATCGGCGCGAGCAGCAGCAGGCCGGCGCCGAAGCTGTCGCGCACGATCAGCGCGATCGGCGTGGCCACCGCCAGCAGCACGAGGAAGGGGACGAGCTGCACGCTCACCACCGCAGCCGGGATCGCCTCGCGCGGAAAGCGGACTGTGCCCACCAGCGAGGCCTGCTCGACCAGCGACGTCGACGCGGCCAGCAGCGACTGCGAGAAGAAGGTCCACACGACCAGGCCGACGATGAGAAACAGCGGATAGTCGGGGATGGCCACCGCCTTGAGCAGGTAGCGGAACATGACCGTGTAGACCGCCATCAGGATCAGCGGATTGACGAGGTACCAGACGACCCCGAGCGCCGAGCCCTTGTACTTGGCCCGCAGCTCGCGCCGGAACATCTGCTCGAAGAGGTAGCGGTAGCGCAACACGCGCGAGCCGACGCTAGCGGCGGTCGCGTGTCTCGGCGAACACGCGCGAGAGGAACATCGGGTTGCCGATCAGGTAGCGGCGCCACATCCGCTGCGGTTCGACGCCGAGGCGGAAGATCCACTCCAGGCCGTTGTCGGCCAGCCAGCCGGGCGCGCGCGGGACGCGGCCCGACACGTAGTCGAAGAGCGCACCGACGGTCCACAGCACGTCCGTGTCCAGGCGGTCGGCGTAGGCCTGGACCCAGTCCTCCTGCTTGGGCGTCCCCATCCCGACGAGCACGATGTCGGGCCGGCGCTCGTTGATGTCCTCGACCACGCGCTCGGCGTGCGGCGAGCCGATGGCGAAGAAGCCGTGGTGGCTGCCGGCGACCCGCAGTCGCGGGAAGCGGCGGCGCATCCGCTCGGCCGCCTCGCGCGTGACGCCCGGCTCGGAGCCCAGCAGGTAGATCGAGCGGTCGTTGACCTCGCACAACGAGGCGAGGTTCCAGATCCAGTCGGCGCCGGTCATGCGGTGCGGGGTCGGCAGCTCGAGCGCCTTGGCGGCGATGCGCACGCCGTAGCCGTCGCAGTAGACGAGGTCGGCGGCCTGCAGCGTGCCGCGCAGCGCGGGCCGCTCCTGGGACTGGTTGAGGACGTGCGCGTTGACGTACATGACCCGCCGCTGACGGCCACTGCCGACCCAGCCGGTGACCATGCGCAGCAGCTCGTCGGGCCGGCCGAGATCGATGGGGATCTCGAAGATGCGCGATTTTGGGCGCGTGGCGGCTTCCGGCGCCGGAGGGAGTGCGGAACTCAGCGACATGACCCGAATGGCATGGTACGCGCAGTGTTGAGTGTGGCGATGGACTCCCGCGACGCGTCCGGTCCGCAGATGCGCGGCTGGGGGCGCTATGCACGCGAGCTCGCCACCGCGTTGCGTCAGCGCACGGACCTCGAGCTGCGTCCCCTCGAGGGCGCGGGCTGGCGCGGCCCGGAGGCGCTGTGGGAGCAGATCGGCTTTCCGCGCGCCGCGCGCGGCGTCGACGTCCTGCACGCGCCCAGCGTCTTCCTGCCGCTGCGGCGGCCGTGTCCCGGTGTCGTGACCATCCACGACCTCGCCTTCGAGGTCTACCCGGACGACTTCGTGCCGCGCACGCGCGCGAAGTTCCGCTGGCTGGCGCCGCGCGCCGCGCGCTCGGCGCAGCTCGTCCTCTGCGACAGCGTGTTCACCCGCGACGACGTCTGCACGCGCTACGGCGTCGATCCCGGCAAGGTCCGCGTGGTGCCGCTCGCGCCGTCGCTGCCGATCGGCGACGCGCCGGTGGAGGACTCGCGCGGGCCGTACCTGCTCGGGGTCGGGGACCTGCGGGCCAAGAAGAACTGGGGGCGGCTGGCGCAGGCCTGGCGGGGCCTGGACACCGGGCACCGGCTGGTAATCGCGGGCGTCGACAGCGGGGAGGGCGACGCGCTGCGGGCGGCGGGCGTCGAGCTGCCCGGCTACGTCGACGACGCCGGGCTCGACGCGCTCATGCGCGGCGCGGACGTGCTCGTGCACCCGTCGCTGTATGAGGGCTTCGGCCTCGTGGTCGCCGAGGCGATGGCGCGCGGCACACCGGTCGCCGCTGCGCGCGGGACGTCGCTGACCGAGGCGGGCGGCGACGCCGCCGTCTACTTCGACCCGCTCGACGTCGACGCGATCGGCGCGGCGATCACTGAGGCGCTGACGCTGACAAGCGCGCTGCGCACCCGCGGGCTCGCGCGCGCGGCCGAGCTCTCCTGGGCGCGGACGGCCGAGCTGACGACCGCGGTCTATCGCGAGGCGGCGGCACGGTGAGCACCGCCATCCTCGTGCTGTCGGTCGACGAGGCGCCGCTGCTGACGCACTGCCTGCCGGCCGCCGTCGGGCAGCCCGACGCGTTCGTGGTCGTCGTCGACAACGCCTGTGAGGACGCCACCGCCGCGGTGGCGCGCGAGCACGGCGCCCGCGTCGTGTCGCTGGGAGAGCGGCGCAGCTATGCGGCCGCGCTGAACGCCGGGTTCGCGGCGCTCGGTGACGCCGAAGCGGTGCTGCTGCTCAACGCCGACTGCTTCCTCGACCCCGGCTACCTTGCCGCGGCGCTGCCCCGGCTGCGCGAGCCCGGTGTCGGCAGCGTGGCCGGCAAGCTGCTGCGCGTGGCCGGCCCGCACGCCGCGCCGGACGCGATCGACGCCGCGGGGATGTGGATCGACCGGCGGCGCAAGAACGGCCTCGTCGGCCACGGCACGCCGCTGCCGTCGCACGCCCGCCGGTGCGAGGTCTTCGGCGCCGACGGCGCCTGCGCTCTGTACCGCCGCGAGGCGCTCGACGCGTGCGCACCCGAGGTCTTCGACGAGCACATGGGCCTGTGGGTGACCGACGCCGACCTCGCCTGGCGCGTGCGCCGCGCCGGCTGGCGCAGCGTGTACGAACCGGCCGCCACCGCTCGCCACATGCGCACCTATTCCCCGTCCAAGCGGGCTGCGACCTCCGAGGCCCACCGTCGCCTGCAGTTCTGCAACCGCTACCTGCTCATGGCTCGCAACGAGTCCGCGCGCACGTTCGCGGCCAACCTCCCGTGGATCCTGGCCTACGAGCTGCTCGCCCTCGGCCACGTCGCGCTGCGCGAGCGGTTCCTCGCCCGTGGCTACCTCGAGGCGTGGCGGCTTGCGCCGGCCGTGCGCGCCAAGCGCAGGCGCGACCTCACTTCAGCCGCGGCAGCCTGACCCGCCGCGCGGCCGTCGCGAGCACCGTGCCGTCAGCGCTCAGCAGCCGCACGGCGTAGGCGACCCGGACCGTCTTGAAGGCAGCGACAGCAGGAGGCAGAGACACCTGGTCATGGTCATCTAACGGCAGCCTTGCACGAGATCTGCACGTTATCCCGCCCTCGCTTGCACGCCTCGCTGGCAGACTCGGCGTCGTGGACCAAGCCGTGATCGCCGTCATCGAGGACGAGGAGACCATCGCCGCCGCGATCGCCGCACGGCTGACCGCCGAGGGGTTCGCGGTCGAGGTCGCCCACGACGGGCCGGCGGGCGTCGCCCTCTGCGAGCGGGTGCTCCCGGACCTCGTCGTGCTCGACGTGATGCTCCCCGGCCTCGACGGCACGGAGGTCTGCCGGCGCATCCAGCGCACCCGCCCCGTGCCGGTCCTGATGCTCACGGCGCGCGATGCGGAGGAGGACGTCCTCGTCGGCCTGGGGGTCGGCGCCGACGACTACATGACCAAACCGTTCTCCATGCGCGAGCTGGTGGCCCGGGTGCGGGTGCTCCTGCGGCGCGTCGAACTCCGGCCTCGCGCCGGCGAGGGCGACGCGGTGCGCGCCGGCGGCGTCACGGTCGACCGCGCCCAGCGCCGCGTGCGCGTGGACGGCGGCGAGGTCCACCTCACCCCGACGGAGTTCGAGCTGCTCGTGCTGATGGCGGCGCGCCCGGGCGTCGTCTTCTCCCGCGAGCAGCTGCTCGCCGACGTGTGGGGTTGGCGCGACGGGGCGGGCACGCGCACCGTCGACTCCCACGTCCGCGGCCTGCGGGCCAAGGTGGGCCCCGGGCGCATCCGCACCGTGACCGGCATCGGCTACGCGTTCGAGACCGGCCAGTGATGCGCCCGCTGGACCGGATCGGCTCCATCAAGCTCAAGCTCGGCATCGTGATCGTGGCCACGGTCACGGGCACGGTCCTGATCCTGTTCTTCGGCAAACGGGCCGGGCTGCTGATCGAGGAGCGCGCGCTCGTGGCGGTCGGGCTCGGCCTGGTGATGGTCCAGCTGCTCGCACGCGGGATGACGTCGCCGCTGCGCGAGATGGCGGCGGCGGCCGTGGCGATGGCCGGCGGGGACCACTCGCGCCGGGTCACGGAGACCTCACGCGACGAGGTCGGCGACCTGGCGCGGGCGTTCAACGCGATGGCCGCCGAGCTCGCCGACGTCGACCGTGCGCGCCGTGAGCTCGTCGCCAACGTCTCCCACGAACTGCGCACGCCGCTCACCGCGCTGCAGGCGCTGCTCGAGAACCTCGCCGACGGCGTCGCGCCGGCGGACCCGGAGGCGCTGCGGACCGCGCTGGCGCAGACGGAGCGCCTGGGACGGCTGGTCGGCCAGCTCCTCGACCTGTCCCGGCTCGAGGCGGGCGCGGTCCCGCTGGCCCCACGCGACTTCGCGGTCCGCGAGCTGCTGGAGCAGGCGACGCGGGAATGCGCGCTCGACGGGCGCCCGGTCCGGCTCGCGGTGCAGGTCCAGCCGGGCGATCTGCGCGCGCACGCGGACCCGGAGCGTGTGCACCAGGTCGTCGCGAACCTGCTCGAGAACGCCGTCCGCCACTCGCCGCCCGACGGCCGGGTGTGGCTGAGCGCGCACACCACCGGCGGCGGCGTGATGCTGCAGGTCGCCGACGAGGGGCCGGGCATCCCCGATGAGCAGGCCGAGCGCGTGTTCGAGCGCTTCGAGCGGGGCGGCGACGGCGGCACCGGCCTCGGCCTCGCGATCGCGCGCTGGATCGTGGAGGCGCACGGCGGCGCGATCCGGGCCGAGCGCGGCGCGGCGGGCGGCTGCCGCATGGTCGTGGAGCTTCCGGGATGACCCGCTCCTTCGCGGTCGCCGCGCTGCCCGCGGCCCCGGCGTGGTGGGGCCTGTCGACGATCGGCGTGAGCGTCTTCGCGGCCCTCGCGGTCGTCGGGCACCCGGTCGGCCTCGGGCTTACCGTCGCGCTGCTCGGCGTGATCGCCACCGGTATCGCGGTGACGAAGCAGCGCGACCGCTGGACCCTCGCGTGGTGGTCCTTGGCGGCGCTGCTGGCGCTCATGCCCGCTTTGCGCACCGCCGGCTGGGTGGTGGCGCTGAGCGTCCTCGGAACGCTGGCGCTCGCCGTCGCGGCGGCCGGCCGCGCCGTCACCTGGCGGCGCGCGTTCGCCGCGCCCGGACGGTGGCTGGGCATGCTCGTGCCGGCGCCGCTCGTCGTCGTCGCCCTCGCCGGGCGCGGGACCTCCAACGCCGTGCTGCGCGGGCTGATCGGAGCGACGCTGCTGGTCGGGCTCTTCGGGGCGCTGTTCTCGGCCTCCGACGCGGCCTTCGGCAGTCTGTCGTCCCAGGTGGTCCCCGACCTCGACCACGCCCGCGGCCGGCTCGCGCTCGGCGTCTTCGCCGCCGCGGTGTGCGGCGCGCTGGCGCTGGTGGCCGTGATGCCCGCGGCGGAGCCAGGCGCCGCGCCGCCGCCGGTGCTCGGCCGGGTGGAGACCGTCATCGCGCTCGGCGCGCTGCTGGCGCTCTTCGCCGCATTCGTCGCCGTCCAGGCGGCCGCGCTGTTCGGGGGTGACGCGTTCGTACGGCGCACTGCGGGCCTGACGTACGCGCAGTACGCCCGCTCGGGCTTCGTGCTGCTGCTCGTCGTCGCGGGGCTGACACTCGGCGTGGTCGCGGCGGCGGCGCGCTGGGCACGCGCCGACCGCCGCCTGCTCGTGGCGCTGTGCGTCCTCACGCTGGTGATCCTCGCCTCCGCGTGGCACCGCCTCGGCCTCTACACGGACGCCTACGGCGCCACCCGCGCGCGGGAGTTCGCGGCCTGGTCGATCCTCTGGCTCGCGGGTCTGTTCGCGCTCGTCATGGCGCGGCAGGGAGTGCCGCGCGCCGTGATCACCTGGTCCGCCGTCCTCGGTGTTGCCTTCGGCTTGTCGGACCCGGACGCACGGATCGCCGCCAACAGCGACGACCGCGTCTACCGCCAATCGCTCAGCGAAGACGCGGCAGGCGTCCTCGGCCGCTGCGTGGACCGCGGCGGCGGCCTGTGGTCCGTCACGCTGACCGAGATGCGTCATCCGTGCTGATGGCGGGTACGGCGAACCGTATGCGGTGGGCGCTGCTGTTCGCGCTGGTGCTGGCGTTCGTCGGGTGCGGCGAGGACGAGCGCGGCGCGAGCGGGGCCGGCGAGCACGCGCGCGGCTTCCTCGACCCGGACACCCAGACGGTGATCACGGTCGATCTCGACTACGACGGTGAGCAGTGGGACGCGCTCGCCGCGCTCTACGAGCGGCTTGCGCCGGGGATCCTGGCCGGCGAGATGATGGACGAGCTCGCGACGCTCGACGGCGCGCTGCGCAGCCTCGCGCGCGAAGGGGATCTCGACTTCGACGCCGACATCCGCCCGGTGCTCGACGGCACGCTGGTGATCGGCCTGCGGCCCGCGCCGCCCGACCGCGACCAGGGACTGCTCGACCAGCCCGTCCAGCTGCAGGCCGTCTACCGGACCGACGCCGAGGCGCTCGCACGCCTCACGCGCGCGCTCGGACTGAAGCCGGACCCGGATCTCAGCTCGGAGGGCCTCGACTATCTCGAGGACGAAATCGCCGTCGCCGGGGGCGACACCGTGCTGCTCGACCTCGACGGAGGTGTGAACCGGATGCCCGAAGGGCCGCCGCTGGCCGCCGACCGATTGCCGGCCGAGGGTGACGACCTCGTGGCGGCGCGCCTCCAGCCCGGTGCGCTGGCGTCGATGTTCCGCGGAGCGGCGCTCGAGCAGGTCCTCGCCACCCCGGCCGGTGCGGCGCTGCGCGGAGCCGACAGCACCCTGCGGGTCGAGGAAGACGGGCTGAGCGCCGAAGCCCGCGTCGACTTCGACGGCCTCGCCGCCGACGAGCTGCCGCTGCCGCCGGCGAGCGACCTGCAGCTGCCCGACGCGCCGTTTGCCAGCGCCAGCGCCGACCAGAGCCAGACCACGGTGTTCCTCGCCCGATTGGTCCGCGCCGCCTTCCCGGGCTCGCGCTTCGTCGAGCGCGTGGAGGGTTTCGAGCGCGCTGCCGGGATCAGCTTCGACGACGCCGTCCTGGGCGCGTTCGCCGGCCCGAGCGTCACCGTCTTCGATCCGCTCGCCGATCCGCCGGCCTTCGCGGCCCGCAGCACGCTGCGCGATCCGGACGCCATGCGCGAGCTGCTGCCGGATCTCGCGCCGGCGCTGCCCGCGATCCTCGAGAGCCTGGAGGCGCTCGGGCGCGGTGGCCTCGTCACGCTGCTGCTGGTGGCTCCCGACGCGCCGATGACCCCGCAGGCCTTCGGCGCGCCGGGCGGCGTCCGGGTCCGCCCGCTCGGCGAGGGCGACGAGCTGCTCTACGAGGTGACGGGCTTCGAGGACGGCGACGTCCCCGGTGCGCCCGCTCAGATCGTCTTCGGGGTCCTCGACGACGCCTTCGTCGTCGGTTCCAGCGCCGAGCAGGCACGTCGCGCCGCCACGCTGGAGACCGTGCCGGCCGAGCCGGCGGCCACGCGCCTGCGCATCCGCCCCGGTGAGCTCGCCCCCGACGAGGAGCTGGCGGTCCTCATCGACCGCGTCGAGATCGATGCCTCCGCCGAGGACGGCGACATCGTCGCCCACGGCGAGCTCCGCCTCGCCGACTAAGGACCCGTAGCCCTAACGCTGCGCTGAAGCGAGCTCGTAGACGTCCCAGGTCGCGCGGGCGGCGTCGTCCCAGGTCCATGCGGGCGGATCGGGGGCCGGCCGCTCCGCGGCGGCGCCGGCCGCGACGAGCCCGTCGAGGTCGTCAGTGTCGACGAACGTCGCTCGGTTGCCGAGCACCTCCCGTAGCGCGGGGACGTCGCACGCGACGACGGGTGTCCCGCAGGCGAGGGCCTCGACGGTCGGCAGGCCGAAGCCCTCGTCGTCGGAGGGGAAGACGAGGGCGCGGGCGCCGGTGTAGAGGGCCGCGAGCTCGTCGTCGTCGACCGCCCCGGTGAGGATCACGTCGGGCAGCTCGCGCGCCCACGGGCCGGGGTCGCCGACGAGGACGACGGGCAGTTTGGAGGGGGTTCCGGCGAGCGCAGCGACGCGCTTGCGCGGGTCGGGGTGGCGCAGGCCGCCGACCCAGACGAGGTAGTCGTCGGGCAGCGCGTGACGCTTGCGCGCGGCGGCGACCTGGGCGGCGCTGCGGGGGGAGAAGGCTGGGTCGGCGGCCTCGGGCACCACGTGGACGTGCGCGGCGTCGACCTTGAGCATGGCGACGGCGTCCTCGGCGACCGTGGTCGTCGGCACGATCACGCGGCTCGCCCGCTCCACCGCCAGGTAGCGCATGCGGAAGCGCAGGCCCGAGCGCAGGTACTCGCCGGGGCGCTTCATCGGGATCAGGTCGTGCAGCGTGACCACCATGGGGATGCGCGGGCGCAGCAGCGCCCCGTCGATCCAGGGGGAGTGGTAGAGGTCGACGCCCCGGGGCCGGTGCGCGTCCACGATCTCGCCGCCGCGGCGTTGGGCCTCCGCCCCGAGCGCCGTCCGCAGCGATCGCGCGTAGCGGGCGATGCCGCTTGGGCCCGAGGCCGGACGGCTGTCGAAGGCAACCCTCACGGTGCGACCGCCCTCCGGGCGGTGCTTTCCTGATGCTGCGCAATCACGGTGCGATCAGCCCCATCACGCGCTCGGCGACCTTGCTGACGTGCCAGCGCTTGGCCCGCTCGCGCCCGGCGGCGCCCATCGCCTCGCGGTTGGCCAGCACCTCGAGGATCGCCTCGGCGAGCGCGTCCGGATCGGAAGCGGGGACGAGCCGTCCCGTCACCCCGTCCTCGACCACCTCGGCGAGGCCGCCCACCCGCGTGGCGACCACCGGCGTGCCGGCGTTCATCGCCTCGACCAGCACGGTCCCGCCCGGCTCCTGAAGCGAAGGCAGGACAAGCACGTCGAGCGACGACATGAGCCCGGCGGCGCCGTCCACCCAGCCGTAGTGCTCGACATTGTGGCTGGAGCGCACCTGGCCGACGTACTCGGGATCGGAGTTGTACGGATCGTCGCCGACCAGGACCACGCGGACGCCGGCGGCGCGGAGGCGGTGCGCCGCGCTCACGAGGTCCAGGACGCCCTTGCGGCGCTCGATGCGACCGACGTAGCCGACGACGGGCTGGTCGCCGGGCGGCCATGGCGGCGTGACCCGGCGCGGCTCGGCCTCGATCGGGCAGCCGACGACATGGGTCCGCGCGGAGAGGTCGCCGAGCCGTTCGGCGACGGCGGCGGATGCGGCGAGCACCACGTCGGCACGGCGCCAGAGCGCGGGCACCCGGTCGACGATGTCGTGCACGTGCAGCACGGCGCGCTTGTCGCGGGGCACGGCGGGCAGCAGGCGGCCGCAGACGGTCCCGTTGAGGTAGGTCACGTCATGGCGACGCGACAGCCTGCGGGCCGCGGGCCACGAGGCCACCGCCCGCGCCCCCTTGCCGCCGCCGAGGCCGCCGACGTTCAGCTCCGCGCAGCTCAACCCTCGCTGCGCGCCGACGCGGCGCACGGGCCCGTCGCCGGGGGTCGTGAGGGTCACGTCCCAGCCGGCGTGGCGCATGCGCGCGAGCAGTCGCAGCAGCACGATCTCCGCGCCGCCGGGGTGGTCCACCGGCGTCACGGCGAGGACGGAGGGCACTCCCGCGAGGCTATTGGTCCCGGTAGGTTCGCCTCCGTGCGCGCCAGCGTCGTGATCCGGGTCCGCGACGAGGCCGCGGCCCTGGAGCGGCTGCTGCGCGAGCTCGCCGACCAGTCGGCTGCCCACGAGGTGGTGGTGGTGGACTCGGGCTCGCGCGACGGGTCGGCGGACGTGGCCCGAGCGGCCGGCGCGCGCGTGCTCGAGATCCCGGCCCGTGCGTTCACCTTCGGGCGGGCGCTGAACCTCGGCGCGGCTGCCTGCGTCGCGGAGACGATCGTCGCACTCTCCGCGCACGCCTACCCGCGCGAGGCCGGCTGGCTGGAGCGGATGGCGGCGGCGCTCGACGACCCGCAGGTCGCGTGCACCTTCGGACCGTCGCACGACGCGGCGGGACAGCCGCTGCGCGCGGCCATCCGCCAGGACGCCGCACTCGTCGCCGGCCAGCCGTTCTGGGGCTACAGCAACGGCGCCGGCGCCTTCCGCGCGGCGCTGTGGCGCGGGCGCGGCTTCCGCGAGGACCTGCCGGGCTGCGAGGACCGCGAGTGGGCGCTGTGGGCGATGCAGGCCGGCTACGTGTGCCTGCTCGACCCGGCGCTCGCCGTCGACCACGATCACTCCAAGGACTCGCTGCGGCAGTCCTTCCGCCGCTACGCACGCGAGGCCCGGGGCGACTCGGCGTTCGTGGACCTGCCGCCCTACCGCGTTCGCGACGCTGCGGGCGAATGGTGGACCGATCAGGGCTGGCATCGCTCCCGCGCCCGCGCCCGGCTGGACCCGCGCCGCGCCGCCCGCCTGGCGGGGAAGTGGTGGGGCCGCCGATGACGCACGAGCCGTGGCGCTGGGCTTGGCGCTCCGGGCTGCTGCGAGCGGAGCTGCGCCCGGGCGACGACTGGCTCGACCTCGGATCCGGCGGCGGCCGCTTCCTGGAGCTCGCGCCCGGAGGCATCGGCGTCGACCCGGATCCCGCCTCGCCCGGGCTGCCGCTGGACGACGGTCACATCCCGCTTGGCCACGGCAGCGTCGATCTGGTCTGGTGCAGTGAGGTCATCGAGCACGTCGCCGACCCTCTCGCGCTGCTCTTCGAGGCCCGCCGGGTCCTGCGCCCTGGCGGGCGCCTCCTGCTGACCACGCCCGCGCACCCGCTCGTCCGCCGCGTCGCGATCGCCGCGTTGCGCTTCGACGCGCACTTCGACCCGATGGGCGGGCACCTGCGCTTCTTCACGCGCGCGTCGCTGACGCAGACCCTCGCCGCCGCGCACTTCGCCGACGTCGCCGTCTCCACCCGCCACGCCACCCTCGTCGCCAGGGCGACGCGCACCGGATGAGGGTCCTCTTCGACGTCTCCTTCGCGCGCCGCGGCCCGAGCGGCACGCAGGTCGTCGTGGACGCGCTCATCCCGGAGCTGCGGGCCCTCGGGGTCGACGTGATCGAGGCGGACGGCCGCCGCGGCCGCCACCTCAACCTCGCCGCCGAGGCGCAGTGGCAGGCGCGGCTCGCGCGTGCTTCCCGCCGCGCGGATGTCGTGCATCAGCCGCTGCCCGCCTGGACGCCCACGCGCGTGCCGCAGGTCGTCACGGTCCACGACCTCGGCTTCGAGCGGCTGCCTGACTGCTTCGACGCGCGCTTCACCGCCTACGCGCGGCGCGCGCACCCGTTCGCCGCCCGCCGCGCGGCGGCAGTCCTGACCCCGACGCGGGCCACCGCGGACGACATCCGCGCGCTGTGGGGCGTCGAGGCGGTGGTGGCGCCCTTCGGGCCGGGGCAGGCGCCCGCGGCCGACCGCGGCGCCCCGCGCCACTTCCTCTACGTCGGCGACAACGAGCCGCGCAAGAACCTGCCGCGGCTGCTGGCCGCCTACGCCCGCTACCGCGAGCAGACCGCACAGCCGCCGCTCGACCTCATCCTGGCCGGCTTGGCGAGGGCGACCGGCCCTGGCGTGCGCGTCGAGCCTCAGCCCGACCTCGCCGACCTGCACCGGCACGCCGCGGCGCTCGTCCTCCCGTCACTGCTGGAGGGCTTCGGGTTCCCCGTCGTCGAGGCGATGCACGCCGGGACGCCCGTGCTGGCCGCCGACATCCCCGCGCTGCGCGAGGTCGCCGGCGACGCCGCCCGCTTCGCCGATCCCTACGACGTCGGGGCGCTCGCCGAGGCCCTGACCGAGCTCGCGACGGTCGGGCCCCTGCGCGAGGAGCTCCGCCGCCGCGGCACCGCCCGCGCCGCCGCCTTCTCCTGGGAGGCCTGCGCGCGCGCCTACCTCACCGCCTACGAGCGGGTCGTTAGGCTCCGCCAGCTTTGATTACGAAGTATCAGGAAAGCACCGCCCGAAGGGCGGTCGCACCGTGAAGATCGCCATCCTGGGAACCCGTGGGATCCCGGCGTCGTACTCCGGCTTCGAGACCGCCGCCGAGCAGCTCGCCGAGCGGCTCACGCAGCGCGGCCACGACGTCGTCGTCTACTGCCGCCCGCACGTCGTCGACAAGCGGATCCGCACGTACAGGGGCGCGCGGCTGGTCCATCTCCCGACCATCCGCAACAAGTACCTGGACACGTTCGCGCACACGCTGCTGAGCGCGCTGCACTCGGCGCGCACCGAGAAGCCCGACGTGGCCCTGTTCTTCATCGCCGGCAACGCGCCGCTGTGTCTCGTCACGCGCCTCGCCGGCATTCCCACGCTGATCAACGTCGACGGGCTGGACTCCGATCGCCGCAAGTGGCCCGCACCCGCCAAGCGCTACCTGCGCTTCGCCGAGCGCAACGCGCCCCAGTGGGCCGACCGCGCGATCACGGACTCCCACGTCGTCGCCGAGGTCTACGAGCACCGCTACGGCCGGCGCATCGGCGTCGTCCCCTACGGCGTCGAGGACCCGGGCTGGGGCGGCACCGGAACGCTCGACGAGCTCGGCCTCGAGGACCGGCGGTACGTGCTCTTCGTCGGCCGTCTGGAGCCCGAGAACAACCCGCACGTGCTGGTGGAGGCGTGGGCGCGGCTGCCCGGCGCGCAGACGCGCGGCATGAAGCTCGTCGTGGTCGGCGGCGCGCCCTACGCCGACGAGTACATCCGCACCGTGATGCGCGAGGGCGACCCGCGCGTGATCTTCCCGGGCTACGTCTTCGGGCGCGGCTACTGGGAGCTGCAGCGCCACGCGTACGTGTTCGTGGCGCCGACCGAGGTCGGGGGCACGCACCCGGTGATCCTGGAGGCGCTGGCGGCGGGCAACTGCGTGCTCGTCAACGACCATCCGCCCAACGTGGAGACCGTCGGGGACGCCGGCCTGTTCTTCTCCGGCGCCGACCCGGTCACCTCGCTGGCCGAGCAGCTCGGCCGCTTGCTCGACTCGCCGGAAGTCGTCGCCGAGCACCGCGAGCTGGCGATCGAGCGGGCGCGCATGTACTCGTGGGAGGCCGTCACCGACGAGTACGAGACGCTGCTGGAGACCGTCCGCGACGCCCACCGCCCGGGCCGCCTGCCGCCCGAGCTCGTCGACGCCGCCTGAGGTCAGCCGACCGGTGCGGCGCGCGACACGAGCGCGCCGGACTTCACGCGCAGCTTGCCCCCGGCGGGCACCCTGACCGTCGCGCCGAAGGTGTTGCTGGCGCCACGGGTCTTCACCGTCTTCACGGTCGTCCACTTTCCGCCCTTGGCCTGCGTCTGGATGAGCGCCTGGACGCGCACACCGCGCGCCGCCGGGCGCACGAGGCCCCAGACCCTGCGCTTCGTGCCCTTGCCGGTGAGCCAGACGGGGACGCGGTAGGCGTTGTAGGCCGGCTTGCGCTTGCCATTGATCGTCTTCAGGCCGCTCTGGAAGGTGAGGCCGATCGGCTCGCCGTCGTCGAGCAGCAGGAACTGCGACATGGTCTGGACGCGCTTGTCGCGCGCGGCGATGTACTCGGACTCGTTGATGTAGGCCGCCTGGCGGCGCAGGGAGACGCCGACCGGGTCGGGCTTTGACTGGTAGCCGAACTCGGTCAGGTAGATCGGGAGGCGCCTGGACTTCCCGTAGCGGCGCTGGATCGTGTCGAGCGCCTTCTCGAGGCGGTCGATCACGGAGATGGTGATGATCCCGTCGTCCTCCGGCTTGACGCTCGGCGCGGTCAGCAGCTGGTAGGGGTGATGGGCGTAGCCGGTGGCCCTGAAGAGCGCCGGGTTGGCGGTGACGAACTTGCGCCGGTTCGACGGGCACTCCAGGCGCTCGGCGTTCTTGCCCTTGAGGCGCTTGAGCTTCTCGTCGACGCAGTAGAGCGCGCGGATGAAGGTCAGCGGCTTCATGAAGCGCTTGACGTCCATGGAGTCGTTGCCGGCCGGCGCGGTCTCCCCGAAGAGGATCGTGTCCTTGCCGTGGCCCGTGAGCTGCAGCGCCTGCCACGCCGCACCGAGCAGCTCGCGGTAGAGGGAGGCGGAGCGCTCCACGAACTTGCCCTGGCGCTTCTCCCACGTCGGCGTCAGCCAGCCCGAGTGGTTGGGCTCGTTCCAGATCGACCAGTAGTCGACGCGCGGCAGCGGCGTGTCGGACTCGGCGGCCATGTAGCTGCCCGAGTAACGCTGGGCGACCGCTCCGACGAACTGGAAGAACTCCTTGGGCGACGGCTCGTAGTTGTCCTTGATGTCGGATCGCGGCGGCTTCTTGTTCGCCCAGTACGGCGACGGGCCGGTCACGTTGAAGTTGACCCGGATGCCGCGCTTGTAGGCCTCGCGCACGAGCAGGTCGTAGTTGGTCCAGGCGCCGGGCTCATAGCTGGCGGGGTCGGCCGAGTTGAAGCCCGCGGGCTTCTTGCGCTTCGTGTCGTCGGGGGCGAGCGCCGCCCACAGGATGGTCGCGCGGATGCGGTCCACGCCGAGCGCGGCGACCTCGTCGAGCGCCTTGATGCGCTCGGCCGGCGTCGTGTAGATGAACGTGTTGTCGTCCTGGATCGTGGCCTCCTGATCGGCGGCGGCGAATGCGCTCGCGGGCACGAGCAGCAGGAGGAGCAGGGCGGTCAGGAAGGTGAGTCTCATGGTGTGGGCGCCTCCGCGGCGCGGGCGGCTTCGAGGACGGCGGACTGTAGGCCGGGAGCCTGCGGGTCAAGGTAGTAGGCGGCCTGCAGCGCCTTGAGCGCACCGTCGGGATCGTCGAGCGACGAGCCCTGGTACTCGCCGAGGCGCTGCCAGGCGTCCGCGTTGGCCGGCTGCGTGCGGACGGCCTGAACCAGCGCGAGGGCGGTGGCGCGCTCGTCGCCCTGGGCTGCACGGGCCGCCGCGAGCGCGAACCACGGGTCGACGGACAGCGGGTTGCGCTGCTGGGCGATGCGCGCGATGTCGGCGGCGGCCGCGTACTCCCCCGCGGCGAGCCGGTTGGTCACGGCGTCGTAGGCGTTCTCGGCGCGCAGCGGCTGCACGATGCTCCAGCAGGTTGCCATCGCGATCCCCAACACCCCGACCGCCAGCACGGTGCGGTGCGGGCTCGGCCTCCAGGCGGCCAGCCGCTCGCGCAGGTCGAAGCGGCGGCTCGCCGGAAGGATCCCCGCCCGCTCGGCGGCGCCGATGACGCCGGTCGGCCCCTCGTCGCGCATGCGCCCGACCAGGGGAGGCCGGGCCACGAGGAAGCCCGCGCACAGCAGCGCCGCGACGGCGTTGGCCGGGATGAACCACGTCCAGTCGATCGCCGAGTGGATGCCGAAGACGAGCACGACGGTGGCCAGGGTGGCCATGCCGACGCGCTCGGCGTCCCACGCCAGGTCGCGGTCCTCGCGACGGCGGGTGCGCAGTCCCAGCACCCCCGCGGCGGCGGCCAGCCATGCGAGCATCGCCGCGAGCGAGGCGGCGAGGCCCACCCAGCCGAGGTCCGCGAGCGTCTGCGCGATGTAGCCGTGCGCGTGCTCGACGTCGATGCTGCCCGTGCGGAAGCGCCCTCGGGCGGTTCCGAAGGCGCCGGCGCCGGCGCCCAGCCACGGCTCGGCCGCGTGGACGTCGAGCGCCTCGTCCCAGTAGCGCGCGCGGACGGAGGACGTCGCCGTCAGGCGGCTCGGGGAGTTGGCGGGCGTGCCGACGTCCGGGTCGGTCAGCTTCTCGATCTGCCCGCCGATGCCGCCCTCGCCGCTCGCGACCGCAGCGACGGCGCCCACCAGCGCGACGACGACGGCGCCGACCAGCACGCGGCCGGCGAGCGTGCGCGTGCGGGCGGCGGGCGGGCGCAGGCTGGCCGCGAAGCCGGTGACGAGGCCGATGCCCATCAGCACGATCGCCTGCGCGATCAGCAGCACGCCGAGGACCGCGCCGGCGTCCGCGCGGGCGGCGGCCTCGAGGTCCTCATCCGACAGCGCGCCCTGGGAGAACGCGTAGGCGATGACGCCGGCAGTCGTGACGATCGCCGCGACGAGGGGGACAGCGGCGCGCAGGCGCAGCGGCACGACGGCGAACCAGAAGGCAAGGCCGAGGATCAGGGCGAGCAGCGCGCCCCGCGAGTAGGCCATCAGCACGCAGACGAGCAGCACGCCGAGGGCGGGGTAGGCGAGGGCGTTGCGCGCGCCGTGACCCGAGCGGCGCGCGGCGAGCCAGAGCATGGGCGGGACGCCGAGCGCCGCGGTCAGCCCCACGGCGTTCCAGTAGCCGAAGGGTGCGCGCAGGCGGGCCGCGGTCTCCTCCTCGGCCAGCCATTCCGGGAAGGCCTTCGTGGCGAGCGCGTAGGCGCACACGATCACGCTCGCGATGCCGATGCCCTTGACGACCGAGTCCCAGCGGCCGGGAGCCAGGCGCCCGAACGCGAGCGCACCGCCGAACGCGGCCAGGTAGGCGAGCGTGCGGTTGGTCTCCAGCCACGAGGTCGCCGGGTCGTAGGACCACGTGATCGAGAGCGCCGTCAGCGCGGCCAGGACCCCGAAGAGGCCCAGCACCCGGCCGCCGTGCAACGGGCGGTCGCGGGCGAGACGGTGCGGGAGCGCGAGCGCGGCGGCGCCCAGGGCCGCGCCTCCGAGGACGAGCAGCACCTCCGCCCAGGTGTTGGGGCCGAGGGCGACGCCGCCCTGCGCCACGAAGGCGAGCAGACACAGGACGAGCGCGACCGCGGCGGTGACCGCGCGGTCCGCGAGGCGGTCGAGGTCGCGGGGGACGGCGGCCGCCGGCGCCGGCGCCGGCGGCGGCGGCGGCGGCGGCGGTGCGGGCGGCGCGAGGTCCGCCACCGCGGTCACGGCCGGCGCAGCAGCGTCGTCGCGTGGCGGCGCAGCGACGGTACGGCGATGGCGAGCCCCGCCAGGCCCAGCCCGATCAGCGCAACCACGAGCGGGGCGGGCAGCGGGTTGCCGCTGTCGCCGAGCGGGGTGACGCCGGCGAGCAGGTTCTCGCCGCCGACCGTCACCGGCTGGTCGCCGGCCCGCGCGGCGCCCTCGAGCGCCGCGCGGTCGCCGTCGGTCTCGGGGACGAGCGGCGGCGGCGCCGCTGCCGGCTCGGGCGCGGCGGGCGGGCCGCCGCCTGCGCCGGAGGAGCCGCCCCCGTCGGTGATCGGTTCAGGGGTGGGCGGCGGGTTGCTCGTGCCCGTGAGCTCGGCGCGACGCAGCACGTCGACGCAATCGGTGTACTCGGCGACGTCGGACGGCATGTTCTGGCGGGCGTCGCGTATGTCGGCCTGGGAGTAGGTGCCGTCGAGCGAGCCGTCCTCGCAATCCTTGTAGATCTGGATGCGCACCGAGGCCGCCTCGGCCGGCACGGGGCTCGCGAGGACCAGGACGCCGAAGACGAGGAGAAGCCGCCGCATCAGCGTCTTCACGGTAGTGACGGAAGGGTCTTCGACACGCCTGCGGCAGCGAGCGCACGCGACATCCCCTCGGCCCAGCTCGAAAAGGTGTAAGCGGCGACGTCGAGTCGCGCCTGTCGCCCGAGCCGGTCACGCAGGGCCGGGTCGTCGTGCAGTCTGCGCAGGGCGTCGGCCAGTGCCTGCGGGTCGTTCGCGGGCACGACCAGGCCGTTGCGCCCGTCACGCACGAGCCCGCCTGCGACCGCGCCGACGGCGGTAGAGGCGATCACTGGTTTTCCCTGATGGAAGGCTTCATTGACGACGAGCCCCCAGGGCTCGAGAAACGCGCGGGTCGGGACGGACGGCACCACCACAACGTCCGAGCCCGCGTAGAAGTTGCGGACTTCGCCGGGCGGCTGCGGACCCGCGGGCAGGACTGCGCTGGTGGCGAAGGACGGGGCTCGGAACCGCCCTTCACCGACCAGAACCAGCGCAGTGCGGGGCACTCGCAGACCCGAAGCGTTCCAGGCCGTGGTGAGTACCTCAATGCCTTTCTCCCCTGCGATCCGCCCCACAAACAACGCTTGGTAAGGAGCCTGACGCTGCGGCTGGGCGGCGGCTTGCGACCAGAAGTCGGCGTCGACGGCCTGCGGCGCCTCGAAGACGGGCGAGCGGGCGCCCTGCGCGCGGACGTAGGCACTCACGTGCGGGCCGTAGGTCGCGATCGCGTCCGCGTCGCGATAGAGGTGGCGCATGGGCAGGTAGGAGGCGAGATGGGCCGGCGTGCGCGGGTGACGCCACAGCGTCGCCCACAGGACGAACGGCACGTGCGCGCGGCGGGCCCCGGCGTGGGCGGCGGGAAGGGCCACGCGGCCCGAGATGCCGGCCACGACCGCGCGAAACCGTCCGCTGGCCGCGAGCCGCGCGACCGCGCGCTGCTCGACGCTGCGGTGGGGGAACGGGAGCTCGTCGTCCTGCGTGCCGCCCCCGCCGTGAAGGACCTTGCCGCCGACGAGCGCGAAGACCACGTCCTCGCGCTCGTGCAGGGCGGTGAACGCCTTCACGCGGTAGGGCGGCGCGTGGTTGGTGACGAACAGGATCGGCCGGCTGCTCACGGCCGCAGCGCCTCCTCGTACGCCGCGACGGCCGCCCGCCCGTGCGCGGACCAGCTCAGGTGCTTCGCCACCGCGGCCCGGCCGGCAAGCCCGAGGCGGCGGCGCTCGGGCTCGTCGGCCAGCAGCGCGCCGATGGCCTTCGCCAGTGCCTCGGGATCGGCGGGCGCGACGAGGACCATCGCGTCCGTCAGCGCCGAGAGCCGCTCCGGCCCCGGCTCGTACCGGCACCCGATCGCGGGCATCCCGGCGGCGAGCGCCTCGGCGTAAGGGATATGCGACTCCTGCCCGACGCTCGCAAGGGCGAAGACGGCGGCGGGCCCGGTGCCGAACGCGACGGGCACGCCGAGCTCGGCGGCGAGACGCTGCAGGCGAGCCTGCTCCGGGCCGTCCCCGGCGATCTGGCAGCTCACCGGCGGGCGCCGGTCGCGCAGGAGCCACAGCGCGCGCAGGACGTCCGCGTGGCGGTTCTGCGGGGTCAGCGCACCGCCGAGGAGCACGGTGTCCGCGCGGTGCGCCGGGACCGTGGCGGGCACGTCGACCGCTGCTTGGGCCTCGAACGTCACGCACGGCCTGACGCCTCGCACCGCCGCGGCGGCCCGGGCGTCGTGGGTGTGCACCACATCTCCGACGAGGCGCGCAACCAACAGGCGCGGGACGTAGCGCACACGCATGCCGTCGACCCGCGCCCGTCGGGGGCGTCCGCGGACGATGACGAGCACGTCCATGTCCGCGCCGGCGTCGCGCGCGGCGAGCGCCCCGCGCAGCGCCGCGTCGCCGAGCACGCGGTCGACCACCACCGTGACCCTCACGCGTGCTTACGCTACGGCCGTGATCCTCCTGCTCCACAACCGCTACCGGGTCCGGGGCGGGGAGGAGCAGGCCGTCGAGGACCTGCGGTGGCTGATCGAGACGGAGCTGGGCGAGCGGGTCGAGGTGCTCGAGCGCGACTCCGCGGCGTTGAGCTCGCGGGCCGCCGCGGGCGCGCTGCTGCGCGGCGGCGCCGATCCCGACCAGGTCGCATCGGCGGTCCGCCGGACCGGCGCGCGCGTCGTGCACGCCCACAATCTCAACCCCGCCTTCGGATGGCGCGCCCTTGCCGCGGCCCGCGCCGCCGGCGCGCGGACGGTCCTGCACCTGCACAACTACCGGCTGGTCTGCGCGAACGGGATCTGCTTCACGCGCGGACGCGACTGCGTGCGCTGCCACGGCCGCAACACGGCACCGGGCGTCGCGCTGAACTGCCGCGGCGGCTCGCGCGCGGAGGCAGCCGTCTATGGGGCAGCCCTCGCCGGGTGGCAGGAGCGGGTGGTCGCGCACGTCGACCGGTTCGTCGTCCCCAGCGCGTTCGCCCTGCGCCGGTTGCGCGAGCTCGGCGCGCCCGTCGCCGACGCCACGGTCATCCCGTCAGTCCAGCGCGCCTTCGCACCGTCCTCGCGCGCTGCCGACGGCGGGTTCGTCCTCTTCGCCGGCCGCGTCGCGCTCGAGAAGGGCGTCTTCGACGCGATCGACGCCTGTGCCGCCGCCGGCCTTCCGCTCGTCATCGCCGGCGACGGGCCGGAGCTCGAAGCCGTCCGCGCGTTCGGCGCCGACGCTCGCGGCCGCCTCGACGGTGCCGCGCTCGCCGACCTGCGCGCGCGCGCTGCCGTGGCGATCGTCCCGTCGCGCTACGAGGAGATCCTCCCGCTGGCCGCGCTCGAAGCCATGGCCGCCGGGCTGCCGGTGGTCGCCACGCGCTCGGGCGGGCTGGCGGAGCTCGTCCCCGAGGAGGGGCTCACCGACGTCGCCGGCCTCGCCGCGCGCCTGACTGCGCTGTGGAGAGACGCAGCCGCCGGCGACCGCGCGCTGGCCCGCGTCCGCGACCGCTGCGCGCCGCCGGCCGTCGCCGCCCGGTTGCGCGAGGCCTACACCGCGGCGTAGCCTGGAGGCGTGACTGCGGACGAGCGCGTAGCCGAGCTCGAACGGCTCGCCGCCGAGGCGCACGAGGCCGAGCGCACCGGTCATGCCTGGGCCGCCGGCGAGGTCTGGAAGCGCTACGTACTCGTCCGCGATGCCGGCCGGGATCCGGACGAGCTCTTGGCGGAGGGCGTCGAGCTCAGCCGCGTAGCGCTCGATCTGGCACGGCAAGCCGAGCGCTCCGAGCTGTGAGCTTCGGTCATCTTCTCGACGACCTCAATCGCTTCGAGGTCCGCTATGTCGTGGTCGGCGGCTTTGCGGTCATCCGTCATGGAGTCGTGCGCGCCACGAAGGATCTCGACGCGGTCATCGCGCTCGACGACGCCACCGCGCGAGCACTCGAGCGATTGCTGTGTGACTGGCGCGCAGTGCGACCGGACGGCTCGCCGGAGGACCGACGGCTTCCCACCGCGGGCTGGCCGCTTCATCTCGATACGCAGCACGGCTTCGTCGACCTCCTCGCCGAGCAGGCGCCGCCGCTCGACCTCGAGGGCCTGCTGTCTCGATCGGACACGCGCCGGATCGACGGGGTGCCGGCACCGATCTGCTCACTCGCCGACCTGGTGCTGATGAAGCGCCTAGGTGGGAGGCCGACCGACCTCGAGGACCTCAGCCGGCTCGAGACCGCTCACGGGGAGCTGCCGGCTCCCCCAGGCGAGTAGTCAGGCCCGCGCCCAGGCCATCGTCTGCTCGAGCCCGGCGGCCAGGCCGGTGGCGGCGGTCCACCCGAGCTCGCGCGCGGCTCGGGTCGCGTCCAGGCACGAGCGCTCCACCTCGCCGGCCCGCGGCGGGGCGTGCTCGGCGCTCAGCCCGAGGCGCTCGGCCAGCTCGTTGACCGAGGTCTCGACGCCGGTCCCGACGTTGAACGGCCCGAACGTCGCGCCCTCGGCGGCGCGCAGGCACGCGTCCACCACGTCGCCCACGTAGACGAAGTCGCGCGTCTGCTCCCCCGCGCCGAAGATCGTCACCACGCGCCCGGCCACCGCGGCCCCGCAGAAGATCGCGCACACCCCGCCCTCGCCGAGCGGGTCCTGCCGCGGCCCGTAGACGTTGGCTAAGCGCAGGCAGGTGACCGACATGCCGTGGAGCCCGCCCAGCACCCGCAGGTAGCCCTCCGCCGCGAGTTTGGCCTGGCCGTACGGCGCGAGCGGCCTCTCGGGCGCGTCCTCCGGCGTCGGGACGATGTCCGTCTCTCCGTAGATCGCGCCGCCCGTAGAGGCGAAGACCACGTGGCGCACCCTGGCCTCCCGCGCCGCCTCGAGCACGTGCACCGTCCCGCCGACGTTGACCGCGAGGTCATAGATCGGATCGGTCACCGACCTACGCACGTCGACCTGCGCGGCCAGATGGAAGACCACCTCGGGCCGCGCCGCGGCGAAGGCACCGGCGACCGCTGCGGTGTCGGCGATCGTCACCTCGTGCAGCGTCGCGCCCGCCGCCACGTTCTCGCGGCGCCCGGTGCTGAGGTCGTCGATCACCGCAACCTCATCCCCGCGCGCCAGCAACGCGTCGACGACGTGCGAAGCGATGAAGCCGGCTCCGCCGGTCACGAGCGCCCTCATCGCCGCAGAAGTATGGCGATCGCACCGGTCATGTGACCGCGTCAGACGAGCTCGATCGCGCAGGGGAGGTCCGGTGCGCGGCTCAAGCGGACGTCGCCCGTGATCAGCGGAAGCTCCAGCAGCCCCGCCAGCGCGACGTAGAGGGCGTCGTAGAAGCTCAGGCTGTGTCGCAGTGTCCACGCCGTCTCACGCAGTGGGCCGACAACGGCGTAGCGGTGGTTCACGAGCACCCGCCCAGCGCGCAACGCGGTCAGCGCTTCGTCAGGACTGAGCCGCGCCTCCCGCTCGTGGCGCCGCAGGACGTTCCCGACCTCGGCGTCGATCAGGTGCGGAGCATGCCTGCGTCCTCCCGCGAGCCGCGCCCGCAGCGCCGAGGCGGCTTCGGTCTTCCCGCCCAGCGCCAGAACCAGCGCCGAAGCGTCGAGCACGCAGTCGCTCAACGACGCTCGGCGTCGAGGTCGGCCTGAATCGACTCGCGGGTCGCCCCAGGTGTGTCGTGGCGGTCCAGCGCGCCGCGCAGCGTCGCCAGCACCTCTTCCGTAGTGGGATGCGCGGCGAAGTCGACCACCCAGTCGCGCATGTATGTCTGGATGGAGCGCCCCTCGGCCCGAGCCCGTCTGCGGATCACTTCGTAGGTCTCCTCGGGAAGCTCCCGGATTTGAATTGTCGCCATAGCGCAACTTTAGCGCTACGGCGCATCCGGGCCGGACCAGGCCGACCCGGATGCGAGCGCGATCAGCGGCGGCGAACCCGCTCGCAGTTCTTGAACACGCGGTCACGCGGTCGACGAACGCCTGGTCGCGCTTGCCCTGGCCACAGCTGACGCGGTCGGTCCGCTTGCCGTCGCGCGAGTTGAGCTTGCGTTGCCGCCGTTGCCGTTGAGGCGATCCTTGCCGCCGGCGCCGGTCAGCGTGCACCTGCCGCGTCTGGTCCGATGACGGACGCCCGAAACTTCACGGCACGCAGCGTGCTTGACTGGACACCATGCTTCGATTGCTTCCCACACTCGTCGTGGCGCTGTGCTGCGTCGCGGCAACCCCGGCTTCCGCTGCCCCCGTCACGATCAAGAAGTCGATGTGGGGACCCGTCGAGGTCGACGGGAAGTCGCAGTTTCCCATCTACAAGGATCTCGGCGTCGGCCTGTATCAGTACGTCATGTACTGGGACCGGGTCGCCCCTTCGCGGCCGATCGACCCTACGAATCCCGACGACCCGGCTTACCAGTGGCCGGAGGAACTCGACGTGGCGGTGGACGAGGCGCGCAAGAACGGGATCAAGGTCTCCCTGATGCTGATCGGAGCACCCGGCTGGGCCAACGGCATGCGCGAGCGGCGCTGGGCGCCGAACGATCCCCAGGACTTCGCAGACTTCACGACGGCGGCGGCACGGCGCTACGGCGACGTGCGCCACTGGATGATCTGGAGCGAGCCGACGAAGGCGTCCAACTGGCAGCCGCTCGAGCCCGACCACGGCAAGCCGCTGCGCGGCAAGAAAGCGCTGGAAGGCCCGCGTCGCTACGCGGCGCTGCTCGACGCGACGTTCGTGGCGCTCAAGCGGGAATCCAAGAACAACCTGGTCATCGGCGGGAACACGTTCACCGTCGGCACCGTCGCGCCACTGCGCTGGATCCAGGCCATGCGCATGCGCAACGGCCGTCGACCGCGCATGGACCTCTGGGGCCACAATCCTTTCAGCGCCCGGGTGCCCAAGCTCAGCGATCCCCCACTCGGCTCCGGCTTTGCGGATTTCAGCGACCTTGACGATCTGGCCAGGCGCCTTGACCGCGCGTACAGGAACGGGCCCCGCAAGCAGCAACGCCACATGAAGCTGTTCCTCTCGGAGTACTCGCTGCCCACCGACCACGCCAACTACGAGTTCAACTTCTTCGTCAGCCGCAAGACGCAGGCGACCTGGATCCGCAAGGCACTCAAGATCGCGCGCAGTTATAAGCGGATCTACACGTTTGGGTACCTGGGGCTCTATGACGACGACGTGCGCCCCAGCGGCGACCAGGTCGAGCGTGGCCTGCTCACCCGCAGCGGCGAGCGCAAGCCCGCATACGCCGCATACCGTGATAACTGACATCTGTAGCGTGCGTTCGGTGAGAGGGACTTCATGACCAGCTCCGCCAGATCGATGCGCATCGCCGATCGCGAGATCAACGACCATGCGCAGTGCTACGTGATCGCCGAGGTGGGTCACAATCATCAGGGCGATCTCGACCAGTGCAAGAGGCTCTTCGCTGCCGCCAAGGATGCGGGCGCGTGCGCGGTGAAGCTCCAGAAGCGCGAGAACGTCAGCCTCTTTACGAGCGCGATGTTCGCCAAGCCCTACGACAACCCGAACTCGTTCGGCGCAACGTACGGCGAGCACCGGGAGTTCCTGGAGTTCGGGCTCGAGGAGTACGTCGAGCTCAAGGCGTACTGCCAACAGATCGGAATCCATTTCTTCGCCACGGCGTTCGACATTCCGAGCGTCGCGTTCCTCGAAGAGGTCGACCTCCCGGCCTACAAGGTCGCATCAGCCGACGTGACCAACGTCCCGCTGCTGCGCGAACTGGCGCAAACCGGCAAGCCGGTGATCCTTTCGACGGGCGGCGCGCGCTGGGAGTCGATCCGGGCGGGCTACGAGACGCTCGCCGCCGGCGGCGTCGAGATCGGGATCCTCCAGTGCACCGCAGGCTACCCGGCCGCCTGGGACGAACTTGACCTCCGGGTCATTCACACCTACCGCGATGCGTTCCCGGAGTCCGTGGTCGGGCTCTCAAGCCACGACAACGGCATCGCCATGTCCACGGCGGCGTTCGCGCTCGGCGCGCGCATCATCGAGAAGCACTTCACGCTCGACCGCACGATGAAGGGAACAGATCACTCCTTCTCGCTCGAGCCGCAGGGCATGAGCAAGCTCGTGCGCGACCTCACGCGCGTTCACCTGGCGCTCGGCGACGGCGTCAAGCGCGTGCACGAGAGCGAGAAGGCGCCGATCGAGAAGATGGGCAAGTCCATCTGCGCGGCGACCGATCTGCCTGAGGGCCATGTGCTGCGGTCGGAAGACCTCGCCTTCAAGTCTCCGGGCGGTGGGCTGCTGCCCAGCGAACACGACACCGTCGTCGGCGGACGCCTCACGCGCGCGGTGTTCGCCGAGACGTCGCTTGACTACGAACTGGTCGAGCTGCCCGAGCACGTCGTCGCTGCGCGCTCTTGACGGAAACCCTGCTGTACGTCGGACCGGCCGAGCTCGAGCGCATCCGCGCGCTCGATGCCGACCCCGTCGCGCGCACCGCGGCTCTGGCGGACGCATGCCGCGTCAACACGCTGTCGATGATCGCCGAGGCCGGCTCGGGTCACATCGGCACGAGCTTCAGCTGCATGGACCTGCTGTGCTGGCTGCACTGCGAGGTGCTCGAGACGGGTGACCGCTCGTTCTCCTCCAAGGGCCACGACGCGCCCGGGCTCTACAGCGTGATGGCGGCCACGGGCTCGCTCGCGTTCGACGAACTGCACGCGCTGCGCCGCCTGGGCGGCCTCCCCGGCCATCCCGACGTGATCACCACGCCGGCCGTCCACACCAACACCGGCTCGCTCGGGATGGGGATCTCCAAGGCGCGCGGCTTCATCCTCGCCGACCGGATGGCCGGCCGCAGCGGCCGCGTGTTCGTCCTCACGGGCGACGGCGAGCTGCAGGAGGGGCAGTTCTGGGAGTCGCTGCAGCCGACCGCCAACCGCGGCATCGGCGAGCTGACGGTGATCGTCGACCACAACAAGCTTCAGTCCGACACCTGGGTCTCCGAGGTCTCAGACCTGGGTGACCTCGAACGCAAGGTCGCGTCGTTCGGCTGGGCCGTCGCGCGGTGCGACGGCCACGACATGGCCACCGTCCGCGCCGCGCTCGCCGAGCTCGACGAGCGCGCCGACCGGCCGAAGCTGCTGATCGCGGACACCGTCAAGGGGAAGGGCGTCTTCTTCATGGAGCCGCACGACCTGCCCGTCGCCGGTGACTCGCTCTACGACTACCACTCGGGCGCCCCGAGCCCCGGCGACTACAAGCGCGGCGTCGCCGAGCTGCTCGAGCGTCTTGACGGCCGGCTGGCCGCCCTCGGCGCCGCGCCCGTCGAGCGCCTTGAGCGCCCGCTCGACCGCCCAAGGGCCCCCGTGCGCCCGCAGCGCCTGTTGGCCGCGTACGGCCGCGCGCTCACCGCGCTCGGCGAGCGCGTTCCGGAGCTTGTCGCGCTCGACGGCGACTTGTCGCTGGACACCGGTCTCGTCGAGTTCCGGGCCCGCTTCCCCGAGCGTTTCGTGGAGTGCGGCATCGCGGAGCAGGACATGGTCTCCCAGGCCGGCGCCATGGCCCTCGCCGGCCGCCTGCCGATCGTGCACTCCTTCGCCTGCTTTCTCACCCCGCGCGCCAACGAGCAGATCTTCAACAACGCGACGGAGGGCACCAAGGTCATCTACGCCGGGTCGCTCGCGGGCATCGTGCCCGGCGGCCCGGGGCACTCCCACCAGTCGGTCCGGGACATCGCGCTGATGGCCTGCGTCCCCGGCATGGCGGCGATTGAGCCCAGCTTCGAGGCGGAGGCGGAGGCCGCGCTGCGCTGGGCCGTCGAGGAGGCCACCGGCCCCGTTTACATCCGGCTCGTCAGCGTCCCGTGGGAGCTCGGCTTCGAGCCACCCGCCGTGGAGCGCCTCGAGCCCGGCCGCGGAACGGTATTGCGCGAGGGCGAGGACGTGGTCGTCGTGACGACAGGGCCGATCATGGTCAGCGGCGCGGTGGCCGCGGCCGTGGCGCTGGAGGCCGAGGACGTCTCCGTCGGCGTGGTTGCACTGCCCTGGCTGACGGGGGTCGACGGCCCGTGGCTCGCCAGCGTCGTCGGCGACGCGCACGTGCTGACCGTCGACAACCACCTGCTCACCGGTGGCCAGGGAGACGCGGTGCTGTCGGCCCTCGCGGCCGCCGGCGCGGGCGCGCCCGTCACCAAGCACGGCGTGGACCGCGTACCTGAGTGCGGCACGAACGCAGAGGTCCTGGATGCCCATCGCCTCGACGCCCAGGGCCTGGCCGAGCGGATCGTCGCCGTTGCGGGCGCCAGCGTCGGCGCGGCGTGATCGTAGCGACAGACGCACTGGAGCGGCTCGCTGGCTCCGTCACCATGGTCGACGGCGGCTTCGATCCGATCCACGAAGGTCATGTGCGCTACTTCGCGGCTGCCGCCAGACTCGGCGACCCTGTGCTGTGCAACGTCTCGCCCGACCGCTGGGTCGGTCGCAAGCACCCGCCGCTGCTCGACCAGGCACAGCGGGGCGAGGTGATCGACGCTTTCCGCGACATCGACTACACGTACCTGTCCGATCTCGACACCGTCAAGGTGCTGCGTCGCCTGCGGCCGCGGCGCTACGCCAAAGGAGCGGACTGGGCCGGCCGCCTGCCCGAGTCCGAGGCGACCCTCTGCACGCGACTCGGCGTCGAGATCGTCTATCTCGACACCGTCACGAACTCGTCGACGCGACTCCTCTCAGCCTACCGTGATCGCGTGAGAGGCGAAGCATGAGCGGCGTCGACTGCATCGTCGCGCACCACAGCAACAGCTACGCGTCTGGCGTCTCGCGGTTCGACGAGCTGCTCGCGGGCCATCTCGGCGTGCCCTTCCTCGCGCTGCACGACGACCGCGCCGGCGACTTCGCGCGGCCGCTGCTGAGCTTCAAGCCGCGCGAGCTCGCGTCCGCCGAGGTCGAGCGCCTGGCCTCGCTGCTGGCCACCCCGGGCTGGGAGCCCTCCGTGTTCCTGCACGAGTGGACGGGCGCGCCCATCGAGCTCGAGCTCTGCCGGCGCGCCACGACGGTCTGGGCGGGCAACGCGGAGATCGCCGCGGCGCTCGACGCGCTCGGGCTTGCCACCGAGGACGCGTGGACCCCGGGCCTGCTGACGGACCGCCGTCGGATGGCGCCGGCCGCGATCACCGTCTTCTCCTTCGGGATGGCGCACAAGATCCAGACGCGGCGCTTCCAGCAGCTGCGGGCCCTGCTCGAGGACAGCGGTGAGAGCTACGCCATCCGGGTGTCGTCGGCCATCCACGCGACCTCGTCGTTGCACGAGTCCGAATCGGTGTACCGCGAAATGGCCGAGCTCTTCCCGACGGGCCTGTACTTCCTGGGCAACCTGTCCGACCTCGCGGTCTACGAGCACCTGTGCAACTCGACGTTCTTCGCCTCCTTCTTCCCCGGCGGGCTGCGCGCGAACAACACGTCGGTGGCCGCCGCGATGGAGGAAGGCGCCGTCGTCATCACGAACCTCGACGCGCACTCGCCGGCCTGGCTCGAGCACGGGGTCAACGTGCTCGACGTCGACCGGCTCGACCGCCTGCCCGACGACCTGCTCGAGCTGCGGCGGATCAGCGCCGCCGCGATGCAGACCGCGCGCACCCGCTCCTGGGCGGTGCTCACCGACCGCATGCGAGTCCACGACCGACAAGACGTGACCTGATGACCGACGAGCCGATCGCGGAGCACTTCCTCGACGAGGTCACCGCCTTCGAGCGCGCGGTGCACGAGCAGCAGCCCACAGGCGCCGATCACTACAGCGAGGAGTACTTCGCCGACGACTGGCGCGAGGGCGACAACCGCTACGACCTCGAGACCCGGCGGCGCATCGAGGCCGACAACCCGCGGCTGATCAAGGCGGTGTTCGCGCCGCAGCGGGTACTCGACGTCGGCTGCGGACCGGGGTTTCTCATGTACTTCCTGCACGAGCTCGGCGTCGACGTGCACGGCGTCGACTACGCCGAGGCGTCGCTCAGCCTCGCGCCCGCGGAGATCCGTGACCGCATCCGCATTCTGGAGACCTCCGACCCGGCGGTCGGCGCCGAGCGCTTCGACCTCGTCATCTGCCGCGAGGTGTTCGAGCACCTCACCGTCCTGCAGGTGCGCGAGACGGTACGGCGCATGTGCGACGCGTCGTCGCGGTTCATCTACGCCACGACGCGGTTTCACCCCGACCCGGCGGGCCTGCTCAGCTTCACGACGCAGTTCGACGTCGACCCGTCGCACATCACGCTGCTCTCCAAGGATTTCCTGCGCGTGCTCTTCGTCCTCGAGGGCTTCGGGCGCCGCGCTGACCTCGAGGAGCGGATGGACTGGGGCGGGAAGAACCGCGTGCTCGTCTACGAGCGCGCGGCCGCCTGATCGAGGTCGTCCTCACGCAGGACCTCGTCGGCGTTGAGCGCCCGCAGCAGGCGCCGGCCCACGAGCTCGGGCAGCCGCGCCGGCGGGATGCCGTCGCCGGGCTTCTTGGCCAACACGTCGGCCTCGCCGAGCTCGTGCCCGGCGGCGAGCGCCGTCGCCGCGACCAGCGAGCGCCCGAAAAGCGTCCGCATCCCGGCGAGGTCGGCGGCGGCGGCATCCTTGTCGACCGGCGCCGCCCGCGCGGCCTCGAGCATCCGCACCCCCGCGACGAGGCTGCGCAGCTCCGCGGTCGTGACCGAGGCCGTGACGTCGGGCCCGAACTGCTCGCGGCTCATGGTCACGTGCACCTCCAGGACACGGCCGCCGAGCGCCACCGTCGCCAGCGACGGGTAGATCGTCCCGGAGTGGTCGGAGAGCCCCGATGGGCATTCGTAGCGGGCCTGCAGCTCGGTCACCAGGTTGAGCCCGAGGCGCTCGGGCTCCACGGGGTAGCTCGACGTGCACTGCAGGACGGCGAGCGGCCCGGCCCCGTGGGCGCGCAGGTCCGCGACCGCCGCGTCGAGCTCTGCCCAGCCACTCATCCCGCTCGACAGCAGCACGGGCTCGCCGAGCGCGGCGACGGCGCGCAGCAGGATCGGGTTCGCGACCTCCCCCGAGGCGATCTTCCACGCGTCGTTGCCCACGCGGCGCAGCAGCTCGACGGCCTCCAGCGAGAAGGGGGAGCTGAGGAAGCCGATCCCGCGCTCGTGGGCGTGGGCGCGCAGCCCGGCCCACTGCTCTTCGGTGAACTCCATCCGCTTCCAGTAGTCGTACCGGCGGTCGTCCTCGTAGCTGAAGCGCACGCGCCAGGGCTCGTCCGTCCGGCTCTCAGCGGCGGCGATGTGCGTCTGGAACTTGACCGCGTCCGCGCCAGCGTCGGCGATCGCGTCGACGTAGGCGTGCGCGGCGCCGAGGCTGCCGTCGTGGGCCTGCGCGACCTCGCCGATGACCACGACGCGCTCGTTGAAGTCCAGCCGGCCGCTCACCGCGAGCCAGCGTACGTCATCCTTTCCCCTGTGCTGACGGCGTTGATCGTTTGAGCGGGCCGCCGCCGCTTCCGCCGCGCCCGGTGCGCCTTGCGCGCAGGCTGCTCACGCCGTCCGCGACGGCCGTCGAGGTGCGCCGGCTCGGTCGCAGCCGTGTCGCCGCGCGCGCTTCCGGACGGGCGCTCGAGAGGGCGGGCGCGGACGGTTCCCAGGTGGTCGTCGGGCCGTTCCTCGGCGAGGTCGGATTCGAGCTGTTGTATTGGATCCCGTTCCTGCGCCGCGCCCTGCGGGTTGCGGGAGTCGCGCCGGAGCAGGTGACCGCGGTGACGCGCGGCGGTGCGGAGGCGTGGTACGGCGATCTGGCCGCAACGCAGGCGGACGCGGTCGCGCTGCTGGGCGCGGACTATCCAGCGGCGGTGGCCCGCCGGTCCCGGCAGGGCGGCGACGCCAAGATGCTCACGTTCGAGCCGGTCGACCGCGAGGTCCTCGCGCATCTCGCGATGGCGGAACGGGGCGTCGTGCACCCGTCGCTCATGTACGCCGCGATGCGCGCGTTCTGGCAGGGACGGGCGGGGGTCGAATGGGCGCTCGACCGGCTCGAGGTCGCGAAGCTTCCCCGACCGCCCCGGCCCGCCGAGCTGGACGCCGAGCCCTACCTGCTCGTACGGCTGTACGCGAGCGAGACGTTGCCTCGCGATGAGGGCGACCAGGCGCACGTCTGGCGGATCCTCCGCGCGATCGCTCCCGAGCTGCGGGTGATCGTCCTGCGGCGAGAAGACCCGCTTGGAGAGCATCCCGACTGGCTCGCGGAACCGCCGGACGGGGTCACCGTGGTCGACGCGGCCGGGCTCGACGTCCAGTCCGCCTACGTCGCCCACGCCGAGAGAATGCTCTCGACCTACGGGGGGCTGTCCTATCTGGGTCCGCTCTTCGGGGTGCGGACGACCGCGGTCTTCGCGCGGGCGACCTACAACGTGAACCATCTCGCGCTCGCGCGCGCGATGTTCGGCACGCGCCTCGACGCGATGCACGTACGCGAGCTGAGCGTCGAGGCACTGCGCGCGCGCTAGTGCGGTGTCTCGGGTTTTAGGTGGTGATTGCGTCGAGGGCGACGCGGCCGCGGCGGACCGTTTCGAGGATCGATTCGGCGGTCGCGGTCCAGACGAACGGCGTGGGGTGCTCGTTGGCGGCGGCCAGGTAGGCCTCGATGGCGGCGATCAGGTCGGGGACGGACTGAAAGACGCCGCGGCGGATGGCCTTGTCGGTGAGCTTGCCAAAGAAGCGCTCGACCATGTTCAGCCATGAACTCGAGGTCGGCGTGAAGTGCAGCTCAAAGCGCGGGTGCTTGGCCAGCCACGCGGTGACGTTGGGATGCGTGTGGGTGGCGTAGTTGTCGAGGATCAAGTGGATCCGCAGGTTCTTGGGGACCTGCTTGTCGATCGTGCGCAGGAACTTCAGGAACTCTTCGTGGCGATGGCGCGGCAGGCACTGGCCGATGACCTTGCCGGTGAGAACGTCCAGGGCGGCGAACAGCGTCGTGGTCCCGTTGCGCTTGTAGTCGCGGGTCATCGTGCCGGCCCGGCCCTTCTTCATCGGCAAGCTCGCCTGCGTGCGATCGAGCGCCTGGATCTGGGACTTCTCGTCCATGCATAACACCACCGCCTGCTCGGGCGGGGCCAGATAGAGGCCGACGACATCGACGAGCTTGTCCTCAAAGCGCGGGTCGCCCGAGAGCTTGAACGTCTTGACCTTGTGCGGCTTCAAGCCCCTGGCCGACCAGATCCGCTGCACCGTCGCCGGGCTCACTGCCTGCGCGGCGGCCATCGACCGGCAACTCCAGTGCGTCTCCCCGGGCGGCGTGTCGTGCAGTGTCGCGCGCACGATCTCAGCGACCTTCTCCTGGCTGATCTGCGGCTTGCGTCCGCGGCCGGGCCGGACCCCGCCCAACCCCTTCAGACCGACCTCGACAAAGCGCTCCCGCCACGCCTTGACCGTCGTCGCAGACACCCCGACCGCCTCGCCGATCGTCGTGTTGGGCTGACCGTCTGAGGCCAGCAGCAACACGCGAGCGCGCTGGACCTCTCGATGCTTGGCAGTGGTAGACCTCGCGAGACGCTCAAGCACCTTACGCTGACTCGCGGCAATCGGCAACGGCGGAGTGGCAGAGCGCATTCCTCTCCCTACCGCAATCACCATCTATTTACGAGACACAAGACTAGCCCGGGTCAGGGAACGAGCAGCACGCGCGCGAGACCGTCCTGATCGATCCGGGGCAGGCCGTCGATCGCTGAGGCCTCGTGCGCCTCGAGCGGATCGCCGAGGTCGACCATGCGGCGCCCGGTGGACTCGATCAGCTCGCGCAGCAGCGCCACGGCGTCGGTGTCATCCGCCGGCGGCGGCCGGAACTCGAGCATCAGGGGAATGGCCTGCGACAACAGCGTGCGCGCTTGCGCGGGCAGAGGCCCCGTGGCCTCCCTGTCGCCGATCCACAGCAAGGCGGTCGCCGCCGGTTCGATCACGTCGTGCGCGACCAGCTCCTCGAGGGCGGAGCCCTGCGGGTGGTGCGGGATGACCTTCCCCTGCAGCGCGTTGAGGGCGACGTTCGCCGCCAGCAGGTTGAAGCGTCGCTGATCGGACTCGACCGCGCGGGCGCGCGCGAACACGCCGCCGGCCACGGCCCCGATGACCAGCGTGCCCACGTCCGCGCCCAGGTGCACCAGCGTGTCCCTGCCCGCGTCGACAGGCACGCCAACATGGTGTTTCCAGAGTCCCGGCACGCGTGAGAGCTGCTTGACGTCGGACTGATCTCGCGCGGCGAACAACGCGCGACCGGAGGCCCGGTCGTCCGTGTCCACCAGGAGCGTCGCCGCCGGGGTCGTCACGCTCACGATGCGCGTGTGCTTGGCGGCGGAGTCGAAGAAGGCGCCGCGGCGAGCCAGCACGGCGTCCCGGCGCGTGATCTTCGCCTCGGGTACGCCGGTCGCCCGCTCGGCCTTGCGCTGGCGTTTCTGGCGCCGACGCGCCTTCTGGGCGAGCCGTGCCTCGACCGCCGAGGTTAGCGGGAGCGCCTTCACGACGGCGGCCGGATGGCGTGCGATGAGCTCGTCGACGAGCGTGAGCATCTGCTCGTGGACGGGATGCCAGTCCGAGCCGGCGGGCACGGAGACGGGACCGCTGACGTGCCCGGCGAACCCCGTGCCGATCCGCGCGGCGCCGAAGACCACAAGCTTCGCCCCGGTCCGGGCGGCCAGCCGTGCCGGGAGGCTCGTCGTGGATACTGCGCGCCCCCGTACGTGCCCACGGGCCGACCCGGCGAGATCCATGCCGAGGCCCACGATCTCGCCCGCCTCGACCAGGCCCGTCAGCACCTGCGACCGGCGGTGCAGCGAGAGCCAGCGCATGCCGAACAGCGCAGCTTGCCCGCGCATCTGATCCGCGAAGATGTGCTGCTCCGTGGTCCCCTTGCTCGTCACGGGCACCTGACGGTCCGGCGCGTAGAGCGGCCGGCCGAGCTGCGACGGGATCGCCCAGGCCCCGCAGCCGATCGGTCCAGCGTGAAGGTAGGCGAGCACGATGGCCCCCGGCTCCCGCAGCAGATCGAGATTAGCGAGCGGTGTGCCCACGGCATCCTCCGGGCGCCACAGCATCGCGTCGCGGATGGCGCGTTCGGCGGCGATGTCGGAGGCTAGAGCCTCGACTTGGGCGGGCTCGACGTCCGCGGCGAGCACGTTCTCGGCGACGGCGACACAGCGCGCGCGCTCCCGGTCGTCCTCGCGGAAGGCGCGCCTTCCGTCCTCGTCGCACTCCGCGACGAGCTCCGGGAGTCCCAGCGCGCGCCATCCGAGCACGCGCTCGCGCAGAACCGCCGGCAGCGAGCTCACATCGGGCGGCCGGTGCGTGTCCGCGGACGCCCGGTAGCCCTCGACGAGCGCCTGTACCTCGGGGTCGTCTGTGGCTACCTGCGAGGGGGCCATCTCCGTCTGACAGCCTATCGTCGTGAGTATTCGCGCAACCAGGGAGCTTCGTCGTCTCAGACGGCATTCCAGCCTGTTCATCGAGTCGCGGCGAGCCGGACGCAGCGCCGCTTCCATCGCCGCGGCCAGGTCGAAACAGCCGGTCGTCGTCGGCCCGTGGCTGGCGGAGATCGGGTTCGAGCTGCTCTACTGGATTCCCTTCGTCCGCCACATCGCGAGCCACCGCGCACTCGACCCCGCGAGGGTGGTCGTCGTGTCGCGGGGAGGGGTCGCCGGCTGGTACGGCGACCTCGCGGCGGGGTACCTCGATCTCTTCGACCTGTTCGAGCCCGACCGGCTGGCAGACCTCCAGGCTCGACGCCTCGCGGAGGCCGGAGGCCAGAAGCCCCTGACCGTGACACGGGCGGAGCGCGAGATGCACGCCTGCATCGAGGAGCGCCTGGGGACACGGGCGACCTGCCTGCACCCGTCGCTGCTCTTCCAGCGGTTCCGTCCGGTCTGGCGCCACCGCGAGTCGCCGCGGAAGGCATGCCGGCAGCTTGAGTTCCAGCGGCCGCTCGTCCAGGCGATGGCCGAGCCGGAGCGTCCCTACGTCGCCGTGAAGACGTACTTCAGCTCGGCCTTTCCGGACACCGAGCCCAACCGCGAGGCCGTCCGGTCCACGCTTCTGCACCTCGCGTCGCAGGGCGATGTGGTGACGCTCGAGACCGGGCTGACGTTCGACGATCACGACGACCTGCCGATTCCCGATCATCCGGCGATCCGTCCCGGCCTCGCCGGCGTGCCACCAACCGAGAACCTCGCGATGCAGACGGCGCTCATCGCCAACAGCCGCATGTTCGTAGGAACCTACGGTGGGCCGTCTTACCTCGCTCCGCTGCTCGGCGTGCCGGCGATCGGCTTGTTCTCCGAGGCCAACTTCGCCACCGTGCACCTCGACGTGCTTCGCCATGGCCTGGCGCAGCTCGGGGCGGCGGCCTCGACCGGAGTCTCGCTCGTGGACGTGGCGCACCTCGAGGCGTTTTGGGCGCTGACGCGCTGACCGCCCCGGCGGTTCGCGTCCGCGGCGTTTCGAAGACCTTCGCGGTCCGGCGTCAGACCCTGCCCGCCCCCATCCCGTGGTTCGGCTCGTCCAAGCGAGCACCGGACGCCAACGGCGTCCGGGGGATCGTGGTCGATCCCGAGGACGATGAGGACGAGGAGGGGCTCGACGACGACGAGTCCTCGTTCGCGCCCACCAGCGGCCCGACCCTCGCCTTGGACGACGTGAGCTTCGAAGCGTCCGCCGGGGAGGGCCTGGCCATTCTCGGCGCCGACGGGTCTGGCAAGAGCACGCTGCTACGCATCCTGGCCCGCATCACGTTTCCCTCGGACGGGATCGTGGAGATCCGCGGACGCGTCGCGCCGCTTTTCGCCATGGCCAGCTCGTTGATGAAGCTCGACCGCACCGGCGCCGAGAACGTTCGCCACCTTGCCCGCTTCCACGGGCTCCCGCTCGATCTCGTCGAGGAGCGCATGGCGCGCATCTTCACCTGGGCCGACCTCGCGGGCCTCGAGCACCAGCCGGTGAAGATGTACTCGTCGGGCATGTACCAGCGGCTCGCCTTTTCGATCATGGTCAACCTCGGTCCCGACGTCATCCTCGCCGACGCCATGGTGGGCGTCGGGGATCGTCCCTTTCGACGGCGCTGCGGCGTGCGTCTGCAGGAATGCGTGGACGAGGGGGCCGCGTTGATCCTGGCGACGCAGGACACGGCGATCGCGCGACGGTTCTGCTCGCGGGCAGTGTGGCTCAAGGAAGGCAGGGTGATTGCCGCCGGGCCCGTCGAGACGGTCGCCGACCTGTACGAGGAAGCGCAGGGAGCCGGCAGCCGTCCGGCGCCGACGGGAGAGACGCAGCTGGTCGACCTCGGTGTGTTCTCCTCGGGCGGCACGCCCGTGGAGATCGCGAGGTCGTCGGAGTCCATGACCCTCCGCGCCTTCATCGAGGTGGTCGAAGCCGGCGTGCTGTTCGAGACGAGCTTCGTGCTGTTCGACGGCAGGACGAAGGCCCGGCTCACCCAGCCCACCCAGGAGCACGCGAACGAGGCGGGGCGCTACAGCGTCGAGGTCAGGCTGCCGGCGGGCGCGCTGCCGGAGGGGCGCTACAGCCTGCGGGTCGCGGCGCGGCTGGACAAGCGCAAGGCGTCCTCCACGATCAAGCAACGTGGGCAGCGGGCCTTCGAGATCCTCGAGGAGGACGACGCGGGGCTCGCCGAGCCCGCGGCGCTCCGGGAGCTCGAGGGCTCGACCGACCTCAGGTGGAGCGTCGCACGGGTGGTGACGGGCTAAGGTCGCCACGTGTCAGACGCCGGAGCGGACGGCGCGTTGCACAAGCGCGACGGAAAGGTCATCGAGGGCAAGGACGGCTGGCTGTTCCTGGCCAACGACAAGAACCGCGTCCTGGACCAGCACGCGGGGCTGATTCCGTTCGCGGCCCCCACGCTGCGCCGCTGGCAGCTCACGCTCGAAACGCGCGCCGCGTGGGTCAGCGCGATCGGCGGCCGGTACGTGTTCCTCGTGCCCCCGAACGCCCATTCGGTGTTCCCGGAGTACCTTCCCGACACCGTGCCGTCCGGGAACCGGCGGCCGGTGCAGCAGCTTGCCGGCTGGCTCGAACGCTCGCGGTCGTTCGCCCGGATCACGTATCCCCTTGACCACATCCAGGCCAGCAAGCACGAGATGCTCCCTTACACCCCCGTCGACAGCCACTGGACCGCTTTCGGCGCCTTTCTCGCCTACGAGGTCCTCGCCGAGGAGCTCGGGGAAGCACTGCCGCGCCGTGTGACGCGCGAGGACGTGCAGTTTCGCGAGGTGAAGATCCACGGTGATCTCGCGAACAAGCTCGATCCCCCACGGCGAGGGCCGTCCGTCGTGTCGGCGATGCGCGCGCCGCGCGCGCGCGTGACCGGCGACAACCTGGTGCGCAACAACGGCCGCATCATCCGGTTTGTCTGCGACGCCGCCCCGCACGGCACGTGCGTAGTGTTCGGCGATTCGTTCGGCTACGCCCTGCTGCGCTACCTCTCGGAGTCGTTCCGGCACCTCGTCTTCACCCACTTCGCGAGGCTCGACTGGGACCTCGTCCGCGAGAGTCGCGCGGACGTCGTGGTGACCGCCCAGAACGAGCGCTTCCTGCGCTCGGTCCCTGACGACTGGGAGCTCGAGTCCGCCCATCAGGTGGCGCTGCGGCGGATCGACGAGGGCGATGTGCGCAGCGCGGATTCGGTCCGCGCTCTGGCGACGAAGCTCAACTGGCCCTGACGAGCCCGCTCCGCATCCTGGTGGTTCTCCACGGGCCCGGGCATCTGCGCCACCTCGTGCCGGCACTCGACGCGCTGACGAGCCGCGGCCATGAGATCACGCTGCGCTTCGACACCGGCGACCCGCGGGACGCCGGCGACCGGGTGGCGCCGGGCGCCGCGGCACGCATGCCGGAGCGGCCGGCCGGCTGGACGGCGCTCGCCCGGCAGGTGCGCCTCGCCCTCGACCACCTCCGCTACCTGGAGCCGGGCTACGCACAGGTGCGAGGACCGGCGTCGCGGGCGCGCGCCCGTGCACCACGGCCGATCGTGGCGCTGGCCGATCGCGTCGGCGCCCCGGCGCAGGCGCGCCTCAAGCGCCTGTTGACCGCCGTGGACCGCGCGGTACCGGTTCCGCAGGCGCTCATCGACGAGCTGCGCAGCATCGCGCCCGACGTCATGCTGGTGAGCCCGCTCGTCGCGCTCGGCTCGTTGCAGGTCGAGCACGTGCGTGCCGCCCGCCGGCTGGGCGTGCCGTCGATGCTGCTGGTGGCCAGCTGGGACAATCTCACCAACAAGGGCGGGTTGCGCGACGTGCCCGACCGGGTCGTGGTATGGAACCTCGCACAGGAGCGGGAGGCGAGAGAGCTGCACGCCGTCCCGGCCGACCGCATCACGGTCACCGGAGCCCATTCGCTGGATCCGTGGGTCGGGCGGCAAGCGTCCTCGCCGCGCGACGCGTTCTGCCGCCGCGCCGGCCTCGATCCGGGCCGGCCCTTCGTGCTCTACGCCTGCTCCTCCGCCTTCATCGCGCCGCGAGAGCCGGCGTTCGTCGTGCGCTGGCTGCAGGCACTCGGCGCCGGCCACGACGACGCGCCCGGCGTCTTAGTCCGGCCCCACCCCGCCAACCGCGAACGGTGGCGCGGGATCGACATCATCGTCCCGGGGCGCGTGGCGGTCTGGCACGGCGAGACCGAGGACGACTATGCGGACTCCATCCTCCACGCCGCGGCGACCGTGGGGATCAACACGAGCGCGTTGCTCGAGGCCGCCGCAGCCGGCAGACCCGCGCTCACGGTGATCGACGAGGAGTTCGCCACCACGCAGACCGGAACGCGGCACTTCGCCCACCTCGCCGACGCGCGGACGGGGGTTCTCACCGTCGGCCCTGACCTGCGTCAGCACGCCGAGCAGATCAGGGTGGCGGTGGCTGATCCCGGCGCTGACACCGCCCGCCGGACCGCTTTCCTCGAGTCGTTCATCCGGCCGCTCGGCGCGCGCGATCCAGCGGCGCTGCGGCTGGCCGACGCCGTCGAGGACGTGGCCGCCCGGCCGGCTCGAGAACTGGCCGAGCCGCCGAGCCGCCGAGCGGCCTGGATCGCTCCCGTCGCTCGCCTCACGCCGGGCGCGCTGCGCGCCGCGCGCGTGCTCAGCCCGCCACGCGCCCCGGCGCTGGCGCCCGTCTCCGGCGGCGCCGCGGGTCAGCGGGTGCTGCTCGTGCTCGACCACGCGGGCCTGCTGATGCACTTCGATTCCCTGGTCGAGCGCCTGGCCGAGCGCGGGCACGTGGTCCTGGTGGCGTTCGGCCGGTCCAAGTGGACGGAGGCCGGCTCGGTTCTCGCAGCGGGGACCGTCTCACTCGACGGCTCCGTTCCGCGGCGGGCCGACGTCTTCGCGTCCTTCCTGCGCCGCTCACGCGCGGCGCTGGACGCCGCGACCTACCTGGCGCCGTCCTTGCGCGACGCCGTCGCCGCGCGGGCCAAGTGGCAATCCGCGCCCGACGTGCCCCTGTTGGTGCGCCGGCTCCCAGTGTTGCCGGCCGGCGCCGCACGGACCCTCGCGCGCGTGCTGGCCTGGACGGAGCGGGCCGCGCCGGCGAACCCCGAGACCGAGCGCTGGATGCGCCGGATCGCCCCGGATCTGGTGATCGTGTCGCCGCAGGTCCAGCGCGACACCTATCAGGACGACGTCGTCAAGGCCGCCCGCAGCCTCGGTGTGCCGTCCGCGCTGCCGGTGGCCAGCTGGGACAACCTGACCTCGAAGGGCCGTATCCGGGTCCTTCCCGACCGGGTCCTGGTGTGGAACGCCGCCCAGGCACGCGAGGCGATGGAGCACCACGGCGTCCCCGAGGAGGCGATCAGGGTGACGGGCTCGCCGCAGTTCGCGCGCTGGCGTCGCGCGGACGCGCCGCCGGCGGCCCCGGGGCACGTGCTCTTCGTCGGCTCCCAGCAGGTGCCCGTCGATGCGGAGGCGGACTTCATCCGCGCCTTCCTGGACGCCGCCGAGGACACGGCCCTGCGCGACCTTCGCGTCATCGTCCGGCCCCATCCGACCTCCGTGGCCGCCTGGGCGACCACACTCGCCGACGACGACCGGGTCTCGGTGCGGTCGCGCGCGAGCGCACTGCCGATCGGCGACGAGGAGCGCGCCGCATACTTTCAGACGCTGTCGGCCGCATCCGCCGTCATCGGCGTGAACTCGACCGCGATGCTCGAAGCCGCGATCGTAGGCCGACCCGTCCACACCGTGGCTCTGGACGCGCTGCGCCGCTACCAGCGCGACCTCGTCCACTACGCCCATCTGCTCCAAGAGCGCGGGGGCCCGGTCCAGGAGTCGTCCTCCTTCGCCGAGCTGGTGCGCCGTCTCGAAGAGGATCTCGCGGATCCCGATGCGGTGCGACGGCGGTCGGAGGCCTTCGTAGTGCGCTTCGTCCGGCCGCCCGACGGCGGCTCCGCGGTGGACCGCCTCGTCGACGAACTGCTCGCGACCTCGTCGATCGCTCCGCGGCCGCCCGACGGGAGGGGGCCGGCACGCTTCGCGATCCTGCCTGCGGCCGTGCTCGCGCGCGCGCTTGACCGGCTGCGCCCGCGGCTCAGCGCGGCTCGCCGCGCTTGGCTGCCGTCCGCTCGCGCTGGTGACGGCTGAGCCGACCTGCGTAGGGCGACAACACGCGCTCGCCGATCCTGTCGACCCTCGAGGGCGCCACCGGGCGCGGCGCCGGCCGGCGGCAGAGCTCCTCGACCGCGGCGACCCAATGCTCGGCGGCCCGCGACTGAAGGCCGTGCGGTCGCAGGAAGCGCCGGACGAACGCGCGTGAAGGCTCGACGCTCCAGTCGCCGGCGAGGACGCGGCCGAGCTGTTCGACGTGCGCCTCGAGGGTGGGCGCGGAGATGACGGGTCCACCGTTCTCGGAGAGCAGATGGCGGAAGTGGACGGTGTGCGACTGCGCTCTGGCGAGCTCGGGCGGCGTCACGGTGAGCGCCGGCCGCTCGAACATCGCCGCCTCGAGGAAGGAGCTCGTGTTGACCCCCACCACCGCCGTCGCATGGTGCATCGAGTCGAAGAAGTCCTCCCGCGCGGGCCGGTCGAGGGGCACCTTGCCCTCCCGCGGCCAGACCGTGACCCCGCCCAGCCCCGCCACGGGGGCCCACTCGTCCCGGATCGCCTGGGGATGCGGTCGTATGACCACGTGCGCGTCGCGCACCGCCGGGTTCTGGGCGTTGCGGATGAAGGTCAGCCACTCACGGCCGAAGGCTCCCTCGCCACCCATGTAGCTCGACGACTCCAGGAACAGGATGTAGGGCCGGTCCAGCGGGAACCCGACTTCCTCTGCGAATTGCTCGCGCGTGCGCGACGGCTTCCAGTCCACCCAGTGATCCCAGTTCTGCGCTCCCGTCACGACGATGCGGCCGCGTGGGACGCCATGCAGCGTCGCGGCCTCCTCGGCCTGTGCCTGGTTCCAGACCGTGAGGGCGTCCGGCGTGGCGCGCAGCGCACCCTTGCTGGTCAGGTTGTCCCAGCTGAACAGGCAGCCCATGGTCCGCACTCCCTCCGCCTTCGCCGCACGGATCCACTCGCTCTGCGGCGAGCCGAACCAGAACAGCGGCGACACGAGCACGACATCGGGCCGGTGCTCACGGACCGCAGCCCGCAGGTTCGGAGCGACGGGGGCGGCGTTCGCGGCACCGAGCACGGCGCGGGCGAGTGTCGTCTGCGCTCGCGCGCCGCGCGACGGCAACAGCGCCGATGCCGCCCGCGCGTACCGCGGAGACGCCTCCTTCGCGCGCGCGCGAAACTCTGGCGCTCCGTCGAACCCGGACTGCTGGTAGTGCACGGCGTCGTACGCGGCACCGAGCTCGCGCCGGAAGGCCGTCCATTCGGCCGCGTCCGGTCGCGGACCGGCGCCCCACGTGATCGTCGGCGATCGCGCGACGAGATCCTCGATGAAGCGCATCTGACCCGCGATGCGCTCCCGTGGGCGCTCGATGATCACGTGGACGCGCGCGCGCCGCCGGGCGAGCACCTCGAGTGGGGACTCGAAGTACCGGAGGCGCCCGGGATCGGCCACCACGAACAGCAGCCGCATGCGGGAGGCGTCGAACACGGCGCCATCGTAGGCTGGCCGTCGACCGTGACGGCGCCTCACATCGAGCTCGACCTGCTCAAGACGCTGTCCCGTGGCGCCGGCGACAATCTCGTCAGGGTCGCCGAGTCGCTCGCGGCGGGGCACGATGAAGCTGCGCGCTGCTACCGGCGGACGGCGTCGCCGACGGAGGAGGCGGTGGCGGCCGGCGCGGCGGCCGCCACCTCCGGGCGCCGCGGCCGGACGTGGGCGGTCGTGAACGCTGCGCAAGCATGGAAGCTGCTGGCCACAGACGGCCTCGACGCGCAGGTCGACGCCGGCCGCACAGGGGTGCTGTTCGACGCCGTCGACCAAGCGGGCTTCGACTACGCGGTGCGGATCGTCGCCGCGGCCGGCAGGATCGTCGCGGAGCTGGCAGATCGCAAGCCGTGGACGCTCGCCAGGGTGCTCGACGACGGAGCGGCGCTGGTGCTGCTTCCGCCGCCGTTCCGGCCCGAGTCGCGGCTGCCATCACGGCGTCAGAGCGTGCCGGGTGACCAGACGGCCGCGGACCCGATGCTCGCCGAGGCGAAGCGGCCGTTGCCCCACGGGACGGTGGTGGTGAGCACCTCAGACGTTGCGCTCGACGGGATTCTCGGTCCCGCCTCCACCGACCTTGACGCGGTACGCATCGCCGTCGAGCTGGCCCGCGACGGGCAGGTCGCGGTCCTGGCCGCTCCGGCGAGCGCCGCGACGGACCCCCGCGTCCAAGTCGCGCTGCGGACCGCAGCCGCAGACCCAGGTCGGGTGATCTGGCTCGCGACGGCGGCGGAGGAAGCGTCGCAGGACCTCGCCGCCGTATCGACGATCGACAACCTGCGCGTCCTCGAACCGTGCTCGCTGGCCGAGGTTGCGCGTTGCGTCGCCTTCGCGTTGGCAACGTCGGAGAGCGTGTACCTGCGGCTCAGCCGGGCGGGGGGCGGTCTCGGATCGCCCGACGACCGCCTGCAGCCGGGCCGCGGCAGCGTGCTGCGCGACGGGAGCCAGGCGTGGCTGGTCGCGAGCGGCCCAGTCGTGGCCTCCATGGCCCTGGATGCCGCCGGGCAGATGACGCGTCGAGGGATCTCGACCGGCGTGATCGCCATGCCGTGGATCGCCGGCATCGACGCGAAGTGGTTGAAGGGCCTGGTGACCGACGCGCCCGTCGTCTGCCTGGACGCATGCGGCGGCCCCGCGGTCCGCAGTGCGGCGGTCGAAGCGGCGTTGCGACGCGGCGCACACCGCCTCGTCCCGAGGCGGGACGAGTTCACGAGCGCGGAGATCGCGAAGTACGCCGAGGCGTTCGTGCGCGACGAGAACACCCGCCTGGCCAAGGCGCAGCGGCGCGTCTTCGATCTGACTGCAGGCCACATGGCTCGTTCCGAGGAGGCCGTCGCCCGCGCCCGCGCTGCGCTCTCCTCCAAGCAGCGCATCATCGTGGGACCGTGGTTGTCGGAGGTCGGATTCGAGGTCCTGTACTGGATCCCGATGGTGCGGGCCCTGACCGAGGAGCTCGGAGTCGAGCCGGATCGGATCGTCGTGGTCTCCCGGGGCGGGCCGCGCTCCTGGTACGCCGGCATCGCGGACACCTATCTCGACGCCTTCGACGCGTTCGCGCCCGCACAGCTGCGCGCGCTGCAGGAGCGGCGCTCGGCGGCGAATCGATCGGCCTCGGTGAACTCGATGAAGCAGCTCGACCTCGACGTCACCGCGGCTGACCGCGAGCTGCTCGACGGGTTGGGCCTGCCGTCCGGAGACGATGTCGCCCACCTGGTGCCAGGTCACATGTACCGGAGATACTCGCCGTACTGGCGCGGGGTGGGCGACTCCGGCCAGACGGCCCACGGCTTGCGATTCCGCCGCATCGAACCCGTCGCGGACATCAGACAGTTCGGGCTGCCGAAGCGCTACGTCGCGGTCAAGGGGTACTTCAGCGCCTGCTTTCCCGACGATCCGATCAACCGGGCCACGCTGGAGCGACTCGTCCGGCGGATCGCGGAGTCGACGGACGTCGTCCTGCTCGACACCACGCTCTCGGTCGACGACCACGAGGACTTCTCCGTCGCGGGCCGCCGGATCCACAGCTTCGCGGACACCTACGAGCCGGCGTCCAACCTGGAGCTGCAGACGGCGATCGCGGCCAACGCCGCCGGGCTGGTGACGACCTACGGCGGCTTCGCCTATCTCGGCCCGCTGCTGGGGCTCCCGACGCTCGCGCTGTGGTCGCATGCGAACTTCAACCCTCGCCACCTCGACCTCGCCCGCGCGGGCATCGAGCAGCTCGGATTCGAGCCGCCGCCGTTCCTGGTGATCGACGCCCGCGAAGCCGATTCCGTCGCCTTGAAGGCGTTCGGAGCGGGCTGACGGCGCGACCGTTTCGCGCGGTCGGCCCCGACTACGCTGGCCCGCATGCGCAGACGCCTCGACCGGTTCGGCTCTTGATCTCCGGTGCCGCCCCGGCCGCCGCGCCACGCCGTGCCCAGGCGGTGCGCGACCGCCTCGTCCGGATCGAGGCGGGGCCCGGTTACCGGGGCTACCGCCGGGTCCTCGATTGGTACCTGCGCCTCGACCCGTCGACCGACGACGTCAGCGACTACTGGATCGAGGAGCTCGAGACCTTCGACTTCATGCTCGACGCCGGGCCCCTGGTCATCGACAAGCTGCGTCAGCACGCCTACCCGGTCACCGGCATCCGCGCCTACGACTACCGGACGAAGAAGTCCAGCGCCCGCGATCGGTTCGCCAACAAGCTGGCGACCCTCGTCGATCTGGGCGGACGCCAGCTGCTGGTGCCCGAATCCCCGGTGCTCGGGGGCTTCGGCCACGAGATCGAGGGTGAGCTCTACAACGTCGACACGCTGAAGTACTATGAGGTCCTCATCGCGATGGACCGCGGCGGTGCGCTGAGCGTCATCCGCAACCGCTCGGAACGCAACTACGTCTGGGAGATCGGCGCCGGCTGGGGCGGCTTCCCGTACGTGTTGCACACGCTGCTGCCGAACACGACGTACGCCATCGTCGACCTGCCGGAGATGTTCCTGTACTCGGCGACCTTCCTGAGCGCGGCGTTCCCGGACGCGCGCATCACGCTGTGGGACGGGCGTCCATTCACCCAGGCGGAATGGGAGACCTCGGATTTCGTGCTGATCCCCAACTACGCCCTGGAGGACATGCGACCGCCGCGGCTCGACCTCGCGGTGAACATGGTGTCGTTCCAGGAGATGACGCACGATCAGGTGACGACGTACGTCGACCACGCGCATGACCTCGGTGCCCCGTTCCTCGCTTCGCTGAACCGCGAGAAGGGCAACTACAACGAGCAGATCGAGAGTGTCACGAGCATCATCGACACGCGCTTCTTCGCGCGCGAGGTGCCGATTCTGCCGGTGAACTACATGAAGATGCTCGATGCGCGCGAAGGCCGCATCGCGAAGGCCTCCAAGTCCAAGCCAGGTCTCGGTCGCGAACGTGATCCCAACGACTACCGGCACATCGTCGCGGCCCGCCGTTCGCTGACGTGAGCGGTGCCGGCTACCGGGCGGTGTTCGGCCTTCCGCTCTACAACGCGCCGGAGCACCTCGCCGAGGCCCTGGACTCCCTGCTCGCACAGACGCGGACCGACTTCGCCGTCGTCCTGGTCGACGACAGCTCTGACGAGTCCGTCGCCACCATCGCCCGCCGGTACGCCGCCACCGATTCGCGCGTGGTCTACGAGCGCAACGCCGAGCGGCTGGGGCTCACGCGCAACTGGCGGCGCGCCTTCGAGCGGGCGACGCAGGTTGCGCCCGACGCCGAGTTCTTCGCGTGGGGCAGCGACCACGACTGGTGGCATCCCCGCTGGTTGGAGGCGCTCACGGCGCAACTCGACGCGCATCCCGAGGCGGCGATGGCGTTTCCGATGAGCTCGCGCCTCGTCAGCGACAGCATCGACTGGCGCTCGCGACCGTGCCGGCGCCCCGCGTCGCTCGGAAGCACCGAGGGCGTCACGTCGAGCCGCGAACTGGCGCGAACGCTGCGCCGCAGCATCCACGCGGGCACCGCCGTTTACGGTCTCTACCGCACGGAAGCCGTTCGGCGGGCCGGTGCGTTCCGGCACGTCCTGCTGGCCGACCGGCTCGTGCTGGCCGAGATCGCGGAGCAGGGGCCGATCCTCGGGGTCGACGAGACGTTGTGGCTGCGCCGCGTCACCACCCCGTTCGACATGGGCCGCCAGCGCCGCGCCTGCTTCCCCGAGGGAGAGCCCTGGTACGCCGGCCTCGTCTGGTGGCTGCCGCACGCGGCGGCGATCGCCTGGTACCAGGGCGCGCGCCGCCTGCGCCCGCGCGGGATCGCTGCGGGCGCCGCGTACGCGTGGGAGTGCGTGACCGGTGACCTCGAACGCCGGCTGGGCACCTCGGTCAAGCAGCTTCGACGCGCCTCGCGCGTGCGGACCGAACCGGGTCGCTGACGTGCGGGTCCTGTTCGCGCTGATCACGCCAGGCTTCGGGAGACTCTTTCAGTCCACGCTGACGAGCATCGCCGAGCGGGGCCATGACCTCGACATCGTGTTCACGGCGTCGCTGCGCAAGGTCGAGTCGGGTGACACCTCGGTCTTCGACGACCTGGTGTCGCGGTACCCGAACGTCACGTGGCGTGCGGTGCCGATCGAGGGACACGAGTGGGAGAACTTCGCCTCCAGCGTCCGGCACGCACTGGACTGGATGCGCTACCTGGATCCGATCTACGCCGACGCCTTCGCGCTGCGCGCCCGAGCGGAGGCACGCGTGCCTCCGCTTCTGCGAAGGGCGGTGCTCCGTGCCGACCCCGCTGGCCGGGCGCGCATTGGCGAGGCACTGCTTCGGATGGAGCGAGCGCTGCCAGTCCCGCGTACCTACGAGCGGCTGCTCGCCCAGGCGCAGCCGGACCTGGTCGCCGTCACGCCGATGGTCGACATGGGCTCCACCCAGGTCGACCTGGTGCGCGCCGCCCGACAGCGCGGCATCCCCACCGTCCTGCCGGTCGCCAGCTGGGACAATCTCACCAACAAGGGCGTCATCCGGGAGGCTCCCGACCGGACGTTCGTCTGGAACGGCGCGCAGGCGGACGAGGCGGTCGAGCTGCACGGCCTCGCGCGCGAGTCGGTCGTGGTCACCGGTGCGCACAGCTACGACCACTGGTTCGTGCGAGAGCCGAGCACGACACGGCGGGTGTTCTGCGAGCAGGTCGGGCTTCCTGCGGATCGGCCCTACGTGCTCTGGCTCGGCTCGTCGTACTTCATCGCTCCCGACGAGATCCGCGTCATCCGCAACTGGCTCGCCGCCCTGCGCGCCGCCGGCGGTCCGCTGGCCGACGTGGGCGTGCTCGTTCGCCCGCACCCGTCCAACGGGCAGCCGTGGCGGGAGTTGGACGCGTTCGCACACACCGTGGTCTGGCCACGGGCGGGCGCCGCTCCCCTCAGCGAGGGGGCCAAAGCCGACTTCTACGACTCGATCCACCACAGCGTGGGTGTCGTCGGCATCAACACCAGCGCGCAGATCGAAACGGCGATCATCGGTCGCCCGGTCCTCACGTTCCTGGCGGACGAGGTCGCGGACGGGCAGACGGGGACCCTGCACTTCGATCATCTGCGCCAGGCTGGCGGGGAGGGGCTGCTGCACGTCGCAGACACGCTCGCCGACCACCTCGACGAGCTGCGCCGGGTCGTCGCGGCCGAAGGCGAGCCCGAACGACGAAGCGCGTTCCTGGAGGCGTTCGTCCGCCCGTACGGGCTCGAGCAACCCGCGACGCCTCGTTTCGTGGACGCCCTCGAGGAGCTAGCGCGCAGCTTTCTGGACCCGGTCGCAGAGCGCCGCTCCGACCTGGCGCTGCGGGCGCTGCTCGGGCCGATCGTGCGCGCCGGCGCCCGGCCGCTTGCGCAGCTGCAGGCGTTCGGCGTCGGCGTCGAGCGAGGCACCAAGCGCGCCCGCCGACTGGACCGGTCGCGCAAGCGCATCCTGTTCGTGCTCGACCAGCCCGGGCTACTCATGCACTTCGACGAGACGGTGCGCGCACTGGCGTCCCGCGGACACGACGTCCAGCTCGCCTTCGGGCGCGACAAGTGGCCGGAGGGACTCGGGGCACTGGAGGGATTCGAGGGCCCCGGAAGGATCCTCATCCAGGAGGGGCTCCCCGTCCGGCGAGACGTCTACACGCGATACGCCGAACGCCTGCGCGCGTTGACCGACTACGTCCACTACCTCCAGCCGCAGCTCTACGAGGCGCACTGGTCGCGCGGCAAGAAGCGCACGGGCCGGATGCCGGCGCTCGCCGCCCCGCTGCGCAAGCGCGACGAGCTGCCGCCGGCGGTCGCGGCCATGGCGCTGCGTGCTCTGGCGCGTCTGGAGCGCGCCCTCCCCTCAGACCCGGTGATCGACCGCTTCATCGCCCAGCGCGATCCCGACGCCGTCGTCGTCTCACCGCTCGTCCTCGCCAACGCCTATCAGACCGACGTGATCAAGAGCGCGCAACGCGTCGGCCGCCCCGCGATGCTCGCCGTCGCGAGCTGGGACAACCTCTCCTCCAAGGGGCGGATCCGGATCACCCCGGAGCGCATCTCGGTCTGGAACTCGGTCCAGGCGGCAGAAGCGGCCGACTATCACCAACTGCCGCCGGAGCTGCTCGACGTCACCGGGGCCCAGCCCTTCGACCGCTGGTTCGACCGTGAGCCGTCGACCAGCCGGGCGGACTTCTGCGCGCGCCACGACCTCGATCCAGACCTGCAGTACCTGCTCTTCGTCGGTTCGACGCGTCAGGGCTACGACATGGATGCGGAGCGTCGCTACGCCTTCGATCTCGTCCGCGCGCTGCGGGAGTCCGACGATGAGCGGGTCCGGGGGATCAGCGTCCTCGTCCGGCCGCACCCGACCGACTTCGACCGCTGGGCCGCGGCCGACCTCTCCGCGCTGACGCCGATGAAGGTCGCCCAGCGCGACAACCCGCTCCCGGTCCTATCCGACGACCGCAGCGAGTACTACGACACCCTCTACCACGCGGCCGCGGTCGTCGGGCTCAACAGCTCGTCGATGATCGAGGCGGCGATCGTCGGCCGCCCAGTGCACACGGTCAGCCTGCCGGAATGGCATGACATGCAGCACGGGCTGCTGCACTTCCGCTACCTGCTCGCCGAGAACGGCGGCTTCCTGCGGGAGGCGCGCACGTTCCGCGAGCACGTCGAGCTGCTCGGTGAGGATCTGCGCGACCCGGCACCGACGCTAGAGCGCAACCGGCGATTCGTCGCCGCCTTCATCCGCCCGCATGGGCCTGAGGTCTCCGCGACCGACACGCTCGCGGACGCCATCGAGCGTCTCGCGACGGAGAGCGCCACAACCACCGGGCCCGATCGCGATGCGCTGGACCGTGCGGCCGGGGCGGTTGTCGTCGCCGGTGTGGCGAGCGATCGCCTCGCACTGCTGGCGCTGCGTCGCGCCGACCGCGCGCTCACCCGCGTGAGTGACGCTCTGCACCTGCGCGCTCAGCGCGCCCGGGCCGCGCAGGAGGGAAGCACCGGTCCGCACGCGGCGGCAGCGCGCGTGCAGCGCGCCGTTCTCGTGAGAGCGGCGCGGGTCGGCGATCGGACGACCCGAGCGAGTCGAGCGCAGATCAAGGCCCGCGGCGACCGGCCGGACGACGCGGCCAAGAAGTTCAAGAAGTCCAAGCCCGAGAAGGCCCCGAAGGCCGTCAAGTCTCGGCTGTTCCCCGGCTCCAGCGAGCTCGTCGTCGCACTGGTCGGCCGCGAGCCCGACGCCAACGGCGCGGTGAGGGCAGAGCCGTCGCCGGCGAGCGAGCCCGGCGACGGGCTCATCCTGACGGGATAGGCACGGCAGCGCCGAGTGCTCCGAGGTCGAGCCCGCCGTCGCGAACGAGCTCGGCCGGAAGCTGGCTCGGGCTCAGCGCGTGCAGAGGCGCGACGCCCGCCGACAGCTCCGCGAGGCGGGTCAGCACCGCGTAGTCGTTGAGGTCGACGCTGCCCAGCCCGTCCGCGAACGCGAGCGTCGGCACGCCGTGCAGCGCGGCGAGCACAGCGCGGCCGTCGTACGCGCCGACGTACGCGCGGGCGGAGCGCACGGCCGTCAGTTCGGCGTCGTATCCGGCGACGCTGGTCAGCCGCTCGGCGACGCCTTCGAGCTCCGGTCGGTGCACGAGGGCCGCATCCGCGTCCGCAAGCACGACCGGACCCTGGTCGGCAAGCGCCAGCACGAGCTCGACGGTCAGGTCGTCGTCGAGCCTGCCCGCTGCGAAGGCCGCCGACGATCGCGGGGCGAGCACGGTGTGATCGCCGGGGTCGGCGGCCAGTGCGACGTGCTGCACCCCGGGACCTTTGATGGCCGTCGCCGTCGCCGTCAGCGCCGCCGCGAACGACGCCGGACCGTCGCGCAGCAGGCGCCGCCGCGCGCTCTCATAGAGACCGGGGTGCACGAGGTCGACCAACTGGACATCCAGACGCGACCGGATCGCCTGCAGCAGCATCCCGTCGAACGTGTCGGGACCGCGCCGCTCCCGGCCGGAGGCCGGCGGGAGCTCGAATCCGAGCGCCCGCAGCTCGACCCGCTCGAGGGTGTCGGGAAGCCAGTCGCCGTCGACCGATCGGGTGACGGCCACGGCACGGTCGGCGAGCTCGGGCATCCTCTGAAGCGTCCAACGGACCATGGGCGCCCACCAGAGCAACTCGAAGCCGAGATCGGCTAGGCACGGGGCGAACACGATCGGCGTGTCACGCTCCGCGAGGACTGCGAGCTGACCGGCGAGCCATTCGACATGCTCCTCGAGCGTCGCGACCTCCACCGAACCGGGAGGCGCAGCGTCGCTCGACGCGGTCTTCGACGCGGTCTCGACCGGCAGTCGGATCGGTGCAGCCGGCCGGCGCGCGCGCTTGCGGATGCGGTCTGCCGCGAGCCGGACGCGGATGGCGCCGGTGGCTCCCGCGGTCATCGCGCGGCCCGTCGTGGTGCGCTCCGGCAGCGCCGGGGGAGGGGGCGCGGCCGCGAGTTGCTCGACGGCCTCGACCAGCCGGGGCGACGCCGCCACGTCGAGCCCGTGCGGCCGGACGAAGGACCGGACGAACGTCTCGGCGCTCCGGCCCGCCCTCCCGTCGCGCGACATCGCCGCCAGCATCTGCTCGGCGTGCTCGTCCCAGCTCTCCGCGACGTTCACGACGCCGCCGTTGGCCGCCCGCAGATGGTCGAAGTGCTTGAGGCCCGCCTGCGTCTCCTGGAAGCGCTTGGTGAGCACCGTGAGCGTCGGCCGGCCGACGATCGCCGCCTCGATGAAGGCGCTCGTGTTGATGCCGACGACGCCGACGCTGTGGAACATCGAGTCGAAGTAGGTCTGGCGCGAGCCGGCGTCCGTGGGGTCGGTCCCCACGGGCGGATGGATCGTCGCGCCCTCGAGCCGGGTGATCTGCTGCTGGACGTCGCGGGTCCCGAGCGCGACGGTCGGGTGCGGGCGGACGAGCACCTGCAGGCGCTCGAGCGCCTCGTCATAGCCGCGCACGCGACCCACCCACTCGAGCAGGTGCGATCCTTCGTCGCTGGCGATGAAGCCCGAGGAGCACGCGTACATGACGTACGGGCGGTCAGGGTCCAGGCCGGCTTGCGCGCAGAAGGCGGCCCTGTCGGTCGGCCGCCATTGGAACCAGTGGTCGTAGGCCACCGCGCCGGTGACGGTGACGCGGTCAGGCGGTATGCCGTGGATCTCGATCGCCTCGACGCGTTGCGCGTCGTTCCAGACGGTGACGAGGTTGGGAAGCTCTCGGATGAACCCCTTCATCGTCAGGTTGTCCCAGCTCGCGACCGGTAGGACGGTCGGGATGCCGAGGGCCCGGGCGGCGCGGATGTACTCGGTCTGCGGCGAGCCGATCTCGACCAGCGGGGTGACCAGCACGACGTCCGGTCGCTCGTCGCGCAGCACGCGCTCGATGCGAGCGGAGACCGGGACGCCCTCCTCGAGCGCCGCGAACGTCCGCCGCATCCCGGCTCGGACGACGGCCTGCCGGCCGACCTTCGTCGTGGTCAGCTTGCGGGCCACCGCCGGCACCTGCCGGCCCGCGCGCCGGCTGAGCCGCCGGGAGTATCCGAGCGCCGGGTCGGTGAGGCGCAGGTAGTCGAGGGCGGCCCGCGCGCGAACGCCCACCTCCGCCGGCTCGTGCTTGAGTCGCAGCGGCGACGACACGACCGACAGGCCCGGGAGCTCGACCGCCATGCGATCCAGGAGCGCCCCGACGTCGGGCACGTCGGGCTTCTCGGAGCGATCGAGGTTCACGACGACCTCGTGCCCGCGTTCGGCGAACGCCCGGAGAGAGGCCTCGAAGTTTCTTGCGTGCCCCGGATGGGCCATGCAGAACAGGACCTTCACTGCGCTCACCCTACAAGTTGTCGACCGCCATGCTCTCGGATTTCAGGAAGAACAGCGTCCCTCCGATCACCGTCACGAGGAGGAAGATGCCGGTGCTCACGAAGGCCAGCGACTCGAGTTCCCCGACCCCGAAGACGCCGCGCTTGACCATCTCGATGGGCGCGGTGAGCGGGTTGAGCAAGACGGCGGTGCGCAGGCCGTCGGGCACCTGACTGAGCGGGTACACGACCGGCGTCGCGTACTGCCAGAACCCGAGGACGTAGTTCAGCGAGAAGCGGACGTCGCGGTAGTGCGTCGCGTAGACCGAGGTGAACAGCCCGATGCCCACGGCGGTGGTGAGCAGGAGCAGCAGACCACCGAGGGCGAGGAGCGTGTCGGGACCCAGGACCAGGTACGTGGTGCTGTCGGCGATCAGGTACCCGGCGACCGCGAGCACCCCGAGGCCGAGGTAGATGAGGTAGTCGAGCCCGCTGGGGATGATGGACGCGCAGACGACCGCCAGCCGGGGGACGTAGGCGCGCTTGAGGACCGATCGGTTGATCTCCAGCGAGCGGGTCGCCCAGTAGGCGGTGCTGCCGAACAGCTGCCAGCCGCCCAGCACCACGATGATGTACAGCAGGTAGGGAACGCCTTCGGACCCGAGCCCCAGCACACCGCCGAAGATGAACAGCCGGGACGCAATGTCCAGGATGGGCCGCAGCGGGATCCAGATCCAACCGAGCAGCGTGCGCGCGTAGCGCTTCTCGACCATCTCCCGGCCGAAGAAGCCGATCAGCGACCGCCGCTCGCGCAACTCGCGCAGACGCGCCCTGGCGCCGGCGCGCCGCGGACGCACGATCAGGACTTCCGCGGCGTCCGTCACGGACTTCACGATACCGCGGGCCCGTCCGACCGCCCTTGAGTTACATTGGCCGCGTGAGCCACGAGGACGAGGACGAGGACCACCGCGAGACTCACGCCGAACAAGCGGAGACGCTGCTGCGACGTGCCCGGCGGCTCGTCAAGGCCAACGCCGGCGAGCCGACGGCGGAGGCTGCGTATCTCGTCCAGGTCGCGCAGGTGCACGCCACGCTGGCGCTCGACGAGGCCAAGCGCGACGCCAGCGCCGGCTGACGTGACGTCGAGCGATGTGCCGCGCTCACTGGCCGACATCGCCGCGGGCCTGGACACCACGAAGGGCGTGCGCAGGGCCGGAGGCCGCTGGCCGTCGGTCGCCGAGGTCTACGAGCCCTACCTGGCTCCGCTGCGCGGCCGCGCGACGAGCGTGCTTGAGATCGGCGTCAAGCGCGGGGGCAGCATGGAGCTCTGGGCGGAGTACTTCCCTGCGGCTCGGATCCTCGGCGTCGACATCAAGCCCGGCTTGAAGCGCTTCGAATCCGACCGGATCGGCATCCGCATCGGCGACCAGGGCGACGACGCCTTCCTCGACTCGCTGATCGCAGAGGCAGGTGCCTTCGATGTGGTCATCGACGACGGGAGCCATGAGTTCGCGGATCAGCGCAGCACGCTGCTGAAGCTCTGGCCGTCCGTCAGGCCGGGTGGCGTCTACGTCGTGGAGGACGTCCACACGTCGTATCGCGAGAAGTACTCCGGCGGCCTCGGCCGGGAGGGGACGTTCATGGAGCTGGCGAAGCGCTTCATGGACGACATCCACTTCAAGGAGCACAAGTCCGAGACGGTGCTCGCCGACCTCGAGGCGCTGCACCTGCACTATCAGTCCCTCGTGCTCTGCCGGTGGGGCTACCACGAGAGCAAGCGGCGCCCCCCGGACTAGTTGGGCCGGTCCTGATCGCAGTCGGACCGCGTGATGTAGGCGCTCGCACCCGACAGGACCTGCGAGCCGGGCGCAGCCGACGGGCCGAACAGGCGCACGGCGGCGGTGAGGCCCGCCCGGCGGGCGTCGAGCGGGGCGAACAGGGCCGGCGGCGGCGCACTGGGATCTTCGGCAGCGAAGCCGCTTGCGTCGGGCGGGCGCTGCGCCTCGGAGGCGCCGTAATAGTCCGCGAAGGCCGCCGACCGGACGGCCGGCTGGGCGACCATGTCCGCCAGCAACGCGCCCCGCGCGTCGTCATCGCCCAGGAGCTCGACGATCCGCACCACCGACTCCGGCCGGTCGCGCACGCGCTGCACGCGGTACACGAGCAGGCCCGTGGGCGTCTCGCCGGCCCACGTCGCGCTGATGACGTAGTCAAAGCGCGGATGCTCGAGGTAGCGCCAGCGCAGGTGAGCCGCATCGCGAGCGGTGCCGATGAGCCGCGGCGCGAAGCGCTCCGTCCACGCTCGGTCCCACGCCGGCGCCTGCTCCGGGTCGTAGGCGCGGACCTCCAGCCCCCGGTCGGGCGCGGGCGGGTCGAGCGACGGTACTGTCCGAGGCGCGGCCGCGCCGGCGGCCGTGAGCAGGCTGGCGCAGGCATCTGCGTCCAGGGGGCGGACCCACCGCGGGAGCGCGGGAACGGTCTCGAAGCGCAGTCGCCCCAGGACGGCGAGAGTGATCTCGTTGCCGCCGAGGGTGCCGACGAAGCCGTCATGGCCCCGCAGGACCTCGAGCAGCAGCTTCGTCGCGGTCTGGTGGCGCCGCTCCTCCTCGAGCACCAGCCAGGTGGTGAGCCACGCTGCGCTGGCCTCGCGTCCGAGGACGGTCGCGCGGTTGTAGATCACGCCGAGGATCCCGACGATGCCGGCGTCCGGGCGCTCGGCGACGAGGACCGAGACGCGTTCGGTGTCGCCGGGCAGGCCGTGCTGCCAGCGCAGGAGCTCGGCGTCGCGGCCGAGGATGTGGCCGCGCTTCCAGTTTGCCGCGATGAACGCCTGCAGCTCGTCCAGGCGCGCGACCGGCCACCAGTCGATGTCGGTCACATCACCTCGCCGCCGGCGACAGGGAGGTTGACGCCCGTCAGGTAGTCGCCCCCCTCACCGGCCAGGAATCCCACGGCGGCGGCGACCTCCTCCGGGCCCGGCAGCCGCTTGAGCGGGATCCGCGCGGCCAGCGCGCGACGCTGGCGGTCGTTGGCGTCGCTCCACTGGTCCGTGATCACCGCCGAAGGGGAGACGGCGTTGACGGTGATGCCATCCGCGGCCATCTCGACGGCGAGACTGCGCAGCAGCCCCCAGGCTCCGCTCTTGGCGGTCACGTAGGCCCCCATGTTGGCGGGAGGGGTGTTGAGGATCGCGCTGGTGAGGACGCCGACGATCCGGCCGAAGCCGCGTTCGCGCATGCCCGGCGCCACCGCCCTCACCAGCTCGTGCGGGCCGCTGACGTACGCGCGCCAGTAGCCGTCGAGCTCCTCGGCCGACGCCTCCAGAAGCGGGCGGCGCTCGATCTTCGGCGTCGCGTTGAGCACGACGACGTCGATGCGGCCAAAGGCGTCCTGCGCCGCGGCGGCCAGCGCGCGCGCGCCGTCGGCGGTGGCGGCGTCCGCTCGGACGGCGACGGACGGAGCCCCCCCGTCGGTGAGCCGGCGCGAGAGCTCGCCCGCGGCGGTCTCGTCCTGGCGAAAATTGACCACCGTGCGCGCCCCGCGTTCCGCGAGCTCGGTGGCGATCGCTGCTCCGATGCCGCGACCGCCGCCGGTGACGACGGCGACAATCTCCTCCCAGGGCGGGCGCCGCTGAGTTGGCAACATCATCATCTTCGCCTCACCGCTCATCACCTCTTCGCCCGCTTGGTTGCGGACCGTCGTTTGGATCACCACGGCGCCGAGGGCCGGCGACTGGTGCTTGACGCGTACGTGGACCTGAATGCGGTCTCCCACATAGACCGCGCGTCCGAACCGCAGATCCTGGCTCAACCACAGCACCCCGGGTCCGGGCAGGCCGGTTCCGAGCACCCGGCTGAGAAAGGCTCCCAGGAGCATCCCGTGCACGACGCGGCCGCGAAAGCCGTGCCGGCGGGCGAAGGCGTCGTCCATGTGCAGGGGATTGTCGTCCCCGGAGAGCTCGGCGAAGCCGTCCACGTCCGAATCGGTTATGAGGTGCTCCCATGCGAGCTCGTCGCCCTCGGCGAGGGTCGCCGGCGTCCGCGTGCCCACGTCAGGCGTTCGGAGCCGTGGCGCCGAGGAAGTCGACGATCGCCGGGATTGAGACCAGCTCCGGGATCGTGTCCGTCGGGATCCGGACACCGAACGCGAGCTCCAGCTCGAGCATCAGCTCGAGGTGGCGCAGGGAGTCCCACGCCTCCGGGAACGTCTCCGCGGATGCGTCCGCGGGCACGTCCTGCACGTCGAGCGCGAAGACGTCCGCCACCAGTTCGCGCACACGGTCATGCACGGGCCGGCTCCCGCAGGGTCACGTGAGCGGGTGCCGGCAGCGCGCGGTCGAGTGCCAGCGTCCAGGTGTTGTCGCCGGTATCGGCGAAGCCGTGCCGCGCGTAGAAGCCCGCGGCCTGCTGATTGCGCGCCGACGGAACGAAACGGCCCACCAGCCTTCGCGCGCCGCGCGCCCGCGCGCGACCGGCAAGGTGGTGCAGGACCGCGTCCTCCACGCCGCGGCCGAGGACCCTGCAGCTCAGCAGCAGGTTGTCGACCTCCGCCACCTTGCCGTCCTGGCGCAGCATCGCGACCCCGGTGAGGCCGCTGTCCCCGAAGCGATCCGCCACCCCGACGACCAGCACGTCGCGGTGGGGGTCGCCGATCATGGTCGCGATGTCGGCGACGCCGTCGCGTCGCGCCGTCAGATTGAACTGATTGGTCTTCTGGCACAGTTGGGCGGTGCGCTCGAGCGTCACGTCGTCGACTTCGCCGATGGTTACCACGAGGTCGAGGGAGGCCAGGAACTCGGCGTGCGACGGCGCGCGCGTACGTTCCGCGCGCCGGTCGGCCTCGGCGTGGTAGCCGCGCGTGCGGACGGCGTCGTCGGCGCTCACCCGCCGGCGGGCGAACCACGGCGCCTGCGCCAGCCAGGCCGGCCGGTCGACCGCGTCGTCGGGCAGTGCCGGAACCAGCACCTCGGGCAGCGCCTCGGCGACCCAGGACCGCTCGATCGGGCTGTCGTCGAGGAACACGAAGCTCTCCAGCCCGAGGTTGAGCTCGGCCGCCAGCTCGCGCAGGTTGGTGGCCTTGTCCTGCCAATTGATCCGCCGCGCTACGAAGTGCTCGAGCCCCAGCACCATGCCGGGGTGCCGCGCGAAGGGCTCCAGCGCGTCGGCTTCCTCGTTCTTGGAGCAGACGACGAGCAGCACGCCCGTTGCCTGCAGCGCCAGCAACCGCCGCTGGAAGTCCTCGAACGCGAGGCCGACGCCCTCGCCGCCGACGCCGATGCCGCCGACGCCCACCTCGCCGATCACGCCGTCCCACAGCGTCCCGTCGAGGTCGAGCGCGAGGACCTTGCGCGGGACCGTGCGATCGGCCGAGACGTGCCGGTGGACCAGCTCGGCCAGCAACCCGAGCCCGTCGAGTCCGAGCCGCATGCGACCGAGGTACCATAGGCGCTGATCACGGAGCCGGGCCACGCCGCCCGCGCCCACCTGCCGGTCGAGGTCGATCACGCTCAGGCGACTGGAGCGCGCCTCGAGGGCGCCGACCCCGCGCAGCCAGCGCTCGACGGCGGTCTGCCCCGAGGCCGGATCGGTCACCGAGAGGACGTGTGGGGCGGGAGCCGGGCCGGGCAGCGGGCACAGGCGCACGCTCGACGCCGGCTCGCGCTCGAGGAGGACGTCGAGGCCAGCCCGGAGCGCCTCCAAGCGCTCGTCGACGAGACGCTCGGCTTCGTCGGGCGATACGGCGCGGCCGGTGTAGAGGGGGGCCAGCGCGTCCTCGGCTGCGACCACGACGAGGACCTCGTCCGGTGAAGCGGCGTAGAGCTGCGACGCCGGATCGAGCATCGCCTGCTCGACCTGCCCGAACGGGCAGGTTTGGATACGGGCCGCGAGTCCCGCGCGGTCGAAGGCGTCGGCGAGCAGCGGCGGCAGGAGATCCACGTTGAAGGAGGACAGCACCGCGACCTCTAGGGCGCCGTCGCCGCCGGACCGCAAGAGCCTGGCTCCGTGTCGACGCCGCGCGGCGACCGTCTCCGTGTCGGGCAGCCAGCTCATTCGCCGGCGAGGATCCGCGTCTCGTGCACGCGCTCGTCGGTGTGGCGTCGCCGAGAAGGGGTCATGCCCGCGTTCGTGACTTGGAGGGTGTGCAGATCGAACAGCGGCCGGCGCCCGCCCGGCATGTCGTTCACGTCCAGGCGCGCGAGCAGCATGGGGTCCTCGAGCGATCGGTTGAACGCCCGCTCCATGGTGAGCCCGGCGAGCATTCCGAGGGCTGCGGCGCCCTCGGCCACGGAACGGTCGACAGCGCTGACCGAGCCGTACGGATAGCTCACGAAACGCGGGCGGCGGCCGGTGACGCCCTCGAGTACGCGGGCGCCGGCGTCGATGTCGGCGGCGGCGGCGCGCAGAGGCAGCTGGCGCAGGGGCCGGTGCGCGTAGCCATGAGCGCCGATGGCGCCGCTCGCGCGCTCGAGCTCGGCGACCTGCCCAGCGTCCATGTAGACATGTTCGCAGAAGCCCTGGATCGGACCGACGAGCTCGGAGAACAGCGCCTCGCACACTGCCTGCACGTCGTCCGCAGGCAGAGTGACGTTCAGCAGGTACTTCACCGATGCCGCCGCGGGCGTGTCGTAGCGGTACATCCGCTGCGCCAGTTCGGGGTCCAGCAGCGTCTGCTCGGCGATCGCGGCGGGCGCGATCCTGCCCAGCACCTCCAGCACCAGCGCGTCGTCGACGTGGTCTCGCAGGTGATGGATGAGGTGCACGCCGAGCGGCCGCCGCTCGGCCAGCGGCTGGCCCGACACGAAGTAGAGCGCGGGAACGCCGAGCCGCTCGAGCAGCGGCGCAGCGATCTCCGCCTGGCAGCGCAGCCCGTCGTCGAAGGTGACGACGCAAGCTCGCTCGGGGAGGCTGCGCAGGCCGGCGACGGCGTCGAGCAGGTCATCTCGGGACACGAAGTCGAACTGCTCGCCGAGACCACGCAGCTGGGCCTCCAGCTCCGCTGTGGTGACCGGGAAGATCGCCTTTCCCGGGGCGCCGGGCGCGGCGCAGACGTAGTGATAGTTCGCGGCGAGCAGGATCATCGGCGCGCCCGACGCTAGAGGGGCCGGTCGCTCCTTCTATGCTCCCGGACGCGCAATGGTTCGCAAGGTCTGCATCGTCGTGACCGCGCGCCCGAGCTACGCGCGCATCAAGACCGTCATCGCGGCGGTCAAGGCCCACCCGGACCTCGAGCTCCAGCTGGTCGTCGCCGCCTCGGCCCTGCTGGAGCGCTACGGCGGGGCGATCGAGGTCATGCGCGCCGACGGCTACGAGCCCGACGCGCTCGTCTACATGGTCCTGGAGGGCGAGAACACCGTCACAATGGCGAAGTCGACGGGGCTAGGGCTCGTCGAGCTCGCAACGGTGTTCGACAACCTGCAGCCCGATCTCGTCGTCACCGTCGCCGACCGCTACGAGACGCTGGCGACCGCCACCGCGGCGTCCTACATGAACATCCCGACCGTGCACGTGCAGGGCGGCGAGGTGACGGGCTCCATCGACGAGAAGGTCCGCCATGCGGTGACCAAGCTCTCAGACCTGCACCTGGTGTGCACGGAGCGCGCCCAGGAGTTCGTCATCCGGCTCGGCGAGCGGCCCGAGGCCGTGCATCGGACGGGGTGCCCGTCGCTGGACATCGCGCACGAGATCGCGCGCGCGCCCGAGCTCGGCATGGACCCGATCGAGCGCTACGGCGGGACTGGGCCCGACGTGCCGCTCGACCGCGGCTTCCTCGTCGTCCTCCAGCACCCGGTGACCACGGAGGAGGACGAGGCGTTCGCCCAGATCTCCGAGACACTGCACGCCGTTCGCGAGGTGGGTATCCCCGTGCTGTGGTTCTGGCCCAACGTCGATGCCGGCTCCGACGGCACTTCGAAGGGCATCCGCCAGTTCCGCGAGCTGCACCGCGACGCGCCGATGCACTTCTTTCGCAACATGCCGCCGGAGGAGTTTCTGCGGCTGCTGATCGCGTCGTTGGCGATCGTCGGGAACTCGAGCGTGGCCATCCGGGAGTGCTCATACCTCGGCGTGCCCGCGGTCAACATCGGGACGCGCCAGGCCGGGCGCGAGCGCGGCCACAATGTCGTCGACGTCGACCACGATCGCGACGCGATCCTGGCCGCCTGCCGCGCGCAGGTCGAACACGGCTTCTACGCGCCCGACGAGACCTACGGCGACGGCCGCTCCGGGCAGCGCATCGCCGATCTGCTGAGCACGGTCGAGCTGACGTCGTCCAAGCGGCTGGCCTACGTATGACCGACCGCGCCGCGCGCCTGGCCGATGTCGGCTACGACTTCGCCGCGGAGCCCAAGCGGCTGCTGCGCGCCTGCCCGCTGTGCGCGACGCGGCTGCTGACGACCGTCGCCCACGAGGACCGCTACGGGTTCCCCGCGCAGGCGAGCTTCTGCAACGGCTGCGGCGTGGTGTTCCTCAACCCGCTGATGACGCCCGACGCCTACGCGCGCTTCTACGTGAACGTCTACCGGCCGCTGGTGAGCGCCTACCACGGCCGCCGCATCGACGCCGAGAGCATCCAGGACGAGCAGCGCGAGTACGCGGCGCAGGTCGGCGCCTTCGTCGACGGCCAGCGCGACGGCGCGCAGCTGAAGTCGATCCTCGACGTGGGCGGCTCCACCGGGGTGGTGGCGGCGGCGCTCGCCGAACGCCTCGGCGCGCACGCGACGGTGATCGACCCCGCGCCTCTAGAGACTGAGGTTGCGCAGCGGCTCGGCCTGCGGACCATCACCGGCTTCGTGGAGGACTACGAGGCGGGCGACGAGCGGTTCGACCTCGTCGTGCTCGCGCAGACGATCGACCATCTGCTCGACGCGGCGCTGACGCTGCGCAAGATCCACGACCTGCTCACCCCCGATGGGCTCTTCTTCGTGGACATCGTCGACCTGCGGGCCGGCATCCACCGGACGGGCTCGCTCGTCGGCGCGCTGAAGATCGACCATCCCTTCGCGTTCGTCGAGGAGTGCGCAGAGCTGCACCTCGCGCGGGCGGGCCTTGACCTCGTGGCCAAGGAGTACGCGCCCGACGGCCTGCACGTCCGCTATCTCTGCCGGCAGGGCGCCGCGGCTGCAGACTTGCTGCCGCCTGCGGCGACCGTGCAGGCGCTCGGGCGCGAGCTGCGCCGGGCCCAGATGTGAGTGCGGTCCTCGGCCTGATCCCCGCCCGCGGCGGCTCCAAGGGGCTCCCGGGCAAGAACCTGCGCCGGCTCGACGGCGCGTCGCTCGTCGAGCTGACGCACCGGGCTGCGCTGGCGTCGGAGGCGCTCGATCGGGTGATCCTCTCCACCGACGACGAGGCGATCGCCGAGGCGGGGCGCGCGGCGGGCGTCGAGGTCCCCTTCATGCGCCCGGCCGACCTGGCCGGCGACGCGGCGCCGATGCTCGCCGTGGTCCAGCACGCCATTACGGCCCTGGAGGCCGAGCTGGAGATCGGCTGGGTGGTCATCCTGCAGCCGACGTCGCCGCTGCGGCGCCCGGAGGACGTGCGCGGCGCGGTCGAGCTGGCTCGTTCGAGCGGCGCGGACTCGGTGGTGGGCGTGGTGGAGCTTCCGCTCGACGTCTCGCCCGACTACGTCATGCGCGTCGACGACGGACGCCTGGTCCCCTTCCTCGAGCGCGGCGCCGACCTGACGCGGCGCCAGGAGGCGCGGCCGGCGTACAAGCGCGACGGCACGGTCTACGTGGTCCGTCGCGACGTGGCGGTCGGCGGCTCGCTCTACGGCGACGACTGCCGGCCCTACCTGGTCGACTCCGAGGCGTCGCTGAGCATCGACACGGCGGCGGACTGGCGCGAGGCCGAGCGCCGGCTCGCCTGACGCTGCGCCAGCGCGGCCTCCAGCGACCCGGCGAGCGCGGCGGCGTTCTCGTCGGAGCGGTCGATGAGCACGGGCGCCCCAGGGCGGGTGGCGCGCATCGCGGCGTGCAGGAAGCGGTCGATGCGGTCCGCGTCCACCGGCGCGTCGACGAACGCCGGCAGCTCGGTGCGCAGCTCGGCGAGCGAGTACAGGTCGCGGGTCACCCCGGCCCCGGCGTAGTAGGGCTTGCCCAGGGTCATCACGCGCTTGTGCTGGAGCAGCGCCTCGATGCCGACAGTGGAGCTGATGGCGACCACGCCGGCCGACCGGCGGATCAGCTCGTTCGAGCTGAAGCGCGGCTGCACGACGCGCACGTTGCCCAGCCGCCGCATCGCCAGCAGGTCCAGAAAGCGGTTGCGGCCGATGGAGTTCGGATGCTCCTTGACGACGAGGTCGTAGCCGTGCGGGAGGGCTCGGGCGACGACCTCGACGATAGCCAGCTGGTCGGCCCGGTGCGGGATCAGCTTCTTGAGCTTGTAGTCGTCCCAGACGTGCAGCGGGAAGTACAGGAACGGACGCTCGCCGGCGCTGTCCTCGTAGAGCACGCGGGCGAGCCGCGCGCGGGCGCGGCCCTTGATGTCGTTGCCGATCCAGGCGAGCGGGCGCAGGTACTCGTTGTCGCGCTCGACCAGCAGCCGGACCGCGAGGTGGCGGGCGAGGACGCGGAAGCGCTCCGCGCGCACGCCGAGGTCGCGGTAGGCGCGGATGGGCTTGTCGCGGGCGAGGAAGCGCTCCGTAAACGCCCGCACCTCGGCGCGCTCGGCGTCCGTTAGGGGCCGGAGGTCCCCCGGCTCGACGATCGGCGCCTGCAGCTCGTCGACGTTGAGGCGCAGCGGGTCGTCGAAGATGGTGTTGAGCAGGAAGAGGACGGGCACGCCGCGGCGCAGGCCGACCAGGTGCGCCGCCGTGCGGATCGTCTCGTTGCCGACCTCGGGGACGACGGCGGTCGGGGAGAAGGCGTCGAACACCTGCTCCATGCCGAGCAGGTGGCGGACCGTGCGCTCCAGCGCCCAGCGCTCGTCGGCGCCCTCGCACACGAGGTCGGCGCTGTAGACGTCGCGGAACGTCGGGACGGCGTAGGCGGCGGACATGCGCTCGACCTCGGCGTCGACGTCGACGGGCGCGAGGCTCGCCATCAGCTCCGGCAGGCACCACACCTCGGCCCCCGTCCTGCGCAGCCTGCGCGCGGCTAGGCGCGAGTGGGTGACGTGGGCGACGGCGTGCCCGCGGCGCATCAGCTGGGTTCCGACCCGGCCCGCGAAGTCCGCCTCGACGAACTGCAGCGAGGTGATCAGCACCCGCTCCGCCGCGGTCTGAGCGGTCACTATCGTCACGCCGACCTTGATGGAACCGGACTGCGCATGTCGACCCGGTGAGGGTAGCCAGTGAGCCCCGCCGCGCTCAAGGGCCGGCTCGCCGTCGTCACGGGGGCGAGCGGCAGGCTGGGCCCCGTCTGGCGGTCGGCGTTGACGGCGGCGGGCGCCCGCGTCGTGGGCCTCGACCTCGCCGAGGGTGAGGGGGTCGTCGCAGCGGACGTGACCGATCGCGTGGCGGTCGAGGCGGCGCGCGAGCGCATCGCCGGCGAGCACGGCGTCCCGGACGTCGTCGTCAACAACGCGGGCATCGACCAGCCGCCTTCCGCCGGCGCGCAGACCGCCCGCTTCGAGGACGTCCCGCTCGACGACGTCCGCCGAACGATGGACGTCAACTTCGTCGGAGCCTTCAACGTCTGCCAGGTCTTCGGGCCGGCGATGGTCGCGCGAGGCAGCGGCGCGGTCGTCAACGTCGGCTCGCTGTACGCCGGCCGCGCGGCCGAGCCCGGCTTCTACGACCACATGCCCGCTGACCCTCCGTTCCTCAAACCGGCCACCTACGGCGCGTCCAAGGCGGCCCTGCTGAATCTCACGCGCTACCTGGCGCGCCTGTGGGGGCCGCACGGCGTGCGAGTCAACGCGCTCTCGCCCGGCGGCGTGCTGGGCGGGCAGGACCCGGAGTTCCTGGCCAAGTACATCTCTCGCACGTCGATGAAGCGGATGGCGGAGCCCGACGACCTCGCCGGTCCGCTCGTCTTCCTCGCCTCCGACGCCGCGCGCTACGTGACCGGCCAGGAGTTGCTCGTTGACGGAGGCTTCACCGCGTGACCACGACCGTCCAGAACCGCATCGGCGGGCGCGAGACGCCCGCCGTGTCCGGCGAGACGCTGACCAAGCTCGGCCCGGGGACCGGCGAGCCGTTGGTCGAGTTCCCGCGCTCGAACGCCGAGGACGTCGCCGCGGCGGTGGTGGCGGCCAGGGCCGCGCAGCCTGAGTGGGCGGCGACAACGGTGGTGGCGCGGGGCACGTTGGTGCGGAGCATCGCGACGGCGATCGAGGCCGACGCGGACCGCTTCGCGCAGATCGTCGCGCAGGAGACCGGCAAGTCGCCCACCGAGGCGGCCGGTGAGACCGGCGGCGCCATCGAGATGGGGTACTTCATCGCCGGGGAGGGGCGGCGCTTCTACGGGCACACCACGACGAGCGCCGTCGCGCACCGCAGCGTGCGCATAGTCCGGCAGCCGCTGGGCGTCGCCGGACTGATCATCGCCGCCAACACGCCGATCGCCAACGTCGCCTGGAAGGTCTTCCCGGCGCTGCTGTGCGGCAACGCGGTGGTCCTCAAGGCGTCGGAGGACACGCCCTGGACGGCGGACGCGTTCGCCGCGGTGGCGGCAGAGGTCGGCCTGCCGCCGGGCCTGCTCAACGTCGTGCACGGCCTCGGCGCCGAGGCGGGCCAGCCGATCGCCGAGTCGCCCGACGTCGATGTCGTCTCCTTCACCGGGTCGACCGCGGTCGGGCGCCTGATCGCCGAGATTGCCGGCAGGCGGTTGGCCAAGGTGTGCTTGGAGCTCGGCGGCAAGAACCCGTTCGTGGTCTGCGACGACGCCGACCTCGAGGGTGCTGCGAAGTGGGCGGCGTTGTCGGCGTTCTCGAACGCGGGCCAGCGTTGCGCGGCGGGCTCGCGCATCATCGTCTTCGACGCCGTCTACGAGCGCTTCCGCGAGCTGCTGGTCGAGCGCGCCCGGGCGCAGAAGGTTGGCCCCGACGACGGCGACGACTACGGCGCGGTGATCAACGAGCGCCAGCTCGAGACCATGCTGGCGGCAGTGGCGCGGGCGCGCGCCGCCGGCGCGACGGTGCTGCACGGCGGCGGTCGAGTCGACCGCCCGGGCTTCTTCGTGGAGCCGACGCTGGTGGAGGGCGTCGCTCTCGACGGCGAGATGAGCTGCACCGAGCTCTTCGGCCCGATCGCCACGCTGCACCGCGTGCGCGACTTCGACGAGGCGTTGGCGGCCGCCAACGACACCCCCTACGGGCTGACGGCGGCGATCTGGACCGACAGCGTGCACCGCGGCGAGGCGTTCGTCGCCGGCGTGCGCTCGGGCGTCGCGTCGATCAACGGCCCGACCTTCGGCTCGGAGCCCCACTGGCCGTTCGGCGGCCTCAAGGACTCCGGTAACGGGCTGCGCGAGGCGGGCACCGAGGTCCTCGACGTCTACTCCGACTGGAAGACGATCCACGTCACGCACGATCCCGCGCGTCGCTGATGGCTTCCGCGGTGGCGTTGATTCCCGCCCGCGGCGGCTCGCTCCGCGTGCCCGGCAAGAACGTCCGGCCCCTCGTGGGCCATCCCCTGCTGGCCTACACGCTCGCGGCGGCGCGCGAGAGCGGGGTGTTCGACGCGGTGGTCGTGTCCACCGACTCCGCGGACATCGCCGCGGTCGCAGAGCGCTACGGAGCCGAAGTCCCGGGCCTGCGCCCGGGGGAGCTGGCGGGCTCGACGTCGCCCGACATCGAGTGGGTCCAGCACGCGCTGGCCGCGCTGCCGGAGCGCTACGAGGTCTTCTCACTGCTGCGTCCGACCAGCCCGTTCCGGTCCGGCGCCACGATCCGGGCCGCCTACGAGCAGCTCGTCGCCGCGGGGGCGGACGCCGACTCGCTGCGCGCCGTGCGCCCGTGCCGCGAGCACCCCGGGAAGATGTGGACGATCGAGGGCGCCTTCCTGCGCCCGCTGCTGACCACTCCGGCGGGCGAGGTGCCGATGCACTCGCGCCAGTTCCAGGACCTGCCCGCGGTCCACGTGCAGGACTCGAGCCTCGAGGTGGCGTGGACGCGCGTCGCGGAGGCCGGGTCGATCGCGGGCGAGCGCGTGCTCGCGTTCGCGTGCCCGGGCGACGAGGGCTTCACCATCGACTACCCGGACGACTGGGAGCGGGCCGAGCAGCTCGCCGCAGGCCGCGAGGTCGCCCTCCCCGACGCGGGAGCGCTGGTCTGAGTGACCGTCGTTCTGCTGTGGGACATCGACGGGACGCTGCTGAGCACCTCCCGCGGCGGGGTGCGCGCGCTCGAGCTTGCGGCGCGCGAGGTCTCCGGCGCCGACGCGGACCTTTCGAAGATGCATACCGCGGGGCTCACGGACGGGCAAATCGCCGGGCGCATCCTCGAGGCGCAGGGGGTCGACGCCGGCGCGGAGGCCGTGCAGCGCTTCCTGCGCGTCTACGAGCGAGAGCTGCCGGCCGCGCTCGGGACGCGGCAGGGCAAGGTCATGCCCGGCGTCGACGCGATCCTCGACGAGCTCGACTCCGACGCGGGCGTCCGCTCGCTGCTGCTGACGGGCAACACCGAGGCCGGCGCCGGCGCGAAGCTCGCGCACTACGGGCTCACGCGGTACTTCGACGAGGGCGGCGCGTTCTGCGTGGACGGCGCCGCGCGCGCGACGATCGCCGAGCGTGCGGTCGAGCACTCCGGTCCGGGGTTCGAGACCGACCGGGCGCTGGTCATCGGCGACACCGTCCACGACGTCGAGTGTGCGCGCGCGATCGGCGTGCGCTGCCTGGGCGTCGGGACCGGCGGTGGCACTGTCGCCGAGCTCGAGGACGCCGGCGCGTGGAAGGCGTTGGAGCAACTCCCCGAGCCGTCCGCCTTCCGGACGCTCATCGGCCTCTGAGCGCGTCCTCGTAGACGGCGGCGACGTCGCGCGCCATGCGGCCCGCGCCGAAGCGCTCGACCGCGCGGTCGCGGGCGGCGATGGCCATTGCGGCGCGCCGCGCGTCGTCGGCGAGCAGGTCCGCGATGGCCTCCCGCAGTGCGCCGACGTCGCGCGCGGGGACGGCGAGGCCGGTGCGCCCGTCCGCGATCGTCTCGAGCGTCCCCGACCCCGTGTCGGTAACGACGGCGGGCAGGCCCATCGCCTGCGCCTCGATGGTGGCGACGCCGAAGGACTCCGCGCGGCTGGTCGAGGCGAGCGTGAACACGTCGGCGGCGGCCAGGTGCGCGCGGAGCTCGTCGTCGGCGAGGTGGCCGGTGGCGAAGACTCGCGGATGCGCGGCGGCGAGCGCGGCGACGTGCGCCTCCAGCGGCCCCGAGCCGACGATCACCAGGCTGGCGTCCAGATCGGACACGGCGGCCACGAGCTCGTCGAAGCCCTTGTAGTAGACGAGCCGGCCGACGCAGATCACGAGCGGAGCGCCGTAGCGGCGGCGGAGCGCCGCGACCGTCTGCGGGCCGGCGGCGCCCGGGCTGAGAAAATCGGTGTCGATGCCGTAGGGGATCACGCGCGCGCGGTCGCGATGGCCCTCGAGCAGCGGCGAGGACTCGCGGATGCCCTCGGACCCGGTGATGACCGCGGCGCTGCGGTCCAGCAGCGCGCGCATGAGGCGGCAGTAGGCCGGGAGCGCCGCGGCTTGGCGGACGATGTCGGCGTGGACGCTCACCACCAGCGGCGCGGCCGGCCGTGCGAGCAGCGCCGACAGCTCGCCGATCGGGTTCGGGGAGTGGAGATGGATGACATCGGCGCGCGCCCGGGCCAGGTGCACGGGATAGGCCGGCGCGAGCGGGACGCTCCAGACGCGTGCGAGCTCGCCCACGCGGCGCTCGCTGCCGTGCGGCGTGAGCACGACGGAGCCGCGCCGCGCGCGAGCGCCGACGAGCACGCCGGCGGGCCGATGGCGGCGCAGCAGGTCGACGTGGCGCTCGATGCCGCCGGCAACCGGCGGCCACACGTCCTTGTAGGCGTGCAGGACCCTCAAGCCGGCAGGCTCTCCTCGATCAGCCGCGCCACGCCGGCGGCGGTCCGCTGCCACGTGAGCCCGGCGGCGATCGCGCCGCCCGCGGCGGACCGCCGCCCCCGCTCGGCGTCGTCGGCGAGGGAGAGGACGGCGGCGGCGAGCGCCGGCGCGTCCCCCACGGGCACCCACAGCGGAGCGTCGCCGGCCCACTCGCGCACCTCCGGCAGGTCGGTCGCGATCACGGGGCACCCGCAGCCCATCGCCTCGGCGACCGGCAGCCCGAAGCCCTCCCGCCGCGACGGGTAGGCACAGGCCAGCGCGCGTGCGTAGAGGCCGGCGAGCGCGGTGTCGTCGGGGTCCTCGACGATGCGCACCCACGGCCGCTCGCGCGCGGCTGCGAGCACCGCGTCGGCGCCCCAGCCAGGGCTGCCGGCGAGGACGACGTCGACGTCGGCCTGTGCGCGGACGGCGTCCATCGCCTCCAGCAGGATCTCGAGCCCCTTGCGCGCCTCGAACGTCCCGGCGTAGAGCACGTAGCCGCCGCTTGGCTCGGCAGGACGGCGGAAGACGTCGCTGACGCCGTAGGGGATGACCGTCGCGCCCGCGACGCCGAGCGTGTCCGCGATCCGCTGCGCCGTCGCGTGCGTCCCGCAGGTCACCCGGGTCGCCTGCTTCACGCTGCGCGCGGTCTGCGTGCGCGCGTGCCAGGCGTTCAGCGACCCCCGGTAGCGCTCGGGCATCTCCAGGAAGGACAGGTCGTGCACCGCCACGACGCTCGGCCCCCGCCACCACGCCGGCGTGACGTAGGCCGGGCTGACCCACACGTCGGGCCGGTCGCGCCGCAGGTCGAGCCACGAGCCGACGTGCTCCCAGGCCACCCTTCCGGCGGCGGAGCGCGTCGGCCAGCGCGTCGTCTGCGCCCGCAAGCCGAGATCGCGGTTGGAGTAGACCGAGAAGCGCCACTGCGGCCGCGCGGCGAGCAGCCCGCCCGCCAGCTCGGTCGCGTAGCGCCCCAGGCCGGAGCGCAGCATGCCGTCGGGATCGGCGATGCGCAGGTCGAGGCCGATGTGCGGCGGCCCCGGCGTCACCGGTCGAGGTCTGCGACCAGCGCTGCGATCTCGGCGTCGCGGGGGTTGCGCGCCAGGGCGGCCTCGTACTGCCGCAGGGCCTCGGCGGTGTCGCCGCGCCGGGCCGCCAGGTCGCCGAGCAGCACGTAGGTGACGTAGTCGCCGGGCGCGATCTCCTGCGCCTCGAGCAGGGCGCCGCGAGCCCGCGCGTAGTCGTTGCGCAGCGCCCACGCGGAAGCCTCCACGAAATGGGCGCCGGTGTCGTCGCCGTTGAGCTCGATGGTCTCGCGAGCGCGGGAGATCGTCGTGTCGGGGTCGCCGGGCAGCGCGCCCTGCGCCGACTCCCGGTACAGGTCGGCGATCGTCACACGCGCGACGGACGCCGCGCCGAAGGCGACCAGCGCGGCGCCGACCACGCCGAGGCCGAGGAGCAGCCGCCGCTTGGAGGCCGGCTTAGGCAGCGGCGGCGGCCGGTCGTCGTCCCACCCGTCCACTGCGGCGAGGATGGCGATTGCCGCCAGGACGATCGCGACGAGCCCCGGCAGCAGGTGGAGCCAGTCGGTCGCGGTGTGCAGCGTCCAGCCGACCGCGGTGCCGGCGGCGGAGACGACGAGCCAGCGGTCGCGCCGGTGCGTCGCGGCGTGGCGCATGCCGTGGGCCAGCGCGAGCAGCGCGCCGCCGAGGACGGCGAGCAGCGCCGCCAGTCCGACGACGCCGGTTTCCGCCGCCACCTGCAGCGGCAGGCTGTGCGGCTGTCGGACGACCTGGTCCGTGCGGCGCAACAGCAGGTAGGGGACGCGGTAGCCGCCGGAGCCGACGCCCGCCAGCGGGTCGTCCTCGAACGCGCGCAGCGCGACGCGCCAGTAGTCGTAGCGCGCGCCGCCCACCGTGGTCAGCCGGTTGCCGCCGCCGCTGTCGTTCTCGACGGTCCGGAACTCGTCCCAGCGGTCGGAGATCGGCCCGGAGAGCGGGCCCGCCGCCAGCCCGCCGCCGAGTACGAGCAGTGCGACGCCGACGGCGACGAGCGTGCGCCGGGACGGCGGCGGCAGCGGGCGGTCCCCGCGGCGGGCGAAGGCGAGCGCGGCGCCCAGGACCAGGCCGCCGCCGGCCAGCGCGCACGCGAGCACGATCAGCGCGGCGTCCGCGGCGGCGCCGTCGGCGACCACGCCGTTCGTGGCGTCAGAGGTGACGTCGAGCAGGCTCGCCGCGGCCGGCAGCACCGGTAGCGCGATCGCCAGCACCGCCACCGTGAAGCGGATGCGGCCCGGCGCGATCAGCAGGACGAGCAGCACCGTCAGCAGCAGCGAGCCGATGCCCGCGCGGCTCTGCGTGAGCAGCAGGAGGCCGAGGCTCGCCGCGCCGAGCGCGCCCGCCGGCGCCGCCACGAGCGGCCGGGCGTGTGCGGCCAGGCCCGCGGCGAACCAGAACCCCACGGCGAACACCGCGGCCTCGCCGTTGACGTAGCCGACGGGAGAGTTCAGGCGTCCTTCGAGATACAGGCTGCCGCCCTCCGTGAAGGAGGCGATCAGGATCCCGACGACGAAGACGCCGAGCCCCGCGGTGGCGACTCCGGCGAAGGCCGTGGCCGCCTCCCGGCGCTGGAAGAGCGTGGCCAGCAGCGAGAAGAGCACCGCGTAGAGCAGCCACCGGCCCGCGGCCGTGTTGGCCGCGTCGGGCAGCGGGGACCAGCCGACCGACAGCAGCGACCAGATCCACAGCGCAGCGAGCCCCCCGATGACCGCGAGGCCTGGCGCGCGCCGCGGCGGCCCGAGCGACGTGATCGTGGCAACGAGCACCGGCAGCAGCACCAGCGTCGTGATGCCGATCCCGATGCGCTCGTAGAGCAGCCCGACGAGGACCGTGACGACGGCGAGGAGCGCCAGCAGCCCGGCGAGCAGGACCGGCCACGCCGGCCGCGCGACGCTGCGCGGCTCAGAGCGCGACGTCGCCATGGGGTTTGATCGGGATCGGGGCGCGCTGCTCGACGGCGAGGACCACCACGGCGCCGGCCACACCCGCGGCGGCGCCGATGGCGATGGCCGCGGGGGCGTCGAGCGAGGTGACGGCGGCGGCGCCGAGCGAGAGCGCGAGTTGGGCCACCGCCATCAGGCCCGCCACGCTGCGCGTCGAGCGCAGCCGCCCGCCGAGCCGGTGGGAGAGGTGGTCGACGCCGCCTTGGAGGATGCTGACGCCGCGCCGCCGGCGCGAGTGGATGACCAGCGCCACGTCGAGCAGCGGCAGACCGACGAACAGCGCGGCGGCCACGAGCATCGGGCCGGCGTCGGTCGTCGATTGGGACAGCAGCATGATCGAGGTACCGAGCAGCAGGCCGAGGGCGAGGCTGCCGCCGTCGCCCAGGAAGATGCGCGACGGGCGGCTCAGGTTGTAGGGGAGGAAGCCCAGCGACGCGCCCGCGACGGCGGCGGCGAGCGCCATCGTCTCCTCCGAGCCGGCGAACGCCGCCGCCAGCGCCACGCCGATCGCCGACGTCGCGGAGATGCTGCACGCGATGCCGTCCTGGTTGTCGGAGAGGTTCAGCGCGTTGGTGATCGCGACCACCCAGCCAACCGTCAGCGCGAGGTCCAGCGGCGCGACCCCGAAGATGTCCCAGCCCACGCCGCCGGCCCACAGCAGTACCCCGGCCAGCGCCTCTGCGAGCAGGCGCACGGCGACGGGCAGGGTGAAGCGGTCGTCGATGACCCCGGTGACGGTGACGAGCGCCGTCGCCGCGGCGACCACCCCGAGCACGGACGCGTTGGGCGCGCCGCCGAACGCGCCCGCCATGACGCTGGGGATAACGGCGATGCCGCCGAGGACCGGCGTGGCGTGCCGGTGGGACTTGTGGTCGGCGGGCCGGTCGACGAAATCCGTGGCCGCGGCGAGCGAGATCGCCAGTGGCGTCGCCAGGAGGACGGCGAACAACGCGACGGCGGCAGCGATCAGGACGGAGACGTCAGGCACGCCGCTCGCCGATGTCCGTCAACCGACTGGCAGTGAGACCGATGGCGTCGCTGACGCGTTGCAGGGGTGTGATCGGACGCTGCTTTACTGACGGAATGCTGTTACGACGCATGTCGGCGGTCATTGTTGCGCTGGCCGCGCTCATGCTGGCGCTGGGCGGTCCGGCGAGCGCGCAGGTGATCTTCGACGAGGGTGGCCCGTCCGACAAGGAGTACGAGATCCCCACGGATGACCCGCGCACCCTGGGCGGCGGCGGCAACGCGGGCAGCGGCGACCGGAGCACCTTCGGCGAGGGGATCACGCCCGCCGACGAGTCCGGCGTGACACCGGCGCCCACTTCCGAAGGTGGCGAGACCGGCGGCGACGCATCCGGCGACGCATCCAGTGGCGCAGCCGGCGGCGGCAAGGGTTCCGCAGGAGGCGGCCCCGGATCGCCGGAGGGCGCCGGCGCGGTTGCGCCCGTGCCCACAGCGGAGGCCGACGTCCCCGCGCAGACCGCCGCTTCCAGCGCAGAGGTCTCCGACGGCGGCTCCAACGGCGGCCTGCTCGTCGCGGCCGCGATCCTCTTCGTGTTGGCCCTCTGCGGTTTCGCCGCGCTCGGCCTGCGCCGCCTGCAACAGCGCCAGTCCGGCCAGGCTCCCAGCCACTAATCCACCGCGGCCGCGCGTTGGTGTTCGACCACGTCGTCGATGATCGCCTCGAGCGATCGCGTCGGCTCCCATCCCAGCGCAGCTGAGATCTTCGTCAGGTCCGGGATGCGGCGGGCCATGTCCTCGAAGCCCTCCTCGTAGGCCTGGTCGTAGGGCACGAGAACGACCTCGGAGCCCGAGCCCGCGCGGTCGATGACGCGGTGCGCGAGGTCGTGGATCGTCGTCTCCTCAGTCGCGCCGACGTTGAACACCTCGCCGTAGACGTCGTCGCGCTCCATCAGCGCGGTGAGCGCGCCGACCACGTCGGCGACATGGCAGAAGCAGCGCTGCTGCGTGCCGTCGCCGAACACGGTCACCGGCTGCTCGGCGAGCGCCTGGCGCGCGAAGCTCGGGACGACCATGCCGTAGCGGCCGGTCTGGCGCGGGCCGACGGTGTTGAACAGGCGCACGCACACGGTCGGCTGCTTGCGCTCCTTCCAGTACGCGAGCGCGAGGAACTCGTCGAGCGCCTTCGAGCACGCGTACGCCCAGCGGCCACGGAAGGTCGGTCCCATGACCAGGTCCCCGTCCTCGACGAAGGGCAGCGCGGTCGACTTGCCGTAGACCTCGCTCGTCGAGGCGATCAGGACCGGCTTGTGCTTCTTGGTGGCCTGGGCGAGCACCACCTCCGTGCAGCGCACGTTGGTCTCGATCGTCTGCACGGGGCTCTGGACGATCAGCTCCACGCCCACCGCGGCGGCGAGGTGGTAGATGACGTCGGCCTCGTCGACCAGCTCGGCGACGACGGAGGGGACGGCGCACGACTCGACGGTGTAGTCGAAGTTGGGCAGGTCCTTGAGATGGCGGATGTTGGCCATCGACCCCGTCGAGAGGTCGTCGAGGACGTGAACGCCATGGCCCTGCTCGAGCAGCCGGTCGGCGAGGTGCGATCCGATGAATCCGGCGCCGCCGGTGATGAGCGCGCGCATGCGCGGTTCACCGTAGCGAGGCGCTCCGGACCTATACTCGCCGCTTCGTGACCGAGCACGGCTGTCGCTTCTGCTCGGCTCCGCTGAGCCAGGTCTTCGCCGATCTAGGGGTCTCCCCGCTGGCGAACTCGTACCTGCAGCCTGAGCAGCTGAAGGCTATGGAGCCGTTCTTCCCGCTTCGGGCGCTCGTATGCGGCGAGTGCTGGCTCGTCCAACTCGAGGACTACGAGTCGCCGGAGGCGATCTTCAGCGACTACGCGTACTTCAGCTCCTACTCGACGACCTGGCTCGAGCACTCTCGGCGCTACGCCGAGGCGATCACGCCGGCCTTCGGTCTCGGTGAGCGAAGCCTCGTCGTGGAGATCGCCTCAAACGACGGCTATCTCCTGCGCTTCTTCCAGGAGATGGGCGTCCCGGTGCTCGGCGTGGAGCCGGCGGCGAACGTCGCGCGGGTCGCGCTGCAGCACGGCGTGCCGACGCTGGTCGAGTTCTTCGGCGTGCAGTGCGCGAACGGGCTGCGCGGCGAGTCGGCCGCCGACCTGATCATCGGCAACAACGTGCTCGCCCACGTGCCCGACATCAACGACTTCGTCGCGGGCATGGCGTTGCTGCTCAAGCCGGGCGGCACCGTCACGATGGAATTCCCGCACCTGATGCGGCTGATCGCCGACAACCAGTTCGACACCATCTACCACGAGCACTTCTCCTACCTCTCGTTCGGGACGGTGTCGAGGATCTTCGCCGCGCACGGGATGCGCACGATCGACGTCGAGGAGCTGCCCACCCACGGCGGCTCCCTCCGCATCTATGCGGCGCATGACGACGACGCGCGGCCGCGCACCGAGCGCGCACTCGAGCTCCTGCGGCGCGAAGAGGAGACCGGGATGCTCGGCACCGAGCTGTACGCGAGCTTCGCCGCCGGCCTGCGCTGCTGCGCACCCTGCTCGACCTGCAGGCCGACGGCAAGCGCATCGCCGCGTACGGCGCGCCCGCCAAGGGCAACACGCTGCTCAACTATTGCGGCATCGGCCCGGACCTGATCGACTTCACGGTCGACCGCAACCCGGCCAAGCAGGGCGCCTATCTGGCTAGGCTCGCGTCCCCGTGCTCGCACCGGAAGCCATCGCCGAGCGGCGGCCGGACGTGGTGTTCATCCTGCCCTGGAACCTGCGCAACGAGATCGCCGAGCAGCTTTCGTTCATCCGGGAGTGGGGCGGACGGTTTCTGACCTCCGTACCCGACGTCCGGCTATGGGACTGAGCCTCGAGCCGGCCGGCCTCGACGGCGCCTGGATCGCCGTCAGCGAGATTCGCGAGGACGGTCGCGGCTGGTTCGGACGGACGTTCGACGTGACGACCTTCGCCGACCATGGGCTCGAGCACCAGGTGCGGCAGGCCAACGCTTCGTTCAACGCCGCACCCGGAACCGTGCGCGGCATGCACTTCCAGTCGGATCCGCACGGCGAGGCCAAGCTCATCCGCTGCGTCCGTGGCGCGGTGTTCGACGTGCTGGTCGACGTCCGCCCGGGCGCCGGGGCCGCGTGGGTCGGGGTCGAGTTGCGCGCGGGCGACGGGCGCGCGCTGTACGCGCCGCCATGAGTCGCGCACGGCTTCCAGACGCTCGAGCCCGCGAGCGAGCTGCACCATCTGATGTTCCACGAGTACGTGCCCGACGCACAGCGCGGCGTACGCGTGGACGACCCGTCCATCGGTATCGCGTGGCCGCAGCCGCCCGCAGGCGGCCGCGTGATCTCCGAGCGCGACCCGACGCGCCGGTCACGAGGACGCGCGTCACGCGCCGAGGAGCGGCGGCGCCGCGCGGTGCTGGCGGGCACGTGCGCGGCGTACGCGTGGACGACGCCGGTGCTCGCCGAGGCCAGCGCGCTGCGTCCCACCACCCTGTACAGCGCCGCCAAACATGCGACCCACACGGTCGCCGCGAGCCTGGCCGCGCAGGACGACTGGGAGCTCGCCTGGGCCCGGCTGTTCTTCCTCTACGGCGAAGGCGATCCCGGCCCGCGGCTGATTCCGTCCGTGGCCCACGCGCTCGCCGAGGGCGTCCCGGCGCAGACCTCGTCGGGCGAGCAGCGGCGCGACTTCCTTCACGTCGCCGACGCAGGGGCCGCGCTGGCGGCCCTCGCCGCGGCGGACGGTGTGACCGGGCCGGTCAACGTCGGCTCGGGAGTTGCGCCGCAGGTGCGCGATGTCGCGCAGCGCCTGGCCGATCTGGCGGGGCGGCCGGAGCTGCTCCGGCTCGGCGCTCGTCCGGGCGGTGACGAGCCCGCCTGAGCACAGGCCGACGTGACCCGGTTGCGCGACGAGGTCGGATTCGTGCCGCGGGTCAGCGTCGACGGCGGTCTGCGTGCGACGCTCGATTGGTGACGCGCGCGCGTCGGCTGACGCCCCAGGTCGCGCGCCGTGTCCCGGTCGTGCTCAGAGGTGATCATAGCCAGCTGGCGTTCCGGACTGCCCGCGCTTCCGTTCCGGATCATCCGGTACGCTGTTCCGCGTGGCCCAGGGCTCGGTGATACCACGGCACGCGACGGCTCGGGTGCTCGAGGCGCTGGGTGACACGCGCGTGGTGACGGTCGAGGGTCCGCGCCAGGCTGGCAAGTCGACGCTCTGCGCCGGCGTCGCCGCGCAGCACGGCTTCCGGAGCGTGACGCTCGACGATGCTGCAGTCGCGGCGGCCGCTCGAGAGGATCCGACGGGCTTCGTGGCGGGACTCGGGGAGCGTGTCTTCATCGACGAGGTCCAGCGAGTCCCGGAGCTGGTGCTGGCGGTCAAAGCCGAGGTCGATCGCCACCCGACACCGGGTCGGTTTCTGCTGAGCGGATCGGCGAACCTGCTCCTGGCGCCACGGATCGGCGATTCGCTCGCGGGGCGCGTCGAGCGGGTCCCGCTGCGGCCGTTCACACAGGCTGAGCGCGAGGGCAGGAGCGTCCCCCGGTGGCTCGACGAGCTCTTCAGCGGCGGCGAGCCGCCCTACGTCGAAACCGAAGCGGTCGGCCGCGCCGCTCACGCCGCGCGAATCGCGGCCGGGGGGTTTCCGGCGGTGCTCGCCCGCTCCGCTCGTCGGCGCCGGGCCTGGATCGAGGACTACCTGGCCGCCCTCGTCGCCCGTGACGTCCCCGATCTGGTCGACATCCGCCGGCCGGACCTGCTGCCCGTGCTGCTGCGCCATCTGGCGGCCGGCTCGGGCTCGCTGATCGCCCTGCGACCGATCGCCCAGGCACTGGCGGTCGACGAGAAGACCGTTCGCACCTACGTGCGCCTGCTCGAGCTGCTGCACCTCGTCGTCGCGCTGCCGGCATGGACGCCGGGCGCGGCCGCCCGCGCCGTCCGGTCTCCGCGCATATGCATCGAGGACGCCGGCCTGCTCTGCCATCTGCTCGATGCGGATGCCGAACGCGTCGGCGCCGATGACGCCGTCACCGGTCGCGCGTACGAGTCCTGGGTGGCGATGGAGCTTGCGCGGCTGCTGCCGCACACTCAGACCGCCCCGTCGATGTGCCACTGGCGCTCTCATCACGGCGACGAGGTCGACATCGTGCTCGAGAACCGGCGCGGCCAGATCGTCGCGATCGAGGTCAAGGCAGGGGCCACCACCGGCCGCAACGACGTCCGAGGCATCCGCAAACTGCAGGAGCTCTCGGGCGGTCGGTTCGCAGCCGGCGTGATCCTCTGCACCAGCCGCCAGACCATCCCGATCGGTCGGCGCATCTGGGCCGTGCCGATCGAGGCGCTCTGGACCGCGTGAGTGCAGCAGGGGCCGCGTTGGGCGACGAGGCGCCGTGCGTGCGGGCGGACATCGGCCGCCTGAGCGAGGTCGGCTTCGCGCCGCGGGTCAGCGTCGACGACGGTCCGCGTGCGACGCTCGACTGGTGGCGCGCGCGTCGGCTGACGCCCCAGGTCGCCCGGGTCAGACGCTTGCGCTCGGCTGCGTCGGCGGTGGCGTAGACCTCCGTCTGGTTGTCCCTGCCGGTGATCGACCCTGCCGGACGTTCTCGGGACGAAGCCAGGAACGCTGCGGTCGGCGCGTCGCCCAGCGACGGCGAGGCCAGGTGCACGACCTCGATCACGTCGGGCCGAAGCGGCCGATCTGACGCAGAGTGCGCTCACGCGGGTCGTCATCGCCCGCGTACCACTCGGCGGTCGCGCGAAGGCCGGTCTCGAGGTCCCATCCTGGCGTCCAGCCGAGCCGCTCGCGTGCCTTCGTGCTGTCCAGGCGCAGCAGCACGGACTCCCTGCCCGCGTCGGGATCGGGTTCGATGCGGTAGGGCGTCCCGAGACGGTCGACGACCTCGCGGACGGTGAGCGCGTCGCCCGCGGGCGGCCCGAAGTTGAAGGCTTCGGCGACGTCCTCACCGGCGAGCAGGTGCTCGGCGAGGACGAGGTAGCCGCTCAGTGGATTGAGCACGTGCTGCCATGGACGGACCGCGTCGGGATTGCGAAGGACCACCGGCTCGCCGCCCGCGCGGATGATGTCGGGGATCAGGCGATCCGCGGCCCAGTCGCCGCCGCCGATGACGTTGCCTGCCCGGGCGGTGGCGATCGGCCCGCCGAAGGTGTCGCGGTGGGCGCGCGCGACGAGCTCCTGCGCGGCCTTGGAGGCGGAGTAGGGGTCTTTGCCGCCGAGCGGATCGCTCTCGGTCTGCGCGCGACCGGTCTCGATGTCGCGGTAGCACTTGTCGCTCGTCACCACGACGACGGCCTCCACGCTCGGTGGAAGCGCCTGCAGGAGGTTCGCGGTGCCGACGACGTTCGTCGCCCAGGTCTCGACCGGGTCGACGAGCGAACGCCGGACGATCGCCTGCGCGGCCATGTGGAAGACCACCTCGGGCTGGAAGCGCTCCACGGCGGCGCGCGTCGCGTCCCCGTCGCGCACGTCGACGTGGACCTCGTCGTCGCACACCTCGCCGACCCGCGCCTGGTCGTACAGAGTCGGGTCGCTCGGGGGCGGACCGGACAACCCCTGGACCCGGGCGCCGAGCTCGCTCAGCCACAGCGCCAGCCACGCGCCCTTGAAGCCGGTGTGCCCGGTGACGAGGACGCGCCGCCCGCGCCAGGCGTCAGCGTCGGGCATCGACGACCGGAACATCGTACTTCGGGATCTGTCCGTCACCGGTGACGATGGCCATGCCTTCCGCCTGCGCCTGGGCGATCAACAGTCGGTCGAAGGGATCCTTGTGGTGCAGCGGCAGCGTCGCGAGTGCCAGCCCGTGTTCGGGCCTTAGACCCAGCACGCGCTCATGGCAGCGTGTGCCTCGACCCCGAGCCGATCGGGCGCGAGCACCTGCCAGAGGACGACCTGGGTGTCGAGGAGGAGCCTCAATCAGAGTAGAACAGCTCGTCCAGCTCGGCCTCGGTGAACTCGAAGTCCGGCCCGATCTCGATCTGGCCGGCCAGCGCACCCCGGATCGAGTCCCACCACTCCCCGGGCGTCATCTCCGCCTCGGCCTTGACCAGCTTGGCGACCGGCACGCCGTTGCGCGCGATCTCGACCTCCTCGCCCGCCTCCACGCGGGCGAGCAGCTTGGAGAGCTCCGTCTTGGCCTGGCCGACGTTGACACGCACGAACGCGATTCTACGCCGCTTGGCCAAGCTTGACCAAGCGGCTCAGCCCCCGAGCAGCTTCAGGTCCGAGTCCACCATCAGCCGGATCAGCTGGTCGAAGGTCGTCGCCGGCTTCCAGCCCAGCTGGCGGGTGGCCTTGGAGTGGTCTCCTACGAGCAGGTCGACCTCGGCGGGCCGCTTGAAGCGGTCGTCGATCTGGACGTAGTCCTGCCAGTTGGGGATGCCGGCCTGGTCGAAGGCGACCTCGACGCAGCGCTGCACGGTGTTCGTCTCGCCGGTCGCGATCACGAAGTCGTCGGGCGTGTCCTGCTGGAGCATGAGCCACATCGCCTCGACGTAGTCCTTCGCGTAGCCCCAGTCGCGCTTCGCGTCGAGGTTGCCGAGCGCGATGTGGTCGCGCTTACCAAGCTTGATCGCCGCGGCGTGCCAGGTGATCTTGCGCGTGACGAACTCCAGCCCCCGCCGCTCGCTGTTGTGCACGATGACCCGGCCCACCCCGGCGTTGAACACGCCGCTCTCCGTCTGGAGGTCGAAAACGAACTCGTCAGCGGGCGTCGGCTCGAGCTCGACGATCCGACGCACTTCCGCGGGATCTCTGCGCAGATGCTGGCCCTTTCCGCTCCAGCCATGCGTCACGGGCGAAGCGACGTTGAGCTGGTAGTAGGTCTTGTCCGCCCGCCGCTCGACGTAGACCGAGCAAGGCTGCTCCTCATAGTCATAGAGCCAGCACAAGCCCTGCGCAAGTACCGCGCTGTTGGTCTTGATGCTGAGACCCTTGCCTCGCTTGAGGCCGTCCCCGGCGTAGTAGCCGGCCTTGAACGCATCGTGAACGTCGCTTCCGGCATTCAGAACGAGGGCGGGCACGCGCTTGTGTCCAGTCCGGGTGTAGAGCTGCTCTCTGAGCCACGGCGCGATGGCCCGACCGCCGTTGAGATTGAGTTTCATCACCGGCCGGTCGGAGAAGCCAGAGCGGCCCTCGTACTCCTTGCTGCCCAGAAGGTAGAGGCGCGACCAGAGTTCAGCGACTCGGCGGCGCAGTTCCGGGTCGTTGTTGGTGAAGCAGATGGTCCGCGATTCACGATCGACGTAGCCATCGGCGCACATCAGGCCAAGAAACTCACCCATCGCCGGAGCGATCAGCGACCAGCAAGGCGACTCGCCACCCTCGTCGGTAAGCGCGAGTCGGTCACCGACCTCCACGTCGCCGGCCTTGACCTCCGATCGATCCGCGTCGAGCATGGTGTGGTGCGCTGTCGTTTCTACGACACCCGCACGGGTCTCGATCGAAACGAGCTTGTGATCGGGGTCGGAATCCCGTCGACGGGTCGCGGTGATCGCCTGGATCGGCGTCCAGTTCTCACCGTCCCAGATCTCGAGCAGGTCTGCCGGATCGAACGCCTGAACGGAGGCGCCCTTCAGCCGCAACGGAACGAGGTCCGCTGGTGTCTCGACTGAGATAACACCGTTTCTGCGCACGACAAGAGGCGTATTGGCGCGTAGGCACTCGTGATTAAACAGGATGCCCGAACAGGCGAAGAGGTCGTAGGACTCGCGGTAGTTGACCGTGATCCAGTGGCCGTAGACCTTGGCCACGCCGTAGGGCGAGCGCGGGTAGAACGGGGTCGTCTCGGTCTGGGGCGTCTCCTGCACCATGCCGAACATCTCCGAGCTCGAGGCTTGGTAGAACCTCGCCTCCGGGCAGACCTCGCGCACGGCTTCGAGGATGCGCGTGACGCCGACGCCGGTGAACTCCGCCGTCAGGGTCGGCTGGATCCAGCTGACCGCGACGTAGCTCATGGCCGCGAGGTTGTAGATCTCCTCGGGCTTGGACGCTCGCAGCGCGTCGGTGAGCGAGCGATGGTCGAGCAGGTCGGCCTGGTGCAGGGTGATGCGGTCGCGGATGTGCTCGATCCGCTCGAACTTCTCCGTCGACGAGCGCCGGACCATGCCGTGGACCTCGTAGCCCTTGTCGAGCAGCAGCTCGGCGAGGTAGGAGCCGTCCTGGCCGGTGATGCCGGTGACGAAGGCGCGCTTCACGCTGCGATCCCCTCCTGTGTCTTGAGCCATTCCGCGGTCTGCGCGATCCCTTCGGGGACGCTGATCTGCGCCTCCCAGCCGAGCACCGTGCGCGCCTTCTCGACGCTCGGCCACCGGCGCACCACGTCGACCTCGAAGGTCGGGAGATGTTCGAACACGAGGTCCTCCGGGTCGTTTCCGGCGGCCACCCAGCACACGCGCGCGATCTCGGCGACGGTGAGCTCTTCCGAGGCCGAGACGTTGAAGTCCTCGTTCAGGCCCGCAGCGGCCGCGGTGGCGGTCACGATCCCGTCGGCGATGTCGTCCACGTGCGTGAGCGTACGGGTGTGCTCGCCGCTGCCGAAGATGGGTAGCGGCTGCATCCTGCGCAGGGACTTGCGCAGCAGGTCGGGGACGGCGTGCGCGATGCCGGGCTCGTCGTCGGGCATCTCGCCGGGGCCGTAGGCGTTGAAGGGCCGGCAGATGGTGAACGGCAGCCCGTGCTCGGCGTGAGCGGCGCGGCAGTAGACCTCGCCGGTCAGCTTGGAGTAGCCGTAGGCGCTGATCGGGGTCGGGCAGCGCGGGAGGTAGTCCTCCGTGGTTGGGTACTCCTCGGCCTGCTCGAAGACCATGCTCGAGCTGACGTAGGTGAAGCGCTGCACGTCGGCGTCCAGGGCGGCACGGAAGACGGCGTTGTAGAGGCCGTTGTTGACCTCGGTGAGCGTGTGCGGAAGCTTGTGGAAGTTCGCGATCCCGCCGACGATCGCCGCCAGGTGGATGACGTGCGTGCACCGGCTCATGGCCATGCGGGCCTCGGCGAGCTGACGCAGGTCTCCCGTGTGGACCTCGCAGCCCTCGCGCATCCAGTCCGGCGCCGAGCGCTGGTCGGAGACCTTGACCTCGAAGGCCGGGTCGCGCAGCAGCCGGCGCACGACGGCCTGGCCGATCGTGCCGGCCCCGCCGGTGACGAGAACGCGGTTCATCGCAGGGCGGGAGGCTAGATGGTTGATTTCACCACCCCGCGGCCCCAGGCACGCCGGTGACGCTTCGCCGGATCACGCCCGTCCGGTTCGCCGATGAGCTCCGAGAGGTCAGTGAGGGTGACGCTCGACCTCAAGCAGCGCCGAGGCGCTCGAGGTCGATCACGTCCTGCGGCCGGCCGGCGGCGCGCTTCATCGTGATGAGGTCCTCGCGGGAGCAGAGCCGCACCGTCATGCCGAACATCTCGGCGACGCCAGCGGCGGGCGCGAGGTGCTCGAAGGCGAGGTCGCCGGAGATGCCGGGGACCCACTGCATGACGTCCAGCCGTCCGAATCGAGTGCTCAGGACGAAGTTGCCGCCCTCAGCGAGGTCATTCGGGTTCAGCGGATCGAACGGGAACTCGCTCGGGTCGAAGTCGCCCGTCCTGTCATAGACCGCATCGAGCTCGCGCAGCACCTTGGCCAGCCGTCGCAGGTTGTCTGCTGCAGGGCTCGGCACGATGTCGATGTCTTTCGTCGCCCGCACGAAACCGGCGCTCCTGCTGTTTCCGTGGGTTGACGTAACGCCGTGTAGAGGGCGCACGCCG
>JBBJOW010000006.1:0-96304 GCA_037724045.1 Solirubrobacteraceae bacterium
GCCTGCGCGCCGAGATCGCCGGCGAGGACCTGCACACGGTCTGCCAGGAGGCCGCCTGCCCGAACATCGGAGACTGCTGGGAGCGCGGCACGGCGACCTTCATGATCCTCGGCGACACCTGCACACGGCGCTGCGGCTTCTGCAACGTCAAGACGGGCAAGCCGACGTGGGACGATCCGCTGGAGCCGGCGCGCGTGGCCCGTTCGGTCGCTCGCCTGGGCCTGCGCCACGCGGTGATCACGAGCGTCGACCGCGACGACCTGCCCGACCTCGGCGCGTCGGTCTGGTGCGGCGTCATCCGCTCCATCCGCGCCCAGGCGCCCGACTGCAAGGTCGAGGTGCTCACGCCCGACTTCCGGGGGGAAGAGGTCCCCCTTGCCCGCGTGATCGCGGAACGGCCCGACGTCTTCAACCACAACGTCGAGGTGGCGCCGCGGCTGTACCCGGTCGCTCGCCGCGGCTCGCGCTGGGAGCGCTCGCTGCGCGTGCTGCGCAACGCTCGCGAGCTCGGCGAGGGCGAGGTCGCCACCAAGTCCGGCTTCATGGTCGGGCTCGGCGAGTCCTTCGAGGAGATGGTCGACGCGCTCGGGCAGCTGCGCGAGCAGGACGTCTCCATCATCACCGTCGGCCAGTACCTGCGCCCGACCGAGCGCCACCTGCCCGTCGTGCGCTACTGGGCGCCCGACGAGTTCGAGGCGCTGCGCGTCGCCGGCGAGGCAATGGGCTTCGCGCACGTCGCGTCCGGGCCGCTCGTGCGCTCGAGCTACCACGCGGACGAGCACGTGCCCCAGGAGCGCCCGGGCATCGGGCCGCTCGCGGCGCTCGCTTAGTGCTTCCCCTAGGGGACCGCAACCCGACGTCCACGTTCCCGGCGGTCACCCTCGCGCTGCTCGGCCTCAACGTGGCCGCCTACTTCCTCTTCCAGCACGGGACGCTGTCGCTGGGCGACCCGGGCGGGCGCGAGTATCTCTGCAACCTGGTCGACTACGCGGCCGTCCCGCGCGAGCTGACCGAGCCCGGCTTCGAGCTGCGCGCGCGGCGCTGCCCCGGCGAGCCGCCCTCGCAGTGGCTGACGCCGTTCACGTCGATGTTCATGCACGGCGGGCTGCTGCACCTGGGCGGCAACATGCTCTTCCTGTGGATCTTCGGCAACAACATCGAGGACGCCATGGGCCACGTGAAGTTCCTGGCCTTCTACCTGCTCGGCGGGGTGGCGGCGCTGGGGCTGCAGGTGCTGGTCGACCCCTCCTCGGCCGTCCCGACGATCGGGGCCTCGGGTGCCGTCGCCGCCGTCCTGGGCGGCTACATCCTGCTGTACCCCCGGGCGCGCGTGTGGACCTTCGTCTTCATCGTGGTGCTGCCGATCCCGGCGTTGATCGTGCTCGGCTTCTGGTTTCTGCAGCAGCTGGCGTTCGGGTACTTCGGCCTGACCGAGGTGACCGCCGGGGCGGGCGAGAGCGGCGGGGTCGCGTACTTCGCGCACATCGGCGGATTCGCGTTCGGTCTGCTCACGGTGCGAGCATGGGTGCGCAGATGACGGTCAGACAGGTCATTGCGGCGGTCGCCCTCATCCTGTGGCTGACGATCACGGGGCTGACGCTCTACGTCCTCTTCACCGAGGGCCCGGACTTCCTGGTCTTCGTCTCCCTGATCGTGGTGGCGACGCTCGGGGTGGGGATCTTCGGCGCGCTCAACGAACGGCGCGGCGGCCCGCGGTGAGGACGCTCGGGGTCGCGCTGGCGGCGCTCGCCCTCGCCGCGTGCGGCGAGCAGGCCCTCCCGGCTGCGCCCGCCCCGACCTCCGAGCCGGGGGCAGCACTCGACCTCGGCACCGCGCCGTCGCCGCTCGCCGTCCGCCTCGCCGACCCGCGCGACACCGTTCGCGTGCAGCTGCGCAAGCCGCCCGCCGCCGGGCTGCTCTTCGACGTCGACACCGGCCGGGTGCTGTGGCGGCTGCACCCGAATCGTCAGCGGCCGATCGCGTCGCTGACGAAGATGATGACCGCGCTGGTCGTGGACGAGCGCATCGACGCGGGCAAGAAGGTGTCCATCTCGACGCGGGCGCTGAACACCACCGGCTCGGCCGTCGGGCTGTTCCGACCGGGCCTGCGCATCGGCGTCTCCACCATGCTCCACGGCCTGTTGCTGCCGTCGGGCAACGACGCCGCCCGGGCGCTCGCGGAGGGCGCGGCGGGCGGCTCGATCAACCGCTTCGTGCGCTACATGAACGACACGGCAGCGCGGCTCGGCCTGCGCTGCTCGCGCTTCGCCACGCCGTCGGGGCTCAAGGACGCCGGCAACCACTCCTGCGCCGCGGACCTCGCCGCGATGGCGCGCGCGGTGCTGCGCAGCCCGCGCCTGGCGTCGATCGTCGCGCGGCCCCAGGCGATCATGCGCTTTCCCACCAAGGGCGGGCGCATCTACTACACGAACCACAACCCGCTGCTGCAGAACCGCTACCGCGGCACCACGGGCGTCAAGACGGGCTACACGGAAGCGGCGGGCTCGTGCTTCGTGGCGACCGCACGCCGGGGTGCGGTCGAGCTCGGCGTCGTCCTGCTCGATTCACCCGACATCGACGCGCAGGCGCGCGAGCTGCTCGACCGCGGCTTCCGCTCCGTGTCGTGAGACGACTCCTGGCAGCCGCGCTCGCGCTCGCGCTCGCGGGGTGCGGCGGTGATGACCCGAAAGCGATCGCCACCCCCACGCCGACGGCCGCCCCGGTCGAACTGCCCGGCGGCGGCAGGCTCATCTTCGCCGACCCCGAGCGGCGCGTGGTGGCCTACTACGGCCATCCGGACGACGAGGCGCTGGGCACGCTGGGCGTCGGCACCCCCGCGCAGGCCGCCGCGCGGCTGGAGAAGGTCGCCGCGGAGTACGCGACGCCGCGCCGGCCGGTCCTCCCCGCGCTCGAGCTGCTCGCCACCATCGCGGAGGCCGACCCCGGCGACGAGGGCCTCTACCGGCGCCGCGCGACGGACGCCGTCATCGGCCGCTACCTGAAGGCCGCACGCGCGATCGACGCGATCCTCATCCTCGACATCCAGCCGGGCCGCGCCGACTTCATGGCCGAGGCGCAGGCGCTGGAGCGCTGGCTGCGCGAGCCCGACGTCTCTCTCGCGCTGGACCCGGAGTGGAAGGTCGGCCCCGACGAGCTGCCCGGCCAGGTCATCGGGTCCGTCGACGCCAGCGAGGTGGTGGAGGTGGGCGCCTGGCTCGACGCGCTCACCGAGCGTGAAGGCCTCCCGCAGAAGCTGCTGGTGGTCCATCAGTTCACCGAGGACATGATCGAGCGGCGCCGGCTGCTGCGCCCGTTCGCCAACGTCGCCGTCGTGCTCAACGTCGATGGCTTCGGCGGCCAGGAGATCAAGGTGGCCAAGTACGATGACTTCGCGAAGCTGGCGGACTTCGCGTTCAACGGCTTCAAGCTGTTCTACGAGGAGGACACGGGCCTGATGTCGCCGCGCGACGTACTGCGCTTGCGCCCGGCTCCTGATCTTGTCGTCTACGAGTAGGCAGTGGCACTCCCTACTTCAGGTACCGTCCGGCGGCATGGACCTGAACGACACTCCGGAGCTGGCCGAGCACCGCGCCAAGGTCCGGGCCTGGCTCGAAGCGCACAAGCACGAGGCCCCCGTCAACGAGGGGGCCTCGCAGGTGGAGGCCGAGGACGACATCGCCGCGCGGCGCGCCTGGCAGGCGCGGCTCACCGAGGGCGGGCTCAACGGGACCACCTGGCCGGCCGAGTTCGGCGGGCAGGGCCTCGGGCCGCTGCACCAGGTCGTCACCAACCAGGAGATCGGCGCCGCCGGCGTTCCCGGCATCCTCGACGTGATCGGCGTCGGCATGCTCGGCCCGACCCTCATCGCCCACGGCGCCGAGGAGCAGAAGGAGCGGTACCTGCTGCCGATGCTACGCGGCGACGAGGTGTGGTGCCAGCTCTTCTCCGAGCCGGCCGCCGGCTCGGACCTCGCAGCGGTGCAGACGCGTGCACGGCGCACGGAGACCGGTTGGGTGCTCAACGGCCAGAAGGTGTGGACCACCAACGCGCAGTTCTCCCAGTACGGGCTCCTGCTCGCGCGCACCGATCCCGACCTGCCCAAGCACAAGGGCCTGACCATGTTCATCGTGCCGATGGACGCGCCGGGCGTGACCGTCCGGCCGCTGCGCCAGATCTCCGGCGACGCGCACTTCAACGAGGTCTTCCTCGACGACGTGGCGATCGACGAGGACGCGACGGTCGGCCCGATCGACGGCGGCTGGGGCGTCGGCATGACGACCCTGATGTTCGAGCGGGTGACGATCGGGCTCGGGGGCGAGGGCTTCGGCTGGCGCGCGGACCGCTTCGCCGGGTCGCTGCTGGCCGAGCCCGGCGCGGCCGAGGACCCGGAGGTCCGGCACCGCTTCGGCGAGCTGGCGGCGGACTTCATCGCCCTGCGCTTCACGGGCTACCGGATGCTGACGACGCTGCAGCAGGGGCGCATCCCCGGGCCGGAGGGCGGCCTGGCGAAGGTGACGACCATCAAGGCCGCGATCGAGGCCGGCGAGCTGCTGGCGGACACGCTGGGGCCGGAGGCGCTGTCGATGGAACCCGGCGGGTGGGGCAAGCTGATCGCCGACCTGCCGGGCCTGAAGTCGGCCGGGGGGACCGAGGAGATCCTGCGCAACATGGTGGGCGAGCGGGTGCTCGGGCTGCCGCCGGAGCCGCGCCTGGACAAGGGCGTCGCGTTCAAGGAGCTCCGCGCCCGCGAGAAGGAGGCCGTTGGGACATGAACTTCTCCCTGACCGAGGAGCAGGAGTTCCTCCAGGAGGCGGCGCGCGGTGCGCTGGGGCGCGTCAAGACCGTCGAGGCGGCACGCGACGCGCTGGAAGGCGCGGCGCTGCCCGACCTGTGGCCCGCCGCGTGCGAGGCGGGCTGGCCGGGGATGCTGATCTCGGAGGCCAACGAGGGCGCGGGCCTGGAGCCCATCGACGCGATGCTCGTCTTCGTCGAGCTCGGGAAGGTGCTTGCGTCGGTCCCGTTGCTGGGGCATCTGCCGGCGTCCTATCTGCTCGACCGCGGGAGCGAGATGACATCCCCACCCGCCCTGCTCGGCGAGCTCGCGGCGGGTGCGCGGCGCGCGGCCTTCGTGGGCGCGTGCCCTCCCTCCGGCATCGAGGACCGCTGGACGGTCGCGTCCCTGCGGGGGCCGATCGCGGCCGACGCGCCCACCGTCTCCGGAGGCGGTGCGGTGAGCGGCGCCGCCTTCTGGGTGCCGGACGCGCCGGGCGCTGCTTCGCTGGTCGTCGTTGCCATGGACGGCGAGGGTGCCCCGCGGGCGGTGCTCGTGGACGTGGCCGGCGGCGGGGTGTCCGTCGAGCCGGTCACGCGCTACGACGCCACTCGGACCCTCGGACACGTGCGACTGGACTCCGCGCCGGGGACGATGCTCGACGTCGAGCCCGAGGTGATCGCCCACGCGTGGCATCTGGAGTCGGCGCTGCTGGCGGCCGAGTCGCTCGGAGCCGTCGAGTACGCGCTCGAGGTCTCCGTCGCCTACGCCAAGGAGCGCTTCACCTTCGGGCGCGCCATCGGCTCCTACCAGGCCATGAAGCACCAGCTGGTGGAGATCCTGCGCCTGCTCGACAACGGCCGCTCGCTGATGATGTACGCGGCCTGGGCGGGCTCGGACAAGCCCGACGAGTTCGCGCTCGCGGCGTCGGCGTTCCGTGCAAAGGCGGGCAAGGCCCTGGAGGAGTCCGCGCGCATCCAGATCTCCGTGCACGGAGGGATCGGCGCGACCTTCGAGCACGACGCGCCGCTGTACTTCCGCAAGGCGCAGCTGTCACGGCGCCTGCTCGGCGGGACCGCGGGGGCGTCGGACCGGGTCGCCGACGAGCTCTTCAAGCAGGCGACGCTCGAGGGGGCGCTCTAGGCGCGCGCCGGTTTGCGCGCGTGGACCTGCCGACCGGCACCGCCGACGCCGGCTATCTCACCGCCCTGGAGGAGGCGCTCGCCGCGGCGCTCGCCGCGGGGCCCTTCGACATCGCGTTCTACCTCGCCGGTGCCGACCCGTGGGAGGGCGACCGCCTCGGCCGCCTGTGCCTCACCAAGCCCGGGCTGCGCCGCCGCGACGCGCTCGTGCTCGACACCCTCCGCGGCGCCGGCCTGCCCGTCTGCGTCGTCCTCGCCGGCGGCTACGCCCCCGACCTGACCGACACGGTCGACATCAACAGCGCGACCGCGACCGAGGTCGCCGCTCGGGTAGTGGAGCCAGCCGGGATCGAACCGGCGACCTCTGCCTTGCCAAAGGCAGATAGGGGGCTAGCGGGGGCCAACCGACAGCCCCAGGATTCCGCGCAGACCGTCAAGGACGAGGGCACCATGCAGAGCGACACCGCGCAGGACGTGTCGGAGTCCGCGATCCTCGGGGCGCTGCGCGTGACCGAGGGCGACGGCGTCATGGCGACCGCCGACCTCGCGCGGGCCTGCGGCGAGAAGTCGCCCACCGACCCCAGCGGCACGTTCCGCCGGGCGCTCCCGCGCCTCGTGGAAGCCGAGAAGGTCGAGAAGGTCAAGCGCGGCCACTACCGCATCACGGCGGCCGGCCGGGATGCGGCCGGACTGCCCCTGTGATGCCCGCAGCGCGTGGTACGCAAGGGTCGCAGAGCTTCCGGCCAGAAGTTCCGGCCACCTATATAGGTTGGCCGGATTGGCCGGAAGGATTCCAGCGGCCGTTCTCCGTCCAGCTTCCGGCCAACTACTCGACTCCCGGCCAGGGGCAGCGCAAGGGGCGCGCTGCCCCATGGCGCTGGGGTTTCTCGCCTGTAGTCCCGGTTGCTCCCTCAACGCTTCCGGCCAGCTTCCGGCCAGCTTCCGGCCAGCTTCCGGCCAAGTTCCGGCCAGATCGAGAGTCCCGGCGGCTTGGCCGGAAGCGGGCTGGATAGCTCGTCATGAAGCCCTACCTGACACTCACCCGCGAGCAGCGCACCCGCGCCCTCGACGCCGAGTACGAGTTGCTCGCGGCGGCGCAGCAGGCGTGGCGCGATGGCTGGCATCCGCATGAACTTCCCGGCCGCGTCTGCGCGGAAGCGCACCGGCTCGGCGTTGTCGTATGGCCGACCTTCGTTGGCCGCATCGCCCGCACCGCGAGGGCGACGACGTACCACCAGCGCGACTGGAATACTTACATCGAAAGGAACAGCACCATGACCAACCCGAACCCGGATAGCTCCACATGAGCCGCTCGAACTCGCCCGGTCGCTCTCCGGAGCGCGAGGAATACATCGCGCGCCTTGAGCAGCGTCCGTGAACTCGACCGTGATGTGAGGCTGAAAAGCGCCCGCGCCAACACGGCGGAAGCTGAGCGTGACGAACTCGCCACGCAGATTGAGCCGACGGTCTACATCGCCCGGAGTCCGGTCGCGTGCTGTACGAGGGCGGCCACGAACTCTCTGCCGTTGCGCGGGCTCGCGCGGGCAGCTGTGTCACAGGGGCGAATCGGGTTGGGATGATGTCTTTGCGCCTATGGCTCTTCGCTCTGTTGCTCTGGGCTGGCGCCTTCGTAGTAGTCCGAGTGCTCATCGACGCCAGCGTGCTGATAGCCATTGTCGTCGCTAGCCTTGTCGTTGGCTTGGCAGAGGGCTGGCATGATCGCTAACCCGAATCTTGCATCAGAGTTGATGTGAGCGACGCTGTCAGCGATTTGTGTGGGTGGCCGGACCCCGTTCTTCGGTCCACTTGCTGTGAGAGCTGGGTGGATGTAGTGCCGGAAGCATAGGAGTGGCCGCGGACGCAAGCTCGCTGCGAGGCGAGCCCGAAGGGCGAGTCGAGCGGCGTGCTTGCGTCCGCGCGCGCGTCATGTCCCGGGGGTCCCGGTCATGCGGTCGGCGTCCACGCCGCGGCGAAGACGGCCGGTGCTTTGCGTCCCAGCGCGGAGTGCGGCCGCTGGGTGTTGTAGTCCTCCCGCCAGTCCTCGATGACGACTTCGGCCTCGGCGAGGCAGGCGAACAGCTCCAGGTTGAGCAGCTCGTCGCGCACGCGGGAGTGGAAGGACTCCACGAACGGGTTCTGCCACGGAGCGCCCGGGTCGATGTAGCTGGTCGCCGTGCCGGCGGTGGCGCACCAATCGATCAGCGCGTGGGCGGTCATCTCCGGGCCGTTGTCGCAGCGGATGTGCGTCGGGGCGCCACACGCCGCGACCAGCGCTTCGAGCACCGTGACGGTCTGATCGGCGGTGACGCTGCGCGCGGTGTGCATGACCAGCGCCTCGCGCGTGAACTCGTCGATGACGTTCAAGAGCTTCAACGCGCGCCCGTCGTCGGTCTGATCAAACTGGAAGTCAAACGCCCACACATGACCGGGCCGCTCGGCCCGCAGCCGGCCCTCGGGCCCGGTCGAGTCGCCCAGCCGGCGGCGCTTGCGCGTGCGTTGCGGAACGCGCAGGCCCTCCTCGCGCCACACCCTTTGCACGCGCTTGCGGTTGACCTGCCAGCCCAGATCACGCAGATGCGTGTGCGCCTGGCGATACCCCCACCGCGGCCGCCGCGCCGAGAACGCCCGCAGCTCGCCGCGCAACGCCTCATCGTCGGCCGCCGACTTGGGCACGCGCCGCTGCGTGGAGCGATGCTGACCGACGACCTGACACGCCCAGCGCTCGCTGACCTGCAGGCGGTCGCGAAGCATCGCGACCGCCGCACGCCTGCGGGCTGGGCTCACCAGTTTCCCCGAGCGACCTCCTTCAGCGCCCGGCACTCAAGCGCCTGGTCAGCCACGATCGCCTTCAACTGCCGGTTCTCTCGCTCAAGCTCCTTCAAGCGCTTGGCATCGTCGGCCTTCATCCCGCCGTACTGGTTGCGCCAGCGATGGAACGTCTGCTCGGAGATCTCCAGCGCCTTGGCCGCCTCCGGGATCGTCTTGCCCTCGCTGAACATCCGCTCCGCTTCGCGCAGCTTGCGGATCACCTGCTCCGGGGTGTGCCTGCGTCGCTTCATCATGACCGTCCTTGCTCGCCCATCTTCGCGGGCGCATAGAACTCTCACAAGCACCGGACCGAACCACCGGGGTCACGCCATGTGACTGTCCTGCTGATGCGCTGGGTGGTTTGATCCACGGCGCCTATGAGCCGGGGCTAGGGCGCGGGGACTCCCACATTCCCCACCTTTCAGCCCGACAAGGAGGATAGCTCCAAGTCGGTCATAAGCCCCGCCGCGCGGCGCGGCCGTCGCTGTGGCCGTGAGCAACCCCTGCGACGCCCACGCCGCACTCGTCCCCGCCGACGACCAGCGCGAGCGGCGGCCCGGCCCGCTGGTACGCAAGGCTGGCGACGCCAGGTCGCGCCACCGGATAGCTGACCCGAGGCCCGGATAGCTCAGGACTGCTTGCGCCTGCGCGGTAGCTCGGGGAGGTCGGCAGCTTTGCGACGCTTGGGACGCTTGTAGCCGAGGGTGCGCTGAACGGCACTCATGGACCACGCGGACGCGCCACGCGCGGTCGGTACACCCTCGGCGTTCAGCCGGGCGGCAATCGCCCTCATCGACAGCCCCTCGGCCCGTAGCGCGCGGATGCGGTCGGTTGCGTTCAGGCGAGCGGTAACGCGCCAGAAAGAAGGGACGCCGGCAACGGGTTTTTGGCTGATACGCGGGGGAAATCCCACGCGCGGGTCGATTTCCGAAAGCCACTCACAACGGCGTCAGTCACGGGGCAACAGGTGACGCCGAGCCCTGACGGGTGAACTCGTAACGGAACCTGTGGTGCCAGGCGGGTAGCTCAGTCCGGTAGCGAACGGCGGTGGCACCCCTACGAGCAGAACGCTTCGTCGCTAACGGCCCGCGAGGGGAGCCCAGTATCGCCCATGAAAGCCCCGCTCAGGCGGGGCGCGAGCTGCGGCGTCCAGACCGGCGACGGTCTCGTCGGAGATGGGCGCCGCGGTCCGTGCAAGGTCCGTGCAAGGTCCGTGCAACATCAGGCGGTAACACTCGCGTTGGTCGGCACACTCCCTCGGGCGTCTTCGACGCCCATTCCGAACAAGGAGCTCATCTTGAGCCGCTTCTCCCGTCCCAGTCCAGCAACCGTGATCGCGTCCGTCGCGCTGTTCGTCGCCCTCGGCGGCACCGGCTACGCCGCGATCGTCCTGCCTGCCAACAGCGTCGGCAGCAAGCAGATCAAGCGCGGAGCGGTGAAGAACTCCGACCTCGGCAAGAACGCCGTGAAGACCGGCAATGTCAAGGACGGCTCGCTGCTCTCGACAGACTTCATGCCTGGTCAACTGGTGGCCGGTGCTCCGGGGGCGACGGGTCCCAAGGGCGACAAGGGCGAGACCGGCTCAACGGGCCTGCAAGGCCTGCAGGGTCCGGCAGGCAAGGACGGCATCAACGGCAAGGACGGCATCAACGGCACGAATGGCACGAACGGCACGAACGGCACGAACGGCGCCAACGGGACGGCTCGTGCGTACGGTGTCATCACCTCTGCGGGCGCGATCGTAGCCGCTAAGACGAAGAACCTGACGGCTTCGAAGGTCGGATCACGTACCGGCGTCTACTGCGTGGTGCCGACAGCCGCATCCGGGATTGATCCCGCCACCGTCCAGCCCGTGGTGACCCCTGATCTCAACGACGGCCCCGGCGCGTACCACATGATTCAGAGCGTCAATGCCGGGACGGAGGACTTCGTGGAGTGCCCCGGTGGTTGGGTGTTCGTGACAGACAACTTCGTGAGCCCGAACTGGACGCGCGCCAACATCGCGTTCACCATCGTCGTTCCGTAGCTCGGCCCCGCCGAGAGCTCCGCGACCAGCGGGGCTCTCGGCAGCGGTGTACTGGGCATGACCACGCCTGAATGTCAGGGGACCGTCGCCGATCCGAAGGCAGCCGCAGGAAACGTCTGCATCTACAGACAAGCCGACACCGGTTCACCGTCGCTATTTTCTCCTAAGGGCGACGTCGGCCAGAGTGGGAAAATAGGTCTATTCCTGACCTTCCAAGGGACGGGCTCTGCTTTTGGTCACGGCAGTTGGACGGTGACCGCCCCGTAGGCAACTGCTGTAACCCGCACCCCCAAACCGCGCATGAAAAACGCGTTGGGGAAGCATGTCGAGCGGGGCGGCGCTGTGCACTGGTCGTGCACTACGGAGTCTCGTGCACTGGCGTCCGCAACCACCAAACCTCTCGGAAACCGTCAGATGCAGGGATTTTCGGTAGTGGAGCCAGCCGGGATCGAACCGGCGACCTCTGCCTTGCAAAGGCAGCGCTCTGCCAGCTGAGCTATGGCCCCAAGCGGACCTCAGGGTAGACGGAGCGCGGCGAGGTAGGTCTGTGTCTCCTCAGGGGTGCGGCCGCCGTGGTGGCCGCGGAAGTTCGCGGCCGGGTCGGCGGCGGTGCGCAGCCAGGCGATGCGGCCGGGCGGCGGGAGGACGCAGACGTCGCCGAGCCGCTCGAGCAGGCGGGGTCCGACGTCGTCACCGAACGCGTCCTCGGCGAGGAGGTCGGCGACCGCGTGGGTCTCGACGTGTGGGGAGAGCGCGGCCACGGTGGATTCGACGTCGTCGACGTGCAGGAAGACGTCCCGGCCGGAGCCGGCCGGGCGCAAGCGCATGTCGCGCAGCGGCGGATGGAGGTCGTCGAGCCAGAGCGCCGCGGCCGGGTCGACGTCGATCTGGCCGTGGTCGGCGGTGAGCAGGACGAGGACACCTTCCGCGCGCGCGCGGACGAGCGCCGCCTCGACCGCGTCGAGCGCGTAGCGGACCGCCGCCGCGAAGTCGTCCGATGAGGGTCCCGAGAGGTGCCCGACGAGGTCGACGCCGTGGAAGTAGACGTAGGCGTAGCCGCGCTCGAGCGCCGCGACGGAGCGCAGCGCGGAGGTGAGGCCGTCGGCGAGATCGCGGAAGGGGCGTACCTCGGCTGCCCGGACGACCGCGCCGTCGAACGTCGACGGGCTGAAGGCATCCGGCTGGTAGACGAGCGAGACGACGCCGTGGGCGGCCAGACGCTCATACAGGCATAGCCCCGGTGGAACGAGGTCGCGCGGGTCGACGCCTGCAGCGCGCAGGGTGTCTTCCTCCCGGTCGCCTGCGAACGAGAAGCGCAGCGGCGTGATCACCCGGTCGAGCGACGGCTCGTAGACGTTCCACTCGTAGATCCCGTGCCGGCCGACGGGCAGGCCGGTGTGCATCGTGGTCACGTGCGCAGCCGTCGTCGAAGGGAACTGGCTGTCGAGCGGGCAGACGGCGATGTCGCGCAGCAGGGGGTGCTCGCCGAAGCGCTCGAGGAAGACGCGGCCGAAGGCGTCCAACAGCACGACAACGACGCGGTCAGCGCGCTCCGGCAGGGGTGGGTGGGTTCCAATCAGCGGGCCCTCGCCCGTGAACAGGCGCTCGACGTAACGCGGGATCGTGGCGAAGTTCACCCGCGCATTGGTAGCGCAAGGGGCGCTCGAGAGCCGCGCGGCGTCCCTTCCGCGCGGCTCTGAGCACAATGGGGCCGGCCGCACCGGACGAACCCGGGGCAGTGGGCTCGGCCGGCGACGTATGCCGGCGCCCGTGAAGGTCATCCCTCCCGGGCGGGCCTTGCCGTCACCCTCGCTGGATCAGGTGGCCTGGGGTCTTACTCGGCGCCGGGCGCGTGCGACCTGTGCACGAGGCCGCGAACGTCGATCAGGTGTCCAGACGGTTGGACGGCTACTGATCGAAGTCGAAGTCGCGCGGCGGCTTCTGCTCGAACCAGAGGCGGTCGTGCTCCGGCGTCTCCTGCAAGAACTCCGGCGTCTCCTCGAGGAGGTCGTCGCCCTCCTCGTCGGGTGCGACGTAGTCGTCCATCGCGCTGGAGCCCGCGGTGCGGGTGTCGCCGGCAGCGGACTCGCTCGTCGAAGCGGGCGCCGCGGAGGGCATCTCCGGTGCGATGCCCTCGTCCTCGTCGTCGTCGAGCCAGCTCTCCGGCTCATGCGCTCCAGCAGCGGGCGGCGGCGTGAACGCGGCGGGTGGCGGCTCTGCGGCGACCGGCTCCGGTGCCGCGGCAGGGGGCGGAGGGAGCTCGTCGGCGGCGGGCGGATCCACGGGTGCGGCGATCGGCGCCGCCTCGCGCCGGGCGGGCCCGAAGGCCTCCGATTCGAGGCGTTCCACTTCTGACTCTGCGGCGCCGGTCTGGCGCTTGAGATCGAGGTGCTGACGGATGGCGTCGTCGAGCGTGCCCATGGGGCAGAGGCTACCCGGCCTTGACCACGCGATTCTTCCCGAGCCGCTTGGCCCGGTAGAGCGCGGAGTCGGCCGCCTGCACCAGAGCGTCCTTGTCCATCGCCGCTGAGTCGGGCAACGCCGCCGCGCCGACGGACGCCGTGATGCGGACCGTCCCCTCCTGCAGGGCGGGCACCTCGAGGGCCGCGATGCGGTCGCGGAGGCGCTCGGCGAACTCGGACGGTGCCCCCGAGGTCGGTCTGCGGAAGGACGACGGCGAACTCCTCTCCGCCGTAGCGCGCCGGCTCGTCGATCTCCCGGGCGGTGTCCAGCAGCACGCGAGCGACCTCCTTGAGCACCTGGTCGCCCTGCACGTGCCCCCAGCGGTCGTTGACCTGCTTGAAGTCGTCGAGGTCGAGCATGAGCAGTCCGAGCGGCTGGCCGAAGCGCTTGCAACGCTCCACCTCGACCGTCATGACCTCCTGGAAGCGGCGGTGGTTGAAGAGGCCTGTCAGCCCGTCCGTGACCGCCTGGCGCTGCACGCTCTCCTGCAGGTCGACCTTCTCGATCGACACCGCAGCCTGCCCCGCCAGGTAGTGGAAGAGGTCCTCGTCGTCGGTCGAGAACGCCTGGCCCCGGCGGGCGACGGAGACGAGCCCGACCACCTTGTCGCCGTCCTCCCCGTTCGGCGGCGTCCAGGACGGCTGCGAGCGCCTCGGCGTCGCCGATCGAGGCGCGGCGCCGGAGCGGCTCGCCCGGCGATTCCCGCACGCTCGCCCGGCCGGCGCTGGCCGCGACCCCGTCGACGGCGGAACGGACGATGATCTCCAGCAGCGCGCTGCGATCGGTGCCCTGGGCGGCCATCGACTCGCCGGTGCGCCGGATCGCGCTCTGCAGGCGCTCGCGCTCGGCTTCGAGCTCGCCGAGTCGGCCTTTGAGCTGGCGCGCCATGTGGTTGAACTCCGAGCCGAGGGCGGCGAACTCGTCGTCGCCCTCCGTCGGCACCTCGGCGTCCAGATCGCCGCTCCCGAGGCGCCGCGCAGCCTGCAGGAGCCGGTTGATCTGCGACTGCAGCGACCGCGAGACCGCAGCGCCGAACAGGAACGCGAGCAGGACGAAGGCAAGCAGCAGCGCCGCGACGGCCAGGCGGTCGTCGCCGGTGTTGGCGCCCGCATCCTCAGCGTCCCCCAGCAGCGTGATGCGCGCGCGGCCGTCGAAGTGCTGCGCGTCGAAGGACGTGACCCGGTACTCGCGACCGGCGACTGTCGCCTCGCCCCGCCCGGGCAGCTGCGCGTCGAGCGCTTCGGACAGCGTGCCCGCGACTGGCGCTCCGGGCGTGGCGACCACCGCGTCGGCGCCCGTCAGCTCCCGGATCGCCCCGGCGAGTCCGTCCGCCGTGGTGACGGCGACGCGGAGGATCCCGTCGCCGCCGAGGCGCGTGGTCGCGCCGGCAGCCGTGGTGGGCTCGCCGACGTCCAGCGGGGCGCGACCGGTGAGCTCGAGCCGAGCCGCGACGGCCCCCGCCCCGGTCAGTTCCCGGGTAAGCTGTGCGCGTACCCGGGCAGGGTTCCTCGTGGCGATCGCCCGGGCCAGGGCGCGCGAGGCCGCGATCCGCTCGGCGGCCTCCCCCGCACGTGTCTGCGTGCTCCGGTAGACGCTGCTCGCCGAGGTCTGCGCCTGCGCGAGGCGCGCGTCCACCCGGCCCTGCTCGGAATCCGAGACGAGCCGGAACAGCACGGCCGTCACCATCACGATCGGAAGGATCACGATGATGACGAAGAACCAGGTCAGTCGTGCGCGAAAGCTCTTGAAGATTTGGTCGGCCCTGACGGGCGCGCCGCGCCTAACCCGGCGCGAGCGCACCTTCGCCGTTACAATCGGTCCCGTCCGGCCGTTGCAGGAGCCCTGCACGTCCGTCACCCGGGGGCTATAGCTCAGTTGGAAGAGTGCCTGGATCGCACCCAGGAGGTCGTGAGTTCGAGTCTCACTAGCTCCATCGCCCGGGATTCGCGGAGCAGTGCGGGATCTGGCCCCCGTCGCTCGAACTGCCGTTCACGCTGATCAGCGCCGGGCGAACTCAGGGCGAACATCGAGTCCGCGGTTGCGCTTTCTCGTGGTCGCATGCCCTGGCCGGGCGCGCGTTCCATCCGGCCGTTTCGCGCCCAAACTTGCTCAGCTCTTGCTCACGAGTTAGAGCAGTAGAAACTCGCTGGCGGCGTCGCGATTGACACCCTCCGACGCGGTCCACCAGCATGCTGGATACACTTGGTCAACGTAACGACGGCTGGGAAGCTCCCGATCGCGGTACGGCACAAAGCGATCCTTGTATCCGCGGTGCTTCGTGGTCTCGAGCACTGAGCAGACACCGAGGATCCCGATCAGAACGTCGCGCTCGTCCTTGTTGCCCTTGACGCGTCGGAGGAGCTCCTGGCCAGCCGCTGATGCGGTGAGGGCAGGGTCAGCTCGCTCGAACTCGCTCAGCAGCTCGCCAACGAACGTACGGTCCACTGCGTCTGCGGTTGGGTGCTCCTCCTCGCAGAAGAGCATGAGGTCCAGCCATACGTAAGCGAGATCGTCGCGTCGGACGCCGCCCCATTTGAAGCGCTCGAAGTTCAGAATGTTCCGGTCGATCGCTCGGGTCTCAGGATGACCGCACACGGCGCACCAGGGCCCCTCGCGGGACGATTCGAACGAGTGCGGTGTCAGGTGCCGGCCCAGAGCAAAACTCCCAAGCGCCGAGCGAAGATCGAGGCGGCGAGTTCTCAAAGAGGTCAGGAAGGCGGCCGCCACATCCTCGCTGGTCGTCGCCGCGATCGCGTCAATGGTGCCCGCTACGACAGTGTCGTGATCGGCCTGCAGAGGGCGCTCAAACATGACCCCAGCCTCGACCGCCCTTGCTAGATCCTCCGCTGGCGTGACGTGGTCCGCACGCCAGCCTCCCTTCGACCAATAGGTATTCAGAAGGATCTTGACTGCGGCGGGGTCCGGTCCTGGCATCATCGGCTCGGCACACGATCGCAAACGGCGTCAACCAAAGCCGCGGCCGTTGCCGGACGTGGCGCCGTCAGGCCGGGATGCGGACGGCCGAGGCGTAGATCACGTCGCCAACCCAGTCGCCGGTCTCGTTGTCAGACGCGATGAGAAACACGTCGTCGGCGACCTCGGGGTCGGACTGTGCAATCGACGCGAGGTACTCCAGCGCAGCCGCACGATCGTCCACGAACCATTCCATGAGATTGCCAACGTCGGAGAAGATCGAGTACGTCATGGACATAGCGACAATGAGGGTAGACCTGTCATCCAGGGATCTCAACGACGTCGACCACGCAACCGAGCAGCTGCTCAGGCCGGCCCCAGACCGACCAATGGCCCGGACGACCCGTCTTGGCAACGCACAGGCCTCGACCGCCCACGAGTTCCAGCGCAGCCACATGGCTACCGATCTTCGGCAGCGCGCGAGCGAGCTGAACTGCAAGTTCGAGCGTGTCGAATGTCGAGAGCGCCATGTGGATGACAGTGGCAACGCGTTCCGGACCGCGTGGATCCCGGTCGAGTTCGTAGTTCGAGCAGAAAGCGTTCCCAAAGGCGGCGTCCTCGCGAGCCCGGCACACCCGGTAGAGCCGACGGGACTCGACGACAACATGCACCGCGATCGGGCTTCTGCTCGACGCCCCGGGCTCACAGGCCGTTCCTCGCCTGGAGGATCGCCGCCTCCGCGTCGAGGCGTGGCTGGTGGTCGAGTTCGTCGATGACGTGCCCATAGCGCGTGAGCGTGAGACGGGCGTCGTGGCCGAGCTGGCGGGCGACGTAGATCACGCTGCGGCCCTCGTGGAGCAGCAGGCTCGCGAAGGAGTGGCGCAGGGTGTACGGCGTGGCGTATGCGACTCCGGCCGCCGCAAGCGCGCGTCCGAAGGCTCGGCGGCGCCAGGATTGGTAAGCGGGCAGCGACCAGGACCCGCCCGACTGGCTGGGGAAGACGAGCCCAGTGGTTGCGCCTGCGTGGCTCCAGCTGTCGAGGTCCTCGCGCAGTGGCTGGAGAAGCCGGACGGTGCGGTGCTGGCGGGTCTTGGTGTCGGCGATCTCGCCCAGCGACAGCGCGCGCTCGATGAGCAGCGTGCTGTCCCGGACGTCGTCCCAACGGAGCGCCAGCGCCTCACCTGGCCGCAGGCCGGCATAGGCGAGGACGGAGAGCAGCGTCGCGTCACGATCGCTCACGGCGGCACGCATCGCCTCGACGGTGACCGGCGCGAGTGGTCGCACCTCACTGCGGGGCGGTCGCCTTGCCTTCCTTACCAGCCGAGCCGGGGTGCGTGCGATCCGTTCGAGCTCGACGGCCCGCTCGAGGATCCCGCCGAGCAGCTCGAGGGCCTGGCGGACGGCGACGGGCCCGGAGCCGGCCGCCAAGCGGTCGGCCTGCCAGCGGGCGATCTGCTCAGCCCGAAGGTCGCGGAGAGCGATGGCACCGAGGTACGGCGCGAGGTGGTGGTCGTAGAGGCCGGCGTAGTGCTTGCGGGTCTTCGGCGCAAGCGTCACGGCGTGGGTCGGTGCCCAGGTGGCGGTGACGAACTCATCGAGCGGCTCGCGGCCGGCGTCCAAGGTCGCGACAGCACCGAGCTGCCGGCGGCGCGTGACCTCGGCGTCGAAGCGCTGAGCGTCGACCTTGCGAGCGAAGGATTGGGACCGGTTTCGCCCGCCGACACGAAACCGGACGACCCACGCGTCCTTGTGACGGTGGACGCTCATCGCCGGTGCCTCGGTGGGTGGCTGAGGCGGGTCATCGCCTCGGTAAGCGGGCCGGTCAACGCGGCGCGCGGTCGCACCGAAGGAATCGGCGCGAGCCATGTCTGTACCGCTGGGTAGGGAATGAGCCAACGCCCTCCCCGCTTGACCGCGGCGAGCTCGTGCCGGCCGATGGCGTTACGGACCACGCGTTGGCTGACGCCGAGGCAGCCGGCGAGCGAGCTGACGGTGTAGGCGGGCGGCGGCGAGACCGGCTCCGGCGGCGGGCGCTCCACCAGCTCGCGTAGCGCGGCGACTGCCTCGGGGTCCGCAGCGAGCGCCTGGAGGATCGCGGCGGCGAGCGGGTCTGACATCAGCGCCCGATCCCCCGCGCATCCTCGTGGTCTCGCACCTGCAGTCGGCCCGAGTCGAGCGCAAGCGGCTGAGCTTCGCTGCGCTGCAGTGCCAGTGCGAGACGGGCGAGAGGTTCCGTGTTCCGGTCGTTGTCGCCGCGCGGGCCGTACTCGTCGCGCTCCCACGGTTGGTCGCGGGAGACATAGAGGTGATTGGCCTCGCGGCCGCGGGTGAGAGCGGTGTATCCCCATTCCTGGCAGAGCCCGGCGTCGGCGAGCACGAACGCGCGATCGACCGTGGCGCCTTGCGCCACATGGCAGGTCATGGCGTATCCGTGAGCCAACGCGGGCTCACCGTTCCTAGTCCGCGAGCGCAGAAATCTCTCACCGAGAGTTGCGGAGCGCGTCGCCGTCGCGAGCGTCACCTGGCGCTTGACGACGTCGATCGCGGTCACCGTCGCCCGCTCGCCGTTGACGAGCCCGAGGTCGAGTGCGTTGCGCCGCACCACGATTCGATCGCCGACGGCGAAGTCTCGACCGGCGATGCGGATCTCCTCCCCAGCGAGCCGGCCCTGCTGGCGGAGGCGGCTCCGAGCGCGAGTGTTCAGGTCATGAACGTCGGACCGCCGGGCAGCGATCATCACTGCGTCGGTGTCGCTCGCGGCGAGCCAGTCAGCAACCACTCGATCCCGCGTCGCCTCGGCGTGGCTGTCGATGTGGACACGGCCGTGCTCTCGGTACGCCGCGAGCGCGGATTCGACGCGGCCGTCGCGTAGGTCATCTACCGCGCGTCGCTCCCAAACTTCCACCTGCCTGCGGTTCTCGACCAGCTCGGTCGCGTGGCCGCGGCGGACGAGGCCGCGGAAGGCGCCACCGGCCTCGAGCTCGGGCAGCTGGCGGTGGTCGCCGACCAGGACGAACTTCCCAGCGCTCCGCTCGACGTGCCGCGCCAGGGCCGCCGCATCGCGTGTCCCGAGCATCCCTGCCTCGTCGATGACAAGGACCACGCCGAGGGGAAGCGGTGATCCTCGGTCGAGGCCTCCGATGAGCGCCGCAACGCTCGTGCTGGGAATGCCCGCACCCTGCTGCAGCTCACGCGCGGCGCGGCGGGCGACGGCTGCGCCGACAACCGGATGACCAGCCTCAGTCCAGGCGGCGTGCGCGGCGGCGAGGGCGAACGTCTTGCCGGTGCCCGCCCGTCCGGCGATGACGGCGACTGCATCGCCGCGGGTCGTCAAGGTCTGCACCATTGCGCGCTGCTCGGGGGAGAGCGTCGGCCGCGCCTCTAAATGGGATTGAACGACTGCTTCGGCGACTTGACCACGGCCAGTCGCCCGCCCGTTCTCTACTGCCGACATGAGCTCCTGCTCGAGCGCCAGAAGTGCGGCGGTGGTGTACCGGCGATCCTCGGCGGCAACTCGCATGACCCGACCGTCGCGACGGCGGAAGATCTCGCGCTCGCTGGCGTCTGCGATCGGCACGACCGACGAGGAGGCGAGCAGCTGTTCGACGGCTCCGTCGATCCGGTCCGCATCGAGCGGAGCGCCTGCGGGGAGGTGATCGCAGAGGGCGATAACGGCATCGCGACGCGTGAAGGTGGGCCGCTTCGCAGTGAGTCGTTCGCCTGCGAGAAGCTCGTCGACGGTCTTCCTGATCGACGCCGCGGGCTGAACTTGATCGGCGTGTGCCTGTGACGGCAGGCGATCCGGCCCCCAGCCCAGACCCTCGGCGCGTTTGCGCCAGCCGGCGAACAGCTCGTGCGGCCCCAACGATCGGTCCTTGCCGGACCTGGTCGCCAGCGCGGCGGCTTCGGCTGCGCGGTTGCCCGACGTGCCCTGACGGGTCAGGGCCGCCTCGATCTCCGCCCGGCGTCGGCTGAATTCACGGCGCACAGACTCAGGCACTCCATCGATTTCCGCGATGCCCTTAGTGACCGGCGTCCACGCAACGCCGAGCGACCGAGTGAGCTCGGCGCGGAGCACCGCCTGGTAGACGCGGCTCGACGCGGGCGCGTAGGCGTAGATCCGCCGGCCGTCGAGCGCCGACCACAGCCCGTCAGGTCCGCGAGCCACATTGGCTATCACCGTGTGCGTATGCAGCTGCGGATCGCCGGCGCGGGACGCGCGATGACGGAAGGTCGCGGCTAGGAAGCCTTCCGCCGTCTCGACAGTCGCACCGCCGGCGCCTCGTCTCACCGCCGCCGCGCTGGACTCGAGGTAACCCAGCGCCTCGCGTACAGCGCGATCGTGGGAGTCGCGCACCATCCGCCGCACCTGCGGCGACGCCGTGCCGAAGACGACGCTGACGCTCTTCGGTGCCGAGAACGTCACGTCGAACGCCGCGACGGACACGCGTCGGCCGTCCTGACGAAGCGGTCGACCGGTCAGGGGATCGATGCCGTCGAGCAGCTGCCGCAGATGCTCGGGCCTCACACCACCTCGAAGCCCGAGGATCGCCGCACCTCGGCCCGCCCATTCACCGCGGGCCTCGTGCGGATCGACGTAGTAGTCCTCGAGACCGGACCCGAGGCTGTCCGCGACATCGACGCGATCATCGGCCTGCTCGAGGTAGTACTTCGCCTGCTCGGAACCCAGCTTCGCGATTGAGATCACATATGACTGACGGACGACTTTCGCGAGCTGGGGGTTCGGACGGCGAATCTTTATGTACTGCGCGTCGAGCGCGCCCCCCTCGCCCGGAGCCGGCTGCGGCGCGATCGGCTGTCTCCGGCAGAGCGGTAACTCGACGTAGTCGCCCCCTCGGTGCCCCGCGGATTGCGGCCGGCACCGGCACGGAGTGCAGGGGTGTGATCGCTGTTGTCTTTGGGTTCCTTGCTTCCTTTGGATCCCTTATGTCTTGGCCTGGCTTGCCTGGGTTGGCTTTGGGCTGAGGCGACTTGGCGTTCTTGCTGTTTCGGGGCTTGGCCCATATGGATCTGTCTTGTCTTTTTTGGGTGCTTTCCGAAAGCAGGGTGATAGACTTCCCGCTGGAGACGCCATGACGCGCAAGGAACGTGAACGCAGCTACGCGGAGGCCGTCGAGGAGGTGCAGCACCTCGACAAGGCCGAGCACGCGATCCTGAACGGAGACCGAGTTGAGGCCGCGAAGTCTTTGGCCGCGGCCCGGCGCCGGCGCCTTCGCAACGCCCCGGCAATCCCCGTAGCCGTCGCCGCAAAGCTGCTGAAGGTCTCCGAGCCGACGATTCGGAGCTGGCTCGACACCGGGGTGCTCGACGACGCCGGCACTAAGCCACGCGCCGTGAGAGTTGAGAGCATCGTCCGGGTCCACCGCTTGCTCGCCGACCTCCGGGAGCGCGGCCAGGATCGCAACATCCGCAGCGCCCTCCTCGCGCGCCTGGACGACGAGGTGACGCTCAAGGACGACCGCCTGCGCGAATCGCTCGCGGGCATGCGCCGCGGCCGCGGTGACCGCCCGATCGTTGCGGGAACCGACCGCTGACCTGGGTCGTCTGGCGGACCGACGAGGCTGAGGAGGATCTCCGGGGTCTGCGGGCCGACGTACAGAAGCGCGTACTCGCTCTCGAGTCCGACCTCGCTGCTCGTGGATGCGAGGCCGGCGACTACCGGCTCACCGGCACCGGTGTCGACCATCTCTGCTGTGCTCATCTCAAGCGCGTGACTGGTAGCTGGCGCCTTGGGATCCGCGCCGGCGCGGCCACGCTTCGCCTTCGGATTAGAACGACGCCTGCCGAAGAGAAGGGTGCGTCGTGACTCTCGTCATCTTCCTGTCTGTCGTGCCTGGGGCGTTGCTGTTGTTCAGCCGCGCAGGTAGACGCGTGGGATCGGTCCCTGGCACCGCGCTCGTCTCGGTGCTCGTTCTCACGGCGGCGGTTGTCGTCGCGATCGCGATCAGCCCCGTGGCGGAAGGAAAGGACGGAGAGCGGCTTGGAGTTGCGACGGTAACAGGTGCTTGTGTCTGCGCCATTGGGCTCGTGTACGTCTGGATCGGCGCAGCGATGTCCCGTGCGCATCCCTGGCAGGTGGTCGTCGTATGGGGAATCTCGCTGGTGCCGTACCTCTTCGTGCTGTTCTGGCTCGGGCTGTACGTCAGCACGCTCCAGAGCTCGGACGAGGCAGGTCGCCCCGCGACCGCGCCAAGGGTCACGGCTGGATGTTGCCTTCGCTCGAGGCGACGATCTTGAGGCCGGAAGGATCCCGCTGACCGACCTTGATCCCCGCCGCGAGCCCAGCGAGCAAGAGCGTGACGAACGTCCACCGCTTGCGGAGGACTGCGATGGCAAGAGCTGCAGCACCGCAGTGGAACACTGTCCAATAGCGCCTCCAGAACATGGTTCGCTCCTCCACCGGTTGCGACGCTACCCGAGAACCAGTCAGATGGCGATCGGTACCTTGACCGACTATGACTGAGTGGACTGCTGAAGCCGTGCGCGCTGCTCTCGAAATCGACGCGGCTTACCTTCCAGTCGACGTACACGAGGTGCGCTTGGATGGACAAGACGTCGTGATCGAATTCACGACCAGCACGCGCCCCGGCTGTCGTTTCGCGTTCGCCGAGGCGGCTTTGCCCACAGGACGTTGGGTCGAGGACACGATGAAGCACGAGACCCCGGACATGTATGCCACCGACATCCGAGTCCACCTGCTGGAACAGATCGAGGCCGAGGGTTGCGGACTCCCCGAGGACTACGCGCCCGGCGAACTGACCTGGGTCGGCTGAGTTCCCGGGCGAACTCAGGGCGAGCATGGTCTGCGCCGGAGGCGGTTATCGCGCGTCAACGCTCCGGTTGATTTGGCTCGCCAGAGCCAACGCGTGTCTCGTGGTGACCTGTGGTGACCCCCCGAAATGGATCGCACCCAGGAGGTCGTGAGTTCGAGTCTCACTAGCTCGCCCGGGAATGCTGAGCGGTCGGCCTAGCCGCGCCTGAGCTTGAACTTCGCGGTGGGCTGCTCGTCATCGTTGAGGAAGAGCGTGCAGCGGCGCTTGGCCATCGACTGGGGGACCTCCTGCGTGAAACGCCGAATCGGCGAGATCGGCATGGTTCCCAGGGCGAGGTCGCCCTTGTCGCCGGTGAACGTCCTGCCGCAGTAGACGAAGAAGGTGATCGGCTCGCCGACGAGCTTCTTCGGGATCACGAAGACGAGCGGGTCGTCGCCCTTGCGGTAGTCGATGCTGAGCGAGTATCCGTTGCCCCGGTCCTTGTACCGGGCGGCGTCCGCGGAGGCCGGCGTCGCAAGCAGGGCAGCGAACACGATGATCAGAGCGGTGGATCGAAGCACGTCGCTGTCTTACCCAGTGGGGAAGTGGGGTAACGCCGGCCTCCAGTCAATCTCGAGTGGTTTGTGTACTTTGCCGGTCATGTCCACCACTGACGAGCTGCTCAAGAACGCGAAGGCCTATCAGGAGTCCTTCGACAAGGGCGACCTGCCGCTGCCCCCCGGCCGCAAGATCGCGGTGCTTGCCTGCATGGACGCGCGGCTGAACGTGTACGGCCTGCTGGGTCTGCAGGAAGGCGACGCGCACGTGATCCGCAACGCGGGCGGCGTGGTCACCGACGACGAGATCAGGTCGCTGTCGATCAGCCAGCGGCTGCTGGGCACGGAGGAGATCGTGCTCATCCACCACACCGACTGCGGCATGCTGACCTTCACCGACGACGACTTCAAGCAGTCGATCCAGGACGAGGTCGGGATCAAGCCCGAGTGGGCGGCGGAAGCGTTCGGCGACCTCGACGCCGACGTGAAGCAGTCGCTGGCGCGCATCCAGGCGAGCCCCTTCATCCCCAAGAAGGACAACGTGCGCGGTTTCGTCTACGACGTGCACACGGGCGGGCTGCGCGAGGTCAGCTGAGGGTCGCGTAGCGTCAACGCCCATCGTCCGCGCCGGAGGCCCGCACTACTACACGCTGCGCCCTGACTCGGCCGTCGGCGGGGAGGTGTACGAGCGCGAGCTGCTCGAGCGTCTGCCGGCGCACGGGGTCGAGGTGATCCTCGGGCTGCCGCGCGACCACGCCGCCCCGGCAACGGGCTGGGAGGTCGACGTCCTGCGCCACCGGCTCGGTCTGCACTGGGCCGCGGCGCCGCTCGTCTTCGGGCCCTACGCGCGACGGCTGCTGCGCCAGCGGCGAGTCGACCTGCTGCGCGGACACTCGGTCCGCCATACCGGGCCGGCGCTGCTGCTGGCCCGCGCGATCGCACGCTCGACGGTCCCCGTGGTCCTGCACCACCATCACCTGGATCCGCGCTGGACGCGGCTGGAGACGGCGATCGCGCGGCGCGCGGACGCGGTCGTCACCGTCTCCGCGTACTCCAAGCGGGCGCTGGTCGCCGCGGGCGTCGACGCCGCGCGCGTGCACGTCATCGTCGAAGGCGTCGCCCGGCCGCCGGAGACCGACGGCTGGCGCGACGCGTGGGCGCCGACCGGCCTGCGACTGCTCTACCTCGGCCGGCTGGAGACGCGCAAGCGCCCCGGCGTGGCGATCGAGGCGCTGGCGCGCGCGGGCGTGGACGCCTCGCTCGTCGTGGCCGGCGACGGCCCGCTGCGCGCGCAGCTCCGAGCCGACGCCCGCAGCCTTGACGTGCGCTTCGTCGGCCGCGTGAGCGACGCCGACAAGTGGCGGCTCTACGACAGCGCCGACGTGCTGCTCTTCCCCTCGACGCTCGAGGGGTTCGGGCTCGTGGTCGCGGAGGCGCAGTCGCGCGGCGTGCCTGTCGTCGCCGCGGCCGGCACCGCGACCTCGGAGGCGCTGAACCAGGATGCGAGCGGGCTGCTGGTGGCCCCGGACGCCGAGGCGTTCGCCGCCGCGATTCGCACGCTGGCCGACGCGACGCGCCGGGCGGCGATGGCCGCGCACGCGCGCACCTTCGCGGAGCGCTTCGACTGGGATCGCTGCGCGTCCGCAGTCGCCGACCTCTACCGGGAGCTGGCGTGACCGACGTCGCGCTGCTCTCGCTCGCAAGCACCCGCGGGCTGCGCCAGTCCGACGACGCGCTCGCCGAGGTGCTCGCCGCGGCCGGCGTCAGCTGCCGGATCGTGCGGGTGCAACCGGGCCTGACGTGGCGGCTTCGGCGCCACATCACCGTCACGGATCTCGTCGAGGGGATCGCCGCGCGCCGCGCGGCGCGCGCGACGAGCGACGCCCGGGCGGTGATCGTCTCCGGGGCCACCACCGCGCTGCTGCTGCGCCGGCCCACGGTGCCGTGGGCGATCCGCTTCGACTCGCCGACCGCGCTCAACCGCCCCGGCGCCTCAGGCGCCTGGCAGCGGTCGCGCGAGCGCCGTGTGCTTGCGAACGCCGATCTGCTGCTTCCAACCGGCGAAGCCGCGGCACGGGCCGCGGCGCCGCTCAGCGCCGGCACCACGACGGTGCGGCTGCCGATCCCCGTCGAGGTTCCGGCCGTGGAGGGCGGCCGCTGCGACGAGGTGGTCGCCTACGCCGGCTGGCTGTGGAAGCGGGGAATCGACGTGCTCTGCGAGGCGTGGCGGCAGGCCGCGCCCGCCGGCGCGCGCCTGGTGATCGGCGGCTGCGATCCCGGCGACGCGATCGCCTGGCTGGGGCGGCGCGGCGTCGCCGTCCCCGCGGGCGTCGAATGGGCCGGGCTGCTCCCGCGCGAGCAGTGGCTGCAGCGCGTCGGCCGCGCGCGCTGCTTCGTCAACGCGTCGCGGCGCGAGGACTACGGCATCGCCCAGCTGGAGGCGCTCGCGCTCGGCACCCCGCTCGTCACCGTCCCGTCACCGGGCGCGTACGAGGCGCTGCCGCTCGCCCGCCGTCTCGCCCCCGAGCTCGTCGCCGCCGACATGACCCCGGCTGCGCTCGCTCAGGCCATCCGCGCCGGGCTGGCCTTCCAGGACGCGGACTTCGCCGAGCACGCCGCCGCCACCATGGCGCCCTACCGTCGCGACGCCGTGCTCGCGATCGTCCGCCGGGACGTGCTGCCCGCCCTGGGCCTCTGACCAGATGGTTGATTTCGAATACTCCGTTGTCGTGCTTTCCCGTCAGGTGGATGCCGGGCGCCGACCGGATCCGAAGGGAATACGGACGTATTCACGAGGATTCGGGTGGCGATCCGGCGCCGCCTGGCGGGCAAGCACGCGCCACCCGAATTTGGAATCACCCATCTAGATGCCGGCTGTCTCGATCCTCATCCCCACCCAGGGCCGCCGCGACTATCTCGCGGTCGCGCTCGCCTCGCTCGCGCCGCAGCTCGCCGCGCATGCCGGCGACCTGATCGTCGTCGAGGACGGCGCGCGCGACGCCGCCACCGAAGCGCTGGTCGTCGCCGGCGGCGGCCGCTACCTCGCCCACGGCGCGCCGCGGGGGCCCAACGCCGCTCGCAACACCGCGATCGCGGCCGCACAGTCGGAGCTCCTGGTCTTTCTCGACGACGATGTCGAGGTGTGGCCCGGGTGGCTGGCCGCGCTGCTCGCAGCGGCCGCCGGCTGTCCCGACCACGAGGCCTTCGGCGGCCCGATCCGCGCTCGGCTGGAGGGCACCAACCTGCAAGCGTGCGGGCGCGAGCCGCCGCCGATCACCACGCTCGACCTCGGCCCGCAGGACACCGACGCCGAGCTCGTGTGGAGCGCCAACCTGGCCGTGCGCTCCAGCGCGCTCGAGCGCATCGGCAGCTTCGACGCCGGGCTTGGCATCTACGGCGACGAGGAGGACTGGCTGCGGCGGCTGCGGGCCGGCGGCGGGCGCATCCGGTACGTCGCCGGCGCCGGGGTCGACCACCGTCGCACCGGCGCCGACGCGCGCCTGGTGGGACTCATCCGCGCGGCCTACCGGCGCGGCCGCCACGGCCGTCGCTACGACGTCCACAAGGGCGTCGCGCCGGCCCTGACCACGGAGCTGCGCGTCTTCGCCGGGTGCCTGTGGCACGTCGGGCGCCGGCGCTGCGGCAACGGCTTCGTCATGGCCGCCCACACGGCGGGCCGGATCGCCGAGTGGATCGACGACCCCAAGGCGCCGCCTGCCACCGACGTCGACTTCGCCTCCGGCCGCTCGGGCAACCTGTCGCGCCGCGCGCTGGCCGAGGGCAGGGTCAAGGACGCCGTCGCCGACCTGCTCACGGCCCCGGCGCGACGGCGCATCGTCGCGCAGGCGGGGCCGGCGCGCCGCGTGCTGGCCGTCGCGGTCGTCCGGCCCGAGCTGCGCGCCACGGCCGACCGCGCAGCCGCGCGGCTGCGCGGCTCCCGCCACCACGTCGACCTCCGTCTCGTGGAGCCCCGGCCCGGGCTGGGGAAGTGGCAGAACCTCAACGCCGCGCTCGCCGGTGAGACGCTCTCGGACGTCGACTGGCTGCTGCTCTTCGACGACGACGTCGTCCTCCCGCGCCGCTTCCTGGACGCCTTCCTGACCTGCGCCGAGCATTTCGGCTTCGTCCTCGCGCAGCCCGCCCACGCCTTCGCCTCGCACGCCGCCTGGCCGATCACGCGCCGGCGGCCCGGTCTGCTCGCCCGCCGCACCCGTTTCGTGGAGATCGGGCCGGTCACGGCGCTCCGTGCTCCTGCCGTCGCCGAGCTGCTGCCCTTCCCCGACCTGCGCATGGGCTGGGGCCTCGACAACCACTGGGGCGCCGTCGCGGCGCAGCGCGGCTGGCCGCTCGGCGTCGTCGACGCCACTGCCATCCATCACCTGCGCCCCGTCGCGATCACCTACGACCGCGCCGGAGCCTTTGCGGATGCGCGCGCGTTCCTCGCAGACCGGCCCTACGTCACCCGCGACGAGGCCGCGCAGACGCTCGCCGCCTACGAGCGCCTCAGCGACGCTCGATGAGCTCGACCCGGTAGCCGTCCGGGTCGCGCACGAAGCAGATCCGCGACCCGCCCTCACCGACGTGGTACGGCGGCTTCTCCGGCTCGATGCCGACGGAGGCCAGCTCGGCGAGGGTGTCGTCGAGGCCCTCCACCACGAGGGCGATGTGGTTGTAGCCGGTGCCCAGGTCGTAGGACTCGACGCCCGGGTTCCAGGTCAGCTCGAGCCGGTCGCCGTCGCCCGGCATGCCCATGAACACGTTGATCGCGCCGTCGGGGAGGTCCATCCGCCGCCGCTCCTCGAACCCCAGCTTGCCGTAGAAGTCGACGGCGGAGTCGATGTCGCCAATCCGATAACAAGTGTGGATGAATTCCATGTCTAACCGGGGGTTGACCGGCCGCGAAGCGCCGGTGTAAGGGGGCGAAGCCCCCTTGGGACGAGTTCGGGCACGGCCCGACCGTACTCGCTACTTCAGCCGCTTGACGCGCACCTTGGCCGATGCCTCCGCAGCGGGCGCGTCGGCGCCGACCCGCGTCCACAGCGTCGTGCCGCGCTTGAGCGCGACCTTCAGCGCCACCGCGCCGGCGGCGTTGCGCCGGTTGGCGCACGCCTTCGCGCCGTTGGCGGTGGGCTTCTTGCCGACGAACGCGGTGATCGACCCGGCCGCGGCGCCGCGCGCGACGATGCGGTACTTGCCGGCGCGCGTGATCTTCGTCCGGCGCCAGACCGTGGCCGCAGCCGGGCAGGCCGGCTGGGCGGGATCCTCGGCGGTCAGCGTGGCGCCGCCGAGCGGGACGCTCCTGACCTTGCCGACGGGCAGCCGCGGCGCCTCGCCCGCGACGTCGCCGGCGGGCGCATTGGTGGCGGGCAGCGCGACGGTGCGCAGCGACGCGACGGCGGCGGCCTCCGTCTGACCGGCGGTGCGGCCGATCTGGACCAGGCCCGCGGCACCCGCGGGCACGCGCGCCTCGACCGCTGCGGCGGACGTCGACCGCTCCCCGGCGGCCGGGCCGTCGCAGGCCTGCGCCTCGCGGGTCTCGGTGGACGCGTAGAGCGCGAGGTCAGGCACCTCGCTGGTGCCGCCACTCGGCGACGACGCCTCGACGCGAACGAGCTGCGGCGTGTCGGCGGCGGGAATCTTGAACCACACGGTCCTCGCGAACGACTTCGGGCCGAGGCAGCGCTTGATGCCCTTGTCCGCGGTGGCCTCGGTCAGGTCGACGAGGCCCTGCCTCTCTGCAGCGTTCTCCCCGTTGGAGTTGCCGGAGGTGAACTCCTGGAAATCCCCGGCGCCTCCCGGGGTGTCGTTGGCGGGCGCCGCCGCGAACGCGACGGCGGGCACCGCGAGCGCAACGACCCCGGCGCCGGTGATGAGCGCGCGGCGCATCAGCGGCCACCCTTCTTCCCGCCACGGGCGGCGGCTCGCTCGCGACGCGCGAGGTCGCGCTCCCCGTAGCGCTCCCAGCGCGCGCGGCGCTTGCGCAGGGCGGGGTTGGGCGCATCGTCGGAGGTCGGCTGCTTCTCCTGAGCGGGACCGGAGCGGAAGGACCGGGACCCGCTGTCCTGGATCGGCGTGTTGGTGTTGACGGGCTGGCGCCACTTCGAGAGCGTGCGACTGGCGTCGCCCTCGACCTGGATGTCCGACACCCGGTAGGTGACCACGTTCTCCTCGGCCGTCAGGTCGATCTGCGCGTAGCCGTGATCGACGCCGTTGAAGGTCTTGATCCACGGATTGGACGCGTTGACGGCCTCCGACGGCACGGGCAGGCTCTCCGAGGTGATCGATCCGCCGATGTACTCCGTCGCCACCGACGTGTACGTGCCCGCCGGCGCCGGGCGCTGCGGGACCTCGTTGCTCATGTACGTGTGGATGTCGCCCGTGAGGAAGACGACGTTCTTGATCTGCTCGGCCGCGATGAAGTCGAGCAGCTCGTTGCGCTCGGCCTTGTAGCCGTCCCACTGGTCGGGGTTGATGTCCTTGCCCGCGCCGGCCACGCCGACCTGCAGGGGCGCGATCATGACCTGATTGGCGACGATCTTCCAGGTGCTCGGCGACTCCTTCAGGCGCGCCTTGAGGTAGTCGAGCTGTCCGCGGCCGAGCAGGATGCGCGGCTGGCCGTCGAGGTCCCCTGTGCGGTACTGGCGCTGGTCGAGCATGATCACGTCCGCCATGCGGCCGTGCTGCCAGCGGTTGTAGATGCGAAACTGCTCGCCGGGGAACTGCATGCGCGGCAGCCACTCGAAGGAGACGCGGTAGCCGGCGGCGCGCTGCAGGTCGCTCGGTCGCGGGTTGTTCTCCGTGTAGTTGTCCTCGACCTCATGGTCGTCCCAGATGTGGATCATGGGCTGCGTGCGATGCAGCTCGCGCAGCGACTTGTCTTCGCGGTAGATCCTGTAGCGGTCGCGGTAGGACTGCAGATCGACGGTCGGGAAGCCGTCCGAGCGCGTCTCGGTGTTCTCGTACTCGTACTGATAGTCGCCGAGGAACAGATAGAGGTCGAGCGGATCCAGCGCCGCCGCCTCCTGGTGGCCGTTGAAGAAGCCGACCGGGTAGTTCTGGCAGCTCGAGAACGCCATGCGCATCATCGCTGCGGAGTCCGCGGGCTTGGCGGTCTTGGTGCGGCCCACCGGGCTGTTGCCCTGCGCCGACTCCCAGGCGTAGTGATAGACCGTGTCGGGCTGCAAGCCGCCGACGCGCGCCTTGAGCGAGCCGTCGATCGCGCGGCGGGTGGGCACGGTCACGGTCGCCACCGTGTTGTTCAGGCCCTCGTCGGTGGCGACGATCAGCCGGGCGCCCGAGACGGGACGGTCGGTGGTCAGGCGCGACCAGAAGGTGATGGCGTCAGCGGCCGGCTCGCCCGAGGCGACGCCGTCGGCGAACGTGCCGGGCCCGACGGCCGCCCTCTTGGTGAGCAGACGCCCCCAGGCAGAGGGGACGAACGCCAGGGTGGCGCCGGCGGCGGAGCCCTGGACGAGCAGGCGCCGGCGGGTCAGGACGCGGGGGGAAGACATGGGGAGCACGACAGCAGTCAACGCACTGGGGAGGCGAACCACGCGCCGGAACGCGAATTCTTCACAATTGGCCTTCATGACGGAACTGCGAGCACAGCTCTACCGCGACGACCGGCCGGCGGCTGCGCTGGCGCCGTTTCACGCCTGGGCGCGGGCGAACGAGCCCGGCTGGACCTACACATTCGTGCGCATCCTGCTCACCCCGGTGGCGCTCGGGCTCTATCGCGCCCGGCAGCGCGGGCGGCGCAACGTGCCGGGCACCGGCGCGGTCATCCTCGCTCCCAACCACTTCTCCAACATGGACCACTTCTTCTGCGGCGTCTTCCTGCGGCGGCGCATCCGCTTCATGTCGAAGTCGCAGTTCTTCGGCAACAACCCGGTCCTCAGCTACGTCTTTCGCGTGTCCGGGCACTTCCCCGTGCGCCGCGGCCACCAGGACGACGAGGCGTTCGCGACGGCGCACTCGATCCTCGCGCTCGGCGGCTGTGTGGGCTTGTACGCCGAAGGCGGACGATCGCGCTCGGGCGGGCTCGGGCAGCCCAGGCCAGGGATCGGCCGGCTTGCGCTGGAGTCGGGTGTCCCGGTGGTCCCGGTGGCCATCCATGGCTCTTCGGGGGTCCGGGGCTGGAGGCGCGGGCGCTTTCCGCGCATCACGGTCAGCTACGGCGAGCCGCTCGCGCTCGATCCCGTGAAGGAGCCGACGCGCGAGCAGCAGCTCGCCGCCGCGGAGCAGATCTTCGAGCGCGTCCGTGCGCTCTACTCCGCGCTGAGCTAGGAGGGGTTCCTTTCGGTTGTGACACTCGACCCGACGACGGGCGCGGCGCACGAAGGTCGTCTATTCGGCCTTCGGGGGCTTGGGCGTCGGCGTCGGACGCGGCGTCCTGACGGGCCTGGGGGTCCTGACGGGCTTCGGCGTTCTCGCGGGCTTCGGCGTCTTGACGGGCTTCGGCGTCCTGGCCGGCTTCGGCGTCTTCTCGGGCTTGGGCGCGTCGACGACGGGCGGCGGCGCGGAGGGCGCAGGGGACGAGACAGGCGTCGCCGACGGGACGGCGGCACCCGTCCCCGGCGCTCGGTCGGCCGGGCGCGGCTTGAACCGAGTACCTGCGCGCCGCGACGAGGCTCGATCGCGGCCCGGACGCCGTTCGGCGGCCCGCCTCGCTCGCTCCGGCACGGAGGGCGCTTCCGCGGTCGGCGTCGGTAGGACCGCCGGAACGCCTCGCGCAGGTCGTGCGGACGATTCCGACGGCTGTATCCCCTCGACGGCGCGCGGAGGCGGATCGTTGCGGACCACCTCGCGCACCCCGACGCCCGCGCCGGCGGTCGTGGCGACGACGGCGGCGCCCGCGGCCATCTTGGCCACCAGTGACGCGCCGCCGCCCCCGCCACCCAGCAGCTGGGCGAGCAGGGCAGCCGCGGCAGCCGCGGGCAGCGGTGGTGCGAGCAGCGCGAGGTCGGTCTGGCGAAGCGCGATCGCGTCGCGCAGCGCGCGGCAGTCCTCGCAGCCGCGCAGGTGCGCGCGCACGGTCCGGGCGCGCAGGCGCCGGCCGTCGTGTTCGGAGATCAGGGCACGGACCTCAGCGCAGTCCATGGCCCGGCCCCGTTCGGATTCCTGCAGGCTCAGCCGCGCCTCGAGGATCGCCTGCTTGGCCTTGTCCGGGCCGACGCCGAGCGCCGTGCCGATCTCCGCGTGCGAGAGCCCGCTCAGCTCGCGCATGACCAGCGCGCCGCGCTGGCGCTCCGGGAGAGCCTGCAGGTCGCTCACGAGCAGCGAGAGGCGACGTCGGTCCTCCAGCGTCGCGTCCAGATCGGGCCCGACCGCCGTGTCCGCGAGCTCGGTCGTCGGACGTCGCCGGCGCAGGGCGGAGACCGCCTCGTTGTGGGCGATCCGGAACAGCCACGGCCGCAGCGGCGCCTCGGGCACGGCACGGCGCAGCGCCACGAGCGCGTTGGTCATCACCGACTGCAGGACGTCGTGCGCGTCGTGCTCCTCGCGCACGACCGTCAGGCAGTAGCGAAACAGGGGCGCCTGGTAGCGGCGGTAGATCGCAGCGAAGGCTCGCTCGTCGCCCGCGGAGACCAGCCTGACCAGCCGGTCGTCGGACAGCACGCGCAGGTGGGGGCTGGCGCGCGAGCCCGGGCGGGCGATGGCGTTTGCGCTCATGCGGCACGTATGACACCAGACCGCGGCGCTTCGTCACACACCGCGTCGACGATGTGTCCGAGTACGTCCCACTCGACGAAGTAGAGGCCGTCGTGCTTTTCGGCGTGCGAGGTGAAGAAGACCCCGTCCGTCGTCGCGGCGAACACGTAACGGTGGATCAGCAGTCCGCACAGGCGCAGGGTCGGCAGCCAGTCCTGCCGGGAGAACGCCAGCTCGTACGCGCCCTCCCAGTCGTCCTGGGAGGCCGCCGCGTCCGCGCGCCGCGGGTGCAGGCGGGCCGGCCACGCCCGGCGCTGAAGGTTCATGGAGACCCCTCGTCGGCCTCGGAGAGCTTGCGGATCGTCAGCGCGAGCCAGAGGACTCCCTGGGTGGCGGCGAGTGGGTCCGCCGAGGGCTGGGCGGAGCGTTGCAGGCTCGCCATCAGCTCAGGTGTCCTGCGGAAGATCATTCCCAGGTCACGCGCCCGGGCCGCAAGAGTCGGGATCTATCGCCCCGAACGTGGAAGACTGCGTCAGACACCGTGCGCCGCACCAAGATCGTCGCCACCCTCGGACCCGCCACCCAGACCCCTGAGCGGCTCGACGCGCTGCTGACCGCCGGGGTCGACTGCGTGCGGATCAACTGCTCGCACGGGACGCGCGAGGAGCAGGGCGCACGCTGCGAGGCGGCACGGGCGGCGGCGCAGCGCGCCGGGCGGCCGCTCGGCGTGCTCTTCGATCTTCAGGGTCCCAAGCTGCGCCTCAGCGCCCGGACCGAGGCGCGGATGGTGCGCCCCGGCGAGGCGGTGACCTTCGGGCCCGACCACCTCACCGTCGACTTCCCCGGCTTCGCGGCGCTCGTGACCGGGCGCTCCGAGGTGGTGCTCGGCGATGGCATCCCCCGCTTCATGGTCACCGGCATCGACGGCGACCGCGTGCACGCCCTGGCGGCCACCGGCGGTGCGGTCACCGCGCGCAAGGGCGTCAACGTCACCTACGCCCGCCCCAACCTGCCGGCACTGACCGAGAAGGACGTCGCCGACCTCGCCTTCGCCGCAGAGATGCGCGCGGACTTCGTCGCGCTCTCCTTCGTGCGCTCCGCCGCCGACGTGGTGGACCTGCGCGACCGGCTGCGCGCCCTGGGCAGCCGCGCGCGCACCATCGCCAAGATCGAGAAGATCGAGGCCTACGAGCACCTCGACGACATCCTCGCCGTCACCGACGGGATCATGGTGGCGCGCGGCGACTACGGCGTCGAGGCCGGCGTCGCCCGCGTGCCGCTGATGCAGAAGGACGCGATCTTCCGCGCCACGCAGTGGGGCAAGTTCGTCATCACCGCCACGCAGATGCTCGAGTCGATGATCCACGCACCGGAGCCGACGCGCGCCGAGGCCGCGGACGTCGCCAATGCCGTCATCGACGGGACGTCGGCGGTGATGCTCTCGGCGGAGACCGGCGTCGGGGACTTCCCGGTCGAGGCCGTGCGCGCGATGGCCGAGATCGCCCATGCGGCGGAGGAGTCGCCGGTCATCCACGGGCGCTGCCGTGTCGTCGACCACGACACGGCCGCGGCGTCGGTCCTGCACGCGGCAGTGCAGCTGGCCGAGGATCTCGACGTCGCCGCCCTCGTCATCCCGACCGCGACCGGCGGCGGGGCGCGGGCGTGCTCGAAGTACCGGCCCGACCGCCCGATCGTGGCGCTCGTGCACGACGACGGCGTCGCGGCGCAGATGACGCTCGAGTGGGGCGTCCGGGTGGGGATGATGGACGTGGCCGAGAACGTCGACGACCTCGTCGAGGACGCGCTGACCTGCGCGCGCGACGTCGCCGGCATCAAGAGCGGGGAAAGCGTGGTGCTGACGGCCGGGCGGCGTACGGGCACGCCTGGGGCGACCAGCCTGATCATGGTGCGGGAGGTGCCGTAGTGGGGATCTTGGACAAGCTGACGAGCCGTACGCCGCCCAAGCCGCCGCCGCCGCCGCCGGGCACGCCCGCGCAGCCGGACGTCGAGCTCGAGCGCGACGGGCAGCGGCGGCCGGTCACCGCTCGCGTGGCCACGGCTACCGAGCGTGAGCGGCTATGGCCGCGCCTGGTGGCGATGTACCCGAGCTACGACGTGTATCAGTCGCGCACCGACCGGGTGATCCCCGTCATCCTGTGCGCGCCGCGTTCGCCTTGAAGTAGCCGACCATCGCGTCGACGTACTCGTCGAAGCGCGGCGGGGCGAGGCCGAGCGGGCCGAGCAGGTCGACGGCGCGGCGGGTGTCGAAGGCGACGGAGTGGTTCAGGTAGGCGACCGACTCCCGCGGCGTGCCGCCGAAGAACTGGCGCACACGCTTCGAGCGCAGGCTCGCCTCGACGAGCGCCGGCGGGACGCGGCCCTTCGGGTCGCGGCCGACGTACGCGCGCGACAACGTCGTCACCAGGTCGCTGGTCAGCAGCGGGTCAGGGTCGACGAGGTGCAGCGTCTGGCCCTCGGCCGCCGGCAGGAACGCGGTGGCGGTGATGGCCCTGACGACGAAGTCGACCGGAACGACGTTGAAGGGCGAGTCGGAGGCGCCGAACTGCGCGACGGCCCGGCCGAAGCCCTCCATCCGCTCGATCGTGCGCAGGATGTAGTAGGGGCCGTCGAACTTCTCCGTCTCGCCGGTCTGCGAATCGCCGACGACGATGGCGGGGCGCAGAATCGTGGTGGGGACGTGGTCGAGTGTCTCGCGCACCCAGACCTCGGCCTGGAACTTCGTCGACTCGTAGTGATTCTTGAAGTCCTGGCCCATGACGAGCTCGTGCTCGTAGACGACCCCGTGGCGCCTGCCGGCGACGTAGGCGGTGCTGACGTAGACGTGACGCTCGAGCCGTTCGGCGGCGAGGCACAGCTCGAGCACGTTTCCGGTGCCGTCCACGTTGACGCGCTGGGCGACATCGTCGGGCACGGCGAGGTCGTAGATCGCGGCGAGGTGGAAGACGTGGGTGACGTCGGAGGTGAGCCGCTCCCAGTCTGAGCCGCCGAGGCCCAGCCGCCGCTCGGAGATGTCGCCCTCGAGGATCTCCAGCCGGTCCTGCGCGAGCTCGCGCGCCGCGGCCGCCATGCGCGGCTCGACCAGCGCGACGACCTGGAGATCGTCGTGCTCTGCCAGCAGCGCACGGACGAGACGCCGGCCGATGAAGCCCGGAAAGCCGGTGACGAGCGCGGTGCGGGCCAAGCTACGCCCGCTCGAGGATGACGACGGGGATCTCGCGGTCGGTCTTCTGCTGATACTCGGTGTAGTCGGGCCACTCCTCGTTCATGCGCGTCCACAGCCGCTCGCGCTCCTCGCCCTCCGCGTCGTGGGCCGTGGCCTTGAACCGGTCGGACTTGACCTGGACTTCGACCTCGGAGTCATCCTCCATGTTGAGGTACCAGGCCGGCGGCTCGTCCGCGCCGCCCTTGGAGGCGACGATGATGAAACGGTCGTCGTCGGGCGCGTAGATCAGGGGCGCGACGCGGGGCTGGCCGGACTTGCGCCCGGTGGTGGTCAGCAGCAGGCACTGGGTGCCCTTCCAGTCGTGTCCGCGCTCGCCGTCGGTATCGATGTAGACGCGGACGTGCTCGTCGCCGAAGAGGTTGTCGTCGCTCATGGGCGGCAGACTATTCCGGTGAGCCGATCAGCAGCTGTCGTAGACGTGGCCCCGGCTGCCCTTCGGGCTGACGTTGAGGTTGTCGAACTCCACCGCGTCGAAGCCCTTGCGCGCTACGTGGACGAGCCCTCGAGCAGCAGGTCCGCGACGAGCCCGGGGTCGTCCCACATGGGCATGTGGCCGCAGCCCTCGAGCACGACGGAGCGGCTGCCGTCCGGTAGCCGGCGCGGACGGGCGACGAGGCGGTCGCGGGACGGCCAGCCGAAGGTGAGGGGAACGTCGATGTCGTCGAGGCGCTCGAAGCGCGAAGACCGCATCGCGGAGTTGACCGCCGTAAAGCCCGGGGCCTCGACGTAGGCGCGGATCAGCGCGGCGGCGTCCTCGGGCGGCATCCGGCCGGGGTGACCGACCGTGCCGGTGAGCGCGAGGCGGCGCGCGATGGGCGACTTCATGAGGTAGGGGATCGCAGGCAGGGCGGCGCGGCCCACGCGGCGGGCCACGCTCGGCTTCGGGCCCAGCGCCCGCGGCCAGAGGCCGGCGGGGGCGATCGCGGTCACCGAGCGCACGGCGCCCAGCAGCGCGAGCTCGAGCGCCACCCAGCCGCCGAGCGAGTTGCCGGCCACGTGCGGGCGGTCGAGGCCGAGCTCGGCCAGGCCGTCGGCGACGGCGCGGGCGAGTGCCGGCGGTGACGGTGTGCTGCCGTGGTTGAGCGCGGCCGTCTGCCCGAAACCGGGCATGTCGATGGCGAGGACCTCGCGCTCGGCGGCGAGGCGCTCGAAGACCGGCTTCCAGACGTGGCGGTCCGCGCCGAGACCGTGGATGAGGACGAGCGGCGGGCCGCAGCCGGCGCGGTCGACACCGAGCGTCACGACGCGGCGGCGAGGTCCTGGACGACGGCGGAGACCCCGCGGACGGGCGCGCCGTGCAACGGCTTGGAGAGGAGGAGCTGCATCACCGAGATGCGGCGCTCGGCAAAGCCGGCCTCGCAGTAGGCCAGATACAGCCGCCAGATGCGGCGGAAGCGATCGTCGTAGCCGAGCGCCTCGAGCTCGTCGGTGTGGGCCTCGACGTTCTCGCGCCAGCGGCGCAGGGTCTCCGGATAGTGGGCGGTCAGATCCTCGAGGCCGGTCATGCGCAGATCGGTCCGCCGCGCGACGTTGCGCGAGATGATCTCCATCGACGGCAGGCACCCGTTGGGGAAGACGAACGCGCGGATGAACGAGCGCGACGCCTTTTCGACGTGGTAGGCGCGGTCATCCATGATGATCGCCTGCAGCAGCGCCGCGCCGTCGGGCTTGAGCAGGTGCGAGCACTGCGCGAAGAAGGTCCCGAAGTCGCGCCACCCCACCGCCTCGATCATCTCGATCGAAGCGAGCTTGTCGTAGGTGCCGGTGAGCAGTCGGTAGTCCTGGTCGACGACGGTCACCAGGTCCTCGACGCCGGCTTCGCGGACGCGCTGCTGCGCGTACTCGAACTGCTCCCGGGAGATCGTGGTCGTCGTCACGCGGCACCCGCGGGTGGTGGCAGCGTGCACGGCGAGGCCTCCCCAGCCGGTGCCGATCTCGATGACGTGGTCCTGGGGCCCGAGCTCGAGCTTCTCGCAGACCAGGTCGAGCTTGGCGACGGAGGCCTCCTCGAGCGTCATGTCCGGCCGCGCGAAGTACGCCGAGGAGTACGACATCGTCGGGTCGAGCATCAGCTCGTAGAGGTCGTTGCCGAGGTCGTAGTGCGCGGAGATGTCCTGCTTGGACTGCTGCTCGGTGTTGCGCGCCGAGCGCAGGCGCTGGAAGGGCGCGCGCAGGGGCGTGAGACGGCGGCGGACCTCGTCGAGCTCGGCGGTGTTGCGGGCCGCGACGCGGATCAGCGACGTCAGGTCCGGGCTGTCCCAGTAGCCACGGGCGTAGGCCTCGCCCATCCCGCTCGAGCCCTTCAGAAGCAGCGGCCAGGCGCGGTCGTCGTTGACGGTGACGAACGCGGACGGCCCCTCGGCGCCGCCGCCGAAGACCTTCGGGCGCCCACCCTGGGTGACGGTGAGCGAGCCCACGAAGATGCGGCTCAGCAGGCCGTGGACGACGGTGCGGGCCGCGCGCTGGCCGGGGGCCACGTTGCGACCGGCTTCGCCGGTGCGAACCTGAGGCTTCGCGATCATGCTGCCGCTTTCGGGTGGGGATGGCCGGGGACGCCACGCAGGCGCAGCGCCAATGCATGGGCGTAGATCAGGGGAAGCGTGTGCACCGCGCTACCGCGAAGCAGCGGCGCCAGGGCGAACGGCCGGCGGCGCAGATTGAGCGTCGCGTCGAAGGCCTTGCCCTCGGCTCCCGCGCTTTCGATGTGCACGGACAGCGTCTCCCCCGGCTTGGGGGCTCGGAAGGCGTAGCGCTGGTCCATCGGCATCAGCGGGGAGACGTGCAGCTCCTTCGCCATGTCGTCGCCGGCGACGTAGGTGTGGCGCTCGCCCCACGGCGTGTTGGTCACCTCGGCGAGCACCGCCTCGAGCGTCTCGCCATCGTCCGCGAAGGCGTAGTAGAAGGACACCGGGTTGAATACGAAGCCGAGGGTCCGCAGCGTGGTGAGGATGCGGACCGGGCCCGTTGTGCCGGCGCTCGCGCGGACCGCGTCGGCGGTCAGGTAGTCCGAGGCGCGGAACCAGACGAGGCCGCGCCGCGCAAGGCGCGCCGGGACCGCGTCGAGGTCGACGTAGGCGTAGGCGACCCTGTGGGCGAACTCGTTGCCGCGGACGGCGTAGCGACGGTGGCGCACGGTGCCGGTGTAGAGCGCGACACTCATGCGGTCACCGCCTGTCGTGCCCGACCGACGCCCGCCGCCGCGCGCAGCCCGCTCTGCAGCCCGTCCTCGTGGAAGCCCCAGGACCAGTAGGCGCCGCAGTAGTGCGTGCGGTTCACGCCCGAGATCTCGCCGTGGCGTGCCTGCGCGCGCATCCCCTCGCGCGTGTAGACCGGGTGGGCGTAGCTGATCGTGCGGATCTTGGTCGCCGGTTCGATCGTCTCGGTGCGGTTCAGCGTCACGAGGTAGTCCGTGTCACCGGGCAACGACTGCAGCCGATTCATCCAGTAGGTCACTGATGCGCCCCCACCCAACCCGGCGTGCCCGAGGTGGTAGTTCCAGCTCGCCCACGCCCGGCGGCGGCGCGGCATCAGCGAGGTGTCGGTGTGCAGCACGGCCTCGTTGGCCTGGTAGGGAATGGCGCCGAGGACCTCGCGCTCGGCGTCACTCGGATCGGCGAGCAGTGTCAGGGCCTGGTCGGAGTGCGTGGCGATGACGATCTCGTCGAACGCCTCGCCGTCGACCTCGACGCGGTCGGGGAAGCGCTCGACGCGCCGCACCCGCGTGTTCAGCCGCACGTCGAGGTCGCGCGTGAGCGCCTTCACGTAGGTGCGCGAGCCGCCGGTGACCGTGCGCCACTGCGGCCGCTTGCGGAAGCCGAGCATGCCGTGGTTGGCGAAGAACTCGACGAGGAAGCGCGCCGGGAAGGTCCACATCTGCTCGGGATCGGCCGACCACACGGCAGCGGCCTGCGGGACGATCAGCTTCTTCACGAACGCGGCGCTGAAGCGCTGCTCGCGCAGCCACTCGTTCAGCGTCGGCTCGGCGTCGCCGGCCAGCAGCTTGGTCGCCGCGCGGTTGAAGCGCACGTACTCCCCGACCATGCGCTGGAACTCAGCATCGACCAGGTGGCGCGGATTGGCGTACAGCGCCGGCACCGAGTGGGCGGCGTATTCGAAGTCGGCGCCGTCGGAGACGCCGAAGCTCATGTCCGACGGCTGGCTGGCCACGCCGAGCTCCGCGAGCAGCGCCTCGAAGCCGGGATAGTTGCGATCGTTGAAGACGATGAAGCCCGTGTCCACCGCGATCGGGCCGACGTCCACGGTGTTCGTGTGCCCCCCCGCGTAGGACCCTGCCTCGAGCACGACGACCTCGTGCTCGTCACGCAGCCGATGGGCGGCAACGAGGCCGGAGATCCCTGCGCCGATGATCGCGATCCGCATTGCCTCGATATCTTCGCTGCGCAGCGTGATCCGGATCACGTCGAGCCGGCGTAACCCGCACCCGAGATGCATCGCTACCAACTCCTCGACCAAGCCCTCCAACGCGGACTGCTGCCCGACCCGGTCCTGCGGGCGGGCTCGAAGTGGGGCGCGGGCGCGCGCATTCGCAAGGAGGCGCGCGGCGGGGTCGAGGCGCAGGAGGCGCGGCTGCGCGAGCTGATCGAGCGGATGTCGACGGGTCCGATCGCCGAGGAGACCGACACCGCCAACGCCCAGCACTACGAGCTGCCGGCGGAGTTCTTCGGGCTCATCCTCGGGCCGCGGCGCAAGTACTCGGGCTGCCTGTGGGCCGACGGCGTCTCGGATCTGCGCGCGGCCGAGGAGGCGATGCTGGAGTTGACCTGCGCGCGGGCCGGCATCGCGGACGGGATGGACGTGCTGGACCTCGGTTGCGGCTGGGGGTCGTTGTCGCTGTGGATGGCCGAGCGCTACCCGAACGCCCGCATCCTCGGGGTCTCCAACTCCAACGGACAGCGCGAGTGGATCGTCGCGGAGGCCGAGCGCCGCGGCCTGACCAACCTCGAGATCCGCACCCAGGACGTCAACGACTTCACGCCGGCCGAGGGCGTGTTCGACCGCGTCGTCTCGATCGAGATGTTCGAGCACATGCGCAACTGGGTGGAGCTGCTGCGCAGGATTTCGACCTGGCTCAAGCCCGTTTCCGGCAAGCTCTTCGTCCACGTGTTCTCCCAGCGCTCGCTGCCCTACCTGTTCCAGGGCACGTGGGCGGCCGAGCGCTTCTTCACTGCGGGCCTCATGCCGTCGCACGACCTCATGAGCTTCTTCCAGCGCGACCTCGTGCTCGAGCGGCGCTGGGTCGTGCCCGGCGTCCACTACGCCCGCACCCTGCAGGCGTGGTTGCGCAAGCTCGACGACAACCGCGACGAGGCGCTGCGCGTCCTGGGCCGCGAGCAGCCGCCGTCGGAGGCGCGTCGCCTCCTTGCGACCTGGCGACTCTTCCTGCTGTCCACGGACGAGATCTGGTCCTACCGCAACGGGAACGAGTGGCTCGTCAGCCACTACCTGCTCGCGCTGCGCTGACCCTCAGGTTGCGCGCGCGGCCTTCGACCGCGGCGGCAGCGGGATGAAGCCCGACGTGTTCTCGACGTACTCCTTGTAACCGGGCCGCTCGGACATCGACTTCTCGAGCAGGTCCTTGCCGGAGACGCGCGTCAGGAGCACGGTCATGATCAGCGGGCTCACGATCGCCCACCACGCCCCGCCGTCCAGGCCGATGAGGAACAGGCCCCACCAGATCGCGAAGTCGCCGAAGTAGTTCGGGTGGCGCGTGTAGCGCCACAGCCCGCGGTCCATGACCTTTCCCTTGTTGGCCGGATCGGCCTTGAAGCGCTGCAGCTGGTGGTCGCCGCCGGCCTCGAAGACGAAGCCGACCAGCCACAACGCGGCGCCGAGGTAGGCGAGCGGCCCGAGCGCGTCGTCGGTCGATGCCGCCGCGCCCTGCAGCGGCAGTGAGACGATCCACGCCAGGACGCCCTGGAAGAGGAAGATGGTGAAGAAGCTCACCAGCGGGAAGCGGTCGCCGTGGCGCTCGCGCATCTTCTGGTAGCGCGGGTCCTCTCCCGGATGGGAGGCCTTGCGGATCGAGATGTAGACCGCGAGGCGCAGGCCCCAGATCGTGACCAGCGCGAGGGCCAAGGCGCTACGGGCCGCGTCCCCGTCGGCGACCACCACCGAGACCCAGCCGATGTTCACGAAGGCCAGGCCCCAGGCGATGTCGACGATGGAGACGTCGCGCAGCGGCAGCGATCCGGCGAAGGTCAGCAGCATCAGCACGAGCACCGCGCCACCGGAGAAGAGCATCGTTGCGCCGAGGTCGGTCATTCGGCGAAGGTACTCCGCTTGAATGCCTGCGGATGGATCCGCGCGGGGTTCTTGGCGTGAGCGCCGATGCTGACGAGGAAGCGATCAACGCCGCGTACCGCAAGCTGGCCAAGCGCTTCCACCCCGACCGCCGGCCCGACGACGAGACGGCGGCGGCCACGATGGCCGACATCAACGCCGCCTACGCGTTGCTGCGCGACAGCCAGGGGGAGATGCACACGCGCGCCAGGGCACGCGACCGGGTGGGTGGGGTTGAATTCCGGCGGCGGACGCCCGGGTCCTGGCTGTCTCCCGACGTGCGGCGCGCGCTGGGCCCCGAACTGCTGGGGATGCTCGAGCCCGACGAGGAGATCGTCGTCGTCACCGACGCAGCGACGTGGGACTCGTTTCGCGTACGCCTCGCGGTCTCGGACCGCCGCCTGCTGTGGCTGCGCGACGACGCCCCGACCGACCGGGTGCGCTATTTGCGCTGGCGGTCGGTGAAGTCCATCGAGGGGCGGCTCCGTCGTCCGCGGCGCCGGGTCGGCGAGCTGCGCGTCGAGCCGGTGAGCGGCCGGCGCGTCTCCTTCTCAGAGCTCGACCCGGCCGCCCTGCGACTCGTGCTGCTCGGCGCGCGCAACTTCCGAACGCAGTGAGGTTGGATGCCGGCGTGATCGGTCTTGCGGACGTCGAGGCGGCGGCCGGCCGGCTCGAGCGGGTGGCCGAGCGCACGAGGGCGGTCGCGTTCGGCGCGGCGGTCTTGAAGGCCGAGAACCTGCAGCGCACCGGATCCTTCAAGTTCCGCGGCGCCTACAACGCGATCGCCCAGCTCGGACCGGAGGTGCGCGGCGTGGTCGCCGCCTCGTCGGGCAACCACGCGCAGGCGGTGGCGCTCGCCGCGCGGATGCACGGCCTGCCCGCGACCATCGTCATGCCGCTGGACGCGCCCGCGGTCAAGCGCGCGGCCACCGCGGCGCTCGGCGCCGAGATCGTCGACTACGACCGCTACGCGGAGGACCGCGAGGCGCTGCTGGGCGAGTACGCCGCCGAGCGCGGCCTGGAACCGGTGCATCCGTTCGAGGATCCGCGCGTCATGGCCGGCCAGGGCACCGTGGCGCTCGAGCTGCTTGCCCAGGCGCCGGGCATCGACGTGCTGGTCGTGCCCGTGGGCGGTGGCGGGTTGATCTCCGGGTGCGCGACCGTCGCCGCGGCGGCCGGGGTCCGCGTCGTCGGGGTCGAGCCCGAAGCCGGGGACGACACGCGGCGTTCGCTTGCGGCGGGTGAGCGCGTCACGATTGCCGTGCCCCGCACGATCGCCGACGGCCAGCAGGCGCCGGCGCCGGGCGTCAACACGTTCCCGATCGTCCAGCGCCTCGTCTCGGAGATCGTCACCGTCAGCGACGAGGAGATCCTCGCCGCCATGGCGCTGGCGCGGCGCGAGTTGCACCTGACCCTCGAGCCCAGCGGCGCGACCGGCCTCGCGGCGCTCCTGCAGGGGCGCGTGAGCGGCGAGCGGCCGGGCGTCGTGCTGACGGGCGGCAACGTCGACCCGCAGATGTCGACCGGACTGCGCTGAGCCCGCGTTGATCAGCGACGCCTAGGGTGCCGCGGCATGGTCGGGCGGATCGTGGCGCTGGTCTCGGTCGTCGTGCTGACGGGGACGATCCTCGCGCTGATCGACCGGCGGGGGGAGAGCACGCCGGTGGCGGTCCAGCCGGACTTCGTGGCCACGCCGCCGCCGGCCACGCCGGCCCCCGCGGCCAAGGCTGCGGTCGAAGCGGCGCCGGGCGATGAGAACGCGCCGTTCGTCGACCCGTTCAGCTACGACCCGGACCGCCGCCAGGAGTTCGAGGCGCGCGCCGCGGCGGGCAACGCGCACGTCCTCTACGCCCTCTCGCCCGACGGGGTGATCGCGACCGCGGGGCGCGTCGCGCAGTTCCGCACGCAGATCGAGGCCGCGGCCGCGGAGGCCGACGTCGACCCCGACCTGCTCGAGGGGCTGGTCTTCCTGGAGAGCGCGGGCCGACCGGACATCGTCGCGCCGCAGGGCCTCGAGGGCGCGGTTGGCCTCACCCAGATCCTCGCCGAGACGGGGCAGAACCTGCTCGGCATGGACGTCGACGTCGCCGAGTCCGCCCGGCTGACCGGCAAGCTCGCCGTGGCCACCAAGGCCAAGGACATCCGGCGCCTGACGGCCGAGCGGATGCGGGTCGACCAGCGCTTCGACCCGCAGGAGGCGCTCGCGGCCACGGCTCGCTATCTGAACATCGGCAAGGAGGAGTTCGGCAGCGATGAGCTCGCCTTCGTCTCCTACCACATGGGGATCGGCAATCTCGGCGACGTGCTCGACGCCTACGCGGGCGGCCCGACGGACACGCCGCTGCGCTACGCGCAGGTCTACTTCGACTCCACCCCGGTGAGCCACGCGGCCGCGCACGACAAGCTCACCGCCCTCGGCGACGACTCCTCCAACTACCTGTGGAAGGTCCACGCCGCGCGCGACATCATGGCGCTCTACCGCGCCGACCCGGCTGGCCTGGAGGCGACTGCTGCGCTGCAGCTCGAGAAGAACTCGGCCGAGGAGGTGCTCCATCCGCGCGCGGACACCCGGATCTTCCCCAACCCCGAGGCGATCAAGCAGGCCTACCGGGACGGGGGGCTCGTCGGCCTTCCGGACGACACCCGCGTCACCGGCCTGCGCTTCGACCCGAAGATGGGCTCGCAGGCCAAGCGCGTCGGCGAGCCGCGATCCACCTACCGGGGGCTGCTGCCGGAGGCGCTCGCGGTGGCGCTGTACATCGGCGCGCAGGTGCGCGCCGGCTCGGGCGAGGCGGGCGCCTCGCTGAAGGTCACCTCGACGATCCGCGACGAGCGCTATCAGGCAGAGCTCGTCCAGCGCAACGCCCAGGCGACCTCCGACTACTCACTGCACACCACGGGTTATGCCTTCGACATCCTGCGCCGCTACAAGAGCGAGCGCCAGGCGCTCGCCTTCCAGGCCACCCTGGACCGCCTGCGCTCGCTGAACCTGATCGCCTACGTGGTCGAGCCGGCAGCCATCCACATCGCCGTCTCCAGCGAGGCGGCGGCGTTCGAGCCGCTGCTGGATAGGGTGCGCTGATGGACGCCATCCGCACGCCGGACGAGCTGCTCGAGGGACTGCCGGACTTCCCCTTCACGCCGCACTACCGGGAGGTTGACGGGCTTCGGCTCGCGCACATCGACGAAGGCGACGGGCCGCCCGTGATCATGTGGCACGGCGAGCCGACGTGGTCGTTCCTGTGGCGCAAGGTGCTGCCGCCGGTGCGCGACGCCGGCTACCGCGTCATCTGCCCCGACCTCGTGGGCTTCGGGCGCTCGGACAAGCCGACGGACCGCGACTGGTACACCTACGACCGCCACTGCGCGATGGCGGCGACGCTGCTCGAGGACCTCGACATCCGCGATGCCACCTTCGTCGTGCACGACTGGGGCGGGCCGATCGGCCTGCGCCTGGCCACCGAGCATCCCGACCGCGTCGAGCGGCTCGTGCTCATGGACACCGGCGTCTCCACCGGGGACCGCGCCATGGGCGACGAGTGGCAGCGCTTCCGCGCGTTCGTGGACCGCATCGAGGACGTGCCCATGTCCCCGATCCTGCAGGGCGGGACGGAGACCGAGCTGTCCCCCGAGGTGCTCGCCGGCTACGAGAAGCCCTTCCCGAACGCGGCCTCGAAGGCGGGCATGCGCGCATTCCCCGGGCTGATCCCGCAGACGCCCGACGCACCTGGCGCGGACGTCGGCCGGCGCGTGCTCGGCGCGCTGCGCGAGGACCCGCGACCCAAGCTCGTGCTCTGGGGCCGGCAGGACTTCGTGCTGCCGCCGGAGATCGGCACGGCGTTCGCGGCGGCGATCGGCGCCGAGGCGCCCACGATGCTCGACCCCGCCGGTCACTTCGTCCAGGAGGACAAGGGCCCCGAGATCGGGGCCCTCATCGCCGACTGGCTCGGTAGTAGCTAGGCCGCGGCCTGTTCGTTGATGCGCTCCTCGGCCGCCGGGGTCGACGCGGCGGCGCGCTGCTCGTAGGCGACGCGGTCGCGGCCGTGGGCCGCGTCCATCAGCACGCGGTCGGCCTTGAGGAAGCGGGCGATGCCCTCGCGCGCCGAGCGCGGGAAGATCGCCATGAACTGGGTTATGTAACCCGTGGCCTTTGGGACGAAGACGTCGAAGCGGGGCCGCTCGAGCGCTTCGACGATGGCGTCCGCGACATCCTCGGGCGTGATCTTCTTGACCATGCGCGCGTCTTCGAGGCCGGCGGCGAGCTCGGTGTTGACGATGCCCGGCATCACGCAGGAGACCTCGACGCCCGTGTCGCGCAACTCGTAGCGCACGGCCTCGGAGTAGCCGACGACGGCGTGCTTGGTCGCGCAGTACGTCGCGCCGCCGGGGAAGCCGCCCTTGCCCGCCACCGAGGCGATGTTGACGATGTGGCCGTCGCCCCGGCGCTTGAAGCGCGTCATCGCCTCCTTGGTGCCGTGGATGACGGCGTGGAGGTTGAGCTCGAGCTGGCGCGTGATGGACGCGTCGGACTCGTCCTCGGCGGGGACCAGCGGCATGATCCCGGCGTTGTTGATCAGCACGTCGAGCCGGCCGAACTGGGCCTCGACCTCGTCGAGGAAGGCGGTGAAGGCAGGCCGGTCGGTCACGTCGAGGTGGCGGGCGATCGTCCCGCCGCCGAGCTGGGCCGCGGTGCGCTCCCCCGTCTGCACGTCCACGTCGCCGATCGCCACGCGGGCGCCCTTGGCGACCAGGGCCTTCGCGGTGGCGGCGCCGATCCCCCGGCCTCCGCCGGTGACGACGACGACCTTGCCGGACAGGGAGCGGGGGGGCTGCTTGGGCATGGGCCGAGGATAGATGGTGGTTTCGCCCGCCGGGACGTCGCAAGCGCCGCCCTCCGGGCGACGCTACAGGTAGGCGCCGCTCGGCAGGTATGGCCACATCGGCCCGACCTCGCCGCGCACGCAGACCGCGCATTCGGACACGAGCTCGAGGCCGGCCTCCAGCACGACGTCGAGCGCCCACCCCTGGCGCGCATCGACGTACTCGACGGTGAGGGTCTCGGCCTGGGCGAGCACCGCCTCGAGCAGCGTGCGAGCGACGCGCTCGTCGCGCGCGGCCAGCATTCGCACCCTTGCCTCGGTGAAGAGCACGAAGCCGCCGTCGTCGTGCACGAGCAGCTGCGCGCCCGCGGCCAGCAGCGCGTCGATGTCGGGCCCGTGGGCGGCGGTGCGCGCGAACCGGCTTGCGTCGTCAACGAGGGCGCGGTCGGCCGGCCAGCGGGCCTCGCGCACCCCTGGATCCCGCGACGGTCGGTTCCGGACCGTTCCCTTGGCGTCGAACGACGGCCGCAGCGCGAACCCCGCCCGCCAGTAGGTGCGCAGCGCGCGCGTATCGCTCGAGGCGATGACGATGCCGCCGCGGGTGCCCGCGCCGTGCGCGTCCGCGACCGCCATCAGCTCGCGGCCGACGCCGCCCGACTGCCGGCGGGGATGCACGATCAGCAGCGACAGCCCCCAGATCCCCTCGCGCACGAGCGCGAGCGCGGCGCCGTCGACGACGCCGTCGTCGTCGACGCTCACCCACGCGCCGCCCGGGTCGGTGCCGACGAGGTGGCGCACGCGCAGGACGCCGGGCGCCCTGTCGGCGGGCGGGACGCCCCACACGGTGTCCATCAGGCCGACCGCCGCCTCGGCGTCATCAGGGGTCATGGGGCGCAGCACGGGCCGACAGATTAGGTCTGCTTGACCTGCCGTGCTCTACCCTGCGGCGCCGTATGTCGAGCCGTCAAGAAGAGAAGGAAGCCCGCCGTCGCGAGCGCATGGAGCAGGAGGAACGCGAGCGCAAGGCCGCCTCGCGCAGCAAGCGCCTGCAGTACGTGATCGGCGGCATCCTCGCCGTCGGGATCGTCGCGGCGGTGGTCGTCGCGCTGCTCTCGTCGACCGGCGGAGACAGCGAGGACGGCCCCTCGTCGGCCAACAGCTCGGCGACGCTCCCCGAGCCGAACATCCTGATCGAGGACGAGGCCGCCGCCGCCGCCAACTGCGAGGTGACGCAGGTCCCCAACGAGGGCAGCGCCCACGAGGAACGCGACTTCGCCATCGCCGACTACAAGTCGAACCCTCCCACCAGCGGCACCCACACCGAGTCCGCCGCCGCCGCCGACGGCATCTACAAGCAGGGCGCACCGCCGCTCGGCGAGACCGTGCACTCCCTCGAGCACGGCCGCATCAACGTGCAGTACAAGCCCGGGACGCCGGCCGAGTTCGTCGACCAGCTGGAGGCGTTCGCCTCGGAGAAGCAGGGCTACCACCTGCTCATGTACGAGAACGCGACGGGCATGGAGCCCCAGCTCGCGGCCACGGCCTGGGACTTCAAGCTCACCTGCGACGAGACCGGCCCGGAGGTCTTCGACGCACTCCGCACGTTCTACGACGCGCACCTCGACAAGGCGCCCGAGAAGGTTCGGTAGGCAGACGCCTAGCGCCATCCGCCGGTCTGACCGCGGTAGAGGCCCTGCCCGGTGAAGGCCATGCGCAGGGTGGCGACGATGATGCGCACGTCGAGCAGCGGCGACGCGCGCTCGATGTAGTAGAGGTCCAGCTCGATGCGCTCGGCCCACGGCAGCGACGCGCGACCGTTGACCTGCGCCCAGCCGGTCAGCCCCGGCTTGGCTGCCAGGCGCAGGCGCTGACGGTCGGTGTAGCGGTCGACCTGGACCTGCACCGTCGGCCGCGGGCCGATCAGCGACATCTCGCCCCTCAGCACGTTGACGAGGTTGGGCAGCTCGTCGATCGACGTGCGCCGTAGGAAAGCGCCGACGCGCGTGATGCGCGCATCGCCCGCGTCGACGGCCAGGCCCGCGCCCATGGACTCGGCGCCGGTCACCATCGAGCGCAGTTTGAAGAGGTCGAAGGCGACGCCGCCGCAGCCGACGCGCCGCTGGCGGAAGACGGCCGCTCCGCCCGACTCCAGGCGGATGGCGACGACCGCGGCCAGCAGGATCGGGGCACCCAGCGTGAGGCCGGCGAGCGCGGCGATGAGGTCGAACGCGCGGCGGACGGGGGAGCGCAGCCAGCCGCTCACCGGGTGCCCTCCGCGGGCTCCCAGACCGCCGGGGTCCCGTGGCGCAGGTGGTCGTGGAGGCCGGCTGCGAGCGCCGCGGTGGTGAGCACGTAGTAGCGGGCGATCAGCAGCGGCCGCACCCGGACGCGATCACCGGAGAGCGCCGCCAACAGCAGCCCGAACTGCGCCGCGGTGGCAGCGGCGTACAAGCGCCGTCGTGAGAGCGCCAGGCCGGCCAGCAGGGCGAGCACGTGCAGCAGCGGCGACGCGTAGCGCAGCAGTCGATGGGAGACGATCATGAGCGCGTAGAGGGGCGGGTAGCCGCGGGGGTCGGCGAGCCCGGCGTGCAGGACGATCGGCCACGCCTGGGTCATCATCCGCCGCTTGCGCGCCCATTCGCCCTCGATGCTCGGGACCATGCGCTCCGTCGCCCGCGCCTGGGGCGCGTAGACGGCGCGGCGGCCGCGCTTGACGAGCGTGAAGGGCAGAAGGAGGTCGTGACCCATGGGCCGGGCGGGAACGACGTAGTCGGCGCGGCGCACCGCGTAGATCGCGCCGTTGCCGCCCGTCACCGAGTGCAGCCGCGACTCGTGCGCGCGCAGCCACATCTCGTAGCGCCAGTACAGGCCCTCCTGGTTGGTGCCGGCGTCGTTGACGAACCGCACCTGGCCGCACGCGTAGGCGACATCGTCCTCGCGCAGCGCGGCCACGAGCGCGCGCAGCGCGCCCGGCTCCCACATCGCGTTGGCGTCCGAGAACGCGAGCAGGTCCGCGCGTGCCGCCGCCACGCCCTGGTCCTGCGCGCGCATCTTGCCACCGCGCGGCAGCTCGAGGACGACGTCGGCGCCGGCCGCGCGTGCCCGGGCGGCGGTGGCGTCGGTCGCCCCGTCCACGACCACCACGATCTCCAGGCGCTCGCGCGGATAGTCGAGGGCGAGCGCGTTGGCCACCTTCTCAGCGATCACCTCCTCCTCCGCGTACGCGGCGACGACCAGGCTGACGTCGGGCTCTGAATCGTCTGACGGCGGCGGCGCAGCGCGACCGCGACCACGGGCGAGGAGCGCCAGCAGCCCACCTGCGCGTAGACGAGCAGGCCCGCGGAGAGCCAGAAGACGACGCGCATCAGCCGCGCGCGGTGCGCACGCGCGGCTGCACGCCACGCAGGATGTCGACGATGTTGGCGGTGATCTGCTGTGGCGCCGCCCAGCCCGCGGCCAGGCGCGCACCCCATTCGGGCAGGCCCACGCGGATCACCAGGCCCTCCTCGAGGGCGGACGCGCTCAGCGCCGGCTCGAGCTCGGCGGTCTCCGCCGCCAGCCCGGCCTGCAGCTCCTCCGGCGTGGACCCGACCAGCTCCTCGACGCGGCCGAAGCCGCTGAGTTGGCCTGAGAAGCCCTCGAACAACCCGAGCGATCCGTCCTCCTCGACGACCGACAGAGGTGTTGTGGGGCCGATCTCGCGCACGGGTGAGAGCCGGCCGCCGAGCGCGTCTGTCTCGGTCAGCGGCGACGGACGCGAGAGGACGGCGTCGGCGATCGTCACCGATCCCGTGAGCGCCGACGGACCGAAGAGCGCCAGGCGGCCGCCGGCCTCGACGTAGCCGCGCAGGCGCCGGGCGACCGGCCGGCTCGTCCACTGAGCGCCGGGCAGCACGAGCACCCCGTCCTGCTGGGCGGTCGGCTCGGCGCCGAAGGCCAGGTCGAGATCGGTGACGAGGTCGTATCCGATCTCCTCGTCGTCGAGGTACTCAATCAGCGGCGCCACCCCGCTGCCGAAGTAGGGCGGCACCCCGGTCGGGAACGCGAACGGACGCGGGTAGCGCACGACGCCGCCGCTGCCGAAGACGTCGGGCACGCCGTCGCGCGTCTGGTCGACCGGGTCGCGGCCGAGCCAGGTGACCATGGGGACGACGACGAGCAGGCCGGTGCGAGCGCCCGAGCGCACCGCGATCGGCACGCGTGCGGACACGAGGCCCGCCGTGACGGTGAGCATGTACAGCCCCGACGATCCGCGCGGAGCCCGCAGGAGCACGTTGGTCTTGCCGGCGGCGCGCTCGCCGCGCACCACGGCCTCCGGCTCGCCCAGGCGCCGCAACGCCCACTCGAAGGGCTCGCCGCGGGCGTCGACGCGGACGCTGACCGGCGCCCCGGCCCGCACGGCGCGGACGGGCGGCTGCAGGGCGAGGTCGCGCACGGTGACGCCGGAAGCGGCCGTGACGCCGCCGGGCGAGAGCGGAAGCATCGGGGTCGTCGTCGCGTTCTGCGCGCGGTCGTAGGCGGTCACCTGGATCAGGTAGGTCCCCGGGTCGGCGGGCGTGCCGAGCCCCGTGTTCCCGTCCCACTGGTAGTCGGAGCGGCCCAGCTCGCCACGGATGGCACGCACCTCCCGGGGCGGCGAGACGTCGGTGCGGAGCACGCTGAAGCGGGGGGCGAGGCCGGCGTCGAGCTCCGCCGCGAGCGTGAAGTCGACGGGAGCGCCCGGGGTGACGATCGTCGCGTCCTCGGCGACCTCGACGGTCGGGCGAGGCGCAACGGTGTCCACGAAGAACTGCCGCGGGGCAAGCAGCGAGCGGCCCTGACCGAGGATCAGCCGCATCCGGTACTCCCCGTCGGGCGCGGGCGCGCCGTCGTCGTCGCGTCCGTCCCAGACCACCTTCATGCGGCGCCCCGCCCGCAGCTGGACCTCCTCCTCCACGCGGCGGACGCGCGCGCCGTCAGCGTCCACGATGTCGATCGCCGCGGTGTCGGTCTGATCGATCCGGAAGCTGATGACCTCGCGCTCGCGGCGCCCGTCCCCGTTGGGCGAGAAGAACGCGTCGCGCTTGATCACCTCGATCTCCGCCGGCGCGGACTTGAGGCGGTTGGCGAGCAGGAAGGCGCCCGCGACCGCCACCAGCAGCACGGCGAACGCGATCGCCGCAGGCCGCTGCGCGCGGCCCGGGGTTGTGCCCACTACGGCGCGGAGTCCGAGCCGACGAGGACGATGACGTCGGCCTCGGGAGCGAGCGCCGTGGCTTCCTCGATGGTGGCCTGCAGGTCCTCGATCCCCAGCTGTTCGGCAACGTCGATCGCCTGGTTGCGGAACTCCGAGCTGGCGTAGAAGACCACGGACGCCGAGCGCGCCGAGTCCGTCCAATCGGTCGCCTCCTGGGCGGCGACGTACCCCGCCTGGATGAGCTCCTCGTTCAGGCGCGCGGCGAGGCCGGTGATCGTGGTGCCGTTGAGGACCGCGATGCTCGTCTCCGAGCGCTCGGGACTGCCGGGCGCCGGCGTCGGATCGGCGCCGCCGTTGCCGTCGTTGCCTCCGACGGCGGTTTCCGTCGCCGGGGTCGTCGTGGTCGACGTGTTGGCGGACGACGCGTCGTCCCTGCCACCGAGGAGCGCGATCAGCCCGACGACGAGCAGCGTGACGCCCGCGAGGGCGCCGGCGGCCAGGATGCCCGTGCGGAGGCGGTTGGGCGTCTCGTCGCGACCGAGCGGCGGCGGGACCGGGCGGCGGGGCGGGACCTCAGGGCGGCGCGTGGCCGGCGCTGACGCCCGCAGCGGCCGGGCGGCCGGGGCGGGGCGGCGGGCGGGCGGCACGGGTGCACCGGGCGGTCCCTTGGTCGCGCGTGGGGGAAGCGACGGGGACGAGGTGCTGCCGCCCTCGGTGGCCTCTGGCGCCGCGGTGCCGGCGACGAGCCCCGCGGGAACCGCCTCACGCTCGGGCGCGGGCTTCGCCTCCTCTTCGTCGCCCGTCGTGGCCGGCTCGGCCTCCGCGGGAGCGGGCGTCGCCGGTGCGGCGACTCCGATCACGGGATTTTCGGTCGGCGAACCCTCCTCGGCGGGGGGCTTCGCATCGGCGGCGGCGTCGGCCCTCGTCGTCTCCGACGCCGCGGGCGGCAGCGTGCTGGCCGCCTGGGCGACCGCGGCTGCCGCCGTGGCGGGCTTCGCAGCCGGCTGGCCGGGCCACCGGATGGGCTCGGCGACCACGTTGCGGGCGGTGTCCGCCTGCTGCACGACCCGCTCCTCGAGCTCCTGCGCGCGCTCGGGCGCACGGCCGGCCCACTCGCGCAGGCGGCGGACCTCGCGCGCCTGGGCGAAGTAGAGGATTGTGAGGACCGCGAGACCGAAGAACGCGGCGAGCCCCGCGTAGCTACCGCCCTTTTCGATCAGGTCCGACAGCGTGATCGCGAAAGTGACCATTCGTGTGAAGGCGGGCAGTCTAGGTGGCGAGCCGGACTTGGTCGGCGGCGGGCTCGGGGGCGGCGGCGACCGCGGCGGCGGCCTGGGCGGGCACCCGGACGAGGGCGAGCTCGCAGACCAGGGCGGCCAGGCGGGCGGCGTCCCCCTCGAGCACGAGCAGGCCGATGTCGTCGAAGGTCGTCTCGACGAAGGCCGGGTTCAGCGCCGGCCGGTCGGCACGCAGGATGCGCGCCGCGCCCGTGGGAGCGGGCCGCTCGTAGGTGTTGAAGAGCTCCTCGTGGAGCTTCTCCCCCGGACGGGGGCCGACCACGTCGATGGCGATGTCGCGGCCGGGCTCGAGGCCCGACAGCCGGATCATCTGCTCGGCCAGGTCCATGATCCGGACGGGCTCGCCCATCTCGAGCACGAACGTCTCCCCGCCGCCGGCCAGCGAGCCCGCGTGGACGATCAGCTGCACCGCCTCCGGGATGGTCATGAAATAGCGCGTCATCGCGGGGTCGGTGACCGTCACCGGCCCGCCGGTGGCGATCTGGCGGCGGAAGATGGGGACGACCGAGCCGGAGGAGCCGAGCACGTTGCCGAAGCGCACGGAGGCGAAGCGCGTCGCCGGGTAGTCGTGGCCGGCCGCCTCGACCTGCCACTCCGCGAGCGCCTTGGACGCGCCCATCACCGTGGCCGGAGCGACCGCCTTGTCCGTGGAGACCAGGATGAAGGTCTCCACGCCGTGGTCGCCGGCGACCCGCGTCATCACCCGCGTCGCGAGCGCGTTGTTGCGCACCGCCTCGACCGGGTTGGACTCCATCATCCCGACGTGCTTGTACGCCGCGGCGTGGAAGACGACGACGGGCCGGTGCTCGGCGAGCACCTCGCGCATGCGCTCCTCCTCCTTGCAGTCGGCGATCACGGCGACGGCGGTGAGGACGTGGCGGTCGTTGACGAGCTCCTGCTCGATCGTGAAGAGGTTGTCCTCGGCGTGGTCGAGCAGGACGAGCCGGCTCGGGTGCACGCGCGCGATCTGCCGGCACAGCTCGGAGCCGATCGACCCGCCGGCGCCGGTGACCATCACGCAGCGGCCCTGCAGGTAGGCGCCGACGCGCTCGATCTCCATGCGCACGGGGTCGCGGCCGAGGACGTCCTCCACCTGGATCTCACGCACCTGGCGGACCATGCGGCCGCCGCCCTGCAGCAGCTCGAAGACGGTCGGCAGCGTGCGGACCTGGACGCCGCGGTCGCGGCAGGCGCCGACGACCCGCGCGCGCAGCTCGCCGGAAGCGGACGGGATGGCGATGATGACCTCGTCGGGCTCGACGTCGTCGAGGATGCGCGGCAGGCGGTCGATGTTGCCGTGCACCCGCATCTTGTTGACCTTCATGTGCTGCTTGGCCGGGTCGTCATCGACGAAGCCCACCGGGCGCAGGCCCAGGTCGGGGTTGCGCACGATCTCGCGCAGCACGAGCCGGCCGCCGTCGCCGGCGCCGACGATCAGCACGGAACGCGCGTCACGCGCGGCGCGACCGCCCGCGGGCCGTTCGAAGAAGCTGCGCACCAGCACCCGCGCGGTCAGGGTGAGCAGCAGCGCCAGCAGGAAGAAGAGGCCGATCACGCCTGCCGGCGGGCTGAGGCCGGCGAGGCCGTTGGGCGTCGTCACGTACGCCGGGTCGAGGATGGCGATGCCGCCGACCATGACCAGCGTCGCGACGAAGACCGCCTGCGGAACGCGGATGAGCTCGGAGCGGTCGGCGTAGCGCCACCAGTGCCGGTACAGGCCGAAAGCCCAGAAGACCATGACGCTGCCGCCCACGGCGATCGTGACCGAGTGGTCGCGCAGCTGCTCGTAGCGCTCGGGCATGCCGTCGTCGAAGCGCAGCTGGTACGCGAGGAAGTAGGCGAGCGCGACGAGCCCCGCGTCCAGCGCGATCTGCGGCAGCGCGTGACGGTTGATCGGGACGGCCACGGACCGGAGCCGGCGGCGCATCACGAAGATGTTACGGGAGACAGCAGCAGCTTCATAAAGCTCTCAGGGTCGCGGCGGACGCGCTCCGGCCCGACGGCGCGTTCGCCGGCCGGCGCGAGCTCGATGTCCTGCGCACGTTCGAGGCGGCGCAGCCGGCCTTCGGCGATGAGGCGCTCGTCGACCGCGCCGAGCCGGCCCTCGAAGGTCGTGTAGACCGGCGTCCCGAGCGCGACCGCCTCGCGGTTCATCGTCCCGCCGGCGGAGATGACCAGATCGGCGCGCGCGACCAGCGTCTGGGCGTCGACGGCCTGCTCGGGGACGATGAAGCCTCCGGCACGGGCGAGCTCGGCGCGCTGCGCGGGCGTGCGCGGGAGCACGACGATCTGGGCGAGCGGGGACGTGGTCCTCAGATGCTCGAGCACCTGGCCGAAGAGCGGGTTCTCGAAGCGGTGATACAGCGAGACGTCGGGCGGCGTGCGCACCACATACAGCGGTTTCGCGGCGTCCAGGCCCAGCTCCTTCAGAACGGCGTCGTCGGGCTCGAAGTCCGCGAGGTAGTACTCCTCCTTCAGGCCCGGGTACCCGTGCAGCTTCTGCGGGGTCGCGCCGTAGGGGGCGAGCCGGTCGACCGGAATGACGTCGGGGACGACGACGGCCTGCGCGAGCCGGCAATTGACCGTGTGCTGCACCCGGGCCCACTCGTAGTCGAAGGTGGTCGTCGAGGGGATCCCGCGCAGCCGCGCAGCCACGGTCACGTCGTTGGAGCCGTGGCCGAGCGCGATGTCGAAGCGCCGGCCCGTCGCCCAGCGCGTCAGGGCGTAGGACCGGTCGAAGAGGCCGAGCGCCTTCGCGGCGAGCCGACCGCCGCGGTGGTGGCCGATCGCGGTGTGCTCGATGCCGAAGCGCTCGCACAGGGCGAGCGTCTGCGCGAAGTCGCGCGCGGTCACCTCGACGTGGGCGCCGCGGCGGCGCAGGGCTTCGATCACCGGGCGCATGACCAGCACGTGCGGTGAGTTCGTCAGGTCGACCCAAACTCGCATTCAGGTCCGGAAGCTAGTCTCGCCCGTTCCTTGCCGGTCCTGTACGCCTCCATCACCGAGCCGGTCGTCAACTTCGCAGTCGACGTCATCGACGCCCTCGGGCTCCCCGGCATCTTCGTCCTGATGGTGGCCGAGAGCGCGTGCATCCCGATCCCGTCGGAGACCACCTTCCTGTTCGCCGGGTTCAACGTTGAACGCGGCGAATACAGCTTTGCCGCCGTCGTCGCGGTGGGCACGGCGGCCAACGTCGTCGGCTCCTGGATCGCCTACGCGGTCGGCTACTTCGGCCGCGTCGACCTGCTCGAGAAGCACGGCAAGAAGCTCCACATCACGCCCAAGCACCTCGCCTGGGCCGACAACTGGTTTCAGAAGTACGGGGACGCGACCGTCTTCTTCACGCGCATGATGCCGATCGTGCGGACGTTCATCTCGCTGCCGGCGGGCGTCGCGCGCATGCCCTTCTGGCGCTTCACGATCCTGACCACGCTCGGGTGCATCCCGTGGATCGCGATGCTCACCTTCATCGGCCTCCAGGCGGGCGAGCGGTGGGAGGACTGGAAGGACGGCCTGCACTACGTGGACTACGCGATCGCGGCACTCATCGTGCTCGGGGCCATCTACCTCTTCGTGCGGTGGCGGCGCGGGCGCGGCGGCGAGACGCTGAGCTCCTCCTCGGCCTGATCCAGGGCCCGGCCGAGCTGCTGCCCGTGTCCTCGTCGGGGCACGTCGCGGCGGCGCGGGCGCTGTGGGGCCTGGAGGGGGACGAGGTGGCGCTGCACGCCGGGTCGCTTGCGGCCCTGGTCCTGGGCTGCCGCGGCGAGGCGTTCGCGATCCTGCGGCGGCTGACCTGGCGACGGGTCGGGATGCACCTGCTCGCCGGCGGCATCCCCGCGACCGCGGGCTTCGCGCTGGAGCGCCGCGCCGCGTCGCTTCCCGTCGTCCCTGGCCTCCTGGTCGGGGCGGCGCTGCTGGTGGCGGCCGAACGGGAAGGCGGGGCGCGGAAGCGATGGGACGCGGGTCCGGCGGACGGGGCTTGGCTCGGGCTGGCGCAGGCGGCGGCGCTGTGGCCGGGGGTGTCGCGCAACGGGGCGACCCTGGCGGCGGCGCGTTGGCGCGGCTTCGCCCGCGAGGAGGCCAATCCGCTGTCGCGAGAGGTCGGCGTGCCGGTGACGCTCGGTGCCGTGCTGCTGCGCCGGGGCGGCCTGACCACCGGGACGGCGGCGGCGTTCGCGAGCGCGCTCGCCGCGCTGCCGCTCCTTCGCGTGGTGGACCGCGGGGGACCGCTGTGGCCGTGGGCGCTGGAGCGCGCCGGGCTGGCGCTGGTCCTCCTGCGAGAATCGCGGCGATGAGCGACGCCTACGCCGCCGCAGGGGTGGACACGCGCAGCGCCGACGCCGGCGTCGCGGCGATCGTGCGGGCGCTGGGCGCCATCGAGACCGGCTCGCCGTCGCGGTCCGTGGCGCCGCCCGGGCACTACGCGGCGGTCCTGAAGATCGCTCCGAACCTCGGCATCGCGATCGGGACGGATTCCGCCGGCTCGAAGGTGATCGTCGCCGAGCAGACCGGCCGCTTCGACACGATCGGCATCGACTGCGTCGCCATGAACGTCAACGACGTGGTCTGCATCGGGGCCGAGCCGATCGCCCTCGTCGACTACCTGGCCGTGGAGCGCTCGGATCCGGAGATGCTGGCCGCGATCGCCTCCGGCCTGGCGCGCGGCGCCGCCGAGGCCGGCGTCGAGATCCCCGGCGGCGAGCTCGCGGTACTGCCCGAGGTCGTCCGCGGTCACCCGTCGCCCAACGGCTTCGACATCGTCGGCACGTGCTTCGGGACGGTCGCGCTCGACGCCATGATCACGGGCGAGACCCGGCAGCCGGGGGACGCGGTGATCGGGCTGCCGTCGAGCGGAATCCACTCCAACGGCTACACGCTCGCCCGCCGTGCCCTGCTCGAGGATGCGGGCTGGAGCCTCGACGACCGGCCGACAGAGCTGGCGGGGGACTCGGTCGCCGACGTCCTGCTCGAGCCGACGGTCATCTACGTGCGCGCAGCGCTGGACCTGCTGCGCTCGGACATCGAGGTCCGCGCGCTGGCCCACATCACCGGCGGCGGCATCATGAACCTGCTGCGTTTCCCGGGAGCGGCCGGCTGGTCGATCGACGCGCCCCTGGCACCCCAGCCCGTCTTCGCCGCGATCGCCGGAGCCGCCTCGGTGGGGCCGGAGGAGATGTACGACGTGTTCAACATGGGCTGCGGCTTCGTCGCCGTCGTGCCCGACGCCGACGCGGACGCCGCCGTCGAGCTGCTCGGCCGGCGCCATCCCGGCACCGCACGCATCGGCACGCTCACCGAGCGCGCGGGCGTCGTGGAGCTAGGAGGCCTCGGGCTCGGCGCCACGCGCGATCGCGGCGTCCACCTTCTCACCGGGTGACTTCGGCGGCGGCGGCGCGTTGGCCTCGTCCTCGTCCTCCTTGCGCTCCGCGTCGGTGGGCTCGCGCCGCGCCGGATCCTCCTCGCCCATCGCCGCTGGGGTCATCTCGTCCTTGTTGGCCTGCGCGAGCGCGTCGCGCGCCTCTCCGGCCCGATCATCGTTGCGTTCGCTCTGGCGCGCAAGGTCATCCACTTCCGCTTCGCGCCGGTCGGCCAGCTCATCGTGTTCGCTCATGGCAACCCCCGTACCCGGCCGGAGGCCTTCGGTAGCGTTTTGTCGCATCCCCGCCTCGGGATCCTGCTCGCTCAAGCGTCGCGCGGCGCTGTGCTCCCGATTCGCCGGTCCTCGCGGCGCATGGCGGCATACCCCACGCCGATCGCGTCGTAGCGGGCGTCAGGCACTACTGGTGCTGAGCGCCAGGAACTCCGCGCGCGTGCGGGCGTCGTCGCGGACGCGGCCCCGCAGGGCGGAGGTCGTCGTGCGTGAGCCGGGCTTCTGGACGCCGCGCAGGGTCATGCAGAAGTGCTCGGCGTCGAGGACGACGCCGACGCCCTTCGGGCTGAGCTCGCGCTCGATCCAGTCGGCCACCTGGACGGTCATTCGCTCCTGGACCTGCAGCCGGCGGGCGAAGTGCTCGACCACGCGGGCGAGCTTGGAGAGCCCGACGATCCGCTCGCTCGGCAGATAGGCGACGTGGGCGTGGCCGACGAACGGGATCAGGTGGTGCTCGCACAACGAGTGGAACGGGATCGAGCGCGCGACGACGAGCTCGTCGTAGCCCTCCGCGTTGGGGAAGGTGGTCGCGGTGAAGGGTTGCGGGGTGAGCAGCTCGGCGTACGCGGCGGCCACCCGGCGCGGGGTGTCGCGCAGACCCTCCTGTCCCATGTCGACGTCCAGCGCGAGCAGCAGGTCGCGGGCGGCGCGGGCGGCAGCGTCGAGGTCCATCGCCTGACGCAGATTAGCCTCGAGGCTTAGGCGCAGTCCGCGCTGAGGCCGCGTCCGGCGGAGCGCGCCTCACGTGCCGCGTCGCGGTAACGCCCGACGCGGGCGAAGGGACGGTCGAACACGTAGACCGCCGCCCACCCGCGCCGCACGACCGCCTCCCCGACGTCGGTGCCCGAGCGGGTCTCGACGTAGGCGAGCAGACGCCCGTAGCGGTCGCGCTCATCCTGCGTGCCGTCCGTGACCAGCCGCACCCGGCGGCCTTCGACCAGCGAGGTGAGCGCGCGGGTCGCCGCCTCATGGCCGCATTCAGCGGGGGAGACCTCCGGCGTGTCGATCCCGAGCAGCCGCACGGTCTCCGAGCCGCCCTCCACGCGCACCACCAGCGTGTCGCCGTCGATGACGCGCTCGACGCTGCCCTCCTGCGCCTCCCCCTCGAGCGCGAGCCGGCCGCCCGCGGCGGCGAGGAGGACGACCAGGACGATGACGATCAGGCGGGACACCGACGAGGCATGGTCGCGGCGCGCCCGGCGGCAGGCAAGCGATGTTGCAGAACGGGTCGGGATCGGGCCCAGATGGGTAGCTTCCCGGCATGGCCAGAATCTTCAGCGCACGCACCCTGCTCCTCGGTGGACTGGCGGCCGGCGCCGCCTACGCCGCCCGCAACCGGGAGAAGGTCATGGGCCTCCTCGGCGGCGGCAGCAGCAGCAGCCCCGAGCCCTACGCGGCGCCGGCCGGCACGGCCGCCGTGCAGCGCGACGAGCCGATGCCCCCGCCGCCGGTCGCCAACGTCGACGTCGGTGGCCCGCCGGCCAACACGGCGACCCACGTCCCGGCCCCCGAGCCCTTCGTGCACGAGGCCGGCGCGGGCATCGACGAGCTCGCCGAGGAGGAGGCCGCCGCCGCGGAAGCGGCCAACATCGGCGGCGTGCCCGAGGAGTATCCGAGCGAGGAGGACCTCACCCGACCGCTCGACGAGGCGATGCGGCCGGTCGAGGAGGCGGGCGGCGGCTACTCGGAGGGCCGTGAGCTCGCCGAGAGCGACCTGATCGACAACGCCGAGCCGGCGGCCGGCGACCCCATCGACGGCGAGCGCGCGATCGACGACGTGATCGAGGCCCAGGATGAGGGCGGGCGGGGTGAGATCGGCGAGAGCGACGAGGCGACGCTGCAGACGCCCCTCGCCGACGCGCCGCCGCCCTCCGGAGCGCCCGCGATCGACCTCCCGCCGCCGCCGGAGGACGCCCCCGACGCCGCCGCGATCACGCCGTCCGGGACCGCCATGCCCGAGGAGTCCACGCCGGCCGGGGAGTCGCCGGACGAGGACGACTCGCGCCCGCAAGACGGCTCGAGCTAGTCGAGCAGCCGCGCGGCATGGGAGCATGGGCGTGGGAATGAGCCCGCTCGTCGGCACCCTGCTCTCCGGCCGCTACCGCCTCGACGCCCAGATCGGGACGGGAGGTATGTCCACGGTCTACCGCGCGTTCGACACGACGCTCGAGCGCACGGTCGCCGTCAAGCTCATGCACCGCGAGATCGCGTCGGACTCCGACCAGCTCGAGCGGTTCCGCCGCGAGGCGCGCGCGGTGGCCCAGTTCAGCCATCCGCACATCGTCGGGGTCATCGACTCCGGCGAGGACGACCACCGCCCCTACATCGTCTTCGAGTACGTCGAGGGCGAGACCCTCAAGGACCGCATCCGCCGGTCGGGGAGCCTGCCCGTCGACGAGGCGCTCGCCTACGCGATCGAGATCACGCGCGCGCTCGGTGCCGCGCACACGCGCGGGATCGTCCACCGCGACATCAAGCCCCAGAACGTCCTCATCGACGAGGAGGGCATGGCCAAGGTCACCGACTTCGGCATCGCGCGGTTGCTGGACGAGAACGGCCTGACCGCCGACGGCCGCGTCCTGGGCACGACGGACTACGTCTCCCCCGAGCAGGCCCTCGGCCATGCCGTCAACGGGCAGTCGGACATCTACTCGCTCGGCGTCGTGATGTACGAGATGCTCGCCGGCGACGTCCCCTTCCACGGCGAGAACCAGGTCGCGGTGGCGATGAAGCACGTCCGCGAGGACATCCCCGACATCGCGCGCCTGCGCCCGGAGGTCACGGCGAGCGTCGCCTCCGTGGTCGACCGCATGACCGACAAGGCGCTTGACCGCCGCTACCCGGACACGGTCACCCTGGAGGACGACCTCGAGGACGCGCTGGCTCACGAAGCCGCCCGCAGCGGGCGCGCGACCGGTGAGGCGACGGCGGTCCTGCGCACCCTGCCCGCCCGCTCGCGGCGCAGCGTCCCCCTGCGCATGCGCGGGCGCCGCGTCGTGGCCGGGACGATCCTGGCGACGCTGGCCATCGCCGCGGTCCTCGCCCTCGTACTGGTCGACGCCGGTCAGCGCGTGCAGAGCGGCACGGGGACGCCGAGCGGTCCGCCGCCGGCCGACACCGAGCCCGTCTCCGTCGGCCGCACGTCGGCGATGGACTACGACCCGCTGGGCGGCGACGGCGAGCACCCCGACGAGACCGCCTTCGCGGTCGACACCGACCCCGCCACCGCGTGGACGACGGAGAACTACCGCGACCTCGACCTCCTCAAGGACGGCGTCGGGATCTACGTCGACGCCAAGCCCGATGTCGAGGCGATCACCATGCGCATCCAGACGGCCAAGACGGGCTGGGAGGCGACGATCTACGGCGCGCCCGCCGGGGACCCTCCACAGTCCATCGAGGGGGGCTGGACGAAGCTCGGGGGCGGCACCCTCGACGACAAGAAGCAGGACTTCGCGCTCGACACCGCCAGCCAGCGCTTCCGCTACTACCTCGTGTGGATCACCCGACTGCCGCCGGAGACCGAGAACGTCGAGATCGCCGAGGTCTCCCTGTTCGAAACGGACTAGTGGTGCGTCTCGTAACTCCGCGCCGGAAATGCCGGGATGCCGGCGCCTGCTGGCAAGGACGCAGGGAGGGTGCAATGGCGGAGCCCTTGCCCCGAGCGAGGACACAGCCAGGCGGTGAACGGCGCCCGGCATTTCGGGTGTGGGGTTACGAGACGGGCCACTAGATGCGCTCGAGGGCGAGCGCAAGGAGGCGGTCGCAGAGCGTGACGAAGTCCACGCCGCTCGCCGCCCACAGCGACGCGTAGACCGAGGTCGGCGTGAAGCCCGGCAGCGTGTTGAGCTCGTTGACGAGGACCCGGTCGTCCTCGACGAAGAAGTCCACGCGGGCGAGCCCGGCGCAGCCGGTGCGCACGAACGTCTCCACGGCGAGGCGGCGGACCTCCTCGCGCGCCGCGGCAGGCACGCGCGCCGGGATCATCAGCTCCATGCCGCCGGGCGTGTACTTGGCCTCGTAGTCGTAGAAGTCGGCGGCGCCGGTGAGGACGATCTCCCCGGGCACGCTCGCCTGAGGCGCGTCCGAGTGAAGCGAGGTCGGATTGCCGAGCACCGCGCACTCGACCTCGACCCCGGGCGACATCGCCTCGGCGATGACGAGCGAGTCGTGGGCGAAGGCGGACGCGAGCGCGGCCGGCAGCTCTCCGGCGGCCGCCACCTTGACGATGCCGATCGACGATCCCGCCCGGGCGGGCTTGACGAACTGGGGGAACCCGAGGCGCTCGCACCGGGACGCTTCCGAGCGAAGCGAGGTTGGATCGCCCGGGCGCACGGCGACGTAGTCGACCTGGGGGACGCCGGCCGAGGCCAGCACCTCCTTGAAGACCACCTTGTCCATGCACAGCGAGGACGCGAGCACGCCCGCGCCGACGTAGGGGACGTCGAGCAGCTCGAGCAGGCCCTGCACCGTGCCGTCCTCGCCGTAGGGACCGTGCAGCACGGGGAAGGCGACGTCGGCGCCGAGCAGCCCGCCGGCCGGTGACAGTGCAAGCGGCTCGCCGTCGTGCTGCCACGCACCTTCGCGCGAGAGGAAGACGTCGAGAACGTCGTGGCCCGCCTCGGCCACCGCGGTGCGCACCGCCGCGCCCGACGCCAGTGACACCTCGTGCTCCGACGAGCGGCCGCCGGAGAGCACGGCCACTCGCATCAGGGCGTGGGCGTGGGCGTGGCGGTCGGCGTCGCCTCGGCGGTGGGGCGCGGGGTGGGATCCGGGTCCAGCGCGGAGTCGTCGAAGACCCCGACGATCAGGTTGACCGTGGAGCCGCGCTCCAGGCGCCCGCCGCGCGGCTGCTGGACGAGGACGATGCCGTCCTGGTCTGGCAGCACGACCGTGCGCTCCTCCGTGGCCGCCACCAGGCCGGCGTCCTTGATCGCGGCGACCGCGTCCCCCGCGGACTGGCCGCGCACGTCGGGCACCGCCACCTCGGCGGGCTGCTCGGCGATGGTCAGCGTCACGGTGTCGCCCAGCTCGAGCAGCTCGCCCTTGGCGGGATCGGAGGCGATGACGGTTCCGGGATCGGACTCCTCGGTCTCCTCGGTCACGCTGGCGGTGGTGAAGCCGGCCTCCTGGAGCTCGGCCTCGGCCTCCGCCTCGGTCAGCCCAACCACCCCCGGGACCTTGCCCTGCTCGGGCCCGCGCGAAACGATCAGCGTGACCGTCGAGCCGATGTCGAGTTGCGTGTTCGGGTCTGGGCTCATCTCGTCCACGCTGCCGGCTGGGGTGCTCTCGGAGAACGTGCGTTCGAGCGTCACCTTGAAGCCGCGCTCCTCGACGGCCTTCTGCGCGGCCTTGAGGGGGTCGTCGATCACGTCGGGGACGACCGCCTGTCCCGGCCCGCTGGAGACGAACAGCGTCACCTCCGATCCCTCCTCGACCTCCTCCTCGGGACTCGGGCGCTGCCGGATGACCTCGCCCTCGGGCCGGTCGTCGGACTGCAGCTGCTGCAGGGAGACCTCAAAGCCGGCGTTGTTGAGCTGGGCGGCGGCGACGTCGGACTGCAGGCCCACCACCTCGGGGACCACGACCATCTCCGGGCGCAGGAGCACGAACGCGCCCGCCCCGATCGCGCCCAGCAGAAGCAGGATCGCGACGAGAGAGAGCCAGAACCGCCGGCCGCGGCGCTCGCGCTCCTCGACCGCCTCGTAGCCCGCCAGCGCCGGATAGACGCCCGTGAGCGAACCGGTGCGCTGGGCGACGTCGGGACGCGCGGGCGCCTCCCGTACGTGCTCGAGCGCCCCGATGAACTCGTCCGCGTCGGCGAAGCGCCGCGACGGGTCCTTCTGCAGCGCGCGCAGCACGACGTCCTCGAGCTCGGGTGAGACCGCCAGGTTCAGCGAGCGCGGCGGGGCGGGCTCCTCGGAGACCTGCTTGAGCGCGATCGTCACCGCAGACTCGGCGTTGAAGGGCACCTGCCCGGTCAGCAGCTCGTAGAGCAGGATGCCGACCGAGTAGAGGTCCGACGTCGCCGACACGGTGTGACCCTGCGCCTGCTCCGGCGACAGATAGGCCGCGGTCCCCATGATCGCGCCGGTCTCGGTCATGTCCGAGGCGCCCGCGCGGGCGATCCCGAAGTCCGTCACCTTCACCCGCCCCTCGCCGTCGATGATGACGTTGTGGGGCTTGATGTCGCGGTGGATGACGCCGCGCTTGTGGGCGAAGCGCGCCGCGCGCAGCACCTGCACGGTGATGTCGATGGCGCGGCCGGGATCGATCGGGCCCTCGTCGGTCACGAGCTGCTTCAGGGAGCGCCCCTCGAGGAACTCCATCGCGATGTAGTAGGTCCCGTCGAGCTCGCCGCGGTCGAAGACCTGGACGACGTTGGGGTGTTGCAGGCCCGCAGCCGACGAGGCCTCGCGGCGGAAGCGCTCGACGAACTCCTGGTCGGCGGCGAAGCGGCGGTGCAGGACCTTCAGCGCGACCTGCCGGCCGAGCTGGGAGTCCTGCGCGCAGTAGACGTCGGCCATGCCACCGCTACCGATCCGGCTCACGACCGTGTAGCGATCGTCGACGACCTCGCCGGAGTCGATCGTCTCGCGCAGCGAGAGGGGTGCCGACGGCCGATCGTTCGCGCCCTGGCCGGCCGGAGGCGGGCCCCCCGGCGGTGTCGGCTCAGCCATCGAGGCGCTCCAGGATCGACTTGGCGATCGGTGCCGCCGCAATGCCGCCCTGGCTTGCGACCCGCTCGACCATGACCGCCACCGCGGTCCGGTCGGTGAAGCCGATGAACCAGGCGTCGTTGATGCCCCCCGCAACGTCCACCTCGGCCGTGCCGGTCTTTCCGGCGACCTCGACGCCCTCGAGGGCCGCAGCCGTGCCGGTTCCCTCGCGCACCACGTTGCGCATCATCTCTCCGAGCGCGGCGGCGGTCTCCTCGGACATGACCCGCTCCGCGCGTTCGGGCTCGGCCTCGAAGGCGGTGCGGCCGTCGGTGTCCACCGCCGCCTCGAGCAGGTACGGCTCCATCCGCACGCCGCCGTTGCCGATCGTCTGCGCGACCGTCGCCATCTGCAGCGGGGACACCAACAGGGCGGCCTGGCCGATCGCCGTGCGCCCGACGTCGACCGAGGCCGCACTCGCCTCGATCAGCTTCCCCTTGCCGTCGCGGATGCCGCTGCGCGGCAGCTGGGACGCCGGCAGGTCGATCGGCGGGGCGGCGTTGAAGCCGAAGCGCTCCATGTACTCGTTCATCGTCTCGCCGCCCAGGTCCTCGCCGACCTCGGCCCAGACCGTGTTCACGGAGCCCGTGAGCGCCTCGGTCAGGGTGATCGGCCCGAAGTCCGCGCCCCCGGCGTTCTGCAGGGGGACGCCGGAGATCGGCTTGCCGTTCTCGCCGGAGACCGTCGTGTCCGGCGTGTACTCGCCCGTGTCCAGCGCCGCGGTGGCGGTCACCGTCTTGAACGTCGAGCCCGGCGGGAACAGGCCCTGCGCCGCGCGATTGAAGATCGGCGTGTCGTCGTCGTCGCTGGACAGCTTGCCGAAGACACCGGGCTTGTCGAGGTCGTTGGGATCGAAGCCCGGAACCGACGCCATCACCCGCACCGCCCCCGTCTCGAGATCCATCGCCACCGCCGCCCCCTTGGCGCTCTCGGTTGCCTTCAGCGCGTCCGTGGCGATCTGCTGCGCCTCGCCGTCCAGCGTGATCTCGAGGTCCTGGCCCTCCTGCTCGCGGCCGATCAGGGACTCGAAGGTCGTCACCAGCTCGGTCCGGCGGCCGACCAGCCGGTCGTCGTAGAAGGCCTCCAGGCCGGAGGAGCCGATGCTGGCGAACGCGTAGCCGATCGGATGGCCGAACAGCTCGCCCCGTGGGTACTGGCGGCGGTAGGTCTCGCCGTCGCTCTTGCGCGAGCGCGCGATCACCGTCCCGTCCGCGGTCTTGATCGTCCCGCGCTTGATGCGCTGCTCCTGCAGCTCGTCGCGGCGGTTGGCCGTCTGGTCGCGCAGGCCGTCCGCGGCGAACACCGACCAATAGGACGTGAAGCCCATGAGCACGCCGAACAGCAGGACGACGGTCCCATAGAGCTTGAGGATCGGCGTTTTCACCAGGTCACGACCTTCGGTCGTCTTTGCTGATCCTTCGTGATCACGTGGTCGCCACGGCTTCGCGGCGCGCGCGGTCGGACACGAGCAGCAGCAACGCGAGCAGGACGAAGTTGGCCAGCACCGACGAGCCGCCGTAGGAGACGAAGGGCAGCGTCACGCCCGTCAGCGGGATCACGCGGGTGACGCCGCCGATGATCACGAAGACCTGCAGCGCGAGCACCGCGCTCAGCCCCGCCGCCAGCAGGGTGGAGAAGGAATCGCGCGCGATCATCGCCGTCTTGAGTCCGCGGGCGACCAGCAGCAGGTAGACGAGGATGAGCCCGCACGCGCCGGCGAGACCGAGCTCGTTGACGATCACCGCGTAGATGAGGTCGGTGTCCGGAAGCGGGGTGAGGATGATCGAGCCGCCGAAGCCGGTCCCGAACAGGCCGCCGTCGGCCTGGGCGAAGATGCCCTGGGCGACCTGGAAGCCCTTGTCCTCCACCCAGGCCGGGTTGAAGGGGTCCAGCCAGACGTCGACGCGGTTCTGGATGTGGCTGACGCCCTGGGCGACGACGAACGCGCCGGCGGCGAACGCGGCCAGCCCGACGACCACAAAGCCGGCCCGGTTGGTGGCCACGTAGAGGATGGCCAGGAAGGCACCGAAGAACATCAGCGACGAGCCGATGTCGCGGATGAAGAAGAGCAGGAACATCGCCGTCACCCATATCACCAGCAGCGGGCCGAAGTGCTTCAGCGGTGGGAACGTGATGCCCAGGAAGCGCCTGGAGTCCAGGATCAGCACGTCACGGTGCTCGCGCAGGTACGCCGCGAGGAAGACGACGATGCCGAGCTTGGCGAACTCCGCCGGCTGGAAGGCGATCGGCCCGATGTCGACGCCCAGGTACGCGCCGTTGGTCTCGGCGCCGATCAGCGGCACGCGCGGCATCACAAGCAGGATCAGCGAGCCGAACGCGATCAGATAGCGGTACTGCTCGAGCACCCGGAAGTCCTTGCGCAGCGCGATGATCGTCGCGCTGAAGAGCACCAGCCCGGCCACGAACCAGCCGGCCTGGCTGATCGCCTTGTCCTCGTCGAGCCGGAAGATCACGACAAGGCCGAAGCACGCCAGCAGGGCGACGAGCGGGAACAGGTACGGGTCGGCGTCGGGCAGCGTGAAGCGGATGACGATGTGCGTCGCCACGCAGATGCCCAGGAAGATCAGGCCGTAGGTGAACGACAGGTCCGAGACGACGTCCGCGCGCCCGATGAAGATCGCGGCGAAGCCGGCCGTCACCAGCATCGAGGCGGGCACGAGCGCGAGCAGCTCGCGGTTGCGCGGGCTCATTCGCGGACGGACCCCTTCTCCAGCTGGGTCACCAGGTCCTCGACGTCGTCGAGCGAGCGCCACTTGCGCTCGGTGAAGGTCGGCCGGCGCGCCTCGGCCACTTGGTCGATGCGCACGCCGCTGGTGTAGTGGCGCGTGTAGAGGTCGACGCCGAACGGCGCCTCGTACGGGATGCCGCGGTAGATGGTCACGCTGCGGTTCTCGTCGAGGCCGATGAAGAAGACGCCGCGAATGGCGATGAAGGCGGCGACCGAGACGAAGGCGAGCAGGACGCCGATGACGATCAGCGGCTTGATCGAGCGGCGCAGACGGCCGGGCGGCTTGCGGCCGGACGCGGCGGGCGTGCGCGGCGCGCTGTCGGGCAGCGGTGCGGTGCGGCGCGGCGGCGGGGCCGAGGTCGCGGGCTCCGCGACCGCAACCGCGGCCGTGGCGGTCGTCGGCTGCGTGGCCGTGTCGGGCGAGACGGCTGCGTGCTCGCTCGTCACGCCCTCCTCTTGCGCGGCGGTTTGGACCGACTCCAGGCGGAAGAGGATCACGGTGATGTTGTCGCGCCCGCCCGCGGCGTTGGCGGCGGCGATCAGGTTCCGGCCCGCCTGCTCGAGGTCGTCGACGGCGACGAGGATGCGGCCCACCTCGCGCTCGCGCACCATGTCCGTGAGCCCATCCGAGCAGAGCAGGTAGACGTCGCCTGCGCGCCCGGCGAGGCGGTCGGCGTCGACCTTCACGGTCGGCTCGGGACCGACGGCGCGCGTGATGACGGAGCGCTGCGGGTGCGTGAGCGCCTCCTCCTCGGTGACCTTCCCACGGTCGACGAGCTCCCCGACGAGCGAGTGGTCGCGCGTCACGCGCTGCAGGTCGCCGTCGCGCAGCAGGTACGCGCGCGAGTCGCCCACGTGGGCGATGACGACCTCCTCCTCGGCGACATAGGCGACCGTGCAGGTCGTGCCCATTCCGTGGTACTCGGGCACCGTCGTGGCCTGGTCGTGCACCTGCGCGTTCGCGCGCAGGATCGTCTGTACGAGCGCGTCCTCGACCGGCCCCTCGGGCAGCCCGCCACGGAAGGCCTCGATGGTGATCTCCGACGCGACCTCGCCCGCGAGCGCACCGCCCATGCCGTCCGCGAGCACGAACAGCGGCGCCTGCACGAAGTAGTTGTCCTCGTTGGCCTGGCGCTGGCGCCCGACGTCGGAACCCTGCCATTTGTCGGCTACTCGAAGCATCAGTGGCTCCTCTCGTGGCCTGCGTGCGGCGAGGCCGGGATGCCGGCGCCGGCTGGCGAGGACGCAGGTCCGAAGGTGTGCCTCTGGCACATCGAGGGCCGAGGACGTAGCCAGGCGGTGATCGGCGCCCGGCCTCGTTGTGCGTAGGTCGCGAGAGAAGCCACTTAGCGCTCGAAGGTGAATTCGGAATCGCCGATGCGGATGCGGTCGCCGTCGTGCAGCGGCTGCGGGCCGCCCAGCGGCTCGTCATTGAGGTACGTCCCGTTGGTCGAGCCTAGGTCTTCGAGCACGACGGCGTCACCCTGCGGATACAGCCGGGCGTGGCGGGTGGATGAGAAGGAGTCCTCGAGCACGATGTCGGCCTCGGAGCCGCGCCCGAGCAGCGCCCCGCTCGACAGGTCATAGGCCGCGCCGTCGCGCAGGCCCGGTGCCGTTGAGACGCGCAGCTTGGGCATGCCCTGCGGGGAGTCCATGGCCGCCCCAGCCTCGTGCATCGCCGTGCCCTGGTCATAGGCGTACTCGTCTCGCGTCCGCCCGCCTCCTCCACCGCGCACCGGCTCCTCGTCGCCGGCGCCGCCCGTCCGGCGCAGGTCGCGCAGCGCCGAGCGCGCCACCCAGAGCAGGAACAGGTACAGGATGGCGAGGAAGCCGAACTTCAGGGCGACCGCGACGGGGTCGAGTTCCATCAGTGCTCCTCGAAGGTCACGGTGGAGACGCCAAGCTCGATGCGGTCGCCGGCGCGCAGCGGCTGGGCGCCGGTAACCCGCGAGCCGTTGACGCGGATCCCGTTGGTGGAGCCGAGATCGCGCACGATCCACGCGCCGCCGGACGGCCGGACCTCGGCGTGACGGCGCGAGGCGTTCTCGTCGGCGAGCACCAGGTCGCAGTCGCGCGAGCGGCCGAGCACGGCACCGTCGGACCCGAGCAGTGTGGCCCGGCCCTCGTAGCGCAACTGCGCACGGGTGCGGCGCGCATTGGGCTGCTGCAGCGGCTCCGAGAGCCGGTCCGAGACCGAGTAGACGGAGGTGTGCCCCGCCTCGGCGCGCACGGCGCCGCCGCCGTCACGGGCCTTCGGGTCGGAGCGCACGAGCCGCGCCTGGATGCCGAACTCGCCCAGACGCAGGCGCTCGTCGGTCTCGAAGGAGATGGCCGGGCGCGACATGAAGGCCACCTTCTCACGGCGGGCGTGCTCGAGCAGGTAGGCGCTGAGTTCGTCGCGCAGATCGTCCTCGTAGTCCGCGAACTGCTCGCGGTCGCGCACCGAGAGCCAGACCGTGTACTCGTTGGGCACGTAGGTGCGCGAGACAGAGACCACCTTGTGCTGGTCGAGCTCACGCGCGAGCTTGCGGGCGATCTCCACCGGCCGCACCTCGGACTTGAAGGCGCGCGAGAACGTCCCCTCGACGAGGCCGGCCAGTTTGGATTCGAGGCTGCGAAGCACGCTCATTAGATCTACCCGCCCGCTGTTCTCATCACCGGGCCGACCCGCGGAGCGGGAAAGTCGGCCACGTCACTCCCACCAGTATCGCGGGGCGACGACGGCGATCACTCCGGCCAGGATCGCAGCCGCCACCAGCCCCGCCGGTTCGGGGCGGCCGAGCCAGATCGCGAGCGTGCTCGTTGCCGACGCAAGGGCCGCGGTCCAGGACGCGGCGGCGACGACGTCGACGACCAGGTAGCGGCCGCGGACGATCCACGGCAGGATCGCCGCCGCGACCGCCCAGATCGCGAGCAGGATCGCTTCGCCGCCGGTGAATCGCGCCGCGATCGCGTCCGCTGCAGGGCCGAGCCGTTGGTTGGCTGGATCGGCTAGCAGCAGCCACCAGGCGCCGAGCGCGCCGAGCGCCGAGCGCTCCAGCACCCCGCGGGCCTGGCCGGCGAGCGCCGGAAACGCGCCGGCGACGCTGAGCAGGCCGAGCGCCGGTGCAAGGACGGCGACCGACCACGCCCGGGGTGCGCGCATGAGCAGCAGCGGCACGGGGAGGACGGCGGCGAGCACGATGAGGCTGCCGCCGGGCGCAGGCGTGCCCCCGGCGGTCAGCAGGAGGGCGGCCGCAGTCCCGGCGGTGGCCGCGATCCAGCCCAGGCGCGGGAACAGGAGCGCGAGCGCGAAGGCTGCGCCACCCGCCACCGCCCAGGGAATCTGCGCCGCCGGGGCCAGCCACCCGGTGGCCCCGCCGACCAGCGCGGCGGTGAGGAGGGCGTGCGCTGCGCGGGCGGTCTGACGCGGGATGCGGACGGGCGCCTCGGCCGGGTGGCGGGTGACGACGCCGCCCTCGTCGTCGACCTGGGTAAGGGCGTCCTCCAGCGCGTCGGCGAGGTCGGCGAGCGTGCCGCGCTGCGGCGGGGCGGACTTGAGCGCGGTGTCCACGGCGGTGACGAGGGTGGGCGGGAGGTCGTCGCGGTGCTTGCCCAGGGAGGGCACGGGACGGCCGAGGTTGCGCGCCGTGGCCGCCGGCGAGGCGCCCCGAACCGGATTGACGCCCGCGAGAGCCTCGTAGACGACGAGGCCGAGCGCGTAGAGGTCGGTCCGGTGATCGACGCGCTTGCCCGCAGCCTGCTCCGGTGCCATGTAGGCGAAGGTGCCCACCACGTCCCCGGTGACGGTCAAGGAGTCGCCGTCGACGAGGTGTGCGACGCCGAAGTCCGCCAGCTTGGCCGCGCCGCGCCACGTCCGCGGACGGTCGGGGACGAGCACGTTCTGGGGCTTGACGTCGCGGTGCACGACGCCGCGCTCGTGGGCGTGCTCGAGCGCATCGCACAGCGCCAGGCCGACGCGTAGGACGTCGCGGTCGGTGAGCTGGTCGTCGGCCTCGAGCTGGGCCAGCGTGCGCCCCTCGACCAGCTCGGAGACCAGGTAGCGCGCCCCGTCCTCCTCGCCGGCGTCGTAGATGGCGACGATGCCGGGGTGCTCGAGCCGAGCGGCGGCCACCGCCTCGCGGCGCGCGCGCACGGGCGTGGACCCGTCGCTGGGGATAACCTTGACCGCGACGTGGCGGTCGAGCGTCTCGTCGAAGGCCTCGTGGACGGCCCCGAAACCGCCCGCGCCGAGACGCCGCCCGAGGCGGTAGCGCCCCATGATGAGGCCGGCGTGCTCCTCGATCAGGGTCACCGGCTGAAGATTCGCCGCCGGCTGCGCGAACCTTGCAGGGCCGGTCAGAGTTATGGCGAATGAGCCGGAGTCGCCGGTGCCACCGCCATACTGGACTCAGCTTGGGCGACATGGAGCGACGTTGTGTCCTTCTTCGACGACGATGACGAGCCAACACGCAGGGCCCCCAGACCGCGGCGGACCGCCCCGGCGGGTGGCGCCCGCACGGATCCGCAGACGATGTGGACCCGTCGCGCTGTCGCGGTCGGCGTCGGCGTCCTGCTGGTGATCTTCCTCGCGGTCGTCGTCAACGCCTGTCAGGACTCGCGGCGCAAGAACTCCCTGCGCAACTACAACCGCGAGGTGGCGGCGATCGTGAACACCTCGGACACCGAGGTCGGCGCCCCGTTCTTCGAGGGCCTCGCCCAGGGCGCGGGCCAGGGGTCCGGGGACCTGCAGACGGCGGTGTCGAGCCTGCGCGCGACGGCGGACACCAACCTCGAGCAGGCGCAGGACCTGTCGGTGCCCGGCGACCTGAGCGGCGCCCAGGAGTCGCTGCTGATCTCGATGGAGCTGCGCCGCGACGGCCTGCAGTACGTCGCCGAGCGTGTCGGCACGGCGCTGGGCGAGCAGGGCGACGCCGCCGATCAGGCCGTCGAGGAGATAGCCGGCCAGATGCAGGCGTTCCTCGCCTCAGACGTCGTCCTGCGCACGCGCGTCACGCCGCTGATCCGGACGGCGCTCGAGGACAACGAGGTCGTCGCGGACCCCGTGACGACGGCCGGCTTCCTGCCCAGTTTCGAGTGGCTCGCACCCGAGTTCGTGGCCGACCAGCTCGGCCAGGTGCTCACCGACGGGGGCGGCGGCGGGGGCGGCGGCGGCACCGAAGAGGTCAAGCCCGGTCTGCACGGCAACGGCCTCGAGTCCACCGAGATCAACGGCGTCGCCCTCACCCCGGGTGCCGACGTCGACACCAACAGGGTGCCGCTCGAGTCCGCCACGGCGCTGACGGTCGTCTTCGCCAACCAGGGCGAGAACACGGAGTTCGACGTCAACGTGCTCGTCAAGCTGCAGGGCGACTCGGGCACCGACATCACCGGCTCGCAGGTCGTGGACACGATCGCCGCAGGTGACTCGGCGACGGTCGAGGTCCCGCTCTCGCGCGAGCCGGACGCCGACGTCTACCAGCTCGACGTCGAGGTCCAGGCCGTGCCAGGCGAGAAGAAGACCGACAACAACGAGTCCACCTACAACGTGCTGTTCGAGTAGGGCTCCCGGGGCGCCGACGCTACCCTTCGCGCCTCGCATGAGCGACTTCTCCAACGGGCCCGGGATCGTCGCCTTGGCCGCCGCCGGGGTCGCGCTCGTCGCGCTTGTGGGCGTGGCGCTCCTCGCCGTGCGGCTGCGGCGGGTGCGCGCCGACCAGCGGGTCGTGCTCGGCCCCGACCGCACCGACGACCTCGTCGGGCATGCGTCCTCACTGCACGCGGCCTTCGAGGCGCTGCGCGGCGAGGTCCAGCAGACCGCCGCGAGCCTGGACCAGCGGATGGGAACCGCCGAGCACCGGCTCGACGGATCCCTCGCCTACCGGGCGCTCGTCCGCTACGACGCCTACGGGGAGCTCTCCGGCCACCAGTCGACCACGATCGCCCTGCTCGACGCCGAGCACAACGGCGTGGTGCTGTCCTCGATCGCGCACCGCGACTCCGCGCGGCTGTACTGCAAGCAGGTCGTGGGCGGCCGGGGCGAGCTCGAGCTGTCGCCCGAGGAGGCCGAGGCCGTACGCCTCGCGCTCGCGGGCGAGGTCGGCTCGCGCGTGCTCGAGACACCATGAGAGCCGCCTTCCTCGGGCCGGCGGGGACCTACAGCCACGCGGCGCTGCTGGCCGACGAGCGGGCGGCGGACTGGGAGGCGCTGGCCGCGCCGACGGTGTTCGACGCCGTGCTCGCGGTCGAGGAGGGCGTCGCCGAGCGCGCGCTCGTGCCCATCGAGAACTCCACGGAGGGGGCCGTCGGGGCGACACTCGACGCGCTGGCCGCCGAGACTCAGAACGTGCGCATCATCGGCGAGGTGGTCCACCCGATCCGGCACGCGGTGATCGCGCGCGAGCCGCTCGCGCTGGCCGACGTGACCGCCGTGCTCTCGCACCCGCAGGCCAACGCGCAGTGCGCGCGCTTCGTGCGCGCCGAGATGCCGGGCGCCGAGGTGGTCGCAGTGTCCTCGACGGCCGAGGCCGTGCGGCTCGTCGTCGCCGGTGACGAGCCCGCCGTGGCCCTGGGTCCGGCCCTGGCGGCCGACCTGCACGGCGGCGTGGTGCTGCGCGACGGCGTGGAGGACGCCGACGACAACGTGACCCGGTTCGTCTGGCTCGGGCCGGCCGGCACCCCGGCCCTCGGCGTGCCGACGAAGACCAGTGTGGTCTGGTGGGGCGACGGCGACGAGTCCGCAGGCTGGCTCGTGCGCTGCCTGTCGGAGTTCGCCTTCCGCGGAGTGAACCTGACCCGGATCGAGTCGCGACCGCAGCGACTCGGGTTCGGCCACTACATGTTCTTCGCCGACCTCGAGGGCGGTGCGGCGACGGGCGACGGCGGTTCGGTCATTGAGGCGGTGGAAGCGCTCGCGGCGCACGCGGAGACCGTTCGCGTGCTCGGCTCCTACCCCAGCGGCTGAGGCGGCGCCTCCGGCCCCCCGGGTACACTGCGCCCTCGCGGCAATGAGCCTCGCCACACCCCCAGGCCCAGTGGGGTCCGTGTCGCTCCTGGAGGACCACCGGCGACACGGGCCAGGATCCGGCGCGTCGCGCTGGTCAGGTGGTCGTGTGCTGGTGCTCAACGCGACGTTCGAGCCCATCAACGTGTGCACCGTGCGCCGGGCCGCCGTCCTGCTGCTCAAGGCGAAGGCCGAGGTCATCGAGCGTGGCGACACCGAACTGCACTGGGCGCGCGGCGCCCTGCCACGCCCGCACGTTATTCGCCTCGTGCAGTACGTGCGGGTGCCACGCGATCCGCACCGCCGCAAGATCACCCGCCGCGCGGTCTTCGCGCGCGACGAATGGACGTGTCAGTACTGCGGCGACCGCACGGCGCTGACCGTCGACCACGTCATCCCCCGCTCCAAGGGCGGCGGCTCCACGTGGGACAACATCGTCGCCTCCTGTGCGCCCTGCAACCGGCGCAAGGGCGACCGGCTGCCCCATCAGATCGACATGCACCCGCGCAACCGCCCGCGCGTCCCGCATTCCCACGTCTTCATCCAGCTCGCCTCGCCGACGATCCCGTCGACGTGGAAGCCGTACCTCGAAGCCGCGTAGCGAGCTCTCGTTCACAGGATGCACATCGGGTGCATCCTGTCCCGCGCCGATAGGATCCCATGTCGCTGACGGCCGATGTCCTGTCCTCCGAGCGTCCCCTGGACACCGGCCCCGCCGAACTCGGTCATCTCGCGATTGCGGCGAGGCTGGTCGGCGCCGGAGCGCGCCTGCCCGACATCGAACCCGTCTTCAGCGCCGACCAGAACCTCAGCGCGGTCGTCGTCGTCGACGACGGCGTGCCCCTGGGCGCCCTCACGCGCTGGCGCTGCGGCGCCCTCATGAGCGGACGGCTGGGCTATGGGCGTGCCCTGCACGCGCGCACGCGCGTCGGTGACCTCGTCGAGCTCTCGCGGATGGTCGTCCCGGCCGAGTGGGACCTCGTCGAGGCCAGCACGGCCGCGCTCGGGCGGTCCGACGCCGATCGCCATGAGGATCTCGTCGTCGTGTTCGCCGACGGCTCGCTGGGAACGGTCACCGTCGCGCGGCTGCTGGCCGAGGTCGCGCGCGCACACGCCCACCAGGCCCTCCACGACGCACTCACCGGCCTGGCCAACCGGCGGCAGTTCGCCACGGCGCTCACGCGGATGCTGGAGAACGGGCCGATCGGCGTGCTGTACGCCGACGTCGACGACTTCAAGGTGGTCAACGACACCCACGGGCACGCGGTCGGTGATGAGCTCCTGGCGGCCGTGGCTGCGCGCCTGCGCTGCGCGGTGCGGCCGGGGGACCTGATCGCGCGTCTCGGCGGCGATGAGTTCGCGGTCCTGCTCGAGGGCATGTCGAGCCCCGACCACGTCGCGCCGCTCGCCGACCGCGTGGTCTCGGCGTTCGCCGATCCCGTCGCCCTCACCGGCCGGCGGATCCAGGTCAGCGTGAGCGTCGGCGTCGCGGTCGGGGACCGTCATCAGCCCGCCGACGACCTCCTGCAGCACGCAGATCAGGCGATGTACACGGCCAAGCGTGGCGGCAAGGGGGCCTACGCCGTCTTCGAAACCCGCGCTCGCGGCTCGGTGGTGACTCGCCGGGAGCTGAAGAGCGACCTCCTGGGCGCGCTGCGTCGCGAGGAGCTGCGGTTGCACTACCAGCCCCTTGTGCAACTCGCCGACGGCACGATCAGCGGGGCCGAAGCGCTCGTCCGCTGGCAGCATCCCGAGCAGGGCCTGCTCGCCCCCGGGACGTTCATCGGGCTCGCCGAGGAGAACGGGCTGATCGTCCCCCTGGGACGCTGGGTGCTCGAGTAGGCCTGCCTGCAGGCGGCCGCGTGGCGCGACCGCACGGTCGAGCGTGACCCGATCGTGGTCGGCGTCAACGTCTCCGCAGCCCAGCTGCACAACCTCGCGCTGATCGACGACGTGGCTGCCGCGCTCGACGCAGCGGCGCTCGAGCCCCACCTGCTGTGTCTCGAGCTGACCGAGACCACGGTCATGCACGACCCCGATCTCGCGGCGACCGTCCTCACCGCCTTGAGCCGGCGCGGCGTGCGCATCGCCATTGACGACTTCGGCACTGGGTACTCGGCGCTCGCGCAGCTGCGCCGCCTACCGCTGGACATCGTCAAGGTCGACAAGAGCTTCATCGACACACTGGATCACGACGAACAGACCTCAGACGTCACCAACGGCGTGATGCACCTGCTCGACGGGCTCGGCGTGGTGTCGGTCGCCGAGGGCATCGAACGGCCCGAGCAGCTCGCGGCACTGCGGGAGACGCCGTGCCGCGTGGCGCAGGGGTTCCTCTTCTCCAAGCCCGTCCCCGCAGCGGCGTTCGCGACGCTCGCAGCCATTCCTTAACGACGAAGGGCGGCCCCTCGACGAGGACCGCCCTTCGCAATTTTCGCTGGAAACACCACGCCGGTCTTGCGCTCGAGGCGCCGCCGGTGGGACGAGTCCCGGCACCGACGAAGCGGGTGTCTCGGTTGGGATTCCGCTGGCCCTACCAGCGGATGAAGCCTGTGGTCAGGCTTCACTCCGGCTAGCGGCCGGACACCTCCAGGGTCCCACAAGAACTGTCACTCAACTTTGGACCACCTCCTTTCTCTGGTCCGATGAGAATACATCACGACCAGACGGATAAGCGAGTCCTACGGCGCCATAGGGGCTCCGCCCCCTCGCGGTCGCCTACGGCGACGCTCCCCCATCGCCGGGCTCCGGCTCGTCCTCCGGCGTCGGCTCCCCGTCGATCGCCGGCTCGTCGCCGGGCAGATCGAGCGTCTCCTGCTCGTCGTCGCCGCCGTTGGTGGCCGGCGCGCTGCCCTCCATGATCAGCGCGACGGCGCTGACGCGGTCGTCGTCCTTGATGTTGACGACGCGCACGCCGGTGGCGTCGCGGCCCTGGCGGCTGATACCGCGCACGGACTGCCGGACGACCATGCCGCCCTCGGAGATGAACACCAGCTCCTCATGTTCGCGAACCACCAGCGCGCCGGCGAGGTCGCCCTTCTTCTGGGCTGCCTTGATCGCGCGAACACCCATGGCCCCGCGCTTGGTCTTGCGGAACTGATCGATGCCGGTGCGCTTGCCGAAGCCCGAGTCCGTGAGGACGAAGAGCTCCTGGTCGTCGCGGGCGACGTCCATGGCCAGGACGTAGTTGTCGGCCGCCGAGACGTTCATGCCGGCGACGCCGGTGGTGTCACGGCCCATGGAGCGCACGTCTGACTCGTGAAAGCGGACCGCCTGGCCGGCGCGCGAGACCATCAGCACGTCGTCGTCGCCCGAGGTGCGACGGACCGAGATCAGCTCGTCGTCGGCGCGGACGTTGATGGCGATGATGCCGTCCGCCTTGATCGGCGTGTTGTAGTTGAGGAACTCCGTCTTCTTCACGATGCCCTGACGGGTGGCGAAGAGGAGGAACTTGCCCTCGGTGAAGTTCCGCGTCGAGAGCACCGACTGCACGCGCTCGCCGTCGCGCAGCGGCAGCATGTTGCCCAGGTAGCGCCCCTTGGCCTGGCGCGAGTCGGGCGCCGGCAGCTCGTGGACCTTCTTGCGGTAGACCTTGCCGCGGTTGGTGAAGAAGAGCAGGAAGTCGTGGGTCGAGGAGACGAAGAGGTGCTCGATGAAGTCGTCGTCCTTCATCCCCATGCCGGTCACGCCCATGCCGCCGCGCCGCTGGGAGCGATACGTGTCCAGTGGCAGCGCCTTGATGTAGGACGACTGCGTGATGGTGATGACCATCTGGCGCTCGGCGATCAGGTCCTCGATGTCGAACTCGGCGTCCGACGGGGCGATGACGGTCCTGCGGTCGTCGCCGTAGCGCTCGGAGATCTCGGCGAGCTCCTCCTTGATGAGCTCGAGCACCATCTGCTCGTTGCCCAGCAGCTCGCGCAGCTCACCGATGCGCTCCACCTTGTCGGCGTGCTCGCGGCGGATCGTGTCCGCCTCCAGCGCGGTCAGCTGCTGCAGGCGCAGCTCGAGGATCGCCTGCGCCTGGATCTGCGTCAGGCCGAAGCTCGACATCAGGCCCTCGCGCGCGGCGTCGCGGTCCTTGGACGCGCGGATCAGCTCGATCACCGCATCGAGGTTGTCCAGCGCGATGAGCAGGCCCTCGAGGCGATGGACCTGGGCCTCGAGCGTGCGCAGCTCGTGCTTGGAGCGGCGGACGATGATCTCGCGCTGATGCTGGACGTAGTTGTGCAGCACGCTGCGCAGCGGCAGCGTGCGCGGCACGTTGTCGACCAGCGCGACCATGTTCACGCCGAACGTGTTCTGCAGCGACGTGTGCTTGTAGAGCTTGTTGAGGACGACGTCGGGGTTCGAGCCGCGCTTGAGCTCGATCACGAGGCGCATGCCGGTCCGCCCGTCGGACTCGTCGCGCAGGTCGGAGATCTCCGAGACCTTCTTGTCGTTGACGAGCTCGACCATCTTGCGGATGACGCCCGTGTCCCCGCCCTTCTTGACCATGAAGGGCATCTCGGTGACGATGATCGCCTCCTTGCCCTGGCCGATGTCCTCGATGCCGGCCTTGCAGCGCACCCGCACCTTGCCGCGGCCGGTCTCGTAGGCGTCGCGGATGCCCTCGGAGCCGAGGATGATGCCGCCCGTCGGGAAGTCCGGCCCGGGCAGGTGCTTCATCAGCCCTTCGACGGTGATGTCCGGATCGTCGATGAAGGCGATGGTGGCCGCGATGGTCTCGCGCAGGTTGTGCGGCGGGATGTTCGTCGCCATACCGACCGCGATGCCGCTCGAGCCGTTGACCAGCAGGTTCGGGAAGCGCGACGGCAGGACCGTCGGCTCCGAGGTCTCGTTGGAGTAGTTGGGGACGAAGTCGACGGTGTCCGCGTCGAGGTCGCGGAGCATCTCCCGCGCGAGCGGCGCCAGCCGCGCTTCCGTGTTGTGGCTGACGAAGCCGTCGGTGAGGAACGCATGGTCGTCGCTGTCCACGCGCAGCGAGTACACGGGCTGGACGCCGGCGGCCTCGACAGACGCCACCTCGGCGTAGTAATGATCGCCGACCATGAGCGGCTCGATGACGTCGCGGACGTCGGACGCGATGCGCTCCAGGACCGCGATGCCGTCGCGCTCCCACCGCTCGATGCGGTCGAAGTTGTGGCGGCGCAGCCAGTCGCGCTCCGCGTAGGCGCCGTCGTCGGACTCGCGCACGAAGTCCGCGACGTAGGGCACGTGGTCGGAGCTCAGGGCGCGGCTCGTCAGGGGGATCTGAGCGAGGTCGCGGTCGAGCTTGACCTGCTTGACGCCAAGGAAACCGACGCGCTGGGCGAACAACCGCGCGTCGCGGCGGTTCGTGATGACCACCTTGTACTCGCCGCGCGTGGTCGGTCCGCAGAGCCGACTGACGACGCCGAACTCAAGCAGCAGCTGCTGGACGCCGCGGGCGAGTCGCCGGCTGTAGCTCGAGTAGGAGACCTGAATGGTCTTACGCGGGAGCAGCGAGGACGAGCCGTCCCCGGCGAACAGCGCGCGCAGGAACGCCTGCTTGAACCGCAGCGATCCTTGCCAGACCCGCTCCGGCACATACTTGCCGGCGGCGCGATCGCCCGCCAGGAAGTTCAGCTCACTCGACCGCAGCGCCGTGAGATCCTGGACGTCGAGCTCGTAGAGCCGGCTGCCCGACTTGACCACGCGGTCGTAGACGTAGCGCCGCCCACCGACGTGCTCGTCGTAGGCGGCGAGCACCTCGTCGAAGTAGGCGCGGTCGACGTTGTTGAAGCCGGCGCGCGTCTGTGACGCCCATCCCTCGGAGACGAAGGCGCCCAACAGGTGCGCGAGCGAGCGCTCGGACGGAGCGAGCTCCGCTTCCATACGTCGCGTCGAGCGGTTCAGGACGACCCGGTCGCCGGCTGACACCTCGTCGAGACGCTTCCACAGCAGCATCGGGACCCCGAGGACGTCCACGAGGCTGAGCACGGGGTGGTTCTCGGTACCGGCGAGCTCGTATCCCTCACACGTGCGGACCCGCAACGTCGGGTGCTCGCCCGAGTGGAAGAGCTTCGAGGCGCCGACTGGGCGGGCTCGTCGGTCGAGTACGGACAGCTCGACGGCACGGTCGCTCTCGGGCGCCATGCCCGCGGCAAGCTCCGCGATCCGGATGCTTCCGGACGCCGTCGACACGCGCGTGTCGCCGACGAGACAATACCTCATGGCGGCTGCCGGATCGTCGTCGATGGAGCCGAAGTTGCCCTGGCCGTCCACCAGGACGTTGCGCATGGAGAAGTCCTGCGCGAGACGGACCAGCGTGTCGTAGATGGCGGAGTCGCCGTGGGGGTGATAGTTGCCCATCACCTCGCCGACGATCTTCGCGCACTTCGAGTAGGGCCGGCTGGGGTTCAGGCCCAGCTCGTTCATCGCGTACAGGACGCGGCGGTGGACGGGCTTCAGCCCGTCGCGGACGTCGGGCAGCGCGCGTCCGACGATGACCGACATCGCGTAGTCGAGGTAGGAGGAGCGCATCTCCTCCTCGAGCCCCCGGGGCTCGATGTTGCCGCCTGAGATGACGTCTGCAGAGCCCATCGGTTACACGTCCAGGATCGCGGCGCGGGCGTTCTCTTCGATGAACTCCCGGCGCGGTTCGACCTTGTCGCCCATGAGCATGGTGAAGAGCGTGTCGGCGGTGGCGGCGTCGTCCATCGTCACCTGCGCGAGCGTGCGCGTGGCAGGATCCATCGTCGTCTCGCGCAGCTGCTCGGCGTTCATCTCGCCCAGTCCCTTGAAGCGCTGCATCCGCACGCGCTTGCCGGCGACCTCGAGCACCTTCTGGCGCAGCTCCTCGAAGGACAGCGCCTCGTCGGCGTCCTCGCCGAGGGACACGTCGAAGGGCGGCTCGCCGGCGAGTGCGACCAGCTCGCCGTGCACGCGCAGGAACTGGCGGTACTCGTTTGACTCCAGCAGCGCGGCGCGGACCGTGTAGGTGCGGGCCAGCGACGTCTTTCGCTCCACGGCCTTGATGCGCGCGTGGCCGTCGACGCGCTCCACCAGATCGGTGGTGTAGGGCTCGCCCTCGGCGTCCTCGCCCTCGACGAGCGTGACCAGCGCGTCCAGGTCGGTGATGCCGCGGTCGAGCACCTCGGATTCCTCGAGGAAGGTGACGACGTCGTGGCCGAAGTCCGCCCGCAGCGCAGCCCCCCAGCCCTCGTACTGCTTGAGCAGCCGGCTGTAGCGCTGCCAGCGCACCTCGGTGAGCTTGAAGGTGGTGCCCGTCGTGGCCGACGAGACGACGAACCTCTCGAGCTTGTCGCCCAGGAGGATCTCCTCGAGCTCGGAGTCCTTTTCGATGTAGCGCTCGCGCTTGCCCTGGGTGAGCTTGTACAACGGCGGCTTGGCGATGTACACGTAGCCCGCCTCGATCAGGGGCTGCATCTCGCGGAAGAGCAGGGTGAGGATGAGCGTGCGGATGTGCGCGCCGTCGACGTCCGCGTCCGTGTTGTGCGCACAGAGGTTGTTCGCCACGAAGTTCTCGTGCTCGGCGACGGAGAAGTCGTACACGTACTCCGTGCTGGGCTCGACCTCCTTGACCGATCTGACGCGCAGGCCCATGAGGTCCCCGTCGAGCTCGACAAGCCTTCGCTTCGACGACCGCCCGACCCGCGCGCGATCCACCAACTGGCCGGCATTCGCGTGATCACCGAACGCCGGCCAGAGGCGGTCCAGGTCTTCCGGGGTGCTCACGTGCACCGCATACGCGTCATGGCGGGTGATGATCTTCGCTCCCGCAGGCGCGGAGTCGGGCGATCTGATCGACATGGTGGGCACGACATCGATCGAACCGAGCAACGCGTGAAGGCCATGGGCGATTGCCCGAGATGACGTGTGAAAGATCGCGCGTCCACCGGTCGCGCATCCGTCACCCATGAAGTAGCCGCGCAGGAAGCATCCACGCAGCGGGCGAGACACATTGAAGACCAGCGCCGGGATCTCCTTTGTGATCGCCGTCTTGCCTTCGAAGCCGAAGACGTGTTCCCAGACGAGGGCGGCGACGCGGTTGACCAACCGCAGCTCCGTCACTCGATCCGAGGACGTGTAGACCTTCCCGCGGTGACCGAAGACACGCTCGAGCCAGCCTTGGACCATGTCGATGTTGGGCTCGTTGCGCGAGCCCATGGCGAAGCGGATGCCCGACCGCGCGGTGCACGAGCCGTCGGCGAGGTAGAACCCGACCAGCTGCATGAGCTCGGGCGAGACCTCGAGGAAACGTGGCAAGCCGTCGCCTGCGAAATGCTCCGGGGTGAGCTCGAAGTCGTCGCGATCCGCGAGCCAGTCGGCGTCGGCGTCCGTCAGGGCGTCAAGGCGGATGTAAGGCCGGACACGGTTGCGCGGCGCGGCCGCGTACTGGGAGTCCCAGGTGGCGTCCAGCCGGCTGCCGCCCACCTGCACACGGGGCGCGAAGGCGGCCGGCTCGCCGCCGATCGTCTCCACGAAGGCGTTGAAGTGCGTGAGCGTCGGTCGCGACGTGCCCTTCTCCCAGGCGTAGAAGGTCACGGGCTGACGGATGCCGATGCGGGCACAGACCTCGACGTTGGAGAGGCCACTAGCGCGACGACGCGCGTATAGCTCGGCGCGCACGTCCTCGGGCAGCTCGACGCGGGGCTCGCTCCACTCAGGGCGGTCGGAGTACTCCGCGCGGACACGTGCCTTCATCAGCTGCTCGATGGCAGGCCCACGAGCCCACACCCGACCGGCGGTCGACCGGTTCGTGCGTAGGCGGGCGAGCAGATCGATGGGCGGAGTCGAAGCTTCGGGAAGGGGAATCCGGCGTGGAGCGGCGATCACGTCGCCCACCCGCAGGTCGACAGGGCGCTTATCGATCAGGCCACCTCGCTCGTGAGCGACGACGGAATGTGAGGCGGTAACGCGCAGCGAGCGACCGTAATCCGTCGCGATCTCGTACAGCGGCTCGGTGATCAGGTGGCGAATGACGCCCTTGACCGGACGGAAGTCCATCGTGTGGTCGTCCGTCGAGAAGCACAGCACGTCGCCGAGCTCCGCGTGCGAGACCTTGGCGAAGACAGGGTCATCCTCGCCATGGCGTTTGAGCTGGCCGTCGATGTACTGGCCGATCTCGACCATGCGGATGCCGTCGCGATCACGGACGAAGCAGTGCTCGCGCGCATCCACTGACATGATCACGATCTTGTGGTAGCGGGCCCGGTTGAGGTCGAACTCGTCCCGCACGCCGGTGCCCAAGGCGGTGATGAGCGCCTGCACCTCGGTGTTCTGGAGCACCTTGTCGATGCGCGCCTTCTCGACGTTGAGGATCTTGCCGCGCAGCGGCAGGATCGCCTGCGTGTTGCGGTCGCGGCCCTGCTTGGCCGAGCCACCCGCGGAGTCGCCCTCCACGATGAACAACTCCGAGAGCGCGGGGTCGCGGACCGAGCAGTCGGCGAGCTTGCCCGGCAGGGCGGAGTTCTCCAGCACGGACTTGCGGCGGGTGAGGTCGCGTGCCTTGCGGGCCGCGGCGCGTGCCTGCGCTGCGGAGACCGACTTGCGGATGATCCGCACACCCTCCTTGGGGTTCTCCTCGAGGAACTCGGCGAGCTTGGCGTTGACGATGGACTCCACCACTCCCTGCATGCCGGGGTTGCCGAGCTTGGTCTTCGTCTGCCCCTCGAACTGCGGCTCGGCGAGCTTGGCCGAGATGACCGCGGTCAGGCCCTCGCGGACGTCCTCACCCGATAGCGCCGGATCCTTCTCGCGCAGCTCGCCCTTGTCGCGCGCGTACTTGTTCAGCGTGCGCGTGAGGGCGCCGCGGAAGCCGGAGAGGTGCGAGCCGCCCTCGTGGGTGTTGATGTTGTTGGCGAACGAGAAGATGGACTCCTGGTAGGAGGAGTTCCACTGCATCGCGACCTCGACGGAGCCGTCCGCGCCTTCGGCCTCGAAGTAGATGATCTTCTCCTGCACCGGGTCCTTGTTCTGGTTGAGGTAGGCGACGAAGTCGCGGATGCCGCCCTCGTAGTGGAACTCGATGTGCTTGCCGGCCTCACGCTCGTCGGTGATGACGATGCGCAGGCCCTTGGTCAGGTACGCCGTCTCACGCAGCCGCTGCTCGAGGGTGGCCCACTCGAGGTCCAGCGTCTCGAACACCTCGGCGTCGGGCAACCAGGTGATCTCTGTGCCCGTCTCCGTCGTGGGCTCGCCCTTGACCAGTGGTCCCTGCGGCGCGCCTCGCATGTAATCCTGCGACCAGGTGAAGCCGTCGCGGCGGACGATGACGGTCAGCTTCTCGCTCAGGGCGTTGACGACGGACACGCCGACACCGTGCAGGCCGCCAGACACCTTGTAGCCCCCACCCTCGCCGAACTTGCCCCCGGCATGCAGGACGGTGAGGACCACCTCGACCGCCGGCTTGCCCTCCTTCTCCATCGTGGTGACGGGGATGCCGCGGCCGTCGTCGCGGACGGTGACGGAGTTGTCGGGGTGGATGTTGATGTCCACCCGCGTGGCCTCGCCGGCCAGCGCCTCGTCGACGGAGTTGTCGACGACCTCCCAGACCAGGTGGTGCAGCCCGCGCGGACCCGTCGAACCGATGTACATGCCGGGTCGCTTACGGACCGCCTCGAGACCCTCGAGGACGGTGATGTCCTGTGCGTCATAGCTGCCCTTCGCGGGGGCGTCGTCATTGGCCTGGTCAGCCACGAATTCCTCTTTTCACACACGACGCCCCAGCGACGTCGCGTGCGAACGAGCGACCGTGACCGGGGCGAAGACTTATGCGACGCATTCTAGCAGGTGACCCCGGTCAGAACCCGTGCGCGACTGTAACAAAAGTGCTGCAAATATGCATAAAATCAGCCCGGTCGAGCGTCCGCTCGCAAGCCGCTGACGGCGGTCCGTCCCAACTCGCGGTTGAGCGCCTCGACGACGGTCGGCCCGAGCAGGTCGAGCTGCTGCGCCCAGACCGCCGACCCGCACCGCACGCGGACCACGCCGTCGCGCTCGGAGACGGGCGTCGCGACCGCGGCGAGGCGCGGTCCCGCGGCGGCGGGCCACGCTTTCTGGACCTCCGCCAGCAAGGTCTTGGGCATGACCGCAGCCGCCGCCCGGTCCAGGGCGGGGGCCAAGGATCGCGGGGCCCGCCGGCGTCTCAAGCTCCGGTCTCGCTTCGCTCGCCACCGCTTTGGCCTACGGCCAAGGTCTGCTCCGCCTGCATGATGGCCCCGTCGACGATCGCGATGCGCTCGACGTCGGCCGCGTCCGCGCCGGGCACGAGACCCAGCTCGGTGGCGGCGACGACGCTCTGCCCGCCGCGGCGCAGCACGTCCACCAGCCGCTCCCGGCGGCCGGCGTCGAGCTCGGACATCGGGTCGTCGAGCAGCATCAGCGGCGCTTCGCCGCGCACCTCGGCAAGCTCCTCGCGCTCCGCCAGCAACAGCGCAAGGAGGGCCAGTCGTTGCTGCCCGCGCGACCCGTAGGCACGCAGGTCGCGGCCGTCGAGGCTGAAGACGAGATCGTCGCGGTGCGGGCCGTGCCCGGTGAACCCGCGTTGCAGGTCGCCCTCGATGCGCTCTCGGAGCTCGGCGGCGAGCTCCTCCGGGCTGCCGGCCCGCGACCGCGGCCGGTAGGTGAGCTGCGCATCGCCCTCGAGGCCCAGGCCCTCCGCGTGCTCGGCGTAGCGCGGGCGGATGCGGTCGATCGTCGCGGCGCGGTCGGCCATCAGCGCCACGCCGTGGCGCGCCAGCTCCGCGTCCCACGCCGACAGCGACCCGCGGCCGGCGCGGCCCGACCGGATGGCGCCGACGAGCGCGTTGCGCTGGGCCAGCGCGGCGGCATACGCGCGGCGCGTACCCGCCCGCGCCGGCCACAGCGCTGCGACCACCTGGTCGATGTGCGCGCGCCGCGACGACGGCGTCCCGGCGATCAGCTCGAGCCGGTCGGGCAGGAAGACCGACACGAGCGGGCGGGCGGTGGAGTCCGCGAGCTTCTCCACCGGCGCGCCGTCGACCGTGAAGCGCTTGGCCTCGCCGGGCTGGAACCCGACCGTGAGCTGATGACGGGCCCCTGGACGGGGCCGTTGGGATTCTGCGGGCCGGACGCCCGCAGGGGGTGACCCCTCGATGTCGAGCTCCAGGCGCAGCACGCCGGCGCCGAAGCGCACGCACTCGCGCTCGTTGGAGGTGCGGCACGAGCGCCCGGTGCACGCGAAGTACAGCGCCTCCAGCAGATTGGACTTGCCGGCGCCGTTGCGGCCGGCGACGACGGTGATGTGAGGCCCGAAGCGCACGTCCGCCCGCTCGTAGGAGCGGAAGTTCCGGACCGACACCCGACGAATGATCACCCCTTGCGGCCATCCAGGCCACAAGGAATCCGAACGGCCCCATCCGGGGGACCGTCAGTCACACGTTGAGGCGAATGGGCATCAGGAGGTACTGGAAGCCGCTGTCGTCGGCCGACGACAACAGCCCGGGCCGCAGCGGCGAGATGAGCTTGAGCAGCACATCGGCGCCCTCCATGGACTCGAGGCCGTCGCGCAGGAAGTCCGGGTTGAAGCCGATCTCCATCGCCTCGCCGCTGAAGGGCACCGGCACGGTCTCCGACGCCTCGCCGATGTCGGGCGTGCGTGCCGAGACGGTCAGCTCGCCCTCGGCGAACGCCAGTCGCAGTGGCGCGTTCTTCTGCGCGAGCAGCGAGATGCGGCGCACGACATCGCCCACCTCGCCGGCGGCCAGGCGGAGCTCGTGCTCGTAGGCCTCGGGCAGCAGCTGGCGGTAGTTGGGGAACTGGCCGTCGATCAGCCGGGACGACAGGACTGTCCCGCCAACCTCGAAGACGACCTGGTTGGTGCGCACCGACACGGCCATCGCCTCCGCCTCCACGGCGCCGACGATCCGCGTCAGCTCCGCGAGGGCGCGGGCCGGCACGTTGGCCTCGACCGTCCCCTCCAGCGCGGCCTCGAGCCTGGTCTCCTTGACCGCGAGTCGGTAGGAGTCCGTGGCCACCATGCGCAGCTCGTCGCCGTCCGCGGACACGTAGATCCCGGTCAGCACCGGGCGTGTCTCGTCCCGCGACGCCGAGCGCTGGACCTTGGCGATCGTCGCCACGAACGCCGCCGCCGGGACCTGGACGCGCGAGCCTTCCTCGGCCTCCGGGAAGGGCGGGAAGTCCTCCAGGCGCAGGGTGCGGATGTGGAAGGTGGCGTTGCCGCCCTTGAGCTCCACGTCCTGCTCGGCGGTGCGCAGCTCGAGCGACACGTCGCTCCCCGGCAACGCCCGGACGACGTCGACGAGCAGGCGGGCGGGCAGCACGACGGCGCCCTCGCGGACGACCTCGCCCGCGACGGGGACGCGCAGGCCGATCTCCATGTCGGTGGCGCGCAGCTCGATGCCGTCCGGGCCGGCGATCAGCTGGACGCCCGAGAGCGCCTGGATGGCCGACCGCGTGGAGGCGGCGCGTGTGACGGTCTGCAGCTGGGTGAACAGCGCGTCACGCGCAGTCGACAGCTTCATCAGAAGATTCCTCCCATTACTGAGAACCTAGGAGAAGTAGGGTGTGTGGATAGGTTCATAACTACGCGAACTCCCCGCTGCGTGCGGGAAACGGGGATGTGCGGCGCGTGTGCACGGAGCCCGCGAAGACTGCCATGGGCGCCGGACACGAACTGAGCAGCGGTTGTGGCTGCGCACACAACACGCTGTCTCACAACGGGATAGGTCCACTCCGTGGATATCCAATTCAGCCTCCGAGCTCGAGGGTGAGGTAGCGGACCGCCTCGTGGGCCGCCGGGTCCTGCGCGATGCGTGTCGCGGTGCGCTTGCAGGCGTGCATGACGGTGGTGTGGGTGCGGTCGAAGGCCTTGCCGATCGCCGGCAGGGTCGCGTCGGTCAGCTCGCGCGACAAGTACATCGCGACCTGCCGGGCCCAGGCGACGCGGGCGGAGCGCGACGGCGAGCAGAGGTCGGCGACGGTCAGCCCGAAGGCGGCCGCCGTTCGCTCCTGGATCTGCTCGACGGTTCGCCTGGCCGGCGGCTCGAGGTCGGGGTAGAGGGACCCGAGGACGTCGGTGACGAGCTCGGCGTCGACGGTCTTGCCGGTCAGCGAGGCGAACGCCACCACGCGGATCAGCGCACCCTCCAGCACGCGGACGCTCTCGGTCACCCGCGAGGCGATCGTCTCGAGGGCCCCGCCGTCGATCTCCCCGAGGTCGTCCTGGGCGACGCGCTTGCGCAGGACGGCGAGACGCGTCGAGAGGTCGGGCGCCTCGAGCTCGGTGACCAGACCCGCCTCGAAGCGCGCCCGCAGCCGGTCCTCCAGCCCGTCGAGGTCCCGCGGCGGCCGGTCGGACGTCAGCACCACCTGCGCGCCTGCGGCATGCACGGCGTTGAAGGTGTGAAAGAACTCCTCGAGGGTGCGGGCCTTGGCCTGCAGGAACTGGACGTCGTCGACGAGCAGCACGTCGGCGCCGCGGTGGGCGGCCTTGAACGAGGTCATGTCACCGCCGGTCCGGCTGAGGCCGACGAAGGCGCTCGTAAAGGCCTCCGCGGTCGTGTAGCGGACGGTGATGCCCTCGCCGCAGGCCTTGGCGTAGTTGCCGATCGAATGCAGCAGGTGCGTCTTGCCCAGTCCCGGCTTGCCGCAGATGAACAGCGGGTTGTAGGCGAGGCCGGGGAGCTCGGCGACGGCCAGCGCAGCCGCGTGCGCGAGGCGGTTGCCGTCGCCGATGACGAACTGATCGAAGGTCAGGCGCGGGTTGAGCTCGGGCGACCCGTCGCGCGGTTCGGCCGTCTGGAGCGCCGTCGCCGTCCCGGGGGCTACGAGCTCGACCTCTGCGTCGGGCCCGAGCACCGCCGCCGCGCACGCCTGCAGGAGGCGGCCGAACCGGTCGCCCACGTACGCGCGGACCTTGTCCGGCGCTTCGATGACCAGGGTGTGGTCCACGACCTCGCGGGCATGGAGACCGTCGAGCCAGAGGTGCCAGACCGGTTCGGCCACCGCCCCCCGCAGCTCGTCGCGGATGGCGTTCCAGTGCTCGTCGAGGGTGGGTTGGGTCACAGCGGGGGCGCGAAGATAACGCGGCCGCAGAGCCGCACCCGAGGGGTCCCCGCAAAGCGCGGCACATTCCTTCGGGGCCGTCCCGGTCGGCTATCCTGGACCGCTCTATGAAGCGGACTTACCAGCCCAAGAAGCGCAAGCGCGCCCGTACGCACGGGTTCCGCAAGCGCATGAGCACCCGTGCCGGGCGTGACGTCCTCAAGCGCCGTCGCGACAAGGGCCGTAAGCGGCTCACTGTCTGAGCGACGGATGCCGAAGCGCCGGCGCCTGTCGCGCAGCGCAGAGTTCGAGCGGGTCTATCGCCAGGGCCGCTCGAAGGGCAACCGCTTCCTCGTGCTCCATGCGTTCCCGCGCGAGGCCGATGCCGCCGCTGATGAGGGTCCGCGCCTCGGCCTCTCCGTGTCACGCAAGGTCGGCGGCGCCGTGGACCGCTCGAGAGTCAAGCGGTGCCTGCGCGAGGCCTTCTGGGCTGAGGCCGAGCGGCTTCCGGATGGCTCGGACTACGTCGTCGTGGCACGACCGGACGCGCGCGAGCTCGCCGACCGCGACGGTATGCCCGGCGTCCGCGCCGCGCTCGCCGAGCTCGTCGACCAGGTCGGGAGCTCGGCCGAGGGCCGAAGCGGCGGCGAGCGAAGCGAGACCCGGTGACCGCGCTCCTGCTCGCCCCCGTCCGCTTCTACGCCCGCTTCATCAGCCGGGCGCTCCCTGCGCGCTGCAAGTACCACCCGACGTGCTCGACGTACGCGGTCGGGGTCGTCGAGCGGTACGGCATACTGCGGGGAGTCGTCCTCGCGTCGTGGCGGGTGCTGCGGTGCAACCCGTGGAGTCACGGCGGGTACGACCCTCCTGAGGCCCAGGGGCTGTTCGCCCCCCGGCCCTTCCATCCATCATGAGCCCCGTCTTCGCCGCCAACCCCCTGCAGCCGCTGATCGATCTCTTCGAGACGATCCTCGTCTTCTTCCACGACAACATGGGCATGGGCTGGGGCCTGGCGATCGTCGTCCTGACCCTCCTCGTGCGCGTCCTGCTGCTGCCGCTCACGCTCAAGCAGTTCAAGTCGATGCAGTCGATGGCGCGCCATCAGCCCGAGCTCAAGAAGCTCCAGGCCAAGTACAAGGACGACAAGGACCGTCAGCAGCAGGAGCTGATGAAGTTCTACCGCGAGAACAAGATCAACCCGCTCGCGTCCTGCCTGCCGCTGCTGGCCCAGCTTCCGGTCTTCATCGCGCTCTTCTACATGCTGCAGAAGGACCTGCGGCTCGACATCTGCCCGACGATCAACGGCGAGCCGAATCCGATCAAGGACCCGCTGGCCTGTCCCGACGGCGGCGAGGCGGCGTTCTTCTTCATCCCGAACCTGACCGAGCAGGCGACCGGCGGCGTGCTCATCACGCTGATCGTGCTCTACGTGGGGTCGCAGCTGATATCGACGGTGATGTCGACGGTGAGCGCCGACAAGACGCAGCGCTACATCATGTACGGCCTCCCGTTCTTCTTCATCGTCTTCGTCTTCCAGTTCCCGGCCGGCCTGCTCCTCTACTGGATCACGACGAACCTCTGGACGATCGTGCAGCAGGCGATCGTCCGCAAGCGCCTCGGCCCGCTGCGCCCGCCGCGCAACCCCGACGACCCGCCCGAGCCGAGCCTGTTCGAGCAGCTCGGGATCGGGCAGAAGAAGGAGCCGGTGCTGGCCGGGGCCGCCGCGAACGCCGGCAAGCCCAAGGGCCGCCCGACCGGTCCGCCGCCCTCCCCGCCGCGCAAGAAGAAGAAGCGATCAGGGAGACGACGATGAGCGCTGCCGAGGACAAGGTCCGCGAGCTCGTGGAGGAGATCCTCGACGCCTTCGACCTCGACGCCGAGGTGACGGTCGCGACGGCGGGCGACGAGATCGACGTGCACATCGACGGCGACGACCTGGCCGCGTTCATCGGTCGTCACGGGTCGACCATCGACGCCGTGCAGCACCTGGCCTACAAGGTTGCCGGGGAAGGTCGCGCGGCGGGTCCCCGCGTGAACGTCGACGCTGCCGGCTACCGCGAGCGGCGGCGGCTCGTGCTGGAGCGCCAGGCCGAGGAGGCCGCCTCGCGCGTCGAGTCGACCGGCCAGCCGGTCGCTCTTGACGCCATGAGTGCCATCGAGCGCAAGGTGGTCCACGAGCACCTCAAGGAGCGCGGCGGTGTGGAGACCTTCTCCGAGGGCCAGGAGCCTGCCCGCCACCTCGTCGTCGCTCCGCTAGACGCAAGCTGAGCGGCGCCGCCCTCGACGCGCTCGTCGCTGCGCTCGCCGAGCCCGAGGCGCCGACCTCGGTCCACGCTCCCGCGCGCGTGCGCGAGGTGCACCTCGCAGACTCGCTGGCGGGACTGGACTTCGTGGGGCCGGCCGGCTCACTCGCCGACCTCGGCTCGGGCGCCGGCCTTCCCGGCCTCGTGCTGGCGGCCGCCCTGCCCGAGATGCAGGTGGTCTGCGTGGAGGCATCGCGGCGCAAGGCGGACTGGATCGGGCGCACCGCGTCACGCTGCGGGATCGCCAACGCGTCCGCCGAGTGGTCGCGCGCCGAGGAGTGGGACGGCGTCGTGGACGTCGTCGTCGCCCGTGCGCTGGCGGCGCTGCCGGTCCTGTGCGAGTACGCCGCGCCGCTGCTCGCCGAGGGCGGCCGCGCGGTGTTCTGGAAGGGCGAGGTGTCGCGGGCCGAGGAGGCCGATGGTCGCTACGCGGCCTCGGTGCTGGGCCTGTCCGCGCCGGAGGTCGTGCCGGTGACGCCCTATCCCGGGTCCGAGCGCCGGTCGCTGTGGGTCTTCGACCGCGTCGCGCCGGTCGGGGAGCGCTTTCCGCGCCGTGCGGGAATCGCGCTCAAGCGTCCGCTGCGCGCGGTAGCTTCGCAATAGATGGGGACCGTCTACGCGATCGCCAACCAGAAGGGCGGGGTCGGCAAGACGACCACCGCCGTCAACGTCGCGGCGTGCATCGCCGCGGCCGGCTACGCGACCCTGCTGGTCGACGTCGACCCACAGGGGAACGCGACGACCGGTCTCGGGCTGGAGCGCGTGTCACCTGGGCTGTACGACGTGCTCAGCGGCGATGTGACCGCGTCGGGGGCCGTCCGCGCGTCGCGCGTCGCGCGGCTTGACCTGCTGGTCTCCACGCCGGACCTCGCGGGCGCGACGATGGAGCTGCCGAGGCTGCCCGGATCGGAGAACCGGCTGCGGGACGCGCTCGGTCAGATCCGCAGGGACTACGCCTACGTGATCCTGGACTGCCCGCCGTCCCTGGGTCCGCTCACCGTCAACGCGCTGGTGGCCGCCGACCGGGTCATCGTGCCCGTGCAGACGGAGTACTTCGCGCTGGAGGGCCTCGCCGGGCTGCTGGACACCCTGAACCTGGTGCAGCGCGAGCTCAACCCGCGGCTGACGATCGCCGGGATGCTGCTCACGATGCACGACCCGCGGACCAAGCTCGCCCAGGACGTGGAGGCCGAGGTGCGCAAGCACTTCCCCGCGCTGGTCTTCGACACGGTGATCCCGCGCAACGTGCGCCTCGGCGAGGCGCCGAGCTTCGGACAGCCGGTCATCCACCACGACCCGCACTGCGCGGGGTCGGAGGCGTACTTCGAGCTCGCGAAGGAGGTGGCCGCGCGTGGCTGAGCCGAAGCGCGGCATGGGCAGGGGCCTCGCGGCCATCCTCACCGCCACCGCACCCGCCGGCCAGGATCCGGGCCCGATCTCGGCCGACCTGCGGCAGATCCCCGTCGAGCTGGTCTCGCCGAACCCGCACCAGCCGCGGCGCCACTTCGACGCGGAGGCGCTCGCGGCGCTGGCGTCCTCGCTTCAGGACCGCGGTGTGCTGCAGCCAGTGCTCGTCCGGCCGGTCGCCGGCGGCACCTACGAGCTGATCGCCGGCGAGCGTCGCTGGCGCGCCGCGCAGCTCGCAGGGTTCGAGACCGTCCCGGCCGTCGTCCGGCCCGAAGACGATGCCGCGTCGCTCGAGCTCGCGCTGATCGAGAACATGGCCCGCGAGGACCTGAACCCGGTGGAGGAGGCGCGCGCTTGCGTCCTGCTCACCGAGGAGCTCGGCCTGACCCGCGAGGAGCTCGGCCGCCGCGTCGGCCGCTCGCGCGTCGCGGTCTCCAACCTGGTGCGCCTGCTCGATCTTCCCGACGATGTGCTCGACCTGCTCGCCGACGGAACCCTGTCCCAGGGCCACGGCCGCGCGGTGCTCATGGCCGGCGACCACGACGCCCGCCGCCGTGTGGCCCGCCGCGCAGCCGCACAGGGCTGGTCGGTCCGCCGCACCGAAGCGGAGGCCCGGGCGGCGAAGGAGGCGGGTGGGCGGGACCCAATGATCCGTGCGAGCCGCGGCCCGGGCGTCCACCCCGACCAGGTCGCCGCCGCCGCCGACCTGGCCGACACGCTCGGCCGCGCCCTCGGCTCCGCGGTGCGCGTCACCCCCAGGGGGGCGGGCTACACCGTCACCCTGGCGCTCGATTCGCACGCGGCCGCAGAGGCGCTGGCACGCCGTTTCGCGCCCTGAGGCCCGCGCTATCATCGGCGACCCTCACGGGCGATTAGCTCAGTCGGTTAGAGCGCTTCTCTGATAAGGAAGAGGTCCCAGGTTCGAGTCCTGGATCGCCCACCTAGCAAAAGCCCTGCACAGAGCAACATTATGGAGACACCGAGAGGTGGCTCTTGTCGTGTTCCAGCGCGGTCAGGACAACCACAGATTGCCCAGCGCAGAGCCAAGTTCAGCGCGCACGCTCACACCCGGTGGTGTCGCAGGCAGTAGTAGAAATGGCTAGGTACAGCGCCAGATACGCCGTTCCGGGCGTAACACAAAGCCCCAAATGACCCACCACATTCGTACCACCTCACCCGACCTGCTCCCCGTCCGCTCTGCCTTGGACGCATCCCGCGCTGCGCGCGAGCGGTTCTGCAGCACGAACTCAGCCTCGTCGTCGGAGTCGGCGGCCAGGAACTCGCTCAGGAACCCTTGGGCTGCTGCGTAGTAGTCGGGCCCATGGAACAGGGTGCTGGGACGTGGCCCGCCTCGGCACGGTCGAGGCGGGCCATGCCGACCGCCAGCTTCGGGCGGCTGCCTTCGCAGCCACGCCCGGGTCTGCGGCATCGCGCTCGTGCCCTCACCGTGGGTTGAGCCGTGCGGGTGGATGTCGCGCGCAGCGACCCGCTAGCGGGTCTTGGCTCTGACGGTCTTGGAGCGGGGCCCGAGATTGCCGGT